>DASZFU010000027.1:0-64336 GCA_035939495.1 Candidatus Angelobacter sp. | reverse complement strand
CTCAGCCGTCCCTGCGGGACTTTGTGGGATTTGATTGTTTACCCGGCATTCCGCTCACGCTCCATGCCGGGCTACTTTCAGCCGCGCCTGCGGCGCTGGTGGCTACCTGCCTAGCCTCATGAAACATGCAGGTAAACCATGCTGTTAATTCAACAACATCTTTACTTAAGTGAACGGTATTGGGGCTAACTTCTCTCCGCCCCTGCCGGGGCTGATCACCTCAACCCAAACATACTGCACTTCCTTTAAGTGAACAGTATTGGATTTAAATCGGGGATTACGGGACTCGAAGGATTCGAACTTTGATTTGTCCAGTATCGATCTTTGCGGCGAACCACCGAAACCATCCCCCAGCTAGAATTTGACTCGCACTTTTAATCACACCCGTTTTCAAATTACAAACCTGGAAATTACAAGTTATGACTTCTTCTAAATCGTCAACATGCGATCGAGCGCCACGCGCGACCAATGCTTTACATCCTCCGGCACTTGAATCCGGTTGACGACATTGCCATTCAGCAGGTTCTCCATCGCCCAGCAGAGATGCTGCGGAGAGATGCGAAACATGGTGGTGCACAAGCAGCCGGAATCGTCGAGGGTAATGACCATTTTGTTCTGGTTGGCAAACTCTTTGCCCATCCTGTTTACCAGATGAATCTCGGTGCCTACGGCAAATCGGGCGCCCGCGGGAGCATTCTTGATGATCTTGATCAACTGTTCGGTGGAGCCGATGTCATCGGCCCTCCGGCAGACGTCCCAACGGCATTCAGGATGGACAATCACCTTGATATCCGGATACCTGGCGCGCACCTTGTCAACGTGTTCCGGAAGAAAGCGCTGATGCACGGAACAGTGCCCCTTCCACAGAATGATTTTTGCCTCCCGCAGTTTCGCGGGCGTCACGCCACCCATAATCATGTAAGGATCCCAAACCACGCACTGTTCCAGAGGAATGCCCATGGCATAAGCCGTGTTGCGCCCCAGATGCTGGTCCGGCAGAAAGAGGATTTTTTCATTGCGCTGCATTGCCCAGGTAAAAGCTCCTGCAGCATTGGAGGATGTGCATACCAGGCCTCCACGCTCGCCGCAAAAAGCTTTAATGGCAGCAGTAGAATTCATGTAGGTGAGTGGGGTGATTCCGTCACCTTCCGGAGTAGTCAGCCCCAAGGAGGCCAACTGCTCCCAGCAGCTTTCCACCTGGGTAATCTCAGCCATGTCTGCCATGGAGCAGCCGGCATTCAAATCGGGCAAGATCACCTGCTGTCCATCATGGGCCAGCACGTCTGCGCTTTCCGCCATGAAGTGGACACCGCAGAAGACGATGTAGCGGGCATCAGTACGGACTGCTTCCTGTGCCAGCTTGTAAGAGTCGCCCCGAAAGTCGGCAAAGCGAATCACTTCATCGCGCTGATAATGATGTCCCAGAATTACGACATCACGGCCCAGCGTCCGCTTGGCCGAGGCGATCCGCTCATCCATACTGTGGTCGGGAAGCACAAGATAGTTATCGAGTGAGCAGCTCTCAAGCCGCTCGATAGTCGGCGCAGTTGCTGTTGACATTTTTTAAAGTCCGCCTTCAGCTCCAAGGCACGAAGCCCCGGAACGGGGATGTTGAAAGCATCCGCAGGCTCCAGCAGGTCCACGTCTTCCTGACCTGCGGGGTTGTTGAAGCCCGCGTCCTATCTATTTTGATGCTGCTCTAGCAATTTCGACTCAAAGAGTCGTTTTTCACAGCCCGTCAAAATACCCGGTTATTCTAGCCAGTTGTCGCGACTCGATGCAACTTTTGCCTGCCGTATAGGGTGTAATTAAAAGTGAGAGTCACTGTGCATAGCATTTTGACTATGGAGGGTTGAGCTTCGTATTTGGTGCTCCCGGCATCAAAACCTTTTCTTGTTGCGCTCCGCTTCGCTGCGCGCAAGCCCTTCGACTCGCTGCTTTGCAGCTCATCTCGAGGGCAGGCTCTGCGGCGCAAGGAAAAGGGTTGATCCTTTCTATACCCAGCATTTACGAGCCAGCGTGTGCGCAGAACCGCGCCCGCGCTGGCTCGACATGCTGGGCTACTTTCGGCCGCCCCTCTGGGGCTGGTTTCTCGTGGCGTGACGATTGACTCCCACTTTTAATTACACCTTGCCGTATTACGGTTCAGGTTTTCACTTTTTGCAGTCATCATCAAATGCCTTATTACGATTATTACTACGACAAGATAAAAGCTCTGAAAACTGCGCTCATCGAGAGCGCAGTTTCAGGGCTTGGCGGATGCGGCAGCGAAGTTATGGCAATTCTGGCAATTTTGGCACTTATGGCAATTTCTCCAAATCACTTCTTTCCTGTCCGGTACGGCTTGGCCAGGTTAACGAACTGATAGGCAACGTCGGCGGCGCCCAACGGTCCTGAAAATGGCCCTTCGCCCTTGCCTGCCAACAGGACCGATGTAGTGTTCTGATGACGCAGTTCAAATGGGTAGTCCCAGGCAAAGGTGTAGGTAACCTCGAATACCACGTCTGCAACGCGGGGATCATCCACGATGGTGATATTGAGTTTGTCAAAGTCCTCATTGCGGTGCAGAGCCGCCTTCATTTGGGCGCAGTCGAAGAAGTCGATGTCCTTGGTGGCTACGTACATGGTTTTGAAGTTCCGCAGGATGTAATCCTTGTCCTTGGAGTTCTTCAGCAACTGCGACTGATCAGGAGCATCGGGGTTGGCGCGTTGCGCAAAGCAAGCCAGGGAAGAGCTAATTAGAAGAATCAAGAGAGTCAGTTTGAAACGATACATGGGTTTTCCTCCGGCCCAAGCATCGCGAATTCAACTCAGTGCGGCAATGCACCCGAGGTGAAGCGCGCCTCAATTGTCCCTATCCCGAAAATAAACCAGCAAGATTTTTATTATCTGTAGCTTACAAAGACTCCCCACAAAGCCCCGCCACCGGTCGGGCCGGATTGAATAGTCTGTGAGGCGGGATTGCCAAAATTGCCATAAGTGCCAAAATTGCCAAAATTTTGCACTTCCTGCGCAGGCAGCCCAAGAACAGGACTCAATAGAAAAAGCCGAGCTGATTGGCTCGGCTTTTCTAACCCTGTGAATGATGCGGTTACATCACCAGAGCTAACGTCTCAAGCTCTTTGTGGAGAGACTCAACATTGCAGTGCAATCCTTCGATTCGGCCCGCGGCGTCCAAAGCGGATTCAGGAGATATACCGTAGCCGCGTCCTACGAGAAACATCTTGAGAAGCTCTGCAGTCTGGAAGGAATCCAGTCCGCCCTGCAAAAGCTCGTTTCTGAGAGCCGTCACCTCTGCTACCGAAAATTTCTCACCCATAAGTCACCTCCGACCTATTACGCTTTATGCTGCTGCTCAATTAGACACATATCCGGCATACTTTGTTGCAGGAAAATGTTCGCGCGTACAAACCCAGGTAACAGGACGAAAGTAATCCTGCGATTTCACTATCCCGCAATCCAAAATTTTCTTTTTCCCTCGGCAACATAACTTCACAGTTCTTAATTCACAATCTTGCTTAGATGAAGGTCGAAATTCTGTTTTGGCAGAAGCGACGTAAGTGCAAACGCCTTGAATCTGTCTCCGGTCATTTCCGTCTCCCGGTAAAGCCCAGGCTCGCTCTCTACGACTTCATGCCTCGTCTGCCAGTTGTCGAGGAATTGCTGTGCCGATTTGCTGGTAACCTCGATTCGTTCGCCCGGCATACTCAGCGCTTCCGCCGCATACGACTGCAACAACTTCGGCCAGTACTTGCTCAATAATCCGTTGCTGGCAAATATATCGGCCCAAATGATGTGGCCTTTAACAGCTACAACCACTCCGACTGCATTTTGTTCCCGCAACTGCTTAATCACACTCTCGTAAGCTCTCTGCATTGGCTGCACGATGTCATCGACTTGCTTCTGAATGACTCCGTTCTCACGCGTCTTAGCATAGGAGGTGATTTGATCTAATTTGTCGAGTTCCGCCATGGCAGCTCCACCCGATGCTGCGCCCGGAGCAGTGCGCGCAACGTAGCCCCGGCTGTTGGTCGCCATGTTTGCTTTACTATTGGCCACCTCGTCCCACACCTTCTGCTGGTTGTTGTCGACCATAGCCTTCCCGCGAACGCTCGGTTGCGCCATCACAGAAGCATGGGTGTCGAACTTGGTCGAACTTTCCACCCATCGGCCGTGCTCCACGCAAAAGACGGAAAGGTCTACCGGATCGCTCTCTGCCGGAACAATTCGGTCCTTTCCCACGACCCGGTCCTGCTTGCCACCGGTCACCACTTCGCCGGCCAATAGGATCAGAGGATGCTTTGAGTTGTTTACCAGAACAAGCCGGTTAACGACTCCCAAAGAACCCTGCGGAATTACGCTGTTTGGCCGCCGGATGAGTGGATGAATCTTGCCAACCTCCGTAACAACGACATCACCCGAGCGAATCCCTTCGTCCAAAGTCAGGAAATCGCTGGCGTCATGCACCTTAGGCGCTACGATCGGGAAAATTGTCAGGTCTCCATGCGAAATAGGCGCCAGTACTTTGTACTCGCTGCCGTTAAATTCCGTGCCCGCCGCCACCCGTTGAGGGCGGGCCGTGAGTAACAAAACAGCCACCAACGCCACAACTGTCCCCAGAACTAAGCCCTTTCTCATATTTTGGACCTCCCCCCGTCGCCTCTAAGAACGTAAAAGAGCAGACTTCTTGCAGTGAAAATTGATACTATCCGCATAGACATGAATTTCGCGTCCAAGCCAGCCGAGGCTGTTTTGCCAGCCGTCCGCGAGTTGTTCGAGAAGAGCGGAGCTGTACGCTTTGGCCTGACCATCGAGTGTTTTGAGGCAATCCTTGAACAGGTAGCCGCGAAGTATTCCCCTCAGGCCAATTCCCAGCAGAAGCAACAACTTTGGCGGGAGTTGCGAATCGAAGAACTGGTCTTGGCCAGGGCTTGCTCTGCCGGGAATGAATTGGCTTGGGTGGAGTTCCTAACCAAGTACCGCGAGAAACTTTACGACATTGCCAGGGGAGTAGCCAAAGAAGATTCTAACGCCCGCGACCTGGCGGATTCGCTCTATGCCGATCTCTATGGCACAACCGAAAAAGAAGGCCGCCGGGTTTCAAGATTGAACTTCTACATGGGACGGGGTTCGCTCGAGGGTTGGCTGCGCACGGTGATCGCCCAGGAATTCGTCAATCGTTATCGCAAGACAAAACGGCTGGTGAGTCTTGAAGAGGAGACCGAAGAAGGAGTACAGTTCTCCTCGGCCAATTCTATTCCCGTCCAGATCGCCGATCACCGTCTGGGGGAAGCTACGGATGAGGCTCTGGATCAACTGGCGGCCGAAGAGCGCCTGGTCTTGGCGGCCTACTATTTGGACAACCGTACTCTGACGGAAATCGGTAAAATTGTGGGGGTTCATGAGTCCACCATCAGCCGCAGGCTGGAGAAGCTCCTGAAGACGTTGCGAAAACAGGTCATGCTGGGCCTGCAAACCAGGGGAATGAACCGGGGACAGGCTGAAGAAGCCCTGGAAGCTGATGTACGCTATTTAGCTGTGGATGTCAGAAGAAGATTGCAAGAAAATCGTTCTGCTGCGTTCCAAGAAGATAATGGTTCAGATTAAGAAATGCCAGAGCTTTCCAATACGGTCCGCCAGAGACTGAGAGCACGGCCAGTGCCGGCGACGCATCCCGATCCCGACACTCTCACCGCCTATGTTGAGCAGTCGCTGCCTTCGGGAGAGCGGGACCAGGTTATCGAACATCTCGCGGCCTGCTCTTTTTGCCGCGAGGTGGTCGCGCTCAGCTTACCGAGTGTTCCTGAACAGGCGGCAGTGCAAACGGTCGCGCCTCCATCGAGGTCCTGGAGATTTGGCCTGCGCTGGGCAGGTGCTCTGGCTGTGGTAGCCATTGCCGTTGCGATTGGCGTGGTCGTTCGGGGGCCGGCGAACAAGGAATTAACCCAGAAACCTGCTCCCCAGGTACAAGCGAAGATACAACCGACGACACAGACGACGATACCGCCGGCTGTGGCTACCGAGGCCAACGCCTCCAAGACAACGCAACAGACGGCAGCAGATCAGTCTGGGACGGTTCTTACTGCAGAGACTTCGAGCGCACACAACGACCTCACTCGGGCAAGCAGGCGGTCATCTGGCGCAAACGCCTCGGCTTCCAGTCCCTCCGGAGTGCCTCCAACCGCCCAGTCGTTACCCCTGCTCAGGGAACGCGGAGCACGCAGCGAGGAACAGAATGCCGAACTGAAAGATGCAGCGAATTTGAATTCGGGAGGGCTCTCGGTTGGAATGCTGACATCGGGCAACCAGCCGAGACCTGTTCAAGCGCAGCCTGGGGCCTTTGTAAATAACAACGTTTTAGCTGAGGACCGGAATTATACGAGCAGCTATACGTTGGCGCGCGAAGAGCAAGCCAGGGAGGATACTGAGCGGCTAAAAAAGCAAACCACCCTGAATTCGCCTCGACAGATTGCCGAGCAGGATGCTCCACGTAAAGGTTTCTTGAGAAAAGCGGTGCCCGGCCCCATCGCGACCACCGTGCTGGATGTGGTCAAAACAGCGGTTGCGGGATCATCGGGCGCTTCCGATCCTGCTGCAGGTGAAAGAAGCTCATTTGCTGGCGGCGCTCCTCCTCCAGTACGGCCGCCGATCAGTCCCAGTGTTGTGAGCAAACAAGCCGCTACGATTCCCCACGAGGCGGCTGAGACGCCACGCGCCAAGGTGGCAGCAAGTCCGGATCAACTGCACTGGCGCATACAAGACGGAAAACTGGTGAACTCAGCTGATCTGAATCAATGGCATGAAGCATATCCCCCCCAAGGCGACGAGACCCAGTTCAAAGTAGTCCAGGCGCAGGGCCATGAAGTGTGGGCGGGCGGGACCAATGCCACGCTTGTCCATTCCTGGAATGGCGGGGTGGATTGGCAAAAGCTCAACCTGGGCAGTTCGGCTTCCGGCGATATCGAGAAAATCTCTCTCTCTGGCGGAGATGTGCAGGTGAAAACTTCAAATGGCCAGAGCCTGATCAGCCGCGACGGCGGCAAGACCTGGACCCCATTGAACGCGGACGGCACGTCCACGCAGCCGAAATAGTTTACGCCGAAACCAAAGACCCGATCTTTTCCCCCGTCACCACGCGCTTGACGTTCCCTCGCACATTCAAATTGAAGACGATGATGGGCAGGTTATTCTCGCGGCAAAGTGAGATGGCGGTTGCGTCCATGACCCTGAGACCACGCTTGAGGACATCCATATAGGAGATGGTGTCGAACATCTTGGCGTCGGTAACCAAACGAGGGTCAGCATCATAGATGCCATCGACGCGGGTGGCTTTCATAATCACATCAGCCTTGATCTCCATGGCCCGCAGGGAAGCCGCAGTATCGGTGGAGAAATATGGGTTGCCGGTGCCGCCTGCGAAGATCACGACGCGGCCTTTTTCAAGATGGCGCAAGGCGCGGCGGCGAATGAAGGGCTCCGCAACCTGATTCATCTCGATGGCTGACATGACCCGGGTGTAGACGCCCTGCTTTTCCAGCGCATCCTGGAGAGCCAGGGAATTGATCACGGTCGCCAGCATGCCCATGTGGTCGGCTGCGACCCGGTCCATATCTTTGGCTTGTTCGGCCACGCCGCGAAAGAAATTGCCGCCACCCACGACCAGCGCAATGTCAACGCCCAGTTCGTGAACCTCTTTGATCTCGGCCGCCATGGCATGAATAAGGGTGGTGTCTACGCCGAACCCCTTTTCGCCAGCCAGGGCCTCACCGGAGAGCTTAAGCAGGATTCGTTTGAACGCAAGCTGCATAGTCGGAATTCAGTATACAGCGTGCGCGCTGGGGAAGCACTTGGGGAGCACTCAGCAGTCAGCGGTCAGCATTCAGCCCGCTCGGCTTTTTGGGCTGAAGGGAAGCAGCACTGTGGGCATGGTTGGTGTGTGGAAAGCTTTTTAGCCACGAATGACGCGAATGAACTTGTGGGGTTGGTTGCATGGTTCAAATTGGTTTTGAAAATTACCCACTTACCCACTTACCAAATTACGAAATCCTTTAGTCTCCAAACGCAAAGCTCTTGGGGAGAAGACCTGCCCGGGAAGCCATCACGTTGGCTGATACCGGACTCTCGGCGATATCCAGGAAATCTTCGACAAAAGCGTTGGCAGGTTGGTCATAGATCTCCTGTGGCGATCCGACTTGTTCAATCTTTCCCTGGTTCATGATCACGATCTGGTCGGCGATTTCCATGGCTTCGTCCTGGTCATGCGTGACAAAGACGGTGGTAATGCCCATCTGGTCGTGAAATATCCTCAGCCAACGGCGCAGCTCTTTGCGTACCTTGGCATCCAATGCGCCAAAAGGCTCGTCGAGCAGCAGGACGCTGGGCTCGATCGCCAACGCACGCGCCAGGGCCACTCGTTGCTTCTGGCCTCCGGAGAGTTCGTCCGGCATGCGATTCTCAAGTCCTTCGAGGCGCACTGTATGCAAAAAACGCATCGCCCGGTCGCGGATGTCCTTTTTCGATAATCCCAGTTTGCGCCGCTGCACCTTGAGCCCGAACCCAATGTTTTCGATCACCGTCATATGGCGAAAAAGGGCGTAGTGCTGGAAGACGAAGCCCACATTGCGCTCTCGCGGGCTGGTATCGGTCATCTCCTCCGTGCCGAAGTGCAGTGAGCCGTGGCTCTGCGTCTCCAGGCCGGCGATGGTGCGCAGCAGGGTTGTTTTGCCCGAACCGGAAGGCCCCAGAATGGCAGCAAGTTGTCCGGCTTGAATGTCGAGGGTGACATTATCGAGCGCCACAAAGCTTCCAAAATGCTTGTAGAGGTGGCTCAGAGTAATGGAGGACGCAGTTCTCATTCGAGGCTCCTGAATGTGTCGCCGGTATCGAAGGCGCGCAGTGCGCGATCGCGGGAAAGGCGGCGCTCCATCAGCGCCTTCATGCCCAGCGTGGCAAAAGCGAACAAGGCCAGCAAAGAGGCCACGCTAAAGGCCGCTGAGCTGGAATATTCGTTGTAAAGAGTTTCGATGTGCAGAGGAATGGTGTTGGTCTGTCCGCGAATATGGCCGGAAACCACGGAGACAGCCCCAAACTCTCCCATGGCTCGCGCATTGCACAGGACCAGTGCATACATCAGCCCCCAGCGGATGTTGGGGAACGTCACATGCCGAAAAATCTGCCAGCCATTTGCGCCCAGGGTAATGGCAGCCTGCTCCTGGTCGCTGCCTTGCGCTTGCATCAGGGGAATCAGTTCGCGGGCCACAAATGGGAATGTTACAAACGTCGTCGCCAGCAGAATCGACGGCCAGGCAAAAACAATCTTGATGTCATGGGCTTGAAGCCAGGGTCCAAACCATCCTTGAGCGCCGAACAGAAGCACAAAAATAAAGCCGGAAACTACGGGCGAGACCGAGAAGGGGACATCGATGAGCGTTACCAGCAGGCCTTTGCCACGGAACTGAAATTTCGTGATGGCCCAGGCGGCTGCCAATCCAAACAGCAGGTTGAGCGAGACCGAAGAGAACGAGACAAACAGAGTGAGCTTGATGGCGTCGAGTGCTGCCGAATCGGTGATTGCAGCCCAGTAGGCTGTAACGCCCTTGGCCAGGGCGGCGATCAAGACCAAGATCAAGGGAAGAAAAACCAGAATACCCAGATACAAAACCGCAATGCCAATCAAACCTGCCCGCATCCACAACGGGTCGCGCTGGATGACCCGGCCAAAGCGGGCCGTCAAGACTCTGTTCGAAAGAGGGGCAATCGTGGTGCTCATGGCAACGCAGGCGTAATTCGATGCCTCCTCCAGTATTGAGAAAGGTTGATTCCCAGCAGGATGGAAAACGAAAATACCAGCATGATGGCCGCAATGGCAGTTGCGCCGGCGTAATCGTATTGTTCCAATTTGCTGATGATGAGCAGAGGAGCAATTTCGGTGCGCAGCGGGAGATTGCCGGAAATGAAGACCACCGAGCCGTACTCGCCAACCGCCCTCGCCATCGAGAGAGCAAACCCCGTCAGGATCGCGGGCGCCAATTCAGGGAGCAGGACACGCATGAATCTCTGGCCCCGATGAGCGCCCAGCACGGCAGCGGCTTCTTCGACTTCGGGATCAAACTCCTCCAGCACCGGCTGAACCGATCGCACGACCAGCGGCAAACTGACGAAACTCAAAGCCACAATGATTCCCAGCGGCGTATAGGCCGCCTTGATGCCGAGGGGAGCCAACAGTCCGCCCAACCATCCTTTGGCCGAATAAAGCGTGGTGAGGGCAATGCCGGCCACTGCGGTAGGCAGCGCGAATGGAATATCGACCAGGGCATCCAGGATGCGTTTTCCCGCGAACTTGTATCGAACCAGGACCCAGGCCACCACAAATCCAAGAATGACATTGATTCCGGCTGCAACCAGCGAAGCGCCGAAGCTGAGCTCCAGGGATGCAATCACGCGCTCCGAGGTCACAATCTCATGGAACCTTGTCCATCCAATGCCTGAGGCTTTGATCCCCAACCCTAAAAGCGGGAAGACCACGATCAGAAACAGATATACCAGGGTAAAGCCCATGGTGGCCTTGAATCCGGGCAGCGCGTGATTTGGTTTCCGCTGATACATATGTTTCCAACCCTTAACGCCGCGCCGAATAGATCTGATCGAAAATGTTGTTCTCCCCAAAATGTTTTGCCTGGGCTTGCCGCCATGTTCCAAAGATCGACTGGAACGAATAAAGCTTCACCGGTTTGAGTTGGCCGGAGTACTTCGCTAAAGCTTTGGGTGAGATGGGGCGGTAGAAGTTCTTCCCGATAATCTCCTGCGCGGTTTCGGAGTAGAGAAAGTCCAGGTAAGCCTTGGCCACATCCGTTGTATGGTGCTTCTGGGCAAACTTTTCGACCACGGCCACCGGAGGCTCGGCCAGGATGCTTTCCGGCGGAGCAACAATTTCAAATTTCCCCGCGCCGAATTCCTGCAAAGCAAGATAGGCTTCGTTTTCCCAGGCGATCAACACGTCGCCGATCTCGCGCTCTACAAAAGTCGTGGTTGAAGCTCGTGCCCCCGAATCAAGCACGGGCACATTCCTGTAGAGGGCGGCGACAAATTCCCGTGCCTTGGTTTCATCTTTGTTGCTTCTACGATAGGCATCGCCCCAGGCAGCCAGATAGGCCCAGCGGCCTCCACTGGAGGTCTTAGGATTCGGAGTAATGACTTGCAGGCCGGGCTTGACCAAGTCAGGCCAATCCCGAACTCCTTTGGGATTGCCCTTACGCACCAGAAAGACGATGGTGGAGGTATAAGGGGCGCTGTTGTGGGGAAGCTTCGCTTGCCAGTCTTGTGGCAGCAGCCCTTTATCGGCCATTACATCGATGTCGTAACCCAGGCCGAGCGTGACCACATCGGCCTCCAAGCCGTCGATCACAGACCGCGCCTGCTTGCTCGATCCTCCGTGCGATTGGTCGATCTTGAGAGTCTGCCCGGTCTTCTTCTGCCATTCTGCGGAGAAAGCGGAATTGATCGTTCGATATAACTCTCGTGTTGGATCATAAGAAACGTTGAGCAATTTCACCTGTGCCGAAGCATTCTTCGAAGCCGCGAATGTCAGCAACAGCAAGCCAAAAATAATCGGCCTTATTAATTTCATTTCCACCCTCGTTCAGTCCCAAAAAAAACGAAACCCGCCAACCTGGGCGTCCAGGCGGCGGGTGAGTTTAGACTTTTCCTATGATCTCGTAAGTCTTATGTCAGAAATTCACGCCCCAAAGACGCAGATGTCCCAATCTGACAACAACAGAGACAAGCCGCGCTGAGGAGCATCGAGTTCATAACGAAAAATCAGAATAAGGGAAAAGAGTCCGTCTGTCAATTCGTGATTGGTTGATTGTCGTAACTCGATAGAAATGTCCCCATCCTTAACTCGATAGAAGTGTCCCCTTCTTGGGTGAATGTTGTCGTTGGGATGCGCACTGAAGCGAAGCCCTGTTCTTTAGGGCGAAGCGGAAGTGCGCATCCCAACGAGTGGCGCGGCGCTACCCTGGCCGGAACGCCGTGGCTTCATGTTCTGATAACTTTGGCGCCAAGGGTGGTCCGCTTGAGCTTTTCTGATCACTATCGCACGGGCCTTCGGCGGAGGCGGCGAAGTCGGTTTTCGAAGTGGCTCCTTCAACTCGGTAAACCGAATCCGCTCGCCGCGATAGTACACCTCCGTCGTTCTATCTTCCCATTCGCATACCAGAGCTTGGCTGCGCGTTGGTCCATAGCGTCGCTGTCTCGGCTGCAGTTGTAGCCAACGATTGTCATGCCGGAGGACCCAGTCGTTGCCGATCGTGCGTTCGGTCTCCAATCGGAATACCTGCCGTAGTTCACGAGCCGACAACTTCCGCCCATGATAGTCCTCGGGTCGGGCTGGTGACTGGGCAAAGCGCTGGTTGTGCTGCGCCAGATACTCATCTTCCAGATATTGGTTGGCGTCCGCGTAGCCGTTGATCCCTTTGCGCCGCATTTTCTTAATCAACCGATCCTGATGAATTCCATGGTTACGCTCTACGCGCCCCTTGGCTTGGGGAGAATTCGCCGCGATGATTCGAATCCCCAACTTCTGACACATGCGCCCAAATTGCGTGACCGGCACTTCGCCCCGAAGATGCTCTGCCGGCGTGGCCTTGCGCTTGTACACATTCTTCCAATCGGTATACAACGCACGCGGAATCCCATGTTGCTGGATCCAAGCCTGAACCACTCCCACCGCCGCCCAGATGGTCTCTTCTTTCCCCAGGCGCGCCTCTATCGTGCCTGTAGCATCATCCACCATGTTCATCAAGCATCCCCGTGGACCACGGTCTTCGAACCAATCGTGGAAACTCCCATCCAACTGCACCAACTCCCCAAAGTGCGCTTTCCGCTCCCGGCGTTCACGATGGGCTTGGCGCTTGCGCTCCCGACTCCAAAGACCTTCGTCCAGCATCCACCGCCGTAACGTTTCGTGGTCCAGGACCAGACCATCTTCCTCGGCTAAGTGCTCAGCGGCTAAGGTCGGCCCGAATCGCTCGCTTTCCGATCCGGAATATTTTTTCTTGATCAAGTTCAGCGCCTGGCGGCGCAACTTGGATAACTTGCTGTGATTCGATGCCTTGCCCGCATGGCCGTGCTTCAGTCCCTCGACTCCCTTCTTCTGATAGCGTCGCCACACCCTTTTCACTTGGCGATAGCTCAACTCCAGTAAAACCGCCGCGTCGGTTAGCTTCAAATCTCCATTCTTCACTCGTCCCATCACTTCGACTCGCTCCAGCTCGCGATTGCTCATCGCTGTCCTCTTCAACAGGATCTCCTTCTGGCTGGAGATCCAAGTTTAAGGGGACATTTCTATCGAGTCCGCAAGGGGACATTTTTAAAGAGTTTCAACATTCGTGATTGGTTGATTGGTTGATTAAATCATTTGTTAACAATCAAGGAATTGAAAACAAATGCTTCCCGGTCTTTGGATTAGTCCGCTGTTGGCACCTTTACCATTATTGGAAACGGTAGACAAAAAGGAGCGCTCGCAGATCGTGAAGACTGGTTTTCAAAAAAGGCGGTTCAGGTTAGTGGTGTCTTCTGGAATGCCGTTGAAGATGCAACCGAGGACAGCATTGCGCTCATTGGGAAACACTTTCAATGCTGACGCCTATTTCCACGTTATAGGCTTCACCAGCAAGATCAATAAGGATTTGTTCAGGGCCTGCCAGCCGAAGCGTACAGATGATTTGCATCCGTGGCGTACCGGGCGTTCGGTTGGTACACGCGGTAAATTAAAAATCAGAAATTTGCCGATGTTGCTGCCCGCCGATTGGACACAAAAATTCACCCCTCCCCCGCCGTCGGAGACTGCTGGCCACCCAGATTCGCTGCCACACAGTGGAAATCGTATTGATGAATCGTGATACCAAGGCGTTGGAAGAACTGATCAAGGACATGGACAGCAAAATGAAGTTGCAATTAGAGGCCAGCACTTCCGGAGGCGGCAGCGTTCCTGTGTGCATCAAAGGATTCGCCAGCGGCGAAAATGTGATCGAGCGGGTCGAGCCGGTGCTTACGGAGCGTAGGTACAACGCAATTCCCGTGCGCCTCATTATTGATAAACAAGGCACGATCAAACACATTCACTTTCTGAGCGCATTTCCCGAACAGGAAAAAGCCATCAGCGATGCCCTTAAACAGTGGAGGTTCAGGCCCTATGAACGGGATGGACAACGGCTGGAAGTGGAAACGGGCATCATGTTTGGGCGCCCATCTCTTCTCGTGGCTCCAGGGACGGCGTCAACCACCGATTAATAGTTTGCAGCGGCCGAAGCCTTGCGGAAAAAAATAAGCGACGTTGGGCTTCAGCCCCTGCAAGCTCTCCTTGTCTCGTCTAAGTTGGGGTGTTAAAACGCTATGGTCGTTACTTAAGTAGCAAGCCAGATGTAAAATAAATTGACCTTCCTCCTGCTGACTAGGGTGTCCCATTTTCACGGATCGGAAAGTTAAGTAATATCTAATCCATTGACCAACTGTCCCATCGCGGCCGTCCTGATTTAGTTCTTGACATTCATTCATGAGGTGCTAAGATTCGCCCCGGTTTTAGGTGCTCTGCCCTGCTCTAGCTGTCTCTGAGCTTGCTCCTGAGCAGAGTTCCAAATCCCTCGTCTAAGCCGCGTTTTCGGCAGCCGGAATGTGCTTGCAGCAGATGCGACGAAACGAAGTTCTTTCAAAAATCGTGGCGGTTGTTTTCTCTTCTTGTGAGTGTCTCCCTTCCGCGCACCAACCATGCGAAGGGTCGGGCATATCATCAGCATAATTAACCGTTCCTCCGGGAATGCCGATGCTCCTGGAATACCGCCCGCCAGAGTCCCTACTTGCCGAGGGATTTGGAGGGACGCTTTGTGCTAGATAACCCATAAAAAACGAAAAAATGAGTCACAGCTAGGAGGATCTCGATGAAACTTCTGAAGTTCGTTTCTCTCTCCACATGCTTGCCAGCGTTGTTGCTCGCCGGAGCAGCGTTTGCGCAAGTCAATGATCCCGGCGTTCGGAGCACGACGGGAATCAATGCCGGACAGCCGCTGGCTTCAGTCAGCGCAAACGCCAACGATCTGGCCTTTTTCAATACCGGTAAGGCGCAGTTCAACGAACATCAAACAGTTACAGGCGACAACGTCGGTCTCGGACCACGGTTCAACCTGGATGGGTGCGGCGGATGCCACTCCCAGCCTGCAGAAGGCGGCACCAGCCCCAGCGCCAATGTCTTTCCCAATGTCGGCGCTAACCCGCAAAGCCAGGTGATTGCCAATGGCGTGGTGAGCGGAGCTACCAATACCATTCCATCTTTCGTGGCAGCCAATGGCCCGGTGCGTGAAGCCCGGTTCCCATTTTTCTTCAACGCCAATGGTACCGCCAATACGGCGAACCCTAACGGCGGCGTGGAGACCCTGTTTACGGTTTCCGGACGCGCCGATGCGCCCGGTTGCAGCTTGCAGCAGCCCGGCTTCGCTGCTGCCGCAGCCGCCAACAACCTCATCTTCCGTATTCCCACGCCGGTCTTCGGCGCAGGACTGATGGCAAATATCGATGACTCAACCCTGCTGAATAATCAGGGCGCCCAGGCCGGCAATGCATTTGGCGTTGCGGGGGGCTTCAACCATAACGGTAATGACGGCACCATCAGCCGCTTTGGCTGGAAGGCCCAGAACAAATCGCTTCTGCTCTTTTCCGGTGAGGCCTACAACGTGGAAATGGGCATCAGCAACGAAATCTTCCAACAAGACCGCCCGCTGCCGGGAGAAGATGGCAACGGCGGATCCGGTGGCAGAGGACTGCCGGCCAGTTGCCTGAACCTTGCCCAAGTCGGCTATCCAGAGGATATCACCCACTCCGATGGCACCAATGCCTCCACTTCGGCCAGCGATGTTACGTTGTTTGCAGTCTTCATGCAGTTCCTGGCCCCGCCCACGCCTTCTACCACTGTTCCCGGCGGCTCAGCTTCCATCGCCAGAGGACGCCAACTCTTCAGCGCGGTTGGCTGCGCTGTCTGCCATACGCCGTCGCTCACCACTCAGCCCTCGCGCTTGACGGCTGGTTTGGGCAACGCCACCGCTAACCTCTTCTCCGATCTCGAGTTCCACCACATGGGCGTCGGCTTGGCGGACAACGTCTCGCAAGGCGGAGCAGGCGGAGACCAGTTCCGCAGCGCCCCGTTGTGGGGAGTGGGACAGCGCATCTTCTTCCTGCACGATGGCCGCACCAGCAACATCATCACGGCCATCAATGCCCACGGCAGCAATGGATCAGAGGCGAATACTTCGCTCAACACTGCGGCGGCCTTGAGCTTTGCCGACCAGCAGAACCTCGTCAATTTCCTGCGCTCGCTCTGAGCTTTATTTGTGAACTCTTAAGGGCGAGACCGAAGCTGGTCTCGCCCATTTTTACCCAAGCGGCAGTTGGCAGAGCCCGTAGCCAGAGCCATATCTAGACCGGCAGCTTCGCTGGCTAGCGGTCTGCAAAATTGTAGAAACACCAGGGCACGAGTAACCTCATGCCCTGATACAAATCAAGAAGCCAGAAGCTAGTAGCCAGTAGCTAGAAGCTATTAGCTAGCAGCCAGTAGCTTTTTCATGGAGGAAGCAGTATGAAGTCGAGATGTATTGGTTTCCTGATCACCCTTTGCCTGTCGGCGGCATTTCCGGCCTGGGGCCAAAGCATCATCCAAGGCGCACCGGCACCGAGTGCTCCTGTCCAGGGTGTTCCGCCATCACCGAGTGCGCCTATCCAGCCTGGTTCCCAAAACGGCGGCGATTTCTCCAATGTCACCAACCCCGATCCTGCGACGATGGTGCCGAAGGAGACGATCATTGTCAAGGGGGCATGGTCGAGCGCCAGCGATTCCAAGACGCCCATGCCGGAAGGCAACACGCTGGCCAAGAATGTATTTACCAACGAATATTTTGGCCTCAGCTATGTTTTGCCTCCCGATTTTGTGCAGAAGTACACCCCTCCACCACCATCCGAGACCGGGAACTACGTGCTGGCCCAGATGAGCCGGCCGGACACCTATCGCGGAGAGGCCAGAGGCACCATCGTGTTCACCGCCCAGGACATGTTTTTTACGCCCCTGCCTGCCACTAACGCGCGGCAAGTGGTGAACTACACCAAGAACCATCTGGCGGCGGACTATCAGGTGGAGTTGAAGCCCACGCAGACCACCATCGGCGGCGCGCCTTTCACATTCTTTGCCTATTGGTCTCCTGTAGCAGAACTGCATTGGTACGTGCTAGGCACCCAGATTCGCTGCCACACAGTCGAGATCATATTGATGAACCGTGATCCCAAGACGCTGGAGGAGTTGGTCCGAGACCTCAACACCAAACTGAAGCTGCCGGCGGAAAACGGAGGCACGGGTGGGGGAAGTGTTCCCGTGTGCATCAAGGACTACGCAACCGGCGAGAACGTGCTCGAGCGGGTTGAGCCGGTGCTCACCCAACGCAGGTATAACGCAATTCCGGTGCGCATCATTATAGATAAAGAAGGCAAGCTCAAGCACCTGCACTTTTTGAGCGCATTCCCGGAACAGGAAAAAGCCATCAGCGATGCCCTGAAACAGTGGAAGTTCAAGGCTTACGAACGGGACGGCAAACGGCTGGAAGTAGAAACAGGCATCATGTTTGGCGCTGTGCCGACCAAAGTCGCGGCCACAACGGCGGATAAAGCGACGGACTGAGAGAAGGCCATCCGGGATGCAAAGATGTGATCCTACTTTTTGCAGGGCGAAACTCCGGCAAAGATTTCGCCTTTTTTGCATGGATTAGCACCCAAAAAATTAAATTTTTAGGCGCTGGAAGCGCGGAATCAATCGGCGGTTTGGACCTTTGCCGTCGGTGTTACCGGAAGCTGGTCGCGCCCGAACATGATGCCGGTTTCCACTTCCGTCGGTTTTCCATCCTTCAAGTAGGGCTTGAAGCGCCATTGCTGCAGCGCCTGGGTGATGGCTTCGGACTGATCGGCAAATGCGCTAATGAAGTGAATGTGCTTTACCTTGCCCTCTTTGTCGATAATGATGCGAACGGGAACGGGATTGAATTGGTGTTCGGTGAGCACCGGTTCCACCCGGGCAATCAGGTTCTTAGGCTGGGCGTAATCCTTGAGACATACGGAGATGGCTCCTCCGCCCGATCCCGCCGCAGGATCGGCTTCGACTGCGAATTTCATTTTGTCCAGTTCGCGGACCATGCCTTCCAATAGTTTCGTGTCGCGGCTGCTGAGCACGATTTGCAACGTATGGCAGCGAATCTGGGTAGCCAGGACATACCAATGCACTTCAGCCACTGGAGACCAATAGGCAAAGAAAGCGAACGGGCGGCCGCCAATGCTCACTTCGGTAGGTTTCAATTCCATTTTGTAATCGGCCTGCAGATGGTCCCTGGTATAGTTGACGACTTCCAGCGCATTCTTCGCAGGCAGGTTGCTGAAGAACATATCGTCGGCAGTGATCAGGACCGTTCCTTTGTTGGGCCCCTTGAACGCAGGGCTGGGCCGAAGCTGCGCCAGCACATAACGTCCGCTATCGGAAGGTGGCGGCCCTTTAAGCTTCTCGTACCAATCCGGAGGGAGAGTGTAGGTAATTCCGAAATACTTATTGCTGAAAACATTGCCGGAGACTCCTCCGCCCTCTGGTACGGGAGTCGTAGAATCGCTGGCACTGGCCGAGGCGCCTTTTATGATGATCTCGTTCTTCGGCACTACAACAAGGGGTTGAGAGGGGTTGACATTGGAAAAATCGCCGCCATTCTGAGGGGCGTCCTGTTTAGGGGGTTCCTGTGGTGGGGTGCTTTGGCCCAATGCCGGCAATGACGCTAATAACGCCACGGCAACCAGAAAATTTAAAAATCCACGATGCATATTTACTCCTCATCCCTCTTAAAAATGAACCGCTTTGCGCAGGAGTCGCGCACCATTCTCCTGCCGCTCACCCGGAATTTCAAGTTCCTGAAAAAACTGGCGAGACAAGCTTGAATGTCTCGCCAGCGGGGGACACCATAAAACCCCATTACTTCAAGTGACGATTACAGCGAGCGCAGGAAGTTCAGCACATCCTGCTGTTGGCTGGCTGTCAGGTTGACGTCGAAGTTATTCTCAACCGTGGTGGCTTCGCCGCCGCTGCTCTCGTGGGCCTCGATGGCGCAGAGGAGATCCTTGCAACGTCCATCGTGCAGGAAGAATATCCGCTGTCCCAACCCCCACAAAGGAGCCGTGCGGAACTGATCGCCGCCCGCGCCGCCCTGCGAGACGTTGTCGGCCAGCACTGTGCCCATATGATGAATCTCCAGGTCGCTGAACAGGTTGGCGGTGGCATTGCCCAAACTGGCGGTCAGGGACGAGGGGCTGGTGGTGAGGGAAGGCGTGTGGCAGATCGCGCAACCCACGGCGCTGAACAAATTACGTCCGTTGCTGATCGAAGTGGCTCCACCCGGCGTAGTAGTCGAAGGTGTCGGAGGAGCCAGGAACCGCATGAAGATGGCAAACCCTACAACGTCGCTGGATGTGCCCACCGCGGTGGTGCCGAAGTTGGTGTGGTCTTCGGGAGTTGGATTGATGCGGCAGTTGGCCGGCAGCCCGGTGGTCATTCCTTCGCCCGGCAGCGGCCGTTCCTGGGTGAAGGCTTCATTGCTAACGCCCATCTCCACGTTATAGGCCTCGCCGGAGAAGATCAGTAGTGATTTGTTCTGGGCTTTCCAGCCAAAACGGGTGATGGTGCCGTCGTTACCGTTGCGGTTGAAGGTGCCCGAAATCCCTACGTTGTTGGTCTGCGCGGCTTTGTTGTTCAGCAGCGTGGCCTCATCAATGTTCTCAATCAGGCCTGCGCCAAAGACTGGTGTGGGAATGCGGAAGATAATGTTATTGGTTGCCTGGGCCTGGGCGAAACTGGGTTGGGGAATACTGCAAGCCCCGGCATCGGTGCGTCCAGTAATCGTGAACAGGTCTTCGACTCCGCCGTTGGGAGCATTGGGATTGGGGTTGCCATTGGCGTCAAAGAAGAAGGGGAAGCGCGCCTCGCGCACTGGCCCGGTGGCGGTGATGAACGCTGGAATCGTATTTTTGGCGCCATCGGCAGTGGCGTCGGTAACCTGGGGGTTGGTGGCCGGGCTGGTGCCGCCCACGGCTGGCTGAGCATGGCAGAAAGCGCAGCTTCTGGAGTTAAAGCGTGGACCGAGGCCGAAACCGGCTTCGATGGTACCGGAAACCGAGTCAACTTCATTGAATCGGTCCAGGCCATCGTTGAAAAAACTCAGCAGGGTGGCGTTGGCGGAGACTGAGGTCAGAGCCTGGCCTGCACCCGCTGCTCCCCCGCGAACTCCGGGATCTGTCTGAGCAAATGCCATTCCACAAAGGAACAGCGCTGATAGCAAAATAACTGACGCGAATCTAGCTGTCTTCATTATTAAGGATTCTCCTTTTTTTGTTTCCCAACGACGGCCGTGGCCGGGAACCATGGTTTGCGCCGTTGTTTCGAGCCATTTCTTCCCCCGCCGCGCACGCCGGCAAGTATGCGTAAGCGCCAGGGGTGTGTTGGTTGTGAACGCCACCCCGCACCCAGGAGTTCAGCGATCAAGCTGAAGAGGCGACGGGGCTCGGCAGAACTTTCTGTGAAGTTGTGTATTGGTTAGGGGTGGGCTGAGAGTAACTGTCTCCCCAGCATCTAGGGTGATTACCGGCGGGTGTTTTACGATAATCGAATTGTTTACCACAGCATTCAAACCGCGCGAAATTATGGGCATCTATCAAATGAATGTCAAGGTAAATAGGATACGGAATCAATATTAAATCTCTATTTGACACATAGGTAAATTGTATTCATGGTAATTCGATTTTGCGATCTCTATTGAAATTGCGATCTCTATTGAAATGAAGCCCGCGGGTCTTGGCAATGGTCTCCACTTTGAAAAAGGCCGCAGAGGGTTGCTCCGCGGCCAGCAGAACAAAATAATGGATTACAGCGAGCGCAGGAAGTTCAACACGTCCTGTTGCTGGCTGGCAGTGAGGTTGACATCGAAGATGTTCTCGACGGTGGTGGCCTCGCCGCCGCTGCTCTCGTGGGCTTCGATAGCGCACAGCAGGTCTCTGCAGCGGCCATCGTGCAGGAAAAATATTCGCTGCCCCAGGCCCCACAAGGGAGCTGTGCGGAACTGGTCTCCGCCCGCGCCTCCCTGCGAGACGTTATCGGCCAGAGTCGTGCCCATGTGGTGAATCTCCAGGTCGCTGAACAGGTTTGCCGTAGCACTGCCCAAGCTGGGGGTGAGGGACGAACGCTCTGTCTTGAGCGAGGGTGTATGGCAGATCGCGCAACCCACGGCGCTGAACAGGTTACGCCCGCTGTTGATCGAGGTCGCGCCACCCG
This sequence comes from Candidatus Angelobacter sp., assembly GCA_035939495.1. GTDB lineage: Bacteria > Acidobacteriota > Terriglobia > Terriglobales > Acidobacteriaceae > Angelobacter. The sequence goes on along the minus strand of DASZFU010000027.1, from coordinate 42,948 downwards.
GCGTGGTAGCGGAAGGTGTAGGCGGAGCCAGCAACCGCATGAAGATCGCGAATCCCACTACATCGCTGGAGGTACCAGTTGCGGTTGTACCGAAGTTGGTATGGTCTTCCGGAGTTGGATTGATGCGGCAGTTGGCGGGCAGGCCAGTGGTCATTCCTTCGCCCGGCAGGGGGCGCTCCTGGGTGAAAGCCTCGTTGCTGACGCCCATCTCCACGTTATAGGCTTCGCCGGAAAAGATTAGCAGTGATTTGTTCTGGGCCTTCCAGCCGAAACGAGTGATGGTGCCATCGTTGCCGTTGCGGTTGAAGGTACCGGAAATCCCAACGTTATTGCCTTGCCCAGCCTTATTGGCCAGCAGTGTTGCGTCGTCAATATTTTCGATCAGGCCCGCGCCAAAGACCGGCGTGGGGATTCTGAAGATTACGTTATTGGTAGCCACCGCCTGGGCGAAGCTGGGTTGGGAAACACTGCAAGCGCCGGCATCGGTGCGTCCAGTAATCGTGAACAGATCTTCGACTCCCCCATTGGGCCGGGTGGTATCAGGCTGGCCATTGGCGTTGAAGAAGAACGGGAAGCGGGCTTCGCGGACCGGGCCGCTGCTACTGATAAACGAAGGTATGGTGTTCCGGGCGCCGTCCGCCGTGGCGTCGGTGACCTGAGGGTTAGTCGCGGGGCTGGTTCCGCCAACCGCCGGCTGAGCATGGCAGAAAGCGCAACTTCGCGAATTGAAGCGGGGACCAAGGCCAAAACCGGCTTCAATCGTGCCGGAAACCGAATCGACTTCGTTGAAGCGGTCAAGACCGTCATTGAAAAAACTCAGAGCGGTAGCATCCGCAGAAACCGAGGCTAGCGGCTGGCCAGCACCGGCTGGTCCACCACGAACTCCGGGATCCGTCTGAGCAAATGCCATTCCGCAAAGGAACAGCGCTGACACGAACATTACAACTGACGCGAGCTTGGCTGTTTTCATTACGTATTCTCCTGTTCTTTTAACTCGTTACAAGCCCAGTGTTTGCCCCGCCAGTGGCGGCCATCGGCAAATGGCCCGGAAGTCCCTGGCAGAATCAACACTTCAAATTTCTGGCAAAGCTGAATTCGAAAAAACAAACCTCCTACACAGCATTGGAAGCCGTGAATTCACAAGTCTTCCGATCAACGATTACGCCATTTCAAGGAAGCCATGGGGCTGCTTTGGAAAGGCTACTGACGCCTTGATAACCCATAGTTTCTAAACAATTCGAAATCAGAGTATCTCAAAGCCGGGAAATATTAACATTTTCCAATAGAAAGTCAAGGTGTCTACAAGATAATAAGTTAGACCTATCGTCTATGTGTAACATAGGCTAAACCGATTGCTAATGTTGTAGCAGACATGCGAAAACCGGGCCATTTCAGCACTCACAAACGCTGGAAGCCATAAACTGAAAGGGTGGTCCTGGGGTAGATCGAGGACTGGCGGTATTTTGGTTCGCTCCAAAATCAAAGTGGCAAAACCCTTGCCGGAGTTTCGCCACCACTGCTAAGGCGTCGGATTTGCCCTTAAAGCTCCAACTGAAAGTCGGCGCTTAAGAACACGGCGTGAATCTTAGGAAACAAATATTAGTTTGTCAAGATTTATTGCTATAAGAAAACTATAGTTAATCAACAGGCGATGAAAGCGTGTCAGGAGTCAGAAGTCAGAAGTCGGAAGTCAGAAGTCCGTAAAATCCCTCGAATTCACGTTTCAATGGGCATTAACGGTCTGATCAATATGGATATGGATCGTTCGCCACGCGGCAACAACGGTCTTACTTGGCGCTTGACTCGCTGCTGGTCTTTCCCATCGTTCGCTGAATGCTCTGATTGAGGGCGGCCTTCGCAGACTCATACTCTTCGGCTGAAATAGTGCCTTCCAGCCGATCGCTCTCCAGGCGGAAAAGCTCTTCTTTCAGCGCGTCCAGCAGAGGCAACCCCCTGGTTGCTTTGGGGCCGAGCGTAGCTGCCCGAACCGCATTCCTGCGCATGCGCCAGAGTCCAAATGCGCCAGCCGCAGAAACCAGAATGATCAGCGCGAGTATTGGCCAGGATTCCTGCTTGGATAGCCCTTGGGTCTGCCCTTGCACAGCCGCGGGGCCAGCGTGAGTACGGCCGCCGTCTGACGCCGGCGGAGGAGCGGATTCCACTGGCGGCCTAGCGTTGGACGCCGCCGGTGGAGGCGGAGCCGAACTGCTTCCAGTGGAGACGACAAATAATGGAACGTCTTTCACGACAGGCTGAGTGGTTGGATAAAGATTGAAACCCAAGGCGGGGCTGGGAGTCTTGAACGTCCCCGGACGTGATGGCTTCAACGACATGGATGGAGCAACGCCTACTGCAAAGTTTTGAATCGGGTAGCTCGGGATAATGTGAAAGGGAGTAGGGCCATGATACGGCACATGATAGCTGAATTTATAAAACGTCTCCCCTGGACGAAAAGGCACGCTCGCAGCATAGTGGCCACTTTGGCCTTTGAGGGGAAGGGCAGATCGGTTACTCCAGTTACCGGTTTCGTCCCGAACCTGAAGCCAGTCCAAAATGGCGGCTGCCGGTAAAGAGATCGCCACATTAGGCCCGCCGCCCTGAGTAACAGGCGGACTCGAGGCATTGGTAATGGAGTACATCTCGGTAACTTTCAAGGTTCGCTTCTCAGGCTCGATCTGCACTACCCCGATCTTCCCGCTCAATCCTGCGATCTTGGAGACGGCATCGAAAACTCTCACTTCCAGAGGATTGGCTCCAGTGACGTTGCGGTCATAGCTGACACCTTGGTGAATTACCCGAACAACATAAACAGCCTTGGCGTCGCTTTCAGTGAAGGTAAAGGCCCCTTGTCCATCCGTCTTGGTTTGCGCTTCTGCATTCTCTTGGTGCCCTTCGCCAAGTTTCAGCAGGACGACGGTATCGCCGGCGGCCGGCTGGCCAGTGGTCTGGTTGCGCGCCACGCCCGTAATGGTGCCGGCAAGAATTGCCAAAATTGCCAAAATTGCCATAATCGCCGAAATTGAATCGTTGAAAGAAGCTACCAAATATAAATTATGGCAATGATGGCAATCATGGCAATTCGATCTTGCTGACGGTCATCTAGTCGCCCATCCACGGTTCCGCTCACCCTCACCTTGATGTCGCTGGCTTTGGTGATGCCGGAAAGGAAGTCTTCGGCTTCACCTCAGTGCAAGCGTAAATTGCCCGCCGTAATTGAAAAAGTCTGAAGGATAAATTTTGGCAATTTTGGCAATTCTGGCAATTATGGCAATGTCCCGACCCAGACTCTTTTGGCAGCGGCGAAGCCCAGCCGCACAGGTTGGTTGGCCACCAGCAACGTCACGGTGCTGTCGTAGTTTTGCGACTGTACGCTGACCTCGGTTCCGGGGCGGATGCCATGCTGGTCGAGGAACTCCAGCAGCTTCCGGTCGCGCTCATAGACAGAATTAACGCGATATTTTTTCTTTGCCGCAGCTTCGTTGAGAAGGCAGAGGCCGCGTTTGCGGCGCTCCGAATCGCTGAGCATGTGGAAACTGTTGCCATGCGGGCAGAGATCGCTGCTCCCCAGTTTTTCAACCAGTTTTTTCTCAAATGCCGGTGAAACCGCGTGCTCCAGGCGCTCAGCCTCCTCATGAACGGCGTACCATGGCATCCCGAATATCTCCATGAGCATGCGTTCGATCAGGTGATGGCGAAAAATGGTGCGCTGAGCAATCGCGCGTCCCTGATCGCTCAGCCGGACTCTACCATCCTTGGTCACCCGCAACAGGCCATCCTTGGATAACCGTTTGAGGGCTGCAGTCACGGCCGGCCGTGTAACGCTTAAACTCTGAGCAAGAGCTGCGGGAATTGCCTCTTGGCCCTCCGCCTCGGCCCTTGCGATAGCTTTCAGATAATCTTCCTTTGAGATCGTAATCATGATGAGCTGCCAAAAGATCCGGAAGGATGAGAATTTATCTCGTGGAGCATCCGATCATTCCATCCACATGCGAAACCTAGAATATAACATAATAGTTAACGTGGGTTAACGCAGCCCGTATATGGCCATAAGATGGGGCCGGAAGATAGGCGGGGATTGGGTAGTGCGGATTGGGCAAGTGGGTAATGAGGAGGATTGGGTAAGTGGGTAATTTGGTAAGTGGGTAATTGGAAATCAGGAGCGGACGTGGGTTTCAATTACCCAATTACCAACTTACTCAATCACCCAATTTTTCGAGGGTTTTCAATTTACCCACTTACCCAATTCTTTTAGGCTTTTGCCACCCAGACGCGCGCGGCCGCTGGCAGGCCGAGACGCACGGTATCGTGTCCAATCGAGAGCGTAATGGTGTCGTCGTAGTTACGAGATTGAATGGACAAAGTGGTTCCCGGACGAAGCCCTTCCTGCTCAAAGAACTCCAGCAGCTTGCGGTCGCGCTCGTAGACGCTGGCCACGCGGTACCTCTTGCCATCCTGGGCTTCGCTCAGCAGGGTCAAACCATGCTTGCGGCGCTCGGCATCACTGCGCATGGTCAGGCCATTCCCGTGAGGGCACACATCTTTTTGGCCGAGCTTCTCTACCAGTTTTTTCTCGAACGCTTCGGAAACTGCATGTTCGAGCCGCTCTGCCTCGTCGTGGACCTCGTACCACGGCATTCCGAACACTTCGGTGAGCATGCGCTCGATCATGTGATGGCGGAAGATGGTTCGTTCCGAAACCTCGCGGCCCTCATTGGTGAGTTGGACGCGGCCATCCTTGGCCACGCGAACCAATCCGTCTTTGGTGAGCCTCTTCAAGGCAGTCGTGACCGCCGGACGCGTAACCGAGAGCCAATTGGCAAGAGTTGCAGAGATTACTGTTTCTCCCTCAGCCTCAGCCTCGGCAATAGCCTTTAGATAGTCCTCTTTAGAAACCGTAATCATCGCGAAAAAATGCCTGCTCCGACCTCTCTCCCGGAAACTGTATCTGTCACCATCTGCGCGCGAAAAAGCTTTGCTAATGAACAGGATACTGCAAATTCCAATAAAAGTAGAACAAGAATTGTAATTGACAGGGAGCATATCGCGGCACCTAGAGGATATACATGAGACCCACTGCGTTCCTGATTACCATAGAGTGAAATGCCGAGTTGGGTGAATCGCCGTTTCGGGTTAGAATGACGCCATGGCTTTTCGGGCAACTGCACCAGCTTTCACCAAGAAGACAACCAAGACGCCACCCCCGGACGAAACGGGAATGGAGTCTGCATACCTCAAGGCCCTCGGCGAACGGCAGGCTCCCGTCACTGTGAAGCTCATTTCGGGAGAGACCTTCCGCGGATGGATTGAATACTACGACGTGGCCATGATCCGGCTTACCCGTGACAACGGTCCCAATCTCTTTATCTTCAAACACGAGATCATGTACATCGCCGAAGACAGCGGGCGCCGTCCCCGTTGATGAACCTTTCAACCGACTATCTCCTTCCCATGCAGGAGCTGGCCCGTGAGGCTGGGACCATGCTTCTCTCATATTTTGGCAAAGTGGCCATCGAATACAAGGGAGACGTGGATCTGGTCACCGCCGCCGATCGCAATGCCGAAGAGTTGATTGTGGCTCGGATTCGCAAGCAATGGCCAGGTCATGATTTGGTAGGCGAAGAAGGCAGCCGCCGGGAAACCGGGAGTGATTTCCGCTGGTATATCGATCCTTTGGACGGTACAACCAATTTTGCCCACGGCTACCCGGTCTATTGCGTCTCTCTCGCTCTTGAGTACCGGAATGAACGCGTAGCGGGAGTAATCTTTGATCCAACGCGAAATGAAATGTTCACGGCGGAGCGCGGCGCAGGAGCACGGCTGAATGACCGCGCGATCCATGTGTCTAAAACTCCCCGCCTGGCCGAGAGCCTGGTCGCTACAGGTTTTCCCAGCCACAAGAGGCACAAAAATCCTAACATTCACTTCTACCACCAGATCACGCTGCGTTCCCACGGGGTGCGCCGCGCCGGATCGGCGGCCCTGGACCTCTGCTATGTCGCCTGCGGCCGCTACGATGCTTTTTGGGAATTCAACCTGAATTCCTGGGACACAGCCGCTGGCGTACTGCTGGTGCAGGAGGCGGGAGGCAAGGTAACAAATTTCGCTGCCGGCCCCTTTTCCATCGACAGCCGCGAAGTGCTGGCCAGCAACGGGATGCTGCACGATGAATTGATCACGGAGTTTGCCAACATTTTCGAAGGACGGGTGGAAGGCATACCTTCAGCGATGTCGTATTTTTCGAGACGATAGACGGATTGGGCGACGGTATCGGTGCTCTCCGATCGAAGATGGCTCTGGCCAGTGTCTTGTTCCGTGTTTTCGCGCCCTGCCTAAAGTTCTATTTGATTGGCGGAGGAAAGTTTTGCAGGTTGGCCAGTTTGATCTGTTCCTGCACTTCGCGTTGGAATTCGAGCGCTTTGGCAATTCGGGTGAAAGGTTCTGGGGTCCCTCCGGCGCCGTGCAGGGTGAGGTTTCCATAATTCAACATACGGCCCCAAAAGGTCTGATCCACGGAAACGCTTTCCACGCGGTTCAAAAACATCTCAGTCGTTCGGTGGCGCAGAATGCCGGTCTTGATAATGATGCGCTGATTGGTGAGGATGCACTCCACAGACCTCCGCTTGATCATCGGCACAATGTAGGCAATCAAGGCGAGGACTGTTCCGCCTATTGCAATGTAGATATAGAGCTTTCGAGTTTCATCGGGCCTGAGCTTGGAGCCAAGAAGCGCCAGGGAGACGCCCAGCACGATGAGCAGCAGAATAACTTCTGCCAGCGGCTTGGCGGAGACAATCCAATGGGGCCGTGTGCGATAGGCGACCGTCTCGCCGGAAAGCAGGTATTTGTCAACGTAGCTCATAACCGCCTAATTCCATTTCAATCCTCGAAGTTGCTCGAGATCCACATTTCCGCCGCTCAACACGCAAGCGACTTTTGTCCCTGCCGGGACCTTGATCAGTCCATGCAGAAGCGCTGCGACCGGGGCAGCGGCCGCGCCTTCGACGACCAGCTTGCAGTGGGACATGATCCAGATCATGGCATCGAAGATGTCACGGTCGGGCAGGGCCACGATGTCGTCAACGTAATGCTGCACAACAGCGAAGGTGTTTTCACCGACACGCTTCACGCGCAAACCATCGATGATGCAATCGATCTTGTCGAGAGTGACGAGGCGTCCGGCTTCCACGCTCTTCTTCATGGCCGGACCATCGGAAGATTCCACGCCGATGATCTTGATCTTGGGATTGCAGGCTTTCAGGGCCATCGAGACGCCGGAAATCAGGCCTCCGCCGCCGATGGGGACGACCGCAACTTCGATCTGAGGAAAATCTTTGTAGACCTCCAACCCGAGAGTTCCCTGGCCGGTGATGAGTTGCATGTCGTCGAAAGGATGAATGTAGGTCAATCCACGCTCCTGCATGAGCTGCTTGGCCTTCTCATTGGCCTCGTCCCATATCGTTCCATGCTGCACGACCTCAGCGCCGTAGGCACGCGTGGCATCCACCTTGGATTGTGTAGCATTGCTGGCCATGACCACCACAGCTTTCACCTGGTTGACACCTGCGGCCAGCGCCACACCTTGAGCATGGTTGCCGGCAGAGGAGCAGATCACACCGCGTCCACGCTGCTCGGGCGTTAAATAACGGAATTTATTCAGCGGCCCCCGGAGCTTGTATGATCCGCCCTTCTGGAACATCTCGGCCTTGAGCCGCACGTCGAATCCGGTACGCTCACTTAACAACCGGGAGGTAAGCAGAGGTGTGTGGTAGGCGAAAGACGAGACAACTTTGGCGGCTTCCTGAAATTCAGCCAGGGAAACTGATGGAGGTGCTGAAACTGTGGGCATGGGCGTCCTTTTTTCCAATCTTACAAACGAGAAGAGTGTAACAGTAGAGATTTAAAATTTGAAACTAATGCGCGCAGAGTTCGCGAACTGTTTCTAAGGTTCTCAGGCAATCTTCACGGCTAACGTCAATGTGCGTGACGAAGCGCATTTGCTCGGGGTTGATGCCGTTGGCCAGGATGTTTTTGGCCCCGAGTTCTTGGCTTAGCTCTGCGGTGTTCATACCGGTGCCGCTGATGTCGAAAACCAGGATGTTGGTTGGAGACTTTTTCGGATCGATCCTGATGCCCCGAATCTGCGATAGCCCTTCCGCGACCAACCGGGCATTGTCATGATCTTCCTGCAGGCGCGCGGGCATCTTCTCCAGCGCAATCAAGCCGGCGGCGGCGAGAATTCCCGCCTGGCGCATTCCGCCACCCAGAGCTTTGCGATAAGCGCGGGCCTTGTCGATGAATTTTTTGCTTCCTACGAGCATCGATCCGACGGGCGCGGCCAATCCCTTCGACAGGCAGAACATGATCGAGTCAAACTTGCGGCCTATGTCAGCTACCGGTTTGCCCAACGCCGTGGCAGCGTTAAAGACGCGGGCTCCGTCGAGATGCACGGGCAATCCGGCTTGATGTGCGCCATCGCAGATTTCATCGGCGATTGCCTGCGGATAGACCGTGCCACCAGCCAGGCTATTGCTGTTTTCGAGTGTGACCAGGCCGGTTTGTGCCCGGTAATACAGCTTGGGAGCGATGCGCTTTTTGACCTCTGCCCATGTCAATAAGCCGTCTTCGCAATGAATGGTACGTGGCAGGCATCCGGAGAACGCAGCCACGGTTGCCATCTCCAGATGACATATGTGGGCCCGCTCCTCGCAGATGATCTCCTGGCCGTGATGGGTATGAACCTTAAGGGCGATCTGGTTGCCCATGGTGCCGGTCGGTACAAAGATTGCAGCTTCTTTTTGAAAGGTGTGCGCGGCCAACTCTTCGAGCCGATTGACGGTTGGATCTTCCCCATAAACATCGTCGCCAACTTCGGCTTCCGCCATGGCGCGACGCATCTCCGGAGTAGGTTTGGTGACCGTGTCACTGCGCAGGTCTACTATGCCGGTCGTTCGATGTTTCGGTTTGGACAGTTCGGGTTTTTCGAGATTTGTTTTCATAGCTCAACAATCGGGCCGCGAAGCATTGGCATAACGAAACGCATTTGTATATTAAGGTTTTGACAGCAGCTCTGGCGCATCAATGAATTTTTCGAAGACCTCATTGGAGAGCAAACGGCCCTGTGGCGTCAAGCGAAGAGAGTCTCCGCTCCGGGTGAGCAGCCCGTCGTTTACGGATTCAGCGATTACCGGATCATATTTTTGCAGCCTTGATCCAAACCTGCGAGCCAGTTCCGGCATTTGAATTCCGCGATTCAAGCGGAGACCCAAAAAGAAGCTTTCTTCAAGCGCCTGATCGATCGTAATCTCCTGGTTTTTCACATCAGCGCCGTTGAAGAAGTCTTCAAATGAATCTGTGGTTGACAGGCGCACGCTCATGATTCCCTTTTCCACCAAACGCGCGGAAGCGGGCAGCATGGAATGTGCATCCACTCCAAAACCAAGATACGGTTGGCGCGTCCAGTACTTCAGGTTATGCCGCGATTCAAAGCCCGGACGGGAAAAGTTCGATATCTCATATTGATCGATGCCGCTGGCCGCGAGGTGAGCGCAGGCTCTCTCGTAAAACTCGGCTGTGTCGTCTTCGTTGGGGACAAAATGAGCGTGATAGCGCGTTCCTCCGGCAATCAACTCCCGGCCCAGCCTTGAATCATCATCAATTTCCAGCATGTAAATGCTGAGGTGAGAAATATCCAGGGATGATTCGGCAGCCTCGTTGAGGGAATAATTCCAGCTTTCGCGTGTTTGGTAAGGCAGACCGGCAATCAGGTCGACGTTGATGTTGCTGATACCCCAGCGGCGCAGGCGTTCAATATCACTTAATACGTTTTCGCGGTTGTGCAGCCGCGCAACCGAGGTTGCCTCCCGGTCGACAAAAGATTGCACTCCCAAGCTCACGCGGTTGACGCCACACGCGACTAACGCATTCAATACGGGTTCTGTTAGAGTGGCAGGCGCGCATTCAACGGTAATTTCTGCCATGGGGGCCAGATCGAACTCTCCAGCGATGGCGGAAAAGAGTTTTTTCAGCTCAGCTTCCGGGAGCAGGCTGGGAGTGCCGCCGCCGAGATAGATGGAATCGACAGGACCGGGGTTCGAGCAGCCAAGCTGAGCAGCCAATGGACGGCAGGCGGCGACGTCAGCGCAAAGCCGGTCAACATAACGCCCCATCTGCGCTGCGGAGAAGACTCCCGAAGCAAAGTTGCAATAAGAGCATTTGGAACGGCAAAACGGCACCGAAATGTAAATACCCAATGACATGAGGTTTACCGCAGTCCAAGTTTCTGAATCAAATTATAGAATCGTATATGCTCAAACGCGCGGTGATTACAGGCATGGGCGTGATCAGCCCGAATGGGATCGGCAAAACAGTATTCTGCCGGGCAATCCTTGCCGGTACGAGCGGCGTTAAACAGATCACTCGCTTCGACACTTCCGACCTGCCGGTCAAGATTGCCGGCGAAATCCGCGATTTCAACGAAGAAGATTGGCTTTCTGACCATGAGCGCAAACACGTCTCGCGCGTCGTCCCGCTGGCCATCGCAGCATCTACCGAGGCGTTGAAAGACGCAGGCGTTGACCCGGAAAAGCTCTCGCTGAAAGAAAAACGCGAGATCGGCGTGGTAATGGGATCGGGAGGCGGCGCCCAGGATTTTTCTGAACTGCAATACCATCTTTACTACACCGGCAAGATCAAGCAGGTCAGCCTGTTCAGCATTCCCAGCGGAACCATGGGAACATTTTCCAGCGAAATCAACATGCGCTTCGGTTTTCGCGGGATGAGCCATGTGATCACCACCGGTTGTACCTCGTCTACCGATGCTCTTGCTTATGCTCTGCGCCAGATTCAGCTTGGGGTCCTTCCGATGATGCTGGCAGGCGGAGTTGATGCTCCTTTGGCGTTTGGAATCATGAAGGGCTTTACGCTTATGAGGATCATGACCGATTCCTGGAACCATGCGCCGGAGCGGGGATCGCGTCCCTTCAATATTGATCGTGACGGCTTCGTGGTCGCCGAGGGTGCATGGGTATTCATGGTGGAAGAATATGAGCATGCCCGCGCGCGTGGAGCGCACATTTTTGCCGAGATTGCCGGTTATGGATCGACGTGCGAGGCATTTCATCGCGTCCGCTTGGAAGAGTGCGGTGAAGAACCGGCGCGCGCCATTCAACTGGCCATGCAGGAAGCCGGTATTTCCGCCGGCAACGTGCAATACGTAAATCTGCACGGCACCTCGACTCAACTCAACGACCGCATCGAAACCCGCGCTCTCAAGCTCGCTCTGGGAGAGCAGGCCTACCGGGTGCCCATGTCGTCACTGAAATCGCAGATCGGCCATCCGCAAGGCGCATGTGGCGCCGCCGGGGTCGCCGCGACATTAGTCGCCATGGAGCATGGGTTACTTCCTCCAACCATCAATCTCGAAAACCCCGACCCCGACTGCGACCTGGATTACATTCCCCAGCCCGGGCGAAGGGTGTCCATCGAGAATGCCGTTTGTAACTGCATTGCCTTTGGCTCGAAGAATTCAGCGTTGGTGTTGCGGCGACTGTGACATCATTGCACTGTCTATGCACCTTTAGAATGAAATGATGCGAAGTTTACAGCTTGACATCAATATCTGTTCTAAAGCATCATTGATTTTAAATGAGAACCACGCTTACCCTGGACGATGATATTTTTCAGATTGCAAAGGATTACGCTGAGAGCCGTTCGATTGGACTTGGAAAAGCGGTTTCAGAATTGGTACGCCGTGGATCCAGTTTGCCAATGCCAACCCGCATCGTTAACGGTTTACACGTGTTCGACCCGCCCCCAGGTTCGCCAATTGTGACCAGCAAAAGGGTTCGCGATTTGCAAGATAGTGAAGAGTAATGGCTTTTTTGCTGGATGTGAATGTACTTGTCGCTTTATTGTGGACGACGCATGAAGACCATTTGAGAGTGCAACAATGGTTCGTGCGTAATTCACCGAAAGGTTGGGCAACCTGTGCTTTCACACAAGCTGCTTTCGTCCGGATTTCAGCCAACCCAGCAATCTTTCCTAATGCTGTAAGGCCTTCAGAGGCAATAGAAATGCTCAACAAGGACTTGCTTCATCCATCGCATCAGTTTTGGAAGGATGAAATCAGTTTTGCTGAAGCTGTTAAACCATTTCGGGAGCGGCTGTCAGGACATCGTCAAGTAACTGATGCCTATTTGTTGGGACTGGCAATTCATATGAAGGGAAAGCTCGCCACAATGGACCGTGCTGTTCTTGGGCTCTTGCTAGAAAAAGATCGTGAACATGGCTCGGTAACATTGATCTAGGACATCCTTTTATTCCAACTCTTTTACTCAGGGAAATACGACGTTGTTACTGCTTTGTTGCGACCAGACGGCTCTGAAAAGCATCTTCCCTATACAATAATTATTTCGGGTCATTGGAATGCAGGAAGAAGAGGTACTTGGAAAAGCGTATGACGCCCGGTTGATGAGGCGGCTGATCGGCTACCTTCGTCCTTACAGGTGGCAGGTGGTGGTGACGTTTGTAGCCATCGTTTTGAAAGCCGCCGCCGATGTCTTGGGACCTTACCTTACCAAGGTTGCGATTGACAAATATCTTGCCTCCTCGGGCACAACGTCACATAGCTTTCTCGATTCCTGGCTCAGTTCCAATGCCTGGACCGGCATCAGCCAACTTGCTTTGCTCTATGTGGCGGCCCTGGTCGCCATCTTTGTTTTCGAGTTTGTGCAAACCTACCTGATGCAGTGGACCGGCCAGAAGGTGATGTTTGACCTGCGCAAACAGATCTTTCGCCACCTGCAACAGATGCATGTCGGGTTCTTCGACAAAAATCCTGTGGGCCGGCTGGTCACGCGGGTTACTACCGACGTAGACGCGCTCAACGAGATGTTCACGGCCGGCGTGGTCTCCATCTTCGAAGACATATTCGTCCTGGCCGGAATCATCATCATCATGTTACGGATGAAGTGGTGGCTGGCGCTGATCGCGTTTGCCGTGCTTCCGATTATCTTTTGGGCCACCATGATCTTTCGCAAGGTAGTGCGCGATTCCTACCGCCGCGTGCGCGTGGCCATTGCCCGTATCAACTCGTTCCTGCAGGAGCATGTGACGGGAATCGTGGTGCTCCAGCTCTTCAATCGCGAGAAGCGCGCCTACAAGAGCTTCGAAAAAGTCAATTCGCAGAACATGGATGCCTGGAAAGACGCCATCCTGGCCCATGCATTTTATTATCCGGTGGTCGAAATTCTCTCTACCATTGCCGTTGCATCGGTCTTTTGGTTTGGCGGAATCAGGGTCATTTGGGGTACGGTCACGCTGGGCATCCTGGTGGCGTTTATGCAATACGCGCAGCGGTTTTTCCGTCCGATCATGGACCTGAGCGAGAAATATAACATCCTGCAAGGCGCTATGGCCTCCGCCGAACGCATCTTCAAGTTGCTGGATACCCCAGCAGAGATCGTCTCGCCTGCTTTGCCCGCGCAAGCTACAGGAAGGGGACGCGTTGAGTTCGATCACGTCTGGTTCGCATACCGCAAGCTGGATTCCGAAGGCAGCAACGGAACGCCAACAGCCCCCCCTATCCATGCCTCTGAAAATGGTGACTTCGCCGAAAGCAACGGCGATAACTCCGGCTATGATTGGATCCTTCGGGATGTCTCGTTTGTGATCGAGCCCGGAGAAACCGTAGCGATTGTGGGCCACACCGGCGCTGGAAAGACCACGATCATCTCTCTGCTGATGCGTTTTTATGATATCCAGCGGGGAACGATACGGATTGACGGCGTGGACATTCGCGAGATGGATTTGACCGACCTGCGCCGCCGCTTCGGTGTGGTCTTGCAGGACCCGTTTCTCTTCAGCGGCACCATTGAAAACAACATCCGCTTAGGTTCGGCCTGGATCAGCGATGAGCAGATTGAGACCGCCGCGGAGAGCGTAAACGTGGCCGATTTCATTCGCGGATTGCCTCAGGGATTCCGGGAGCCGGTTTTGGAACGCGGCAGCACGCTCAGTACAGGCCAGAAACAGCTTGTCTCGTTTGCCCGGGCGCTGGCCCATGATCCGAAAATTCTGGTGTTGGACGAAGCCACCTCCAGCGTGGACACCGAAACCGAACTGCGCGTGCGCGATGCGCTTACGCACATGGTCGAGGGCCGCACCTCGGTGATTATTGCGCACCGCCTTTCTACCATTCAACGGGCCGACAAGATCATCGTGATGCACAAAGGCCAGGTGCGCGAAATCGGAAACCATCAGGCGCTGCTGGCCCAACGTGGAATCTACTGGAAACTTTATCAACTTCAGTACAAGGACCAGGAACTGAGGGAAGAACTTAAAATTTGAAACCTGCTCTGTAATTTTGATCTATTCTCGTCATTACTCTTTTAAAGTGGAGTGACCTGTTTTCGCAGGCAAGTTTACTTCCAATTCCGATAGCTGTGGTTAAGTATTTGTATCAGAACGCTCAAACCTCAAAGTCTCGGAAAGGTGGTTCATGCGAAGGCTCTCAATATCGCAACGAATTATCGCTGAGAAGACAGTTGCTGTTCTACTGGTACGCGGCGAAAATCCGGAGGGCAAGCCGATCTTTGCTTATGTCGCCGTTCGGGCCGATAAGTTAGCCGAGTTCATGCAGGCGCAGAAGTCAGGGACTTTTTATCCGGAAGAATTTGGGGTCATTGTGGAAGCGGGTGAGGGAGAGCCATCAGCGGAAATTCGCCAGAAAATGGAGACCGAATATGGATTCAATCATGAAGCAATGGTTGATATCCCAGACGCGGACAAAGCCGTGGATGTCAGCTCCCATTTAGCCCAAGCAGTGGGGAAAACACCTTTTGATAGCTCTGATTAGCTCGGAATGAAGTTAGTCTTTATTCTCGTCTTACGCCATAGGCTGCATAGCATGCTTGATCGAGCGCCAGAAGACTATAAATTTTGGGTAGGTATATCATTTCCCGGCAGCCTGAGAGTCCAGGCCAAGTTCCTTCAACAGAAACTGGAAAAAACCGCGCCAATTTTCCTTCCGAAAGGCCCCAAGCCAGTGTTCTGTGAATCAGATACCGAAGGCAGTCATATTATCGAGGTAGGACGGAGGATCGCAAAAGACTGCCTCCTGATTGTGCTGCTTGCCAATGATGAATATGCCATCCGAAAAGCGTGCCGGGAAGAATGGAAACATATCTCCCTTGAGCATGAACGCTGGGCGGAACGGGTTTATCCGCTTTGCTTCGATGACTGTTTCGAAGATGCCGGTTTTGGACGACGCGTTGAGACCGAAGGCTTTACTCCCCCCACAGACTATATCTGGCAAAGAACGAAGGAGATTGTTGGCGCCTGGAAACCTAAAGACCTCAAATCGGTCTTTCTCAGCCCCAACGATGATCTTGCGAACGAAAAGGAATACTTCAAAGTCCAGGTCGAGCCAATGCGAAACGCGATTCAGCGTCATCCATGGCAAGAACATGCCGTCGTAATCGACACAAACAGTCGCGCCACGATGGCTCGATTGCAGGAATTTGACGATTCACATCCTGGGAGGCAGTTTGCTCTCTACTGCGCAAATCAGAAATCCCCCTCCGTATTCTCGAAGGTAACGCATAATTTCTCAACGGGGGGATTGTCCCCGAAGGTACGCAGCGGAGTAAAGGAGGCAGTTACCCTTTCCTCCCTTTTGCAATCTTTCAGCACATTTCAACCTATGAACTGGGGTACCTTGCGCTTAGCAGCCCAACTGATAAGCATGCCCCCATGCAACGTCTTCTACGCTGACCAGGAGTTGCAAAGCGTCTTGCGTAGCGCGTTGCGCAGGCGTTTTGATCGAAAGCCTCACTGGCTAGGATGCCGGTGGTTTGATGTCTTAAATACTGATGATTGCACGATCGTTTCGGCGGCTACTTCGGATTTCCTGCGATTGAACGTATTCATTGTTACCGACGGCTTTATTCGGTGGGTCAAGCAGTGGACCAAAGGCAATGGCCGGATTGGCCCGTGGCTCCCTGGCATCCCGACGCCTGTTCGAGACCAGATCATGCTTGTAACCGATGATTTGCTGAAGGATTGCGATAATCGAAAGGCGTTGGAGCAGTACTGGCGGCACTGCCGGACGCTGGTTTCGAGATGGCAAAAAGTGACAGGAGCGATCGAAGATTCGGATGTGGCATGTCAAGAGGTCATTCATGCCCTCAGTGATAATTTAGAGGCGAATAGCCAATGAAAACCGTTTTTGTCTCTTACTCCAGGAAGGATTCTTTCTGGCTCAACAGCATTCTTCGGCCATTGCGCCATTTGGAGGAAAGCGGCAGGCTGCAGTTTTATGTGGATCGCGAACGGCTTCAACCTGGGTCAGATTTCGATCTGGAATTTGAGACCAATATCGAAATAGCGGATGGCTTTTTGATCCTATTGGATCGAGACTACCTGGCGAGCAAGTTCGTTCGTGAAAGGGAGTGGCCCAAAATCAGGCGACGCCTGGAGAACGCCCGTAATCAATTGGGCGAAGTTCAACTCTTTTGGTTGCGTCTGAAACCGGATTACGCGCCGGGCGATGATCCTGCGGGAATCTGCAAAGTGTTGAGCGGTCACCAAACAGCTTATGGACTGCAAGCTTCGCTTCAAGATCTATTGCGCAACCAGGATGAGTATGATCAGGCTCTTTTGCAGTTTCATACTGCGGTCGAAATGTGGCTGCATAAGGAAACAAACCCTCCTCGCAAGCCGGCAGTCCCGCATCTAGAAGAGCCAGCACCAGCCAGGACCAGGAAATTCTATTTGGATATGATGCGAGACTACTATGGCGACATTCCCATAGGCAGCCTTGGCACCAAGAGAGAGCACATCCTTCGTCTCCCCCTCAGCGAAGTTTACGTGGAGATCGACACAATGACCTTGG
Source organism: Candidatus Angelobacter sp. (assembly GCA_035939495.1). Classification (GTDB taxonomy): domain Bacteria; phylum Acidobacteriota; class Terriglobia; order Terriglobales; family Acidobacteriaceae; genus Angelobacter. The sequence goes on along the minus strand of DASZFU010000027.1, from coordinate 26,057 downwards.
AGGACCGCAAACAGGCCCGATACCTTTTTGATGAATTGGCAGAAGAGGCAATCGGCAAAGAGGAGGAACCAGAAAGAGGGAATATCATTGCGAAGATCCTCCAGGAGCGCGGACCTCGCCTCTCACAATCGAGTGCGGAGCCGGATACTGGTTCTGATCGAGCAACATCCTTCGAGGAACTCTTTGCCCGGGAGCGGGTGCTGGTCATCCTGGGTGATCCAGGCAGCGGAAAATCTGTGTTATGCCGGTGGGTTGTGTTTCAGGCATGCCAGAGCCAGCGGGAAGGTACTGGCAGCGAGTTTGGTTGGCTGGGCGAGCCCCGATTGCCCATTTTGTTTAGAACGGCCCGCTTTGCCGAGTATATTCGCGACCGCGAGTACCCAACAGGGGATGAAGTCCTCGAGTTCATGGATGAGCACCTGAAAGACGTCCCCTTTTCGCGGAAGGCCGGGCTCAGCGACCATGATATTGGTAAGCTATGCCGCCAGGAGATTCTTGCGGGGCGAGCCATAGTTTTGTTAGACGGGCTGGATGAAGTGGGGGACTCCCGGTTGCGAGGCCGCGTCTCGCTTGCAATCGGGCAATTCATCGCCAGGCACATCTCAAACGGAGCCGGTTTTGCGTCGCATAAGGAAACTGAGCGCGAAGGATTAGCTGGCAATCAAATTGTGATCACCAGCCGCATTACGGGCTACCATCTTGCTCCATTGCTGCTGGAGGAGGCCACCCATTACCGGATAAGCCCGCTCACTGAGGATGCTGTAAAACGTCTTTGCCAGCGAATGGGCCGAGTGCTCGACGTGGACGAAGGTTACGAAGGCATTGGGGAAAGGTTCTATGAGGTGCTCCAGGCTCAGTCAGCCGCCAACCCGGCCCTGGAGAAACTCAGGCTCAACCCGTTGCTGCTCACCTCCATGTTCGTCTATTTTGTCGGCAACCAATTCCAACTTCCACCTTCACGCGCGGCTTTGTACAAACGATTGGTGATCGATCTGGCACGGAACTGGCGGCTGGAGGGTACTCAGCGCGGAGAACCCCTGGTGTTAACACCGGATGAGAAAGAAGCCTGGCCCAAGCTTCAAGGTGTTCTGACCGAAGACGACCAGTTGCTCCGGCTGTTGAGCGAGATTGCCCGTTACATACATGATGAGGGTACTGGCGGTAGAATAGCTCGCCCTGCGTTCAGAGTAGAATTGCAGCGTCTACTTTCCCTGATCTTTAATGTAAGAAAGACTGAGGTTGGATGGCGACTGGCCCAAATCTGTACAGACCTCCTCTTGCGATTGATTAGCCAGGATGTTGGCGTGCTGGTTGAACTCGGCCAGGATGTTTTCGGCTTCGTCCATCTCACGTTCCAGGAATACCTGGCCGGAGTGAAGCTTCTGCACTGGCCCGAAAAACCTGAGCCGGCCGAATTGCGAGCCAGGTTCATCGCGAAGATGCATGATCCCCGCTGGCGCGAGCCGCTACTACTGGCATTTAGCAGCCTGGCAACTGCGAACACTCCGAACAACGAAAGAGAGCGCCTGAACCTGATCCGCCAGATTCGCGGCGACTCGGCAGAAATGTCCGCCAGCAGCGGCGCTTCCATCTACGTTAGTAATGACGAAAAAGCACAGTTTTTGACAGAACTTTTGCGTGAGGTTCCGCCAGATTGCCTCAAAGATGCAGAATTACGGGAAGTTTTACTAGTGCTGCTCGATGCCTACGGCAGGTGCGGGGTGCTCCCGTCTCAGGATCTGCGGCGCTGGCGGTTGGCAGAGAAGATCGCCAGTCTTCGGCGAATTCTGCGCGAACGGGTTGACCATCTCCTCAAGGCAATCCTCAGCGAGTGCGATGATCCAGCGCCTCTTGCCCACTTGCTCTGGAGCCGCTATTGGCTTCCTATCGAAATCCTGAAAATATTCCTGGACCGCCAAAAAGATGACTCTCCGAAGTGGGGTTGGCCAATTCAAACAGCATTGCGTCAGAGTCTGAGTGAAAACCAACATCTCCAGGTGGCGCCAGCCAAGATGCAGGCACGTCCGTCCGAAGATGAGCGGGCCAAGGCGCTCTATGACCTGGGAGTCGAAATTTGGAAACAACGATATCTTGCGAGCCTTGAATGGGACCTGCAAGCATTGCCAGATCATCTTCTGCCACCGAAGCAATGGTTGCTGTCAAATCCAAAGAAGTGGGATTCATTATCCCGAAACCCAAGGATGTTGCGATTGATGGTGGCTGCCCTGCAATGCGTCGATGACATCAATGCGATTGGCTGGAGCCATGAATACCGGGGTTTTGCGCGATTTCTGGGTCGAGGAAACAGTTATCGCGATGCGCAAATTCTCTCTAACGCCGAACAGTTCATCTGGAGATGGGGGGCTGGCGATGTTGTTTACTCCATCGCTGTGTACCTCGATACGGACCCGGATGGCCGCTTCAAACGCAGGACAAAAACGCCGCGGATTGGTCCCGACCTCATCTCAGATGCAGACGGTGCCGATCTGGAAGCGTGGCTTGTGAGCGTCACGAAACCCTGGCGCATGGCAACAAGCAGGATAACGAGCTACCCTGTTCGCAGTTGCAAGGCAGTTAGCCTGGCCCTTGGCGAACCCATTGAACCTCTGCTTACTTCCCGCGATTTATGGGAAGTGCAGCGCGTTCGAGCGTCATTGCGCGATGCTGCTTTCCGTGGCGCCTGGCATTTTCCTGACTGGTTGGGCTTAAACAGCCCGGCCACTGCTCCGTCTTTAGAGGATGCTGAAGCCGCGTTGCTATTTCGACATTGCGTGCGAATCGTAGTGAGTGCATCCGCGATGCCGGGGCCTGTTCCACGAACGTCCCGCGATGGCTCACGGTTGTCATTAGCTGCCCAAGCAAACTGCTGGGCGGCAGGCTTTGTTGGCTCCGAAGTTGATCCAGTTTATGATTTTGCTCTTCTTATTGAAAGCATGGCACCAAATAACACGGGCATATTTGGTCCACTCTCCCTACTAAATGCAATTCTTGCAAGTCCTGTATTGAAACTGCTGCCCAAACTGCAAGGCCTCAATCCTGGTCTTTGGGGCCTCAGCCCGGAGGAACGTGTGGTTCCACCTGTGGCTTTCGAGGCTATCGCAGTGCTAGCAGAAGCCGCAGATGAAATCCGGACCGGATTCGCTACGGTATTTGCTCAAGCGTTTCTTGTTCATTTGCCCTCAGAAGGTTTTTGTGGCTGCTGCCGAAAGAGCATCGGCTCACTGTTTCAGTTACCTGATTTCGCCCTGGAATCCTCGCTCCAGCATGACGTCCTAGCGGAAATGGCTATCAACAATTTGCCTACGGAAGATCCCAAAAACTGGGCCACCAAACTCACCAGCCCATTCGATACAGCCACGGAGCTCGAGTTTCTGATGTCACGTGGATTACTCGCGCCAAAACATTATCCATTGGTTGAGGCTCTGGCAGACCATCTTGGGCAACAATCCTGGACCGACAGGTGCTTGTTTCTAGCCAGAATGGCATCCTACAACGCTTCCGAGAGCCAACGATGGTTGCAGCTTGGCATCGCCGGGGTAGATGAGATCGAGGATTGGGCGGTTCGCGCTGAGTTTCTGCACCGTATTCGGCCCGCACTGCACCATGACCACCTCGATGTTTTTGCAAAGGCCGTGCGCCGGTTGGCCAGGGAAAAACCACTATTAGCAGCTTATGCAGAGAGAAAGCTGGCAAGTTATCTCTGCCATGAATCCTTTGCCTGGAATCGCAGCTCTCTTACCGCAACTAACCCGTCCTGGGTCATCACCTCCATTTATGGCGCACTCGATGAGGCATTGCAGCATACGGAAACAGACAGCAGATGGACATCTCTATGGTCGGAACTGCACAAACATTGCACCCCGCAAGCGGTGTCTGCGTTGATCGAGCAGGCAGGGAGCCGTGGAATTCCCTGTACGCAAGACGCGGCGCGGGTGCTCACGTCGCTGATTTTTTCAGACACCGGCATCCGCCAGAATGATGAAGCAGCCCTGCGGCGACTCGTGACACTTCTAGAACACTCAACGCCGGCTTCGCTGCCGTACCTCCGCGTTTGGGGGCGGGCTCGCAAACAGGCAACACCGCTCTCCAAGGCGCTGCGAATCCAGGCGACCTTGATGCTTGCGGAACAGAATCGTTCCCTATCTGGCATTTGCCTGACCCGGCTTCTGGCCGGATACGAGACTGACGATTTTGTGAGGATTCGGTGCTCGAATATGCTTGCCGGGCCGGTGACAGACGCGGAACGTGAAGAACGGAGATTTTCACTTTCGACCAGCGATTCTCGGGTCCTCGTGCGACTAGCACGGTTAGGCTGTAAATTTCCCCGGATTGGGAGCCTGGATACCCGCCGAGTGATCGGCTTAACTTTTTACAACTGGAATTTTGATGATCCGTCGGTCATTCGCGAATGGTGCCACTGTGCAATGCCGGGAAACCTGCACGAAGCTCTTCTTGTAACTGCACTGGAATGGACCGACGTGTGGTCGGAAGAATGCCAGCACGAAATAGTTACCTGGGCTCTCTCCGAGGCTTCTGGAGCCGGGGACCAGCGTTATTCTGCCATCGTGCATTTCGTGGCACGGCTGGTTTATCTGAAAAAATACCAAGCCGCGAGCAGGCTTCTTGATTCCTTACAGAATATTCCTCCTTCGGCAGCTATTCGAACCCGACGTTGCTTTCCCGATGCCGACCGCAAATCGGTCTATAGCCTGGTAGCTGAAGCCTGTCGGCGGACGGCGGATCAACCGAACCGAACTGGCGATTACCGCTCGCAAGTCTCTGGCGGCGAAGGAGCGGTTGCCCGGGTTGCGCATGAGTTGCTGGAATCATGGTTTGTGCCTATCTTTCCGGGTGGCGGTGAAGGTGGTCCGGCCACGGCCCCTATGGCCGCGTTGGGAAGCCTTCGCTACCACTTCTTTTTTGAAAAACCAGAAGACTGTATCGAATTGATTGCCAATGACATCTCCAATGAAAATTTTGCTAATGCTCTTCTTTCATGGACAGAGGATTGCCTCGATCGCGCCCCTTTAAAGATCGGAATGAACGAGGATGATCGAATCTTAGAGGCACTGCTGAGTTTTGCCACCTGTCTTTCCGCCCGGCGGCCTGACTTTTTTGCGCGCCATGCCAACCCAGAGATATGGATACCGCGCCTGGGGCGAGTCTGCCTCTCATCAACATGGCAGCGTTCTAGAATGGCGGCGGTAACACTGATAAGCCGGCTCAAGAAGATCAATCTTGATATGCCAGTTGCCAGCCTCAATAATAGTGAGCCAGCAAACCACACTTTGCTGGATTGCCTATTGCATGTGCTCCGGGGCACCACAGAACTCCAGGATCGTCTCACCCAACTGTTGCCGCGGCTGCCTGAACTCCAAGGTCTCTGGCGTGCGGTTTATAAGTTACTGTCAGATCCGAATTCGAGTGGAACCGTCATGGTAGCGGCAGCTCAATTGCTTCGCTCCATGCTGAACGGCAACTCCATTGATTTAAACGATCGTCAGGAAGCCAGCCGCTTGCTGGGACAGTTGCCAACAATGACAATCCATCATCGCCCGCTTTACCGCCTCGCCGGCTCCGGAAAGACCGACGATCCGGTATTTCCGCTGTATTGCGGGGACCTGGCTGAAGCACTCGCTCGTGTCTCCTGAGATGAAGGCCGCAGGAAAAATGTAGGGTTGCTGCCCTCCTGAACGGCAACCTTGAAAACAACACGAATTCGTGTCGGTTTCTAACTACCATCCCCTATCCCAACTAAGAAAATTGAGTGTTAAGCAAGCGAAAATATGAATAAACCATTGATTCTATTATTGAAAAATCCGTGAAACGGAATCGGCAATTTGTCATTAGTTGAGTACAAAGGAAGCAAATGAATCCAGTAGTCAACGGAACAAGGAGAACTCAAAATGTGGAAAAGTGTACTTCTGATAGTTGTATCTTTCCCGCTATCATTGCTAACCCTTATCATGTTTTGGATTTGGCAGGGATGGAAGGCTGGCCTCATTGCGGGCTGTTCTGTGTTGGGCATCTGTTTTATCATTGCGACTTTAATGCTCTTCTTTATCAAGAAGTTTTCCCTCGTTGATGTTTTTCTTCCCTTAGTATTTTCCGTGATATGGTCGGTGATATTGCTCCCTTTTAGTTTTGGAGAGTCTGCATTTACAGCACCTTCAGCTATCGGTTCAGGATTTATTTTGACCTTATGTTTATGGCGGGTGTATCACAGCGGTGGACAAGGGAAAAATTGGCTCATTATTCCAATATTAGTTTACATGTACGAAATGCTACCGGTGAATATCCCTGGCCCATTTGATGATTACTTCGCCTTCGGCGGAGATATCATTTCCGCTGCGCTTTTTTATCTCTCCACGTCGTCTGGAAATCAGCTACCATCGAGATGAGCAGCAGATTGCAAAAAGGACAAGCTGAGTAAATTACCAGAGTTGGAGAGCAACATAGATTCTCAGGAAAATCCCTCACGATCTTTCCTTCTCTCTGCCGGGGAGGCGTCCGGCGACACTTACGGCGCTCAGCTTGTCAGTTCTTTGAAGCAGCTACTTTCCTCGGTTGATTTCTTCGGCATGGGCGGCGAGAAGATGCAGGCTGCCGGATGTGAACTTCTGGTCAACGCCAGAGATGTGGCTGTCGTGGGCCTAACTGAAGTTCTGACTCATCTGCCCGGCATCCATCGCCGGTTTCGTGGGCTGGTCGCGGAAGCATCGCAGCGCAAACCTTCGGCTGCGGTTTTGATCGATTTTCCGGATTTCAATCTCCGCTTGGCCAAGGCGCTGCACGAGCGAAACATTCCAGTTTTTTATTTTGTAAGCCCGCAGGTGTGGGCGTGGCGGTCAGGACGGGTGAAGCAGATCCAGAGATATATACGGAAGATGATTGTGATCTTTCCTTTTGAGCGCGAGTTCTACCGCAAACATGGAGTCGATGTTTCGTATGTAGGACATCCGCTGGCACACATGCTTGTGCCTCAGGTCTCGCGTGCCGATTTCGCCAGCCAGTGGCAGCTTGATCCTGACAAGGAATGGATCGCACTGCTGCCCGGTAGCCGTCGCAAAGAAGTACGAATGAATCTTTCAGCCATGCTGCAAGCCGCTCAAACGTTGGGAGACGGATACGAGTATGTGCTGCCGGTGGCTTCCACCATCGCTCAGGAATGGCTGCGCCGGGAAATAGGTGACCAAGGCGCCGGTCCCGCGGTGAAGCTTACCAATAGTTCACGCGTCACCCTTCAACATGCTCGCGCAGCGGCCGTGGCCAGCGGCACTGCGACCGTGGAGGCGGCGCTGGCTGGAACTCCGTTCGTGGCGGTATACAGGGTTGCGCCTCTAACCTGGCTCACGGGCAGATGGCTGGTGAAGCTCGATACATTTGCCATGCCTAACTTGATTGCGGGTGAAAAAATTGTCACAGAACTGATCCAGCACAACTTTACTGCGGAGAATGTGTTACGCGAATTGCGGGCAATTATTCCCGAGGGCCAAGCGAGGCAAAAGATGATTGCTGAGCTGGGCCAGGTGCGGGAGGCGCTTCGTGATCGAACCAGCAGTGAAGAACCTGCGTGGCGAGCAGCCAAGGAGATATTGGCTTCGCTGGACATATCTGTAAAGACTTATTAACGTTGATAGAAACGCATCGTATTTGACACAATAATCATCTAAAATGATAGGCTCTGGAGTTATCATGCGTATTGCACGACCGCCTGTTGGGCGTGCTTATTTCTTCTTTCTATTGGTTCTCGTCCTGGCCTTACCGGCGCTAGGGGCTGAGAAATCCCGAATCAAAGCCGAAGACTACGTGATCGATGCGGAAATTGTTCCCAAGACCCATCATCTGACGGCCCACGCCAAGGTCAAATTTACTGCTCTTGACGACGTGAATTTTGCCACGTTTGAGCTGAACAATGGCCTGCGGCCCACGCGTGTTGTGGATGACAAGGGAAAAGTTCTATCGGCCGAGCGAATCTCCCAGGACAATGCTGTGCGTGTGGTATTTCCTGCGGGCTTGACCAAGGGAGCGACCGCGACGCTCACGTTTGACTATGAAGGGAATCTGAACAATCCTGATGATAGCCCGGTTGAAGGCCTGAAGCTGGCCTATGTTGGCGAAGACGTCACTTACCTGCTTTATCCCGGCCGCTGGTTCCCGGTCACGAACTATGGCCTGGATCGTTTTACTTCTACGATCAATGTAACTGCTCCGGCGGGCACGGTGCTCATTGGCAGCGGCGCGCCTTCCACAGCCGCCCGCAATGCAGGCGGTAAGACCACAGCGACGTTTACCTGGCAAAAACCGAGCTTCCCCGGAACCATCATTGCAGGTCCATTTTTCGATACTCCAAACGGCAATGTGCATGTCTATTTGCGCAACGATAAGCTCAAGCTCGGACCTGCGTACGCCGATCAGGCTGCGAAAGCGCTTGAATTCTTCGCCAGCATTTATGGTCCCATGCCTGGTACGCGGCTCAATCTGGTTGAACTTCCCGACGATACCGTGCCGAGCTGGTGGGCTCCTGAGATCGCGGCAGTGGCCACGCGTGATATTACCGAGAAGACCAATTACCGGCTGCTGGCCGATACCATTGCTCACCAGTGGTGGGGTGTTTCCATAAGCGCCGCTACGAAAGACGATTTGTGGCTGGTGGATGGCGGAGCGCGCGATTCAGAGATGCGCTTTGTTCAAAACGTGGCTGGAAACGCAGCGTTTGAAGATGCCACCAAAGACATGGCTGTTGGCGCTTTGGCCTACGACACAGTTCCACTGGGCAGCATCACCAAGCTCGACGTCTTTTCTCCTCAGTTTCAATCCCTGGTAACCGACAAGGGCGGAATGATCTTCCACATGTTGCGCTGGGTCATTGGCGAGGCCGCGTACAATAAGGCCATGGACGAATTTATGGGCAGGTTTGCGGGCAAGCCAGCGAGGGTTTCTGATCTCCAGAGCATTGCTGAAAAGAATTATGGCGACAAGCTGACTGCCTTTTTCTCGCAGTGGGTTGATGGCACTGGCGCACCTGAATTTAAGATTAAATACACCACATTCCGAGTAAAGAAAGGCTTCCGCATTGCCGGGCAGATCAGCCAGGATCTGGATCTCTTCAGCATGCCGCTCGAACTCAAAGTTGATACCGATGGCCAAAGTGAGATGAAACGTATTGAGGTCAGAGGAACGGAATCCACCTTCGCGGTAGAAACCTTTGGAAAACCGCGCCGCCTGGTGCTCGATCCAAACAACTGGGTCTTGAAGAATTCCCCGGAACTGCGGACGCGAGTGGCCATTCGCCGGGGGCAGGAGCTAACCGCTGCCGGAAACCTGTCGGAAGCCCTGACCGAGTTCAACAAGGCGCTGGATGTAAACAAGAACAGCTCGCTGGCACACTACCGCATCGCCGAGGTCTTTTATCTGCAGAGAAACTACCAATCGGCTGCCAACGAATATCGCGAATCACTCAATGGCGACGAGGAGCCGCGCTGGACTGAAGTCTGGAGCCATATCGGTTTAGGCAAGATTTTTGACATTACCGGCCAGCGCGATCGCGCTGTCAATGAATACCGGCAGGCCATTCAGACGAATGACAATACCCAGGGAGCTCTGGATGAAGCCCGCAGATATTTGGATACACCCTTCCAAAGGGATAGCCGGCGGAATGGGATGTAACGTACGGCATCGCCAAAATGACTTGTTACATTTCATTCACCTTAGCCCTCTTAATGAGTGTGTCGTCTTCGGCGGCATCCGAAAATGATGTTGCTGCTATCGCCCGCGCAACCGACGATCACTACAACCACCTCAAGACTTCCAAAGCGGATTTCTCTCAGAAGTACGAAGGTCCGGGAATGTCTCGCACCGAAAGCGGCATCCTATGGCTGAAAAAGCCCGGACGCATGCGTTGGGAGTATCGCCAGCCCGCCCAGAAGCTCTTCCTTACCGACGCGCACACGGCATGGTTCTACGTTTCCGGCGAACGCCAGGCCAAGAAAGCCTCGCTTAAGAACATCGACGATATTCGCTCTCCTCTCCGGTATCTTTTGGGCAAAACGCGGCTCGAAAAAGAATTGAACGGGCTCTCTCTGGCTCCTGATGTCGCTCCCGTCAACGCAGGTGATGTCGTGTTGCGCGGTGTTCCCAAAGGCATGACCGATCGCATCTCCAGCGTTGTGCTTGAAATCTCGCCTTCCCATCAGATCACCCGTATCGTGATCAACGAAGTCGATGGCGCCTCCACCGATTTTCGCTTCACCAATGTTGAAGAAAATGTGCCTGTTCAGGAAACCCTGTTTCATTTCGAGGCGCCTCCGGGCGTGCAGGTTATAGAAGACAACCAGATCGGCCAGTGAGAAAAACCAAGACCTTTTTAGCCGCGAATACACGCAAATTAGCGCGAATAAAAGAACAAGAACAGGAATCAAAAAAATGTTCTTTTCACTACTCCTGTTGTTGCTTATTCTTTTTTTGTTTTGATTCGTGTTAATTCGTTTGTATTCGCGGCTAAAAGGTTTTGGTTTCAATGTTCCTCAGCTCGCGAAGGTCTTGTCAGGCGGCGGTTGGTTGACGCCAACCCAGTAGATTCCCAGAGTGCGGATGGTTTCACGGAACTGCTCGAAGTCCACGGGCTTTTGGATATAGCTGTTGACGCCCAATCGGTAGCTTTCGATCATATCTTTCTCTTCCTTCGACGAGGTCAGTATGACTACAGGAATCGCCTGTGTAGCCGGATTCCCTTTGACTTCGCGCAGGACCTGCAGGCCGTCAATCTTGGGCAGTTTCAAGTCCAAAAGCACCAATTTGGGGGGACGGTCTGCGGCACGTTCGCTGTAGGCCCCTTTACAAAATAGAAAATCCAGGGCTTCGGCTCCGTCGCGGGCCAGTTCGATTCTGGCGTTGTACCTGTCAGACTGCAGTTCACGCATGGTCAGACGCACGTCCCGGGGATCATCTTCGACTAACAGGATTTCCATCTGCTCCATGTTTCCTCCAGTCGGTGAGTGGATCAACGAAGTGGTCCATACGTGAAATAAAATGTTGCGCCTTTGTCGAGCTCGGCGGAGACCCAGATTCGGCCGCCGTGCTTGTGGATGATTCGCTGCACGGTGGCCAGGCCCACGCCGGTGCCATCAAAGTCTTCTTTCCGGTGCAGGCGCTGAAACACGCCAAAAAGCTTGTCAGCATATTTCATGTTGAAGCCTACGCCATTGTCCCGGACAAAGATAATGTCCTCTTCTTTGATCCTGCCAACTTCAATAATAGCCGGTTTACGAGGGCGCGTGTATTTTATCGCGTTCGAGAGAAGGTTGGAGAAAACCAATTTCATCAAGCCAGGATCACAGTCCACAAACGGCAGCGCTCCAATGTGCCATTGAATTTCGCGGCTGGCGGTCTCTCGTGAAAGCTCCTTCAGTACTTCCTGCACCAGCGAGCTAAGCCCGGTCACCTGCAAGCGCAGTTCTTGGCGTCCGATGCGGGCAAAGGCAAGCAGATCATCGACCATGCGGCCCATGTCTTGAGTGCTGCTGACAATGTCTTGCACAAACTCCTGGGCTGGAGGGGGAATACTCTCGCCGAGCTCTTCCATGAGCATGCGCGAGAACGCTTGAATATGCCGCAAGGGCGCCCGGAGGTCGTGGGCAATCGAATAGGTAAAGGCCTCCAATTCTTGGTTCGCGGCGGCAAGATCAATATTGCGTTCTTCAAGCCCCAGGTTGAGCTTTAAGATCTCTTTCTCAGTCTGCCTGCGCGCAGTGATATCGCGAATGGCGCTGGAAACCAGTATGCCCTCTTCCGTCTCCAACGGGCTCAGGCTGACCTCTACCGGGAACTCCCTGCCTTCTTTGTGCAACCCATAGAGTTGCAACCCGGCTCCCATGGGCCGCGTGCGCGGTTCGGCAAAGAAGCCGGTGCGATGCCCTGGATGCCGGCTGCGAAATCGTTCAGGAATGAGAACTTCGATTTGCTCTCCTAATAGCTCTTCGCGCCGGTATCCAAATAACGTTTCGACCTGGGCATTGACCAGAACAATTTCGCCCTCCTGGTCCACAACCACGATGGCATCCGGGGCCGCTTCCAGCAGGCTGCGAAATCTCTGTTCCGAGTGTTCGCGGGCAGTGGCCGATGTTTCGAGCTGCTGGTTGAGAGTTTCCAGTTGCGCAGTGCGTTGGGCGACGCGCTGTTCCAATTCCTGGTTGAGCTTCCCGATATCGGCTTCCGCCCGCTGCCGTTCGCTGTCGATGCGATGCAAGGATCGCACGTTCCACCAGACGAGAGTTACAAAGAAAACAACGATGGAACTGGTAAAAATTCCCCGGCTATAGTCCGCTGAGTAGAGACCTCGCTCATATCCCTGCATTAGTAACCAGCCGAGCACGAGAGGAAAAACTAATGCCGCCGGCAGTAACCGGCGCGCCATGCGGCCTCCCAGGCTGGCGCTCGAAAGGACCGCGGTGAAGCCACGGTCGGTCCGGGACATCAGCAGGCCTGCCGAAAGCACCATGAATCCCAGTGCCGTCTGCCACGATAACTTCAACGTCCCGGTAATTCCGTAAAAAAACCGAATCCCGTAGAGATATTGGACTAAAGCCAGAATCGAGATGAAACCGACGCCTACCGCCAGCCATTCCGCAGGACGACGTTTGTTTCTGGTCTCAACATCAATCGCCAGCAAAGCCCAACCGGCGAGCACAAATCTTAGCGATGTTGCGGGCACCATTCGCCCTGCAGACGCATCCGGGAACAGGAGGTGATCGATGTGTAGGTCAAAGCGGAGGAGGGATTCACAGAGAGAGAGTAATCCGACCAGCAAAGCGGCAACTGCGGCGATGCGAGCCAGGCCCTGCTTCCAATCGTGACCATAGTTCGATACGACGAGAATTAGCGAGACACCGCACAACATAAAGGCCAATGCTGCATTGGCCTGCACGGTCAGCAAGCCACGGAACACACCGCTCGCGGCGGCACCGCCCAGAGTCCAGGCCGCCAACACTGCGACTCCCAAGAAGATAACGCCGAATGCGGCAGCCCTGGCGCATGATTTGAAGAGGCGAACCAGACTGTCACTCGATTGAAAAGGCATGTACCTCACAGCTTGCCGGTGCATCAGGCTCGAACAATGTGCAATCTAATCTGGAGCAGAGGGGAGAGGATGTCAAGGAAAAGAACAGCCATTAGCCTTTAGCCATTAGTTTGTCTCCTCTAGCACTCAGCAGTCCGCACTCGGCATTCAGCCCGCTCGGCTTCATGGGCTGAAGGGAGACAGCAGAGTGGGCATGGTTACAGATTTCCCACGCTTCGCAAAGAGCATTTAAGGATGGGAGCATTGCGGAAACAGCATTTTCAATTTATGGCAATCTTGGCAGTGGAGCCTGCACTGAGGTGAGCCGAAGTGGCAATTCTGGCAATTCCAATCATTCTCCCTTACCCAGCTTGCGGCACAGACGGGCCAACTCGTCCTGTTCTGCGGACGACAGGCGGGCCATTACCTCGACAATCTGCCGGACGTGGTTCGGGAAGATCTTGGCTATCAATTTGCGTCCGGCTGGGGTGATGGTAGCGAGGAAGAATCTCTTATCACTTCCTCGTTGTTGGCGCTTGACCAAGCCGCGTTTTTCCAGGTTGTCAATCACCAGTGTAAGATTGCCGCTGCTTTTGAGAATGCGCCGGGCAAGCTCACCGAGGTGAAGCGGCCCAACGTGGTAAAGAGCCTCCAGGACGGCAAACTGGCTGTAGCTAAGGCCTGAAGTATCCAAGCCAGCTTTGGCGCAAGCCATGGCGGTGTTGGACGCGCGAGCCAGTTTGATGTAGGCATCGAGAGACCGCTCTTCAATTGGGGAACCTTTGAAATGCTTTCCCATTTTTGGTTGCTGGGGGCTAGCTCGTGGCGGCTAGCCGGAAGTGATTCTAACATCGGCGATACGTAGTGGGTCAGTTCGCAGAAAGTTGACCCACGATCGACATCAGCGTCAATGAATAGCGCAGCCGGGGTGTGGCTGCGCTATTCATTTTTCGTTTACTGCAAATCGAATTGTTCGGGATGTAGTAACGGGTCGGACTTTACCAGGACCGTGCGCTTCGTCAGCTCTTCCATTTCTTCAATCCAGCGGCTATTGGTCAACTTGAGGGCCTTCGCTACGTCCGGATGTACGCGCAACACGATATCGTGCTCGAAGCGCCGCGCCATCTTGCGCATCTCAACATAGATCTCATTGCACACGGTCGTTACCGACTTGATCATTCCAGTGCCGGTGCAGGTGGTGCACTGCTGGCCGAGGGTCCGTTCCAGGGATTGCTTCACGCGTTTGCGAGTGATTGCCACCAAGCCAAAATCATTGAACTGCAGAACCTTGGAGGGAGCTCGATCGGCCTTGAGAGCTTCTTCCAGGGCCTGCATGACACGCTGGCGGTTTTTGCGCTCGTCCATGTCGATGAAGTCAATGACGATAATGCCGCCCAGGTCGCGAAGCCTGATTTGGCGCACGATTTCCTTGATGGCGTCGATGTTGGTCTTAACGATCGTATCTTCCAAACGCGCGGTCTTGCCGACGTATTTGCCGGTGTTGATGTCAACCGCGACCAGCGCTTCGGTCTGGTTGATTACGATGTAGCCGCCGCTCTTGAGCCATACTTTGGATTTGAGCGCCTTGTTGATCTCTTCAGAGATGCTGAACTGCTCGAATAGCGGCGTCTCCTTGGTGTAGAGCTTGACGCGCTTGACCAGGGAGGATTGGAAGCGGCTTACAAAGCGCAAGATACGTTCGTATTCCTGCTCCGAATCAACCCATATAGCGGAAAAGCTGGTGGTGACCTGGTCGCGAAGAATACGCTCGACCAGGTTGAGATCGTGATAGATCAGAGCAGGCGCTTTCGCTGCTTCGGCGCGGTTGCGAATCTCATTCCAAAGATTGATGAGGAAACGGATGTCGGCGCGCAGATCGTCTTCCGTAGCGGCAGCGGCTGCCGTACGCACGATAAATCCGCCGTGGGCTTCGCCGCGCTCGCTCAAGACGATGCGTTTGAGCCGCTGGCGCTCCTCTTCCGATGCGATCTTGCGTGATACTCCAGTGTGGTGAACGGTCGGCATGTAAACCAGAAACCGTCCGGGCAGAGCGATGTGGCTGGTAATGCGAGCGCCTTTTTTGGCGATCGGCTCTTTGGCAATCTGAACCAGGATTTCCTGGCCTTCTTTCAGGAGATCGGTGATGGCGGGGAAGGTTCGCTGGGCATGCGGACGTGGACGGCCTCTCATGCGGCGACCCCCCGGCTTGCGTCCTGGCCCGCGACGTTCGCCCCTGCGGTCGGTGCGTTGCTGATAACCGGCTGTGGGAACAGGGGCTCGCATTTCCGCGCTGCCCTCTTCAACATCGCCGGAAAGTTCTGCGTGGAGGTCGATATCTTCCTCATCCTCACCGTCGGAAACTTGGCCCATCGTCTCGGCAGCTTCTTCGAATTCTTCGCCTGCTCCGAGCCCTTCTGGTTCGTATTGGCCCGTTACAATTTCGGCGGTGTGGGCATCACGGACTGCTTCAGTGAACTCGCTTCCGAGGGGAACGAGATCCATTTCTTGTTCCTCAAGCTCCGCTACTTCCAGATCTTCGAAATCGTCGAGATCAAATTGCTCCTGAAAGCTTGGGAATTCGCTCTCCTCCTCTTCGATTTCTTCTTCTTCCATCACGCCCGATCCGGTAACGCCGGCCGGTGGCATAGCTTGCAATCGAGATTTATCGGGCGCCGCCTGCTCTTGAATGTCTTGGGGCTCGACAGCCGCTCCTTCAAAAGCACTCGGAACATCCACATCTTCCGCGGGTTTGTGCTGAATTGCTTCTTCTCGCTCTTCAACCACGCTAACGATTCCGCCCTGTGGGCCCAAGTCTTCTTTGATAGCTGCACGAGTTTCCGCCACAACCGATGGAACGTCGATGCTGGGAGACGATGCTGCAGCCTCGGGCTCGCTGGCTTCCTGTGCATGAACCTCGGGCTGAACAAGCTCGGAGTGCTCGGCCTGTAAAGGCGCGCTCTGCCCGGCAACGGGGATTGCTTCGGGCGTGGGCGTATCCCGATATTTTGCCAACGATTCTCCCGGCAGAACCATGGAGTTGGGAGAAAATCGCTTGGGATCGAATGAATATTCGGTCGAGGGTCTCCCCGCAGATTGTGAAGGCTTAGGCTTGACAGGAGCAGGCGTTGAAGCCGCTGGCGCAGCCGATTGAGGCTGGTACTTGGAAATAGACTCGCCCGGCAAAACCACGGCTTGACGCGGTGAAAATGTTTGTGGACGAGCTTCACGGAATGTTTCTGGTGGATGCGGCTCAGGAGCCGTTTCAGCCGGGTGCTGCTCTACAACATCAGGCTCGTGCTGTTTTGATTCGGCGTGAACTTCCGTCTGATCATGCTCCCCATGGTCTTGTTCGCGCTGGGGCTGTTCTGAGTGGGCATGGGAACGATCCTGGTCTCGATCCGGGAAGCGGTCGCGCCCCCTGCCTCGCCGGCGGCGGCCCTTCCATCTCCGCTGGCCTTCGCGCTCGACATCGCGTTGCTGTGCTCCGTTCGGGCCGGCCTCTGCGTCTTCCGCCTCACCGGTAAAAGAAGGAACGACGGTTTCAGCTTCGATTGGTTCGGTGGCGCCCTCGGTTCGGGGCTCCGAGCCAGAGGCCATGACATAGGGACGCGGCACCACATGTTCCAGGGTCTCAGCATCTTCGTCCTCATCGAGGAGAAAATCCGAGACGTAAAGGAAGGCATCGCGTTCGAGGCCAACATTCACAAAGGCAGATTGCATGCCGGGAAGCACGCGTGTCACTCGGCCTTTATAGATGGAACCTGCAAGCGTGTATTCGTTTTCACGCTCGAAATAGACTTCTGTGAGTTGATCTTCTTCGACAATCGCAACCTTGGTTTCATGCGGAGTCGAACAGACAAATAATTCTTTGGACATGTATCTCTCCGGTTCTACGGACCGGGAGAAGGAACGGGATTCAGAGCGCGAACCGGATCAGATCCGGCTTGCGTAGTATTCGTTGATTTGGAGTGCTGGAGAAATTCAATTTCGTTGTTGCAGAAAATAAACTTCTGCTCCTGGAGGATACTCTCCCAGAAACATCTGGAATCTGCTTTTGACTTGTTTGAAAAATCTTTGCACCTTAGCACTGGCCGGACTTTGTGGCCAACTCCGCTTTTCGCGGGGCCGTTTCCTACCCGCCATGCATTTTCTCTGAATTCTGTCCGGTCTCTCGGGCCGGCGCCCTCTTAACGTAAGGGCACAACGTAAATTCTTTTGTTTCCTATCTGCGCTGCCTGGAGCGCCAATTCCTTGAATCAGTTCACAAAGCGGCGCATTCGAATATTCATCACAATTCCCAGCGCCAGAAACATGAACAACAACGACGAGCCACCATAGCTCATCAATGGCAACGGAATCCCGGTGACAGGCATAAAACCTACCACCATGCCTGCGTTTACCAGGATGTGGAACAGCAATACCGCCACCACACCCATTATCACAAATCCCCCGGCGCGATCGGGCGCTGTTTGGGCGTTGTGAATCAAACGCATCAACACCAAGAAGTATAGCAGCAGCAACGCAACCGCGCCCACAAACCCGTGTTCTTCAGACCATGCGGCAAAAATAAAGTCGGTATGGGGCTCCGGAAGGAACGATCCCTGGGTCTGCGAGCCTTTACGAATCCCCTTGCCCCAGAGCCCTCCTGAGCCTACCGCGATTTTCGATTGTTCCAACTGATAACCCGAGCTGTGGGAATCAGCTTCAGGATGCAGGAAGCTTGTAAGCCGCTCTTTCTGATAGGGTTTCAAGCCGAATTTCCACACCGCCGGCATGAGCACTCCCGCAACCAGCAAGATTACGGCTGCATGACGAAACTGGATGCCACCCAAAAATAACGCCATCACGGCCACCGGGACATAGGTAAGGGCCGTACCCAGATCGGGTTGCTTCAACACCAGGGCCATGGGGATTCCGGCTATAAGACCGGCTTTGATCACGTCGGAGAGGGAAGCATGCCGGTCGTCGGATTCGGTGAAGTATTTGGCCAGGGCAATAATCAGGACCAGTTTGACCCACTCTGAGGGCTGAAAATGCTGCCCTCCGGGTAATTGGATCCAGCGCCGCGCTCCCAGGTATTTTTTCCCGAGAACCATTACAGCCACCAGCGACACGACAGATGCCACGTAAAACCACTTGGAGTTTTCCAGCAGCACCTGATAGTTGATGGCGCTGACCAGGAACATAAGAACCAGGCCACCGATGATCCAGTAGATCTGCTTGATGTGGTAGCCGGCAAATTTTGTTCCCGAAGTTGTGCTGAAGATTTCTACGACTCCCAAGGCACAAATCAGCAGGACAAAGCCCAGCAGCGGCCAGTCAAAATCGCGGAACGAAAGGAAACGCCTCACTGCTTCAACTCCGGCAGGGCACTGGCCAAGGCCTTTGAAGATTTATTCCTGGTCGATTTGTCTCCCGTGCCCATCTTGACCAGCAAGGTTCCACTTAGAAGAGAGTGATGCTCGTCTTCATGATTATCGTGCTCCGCTACGGCTTCACCCGGTTGTGGTTCGCCCCATACGCCGGCAACCGGAACCGAGCCAGGATCGGCTTTGTCGCTAAACAATGTCGGATTATTGTGGAGGCGGCGCTGCTTATCCACATAAGCCTTGATGACCTGAGCAGCCATGCGAGCGGCAAGATAGCCGTGTTCACCCTGTTCGATGAGCACCGCGACAACAATCTCAGGATTACGCCGGGGAGCTACGCCGGCAAACCAGCCATTGTCTTTGAATTCCTTACCGCCTCCACCTTTGCTCTTGCGTAAATCGTTGCTGACAACTTGGGCGCTGCCCGTCTTGCCGGCAAAATCAATACCTTGCAGATGGGCGCTGGGGGCGGTGCCTCCGGGATTGACCACGCCCGCCATGGCGTCGGTAATGGTAATCCAGTTCTGAGCATCGAGAGGAACGTGGTTAACGGAATAGTCAGCCTTTGTTACCTCCTTAAATTGCTGCGGGAGTTGATCAGGCGAGACGACATGAGGCCGATAGAGCGCGCCGGCCATAGAGATACCGCCAATCGCATGGGCTAACTGAATTGGGGTCGTGGTGACCGCGCCCTGGCCGATGCCGACAGAGATGGTTTCGCTGATGATCCATTTTTGGCGGAAGGTCTTGATCTTCCATTCTTCTGACGGCATGGTGCCACTGACTTCGTTAGGAAGATCGATTCCGGTCTTCTTCCCCAGGCCGAAAGCGCTTGCCCATTTGGCAATCCTTTCGATGCCAAGGCGTTGGGCCAGCGTGTAGAAAAACACGTCGCATGACTGGTAAATACCTTTGGAAATGTCGACGGCCCCATGCGTTCGATGCTCGGCTACAACCCAACACTTGAAGTACCGGCCATAAAAATTGCCTCCACCACCGCAATTGACGCGGAGGTTCTGGGCAATGCCCTCCTGAAGTCCGGCAGCAGACATGATGATCTTGAATACCGAACCAGGGGCCAGTTGTGCTTGGATGGCCTTGTTCAACAAAGGATGCGCAGGATCGTTGATCAGCCGGCCCCACTCATCCCGGGATATGCGGATCGCAAAGTCGTTCGGATCAAACGTCGGCCGGCTCACCATCGCCAGAATCTCTCCCGTCCTCGGATCCATGGCCACAATCGCTCCGTTCTTTCCCTCCAGCGCCTGCTCCGCCGCGATCTGAATATCCAAATCCACCGTCAGCTTCAGCGGCTTGCCCACTACTGCAGGGTCCTCGCTCAGCTTGCCCTTTTCCCGTCCCTTGCTATCGACCAGTACTCGCCGCGAGCCGTTCTTCCCCATCAGGATTTCGTTGTAATACTGCTCCACGCCCGACTGTCCTACGATGTCCCCTCGCTCATACAGATCGAACTTGGGCGAGTTCAGCATGTCTTCACTCACCTCGCCCACGTAGCCGATCAGGTGCGACATGAAGCCATTCTTCGGATACAGACGCCGGTGCACCATGATGGTCTCCAGCTCTGGAAATTCATCCTTGTGCGATTCGATGAAGGCGCGCTCGTCAGGCGTAATGTCATTCTTGATGATGATGGGCTCATAAGCCAGCCGATGGGCAAGCTGGTAGCGGCGGACTTTGTCCCGAATCTCATCGGCAGGGATGTGGAGGCCTTCGGAGATCTTCGCGGCATCGGCCATCAAGTCGCGGGGCTGATCGCGCAGCAGCAGCGCGGAAAAGGAAGGATAATTATCGACAATGATGCGGCCCTCACGGTCCAGAATCTTGCCTCGTGGTGCGAGGATCGGCACCCGCCGGATGCGATTCTGCTCGGCGCGGCTTTCATACTCACCGGACTTGCGGATTTGCAGGCTCCACAGTCCATAGGCAAGCACCAGAAAGACGACTAGTGTCGCATATTGAACAACAGTTAATTTTGAGGACGAAATTTTTTCTTTACGGCCGAACATAAACTCTTCGAAAGTCTGCCATCAGGGCAATGGCAGAGCGGAGCAAGCCCTCTCTTAAGAATATCGCATTTCAGAAGATATTTGATTAAGACAATACCCTCAAGATAGTTACTTTAGGGTTAAGGGGTAAGGAATCGGGTGATCCGGGTGATTGGGTGATCCGGTGATCGGGAAAACTCAAACCCAATCTCCGTATCACCAGTGCCTCAAAAAATCCCCGTTTCTCTGCGGTCTCTGCATTGCTAACCTTGTAAATCTTGTTTTCCCGCGAAGAATTTCTTTGCTTTTTTCCTTCGTGTCCTTGGGTTTCTCTTCGTGTTCCTTTGTAGTTAGGATTTTGGTTTCCTTTGCGGCCTTCGCGTCCTTTGCGGTGAACCGGTTTTTTGGTTGTGTTGATTCGCGTGCATTCGTGGCTAATGGTTTTCAATCTGCGTTCATCAGCGCAAATCCGTGTAATAAAGGGTTTCGGTGGCGGCTCTGCTGCGCCGTGCTTCCGTGGTGTCTTGATTTTGATGGTGGCTCACCTACGTTGTGTGTCTGCCGTCATCCGTTCGCACAGCTCCCAGAGAGGTCCCTCATCTTCATCGCCCTCAAATTCGCAGGGTTCTTCGGTGCGGTCGGACCAGTAGCGTCCATTGATTCCGGCGACCTCAGGGCTGGTCGCGAGCCAGACGACTGTATCCGCGCCCTTTGCTGTCGAGCGACCAGGATATTTGGGGGCCAGGGCACGAAGAAGGGGCGTATCGACTGCTCCTGGAGTCATGGCATTGGCGGTTACATTGCTGCCTTCCAGGCGCTTGGCCAAAGCCCAGGTGAGCATCCGGTTGGCCTGCTTGCTTTGGGCGTAGGCAGCTGCCTGTGTGTAAGACCGCCGTTTGAACTCCACATCCGCCAGGTCGAGGCCTGCGGCCATTGCGGAGGCAACATTGATGATCCGAGCGGTCTTTACCTTTCGCAGAGAATCGAGCAGCAACCGGGTAAGTAAATGGTAGCCCAGAACGTTGGTGGCAAACGTCAGTTCAATGCCATCAGGGCTTTCCTGGCGGGAGGGTACGGCGATTCCGGCGTTGTTGACCAGGACGTCGAGATGGGAGTGCTTCGCAGCAAAGTCAGCGGCAGCATTCCGAATCGAGCGCTGGCTGGCCAAGTCAATAATAAGCAATTCCGGATTGGAATCCTGGAATTCGCCGGCAATGGCCCGCCGCGCCGCTTCACCTTTTTCCTGGTTACGACAGGCCAGAATGACCTGCGAGCCTGATTGTGCTAGCCCCCGCGCGATTTCAAACCCGATCCCGGTATTGGCGCCGGTGACCAGGCAAAGAGGATGTGGGTTGGTGTTCATGGTGCGTTGAGATTGTAAATGGAAAGGAAAGTTCAGGAGGGAGGCTAAAGCCCAATGTCACTTACTTTGTAACAAATGTCTCTTCTCTACGACCCATTCCTCTAATGTCATCCTGAACGTAGCGCAGCACAGCACATTACAACTACAACTATGATTGGCGCGGAGTGAAGAGCCTGCCCTGAACGAAGAGAAGGGACCCCTATAATGCTTGGGGCTTAATTGCAGATACGAGGTGTTCAACCCGTGTTTGTATCAAGAGGGTTCCGATGGGCTGCCACGCCATGTACGAAAGACTTAAGATCCCAACGCAAGTCAGATTGATTCGACCTTCCGGGCATTTCGTAGCTTGCTGCAAAACATCTGCTTGGCCTGAAGCAGAAGAAGCCGCCGATGGTCTCTATCGTCGGCCTCATGTTTGCCATTGCCGCCGTTCTTCGCTACTGCAGTTCGCAGGGTTTGGCGATCTTTTGAGGACAACTGATGCAGCACTTGCTGCACGAGGTCTCTAACTAGAACCTTCTCTTGGTTATCAGCGTCGATTGCTTTGTCCTGGTGGTTGACAAGCGGATCAACTACTGCCTGGCAGCAAGCTGCCGAAACATACTCATGGAGGAGTCTATTGCAAGCCGTGTTTACAAGCTCTCCCAATCGTTCAGGAGGAGTCAACGAATTGGAGCGAATCACAGCCAAAGCCTGTGCAATCGCTTCGCGGCGAATATCTTCAATATGCCTGGCACATGCCAGGCGCTTTCGGATCTTGATCTGCAACAACCTGCCAAAATAGGCGACGAAGTGCTGCTCTGTAGCGTGGTCTCCAATCCTTAGTCGTAGCATGTAGCCAGCGTCAAACTCAAACCCTTCAATAACCCGTTTCATACTGGTCTCTCCAGACTCCAACTGCATTTGCATGACATGCCCACACCGTATTACGCAGTCCCGTGCTGTCGTTGATTCCGAGGGCACGGGACGCGTTCGCCTAAGCAGAGCGGCTTCCTGGAGCTTCGGCAGCGATGATGGTTTAGGTTTCAATCTATAGTCTGGGGAGGGTTTGCGGGAGATTCCACAATGATCACAGGATCAATCGGTGGCTTCCCCGGTATCACCGGCTCCAATAAATAGTGGTATTCGAAAGACTGTCCACGGTTAGGGTTCTCCTCAACCCTAATGGGCGCGCTCGGTGAACCAGCAGGAATCTCAATCACCTGATCTCCACACAACCGTGGATCCTGCGGGGAAAAATCAGTGGCTCGATATGCTTCTGAAAGCTGGTTTTCCCATCGAATGGTATCTCCTGGGTTGACACGCAGTATTTCAGGGCTGGCTTGTATTTCACCATTCACTTCAATACACGAAACTATACGCTCCATAAAACCTCCTCATTTGTTTTGCGTGCTTAGGGGGATGTCGCCGTTCTATTAGGAATAGCGCAAAATTACCTTGGGAGAGACCAGATTTTTGTTAATAGAGCATGAAAATGTGAAGAATTCGCAGCCCTATGAAACGCCTGAACCTATAGATTGGAAGACTCCATCACCTTGGAATAACGTTTGTCCTTCCTCAATTGCTCTAGTTCTATGGAATTTTGAATCTCAGACTTCGGAAAACCGGACTTCACGGTAGATTGAAGAGCAGCTAGAGCCTTGTCCCGGTTACCGGTAAGCTCATAGATTAAAGTCAGATCAAACAGAGCTTGTGGGTTTTTGGGTAAGGATTCCCCGGCCTGATCGAGGCGAAGTTGTGCTTGCTTCTTTTCTCCCAGCTTAGCGTGGTAGAGAGACAGGCTCTCCAGAACATTACCGTCATGGGGACGGTCGGCCAGATCCTTTTCCAATATCCGGATTGCCTTGCGATACGCATCCGCCGCTTTAGCTTTGTTTCCGGCTTTCGTGTAGCCATCGCCCAAATTACGCCACATCAGATGGTTATTGGGCAGCAGCGCTGCGGCTTTTTCAAAAGCGGCGATAGATTCCGCGTTACGGCCCAGATAGAACAATGCCACACCTAAGTTCCCATAAGCGCCCGCATCCTGCTTGAGCGCTGCGGCTTTCTGCAAGAATGGTATTGCCTCGCTGTACCTGCCATGCGCAAGGTTGATCGCGCCAAGGTTGACCCATGCCATGGGATCGTCGGGGGCCAGGTCGGATGCCTCTCGGAAATAGCGTTCCGCTTCATCGTATCGTGCATGGGAAAAGTAAATCTGGCCGAGTTGGTCGCGGCTTAACCAGCTTGCCGGATGTTGTTGGATAGTTTCCTTGAGCAGCTTTTCGGCATCTTCCAGCTTGCCGGTCTTGTCGTAATCGGAAGCCAGCAGAAAGCGGACGTCTTCCGATTCGGGGTCGAGTTGTCGCGCTCGCTCAAGCTCTTGGATGGCGCCGGGCAAATCTTCCTTTTGTTTCAGAATCAGGGCACGAGCCATGTGCCGAGGCGCCCAATCAGTGGCCGAGGTTGAGGTCCGATCATAAACTTGCTGGAACTTGTCGAAAAATGAGCGATCTCCCGTTTTCCAGAAGCTGAGCGCATACGCATAGGATAGGTAGGCATGAGCTTCCGTAAAGCCAGGATCCTTCGCTATTGCTTTCTCTAGCTGGTCAATTGCAGATTCCAGGTTGTGACGGGACAAATATCCTCTGCCACGTTCGTAGAATTCCTGGCCGCCAGGAACCGGAGTTTGCTGTTGATTCAGCCTGGTATTCGCTTCCGTGGAAACCTTCACGTTAAGCATGGAAGCCGCTTGTTTCAGTAAACTTGCCTCAATCTGATTTGCTGCTGCTTCTCGAACTCTTACATCTCTCTTTCCAAGAATCCTATGGCTTTTGCCATCCTCCAACGTCAGGTGTACGACCCATTCTCCATCACGCTGCTCTAGAGATCCCGTGATAACTCTATCCACTCCCAAGGCCGATGATGGGCTGGCAATGTTGTGAATGAATGGTATCTCGCGCACTTTGGACCATGGCACAACCCACAATGATTTCTGGGAAAGTTCGAGTTCTGATAAGTTGTCGCTCAACGATTCCGCCAAACCATCGGCCAGGGCTTGATCCGGAGAGTTGGCAGTTGAAATTTGGAAAGGAAGCACAGCGACCTGGCGCGGCTCGGTCGATTGGAAAAAGTTGCTAATCCTAATGCCAAAGGCCAAGATGATGAGAGCTGCCGCGATCCATCTCACCCAGGGTTCCCACTCTTTTCCGATCCGATTGACTGCCGTTTCGACTTCTTCGACCGATGCAAACCGCTGTTGCGGGTCACGCGCCAGGCAGCCCTGAATAATATGACCCCAACTGGAACTACTACCGTTGGGCAGATTTTCCAGCTTGACGCGATCGTTTGTGAGCCGGTTGACGGCCTCTACAAGCTGAGAATTGGACCGGAATGGCCGCTGGCCGGTCAGCATCTCGTAGAAAATCAGCCCTAAAGCATAGATATCGGAAGCTTGGGTGGATTTCTCTCCCTGCAATTGTTCCGGCGAACAGTAAGCGACCGTGCCATAGAACGCGATTGGACTAGCCACAGCTTCAGCCGGATCGAGACGGAGAGCAGTGCCAAAGTCGGTGATCACTGCTCGCACTGCATTACCCGATCCTTCCAGCATGACGTTACTGCACTTGAGGTCTCGATGAAGCACGCCTGCACGATGAGCGGCTGCAATGCCTCGGCAGAGCTGCCCAGCTACGAGCAGAGCTTCTTTGCGGTCTAACTTGCCAAGTCGCCTCAGCCGCGCCAGCAAGGTCTCCCCAGGCACCAATTCCATGGTGAGGAAAACTATGTCACGGTCAAGATCGCGTTGAAGGTCATAGATCCTGCATACATTGTCGTTGGTAACCCGATGGGCCGCCTGTACTTCCTGCCGGAGTCGATCGAGTGCCGCCTTACCCAGCGATGCCTCCCGGCCGATAATCTTCAGGGCGATCCTTGTGCTTAAAAGTTCATCTTCCGCTTCATAAACCTCTCCGGATCCACCAGCTCCCAGGAAACGAACGATTTTGTAGCGGCCATTGAGCCGCTCTCCGGGGTTGAGCACATTGCCGGACTCGAAAGTAGGTTCTGTCACAGCAGCAGGCTCGCCTTCCAGGAAGTTCCCCATCTCCTCATCTTGCGCCAGTAGTTGCTCTAATTCCTGCTGCAGTTCCATATCTCCCTGGCACTCGCGCAGGACAACAGAATGCCTCCCTTCCAGCGGTTGGTCGGCAACTGCATGAAAGATTTCTTTGAGCCTTGTCCAGCGTTCCGGAGTCATTGTTTCACCCTGATCCTCATCATCA
>DASZFU010000026.1:0-2990 GCA_035939495.1 Candidatus Angelobacter sp. | reverse complement strand
AGCTCAATGTCCCCGGCGACTGGAATACCCAGCGTGAATCGCTTCTCTTCTACGAGGGGACTGTCTGGTACAAGCACTCTTTTGACTATCCGAAGCCGGGTTCCGCAAGATTGTTCCTGCATTTCGGCGCAGCCAATTATCTGGCTGACGTGTACTTGAACGGCGAAGCGCTGGGCCACCATGAAGGCGGCTTCACACCTTTTGATTTCGAGATCACGAACCGGGTCAAGCCCCAGGGCAATTTCATTGTTGTCAGAGTCAATGACAGCCGGGCCAGCGACCAGGTGCCCGCCCTCACTACAGATTGGTGGAATTACGGAGGAATCACCCGTCCGGTGACATTGGTCGAGGTGCCGCAAACGTTTATTCAAGATTACGTGATTCAGCTCGCCAAAGGATCTACCCAAAACATCAAGGGCTGGGTGCAGATGAACGGAGCCAAACTTCAACAGCAGGTCACGATTCGAATTCCAGATGCAGGATTCACCAAGACCTTCCAGACCGACTCCCACGGACGCGCCGAGGTTTCATTCGACGCCAGCCTCGCGCTCTGGTCTCCCGAACATCCCCGGCTTTACAAGGTTGAGATTGCAAGCGAAACGGACCACGTCACCGAGGACATAGGGTTCCGTTCCATAGAAACCAGCGGCACCGACATCCTGTTGAACGGCAAGCCGATTTTCCTGCGCGGGATCAGCATTCATGAAGAGTCTCCGGTGCGTCCTGCGCGGTCATGGAGCGAAGAAGATGCGCGAACGCTGTTGAGCTGGGCCAAGGATCTAGGTTGCAACTTTGTTCGCCTGGCGCACTATCCCCACAATGAAGCTATGTTGCGCATGGCCGACGAAATGGGATTGATGGTTTGGGCCGAAATACCCGTTTATTGGAATATCCAGTGGGAAAATCCTGAGACCTTGCATACCGCTGAAAATCAGTTGAAGGAAATGATTAACCGCGACCACAACCGCGCGGCTCTTCTGATTTATTCCATGGCCAACGAGACTCCAATCAGCGAGGCGCGCAACCACTTTCTGCGCCAACTCATTGAAGACGCCCATACCTCCGACCCAACCCGGCTGGTCTCAGCCGCTCTTCAGGCACATGAGGAGGTTCGCGGAGACCGCATCGAGATCAGTATCAACGACCCCATCGCCAACGACCTTGATGTGCTGGGAAACAATGAATACATCGGCTGGTATAGCCACACTCCCGCAACCGCAGATTCCATCGACTGGATCTCAAAATACGATAAACCGCTCATCATGAGCGAATTCGGCGGCGATGCTCGCTTTGGCTACCACGCCGACTCACTTACGCGATGGAGCGAGGAATATCAGGAGAACCTCTATCGGCACCAGATTTCCATGCTGAAACGCATCTCCTTTTTACGCGGGACGACTCCGTGGATTCTGAAAGACTTCCGCAGCCCGCGCCGTACCTTGCCGGGGATCGAGGATTACTTCAACCGCAAAGGCCTGCTAACCGAACACGGCGAAAAAAAGAAAGCTTTCTTCGTGCTTCAGAAGTTCTATCGGGAAGTACAAAGTGCGCAGGCGCGGTAGCTAAACTCAGAAAAGCAGGTTTTTGGTAGGTTTTTAGCCACCTTTTAGGCCGAGGTGGCCGGATTTCGGAAACATCTTGGCATCTACTACTTTTGTATAGCTCCCTACCAAAATACTTTGCTAATGCACCACATTCTGAGATTTCCTCTTTTCAAAACCCAATAACCACCCCGCTTCTAACAGTGAATTCACAGTTAGGTAACTTCTCTCACTCGGCCAGCACTGATTAACTCATGGGCCTGATAGTTTTGCAGGCCGTTCCATGTGCACTAAAACCTGCCGCTACGTCGATGGCAACGGCCACATCGGGAGAACAGCACGAGTCACTTTTGAAGCTCTACGGCATCATCGCGCATTGTGAGATGAAGTCAACGCGCAGAATTCAAAGTCCTGCTCCGCAGCTCCTCCAAGAGCATTCAACTCCGAAGTCAGCTAACGCTGACGGAATCGCAATCGGCGCGTAGCCAGAAAAGGAACTCCATGACGAGTAAACGGCTAAGACTTTTGCTGACCTTTGGGTTGGTTTCTCTTCTCCTGGTTTTGCTAACTGCCATAAGCGCGCAAGCCCAGGTCAATGTTGTCACCCAACATAATGACCTTGCTCGAACCGGGCAAAACCTGAGCGAAACGACGCTCACGCCGGCGAACGTGAATCCCAACCAGTTCGGGCTGCTATTCAAGGTTGCGGTAGACAACCAGGTTTACGCGCAGCCACTGGTGGTGTCGAACGTGAGTATCGGCGGTGGGACCCACAATGTGGTATACGTGGCCACCACCAACAATACCGTTTACGCACTCAACGCCGATACCGGCACGCAATTCTGGAACCGCAATCTGGGGACGCCCATCTCCAACGCCAATTACGGCGCGGGTTGCGTCGATATTAACGGCAACGCGGGAATCGTTGGAACGCCCGTCATCGATCCGGTAGCCGGAACTATATATGTGGTGAACTCCCTGAATACCGGCGGGGTATTTTCCTTCATGCTGCATGCGCTCGATATCACCACGGGTGCTGATCGGGCGGGAAGCCCGGTGCAGATTTCCAACGCCGGCTTCAGCGCCCTGCCGCAGAACCAACGGGCAGCATTAACTCTGGCCAACGGCAATCTTCTGATTCCCTTCAGCTCCCATTGCGACATGGGCGCGTACCACGGATTCCTGTTTGCTTATAATCCTTCGACTCTGGCGAAAGGGGCAGTCTTCAATACCTCGCCCACCGGCAATGGCAACAGCTTGTGGATGTCAGGACAGGGCCCAGCCGTAGATGGTTCGGGCAACATCTATTTTGGAACCAGCAACGGCACCTGGGATGGCGTCTCGAACTTCAGTGAAAGTTTCATCAAGTTGACTTCCGGCCTCGCGCTTGCCGATTGGTTCACCCCTGCGAACCACGCGAACCTCGACGGCGGCGATGCCGATCTCGAT
>DASZFU010000025.1:0-54125 GCA_035939495.1 Candidatus Angelobacter sp. | reverse complement strand
AGAGATTTGGGAGTAGTAATACAGCGGAGCCACAACCAAATCCGTTTTTTATCGCGGATTAACGCGGAAGAACGCGGATCAAATACTTGCTTACCACTGATCTCCACAGACGCCACTGATCTGAAGGCGGCTTGATGAAATCCTTCGCGCCTTGGCACGAATTTGATTGTTAGCAGTGCAGAAACCGTAGAGAGGGGTTTGGGTAGCTGCGTCCTCTGGGGTTGCTCTTATCTGGATCGGAAATTGTTTGTGTGCAAAAAAATTAAAAGTGCGAGTCAAGCTCGTGATGAGTGGTCTTTTTGTTCGCCCGTGAACCTGATGATTGGCTTTCTCCTGAATTTTCCCAAATTCGTGTTTATTCGCGTTCATTCGCGGCTAAATGGTTTTTGGTTGTGGCTCTGCTACACTGTGTCTCCGTGGTGGGTTTTGATTTTTGGTTGTGGCTCCGTTACGCCCTGCCTCCGTGGCAATCGGTTTTTTGTCTTGGTTTCAAATTACAAATTACGATTGAGTTTCGCGCTCTCGTGAGAGCTGATCAGGCTACCATGAAGCTTTCCTTCGCACACCAAAGTAACGTTGACCCCCCAGCTGCCTGCCGCCATACTTTTAAGTTATGCAACCTGATCAACCTCCCTCCACGGCTGTGCCCTCATCTAATTCTGTCGAAGTAGATTCCCGCCGTGAAAAGCGCGTTCACGTAGCTGTGCCGGTCAAGGTGTTTCTGGATCCTATGAGCTCGAACTGCCAGTTGTGCTGCACTTATGAGATTTCCATGGTCGGCGCTCGCTTAGTGGCGGTTGCCGGCATTGAAAAAGTAGGACAAATCTTGTGGTTGCAAAGGCACAACAAGCGCGCGAAATATCGCGTCGTCTGGCTAGGCGAGCCGAAAACGCCGCAGGCCGGTCAAGTAGGAGTGGAAGTTGTCGAGAAGTCGACGGCCATCTGGGAAAACGAACTGCGCATGAGAATCATGCAAGCGTGATCCAAACTTAGATCAAAAAAGCCCCCCTTTCAGCGACCCACCCTGGTGCAAAGCAACCGTGGAAGTACAACACTTACGGGGCAAAACCCGTAGACATGAGCGCAAGCTATCCTTATATCGTCCGTTGCAACGATTGCGATTTCGTAAGCCAGGTCTTTCTGGACGAAACCCTTGCGCTCCACGAGCGCGACTTTCATTCCTTCGAAAAACTGCATTCCGTTTCCATCTGGCGCTATGCCTGGGAGCAATGGGTGCCGGTAACTGAGCTTCTGGGCGTACAGCTCGGGTAATTGCCAAAATTGCCAGAAGTGCCAAAATTGCCATAATTGGCAAAATCACCATAATCGAAGCAGCCCTCAATTCCTCTGCGGTTTCTGCGTTCTCTACATTGCCAGTGCCTCAAAATCGTGCTTTTCTCGCAAATTTTTATCGACCAAAGCAAACTCCAATCCTCCTCTGCGCTCTCTGCTGTCTCTGCGCCTCTGCGTTTTTTTGTTTTCTCGGCGTCTTGTAGTAAATAATTCCAAATTTCTTTCTTTTTTTGCGCAAATGTTTTACTGCGCATCTTGAACCCCATTGTTTTGCTCTCTCGTGATTTTCCAAATTCGTGTTTATTCGCGTTCATTCGCGGCTAAATGGTTTTGGTTTTCTCCGTGTCTCCGCACCTCCGTGGTGGATTTCGCTTTTTGGTGTGGCTCCACTACGTTGTGGGTAACAGAAGCAGAAATTCCCCCATGGTTTTTCAATTATGGCAATTATGGCAATCGTGGCAATTATGGCAATTTCCGCAATCCGCCCCGCCGTGTTACCTTCTAATGCTTCAACATGATTCGCGCTTATCAAGGTATTACACCGCGCTTTGCTGCCTCCTGCTACATCGACGACTCGGCGCAGATTATTGGCGATGTCGAGATCGGCGAGAACTCCAGTGTCTGGATGAACGCTGTAATTCGCGGTGATGTCTATGCCATACGCATTGGAAACAATTCCAACGTCCAGGATTGCTCCGTCTTGCATGGCATGCGTCACAAATATGGAGTCATCACGGGCGATTGGGTCACTGTGGGCCACTCGGTGACCTTGCACGGCTGCACCATCGGCGACCGCTGCCTGATTGGCATGGGGTCGGTTATCCTCAACAATTGCCAGATCGGCGAAGGTTCCATCGTTGCAGCAGGCACGGTCATACCGGAGAACACCGTGATCGAGCCGTACTCGCTGTGGATGGGTGTGCCCGGAAAGTTCAAGCGAAGGATCGACGACGAAGCCAGCCAGCAGATGATCCTGCAGTATGCGAAGAATTATGTAGACTATACAGAGTCCTATCGCAAGGAATCACCAGAATGATCAAAGCCGTGCGCGGCACGCGCGACCTGCTGTCCCCTGAAACCGAAACCTGGAATTTTGTTGAATCGACCGTGCGCGAGGTATTTCGGGTTTATAACTTTTCTGAAATTCGAACCCCTGTCATTGAAGATCTTCAACTCTTCCAGCGCTCCGTCGGAGAAGAAACCGACATGGTTTCCAAGGAAATGTTCTCCTGGGAAGACCGCGGCCGCGCGGCCAGCGAAAAAGGACAATGGCTCGCCCTCCGGCCGGAAAACACTGCCGGAGTAATGCGGGCATATATTGAGCACAAACTATGGGAACGCCCTGGACTCCAGCATTTTTATTACATGGGCCCGCAATTCCGCCGTGAGCGGCCGCAGAAAGGGCGCTATCGCCAGTTCTATCAGATTGGCGCTGAAGTCATAGGGCCATCAGCCACTGGAAGCGAATCACCCGCAGTGGATGCCGAGTTGCTGGAGATGCTCGCTACGCTGCTCGACCGGCTTGGCATCCACGGCTGGACCCTCGAACTGAACTCTGTAGGCAGCGCCGCCGACCGCATAAGATTTAACGAAACTCTGCGCACTGCTTTGAGAGGCGTTGTCTCCAAAATGTGCGTTGACTGCCAGCGGCGCGCGGAGACCAATCCGCTTCGGGTTCTCGACTGCAAAGTCCCTCAGGACCAGCCGATCATAGAGACTCTTCCTCGCATTGGCGATTATCTGGATGAAGCCTCGCAAGCACACTTTGGCGAGGTCCAAAAGATTCTTAATTCCGTGGAAGTGCCCTTCCATGTGAATCATCGTCTGGTTCGCGGCATAGATTACTACACTCGTACAGCTTTTGAGTTCACGCACGGATCACTGGGTGCGCAAAATGCAATTGTTGGCGGTGGACGCTACGATGGCCTTTCCGAATCGCTAGGCGGACCTAAAGCTCCTGGCATCGGTTTTGCCATTGGCGAGGACCGCCTGGTGATGACCTTGCAAGAAAACACAGGAGCAGCCGCTCGTCCTGCGGATGTCTACATTGCTCCCCTTGGACCGGGAATGAACGTGCCCGCTGCAGGTTTGGCTCGCGAATTACGGCGGCAAAATGTTGTTGTCTCGGTTGGAGATGAAACCTTCCGGCTGAAGAAATCGTTGGAGACAGCCAGCAAGACCGGAGCACGCTACGCCCTGATTGTAGGCGAAAACGAAGTCAACTCAGGGCAATTCGCACTTAAGAACCTGGGCACCGGCGAACAAGTGTCGATCTCTCGCGACCAGATAGCTTCCACCGTAAAGACTTGAAATGCGTTCTCTGTGGCGAGCTTGGCTTGGGTTTTCAAATTTTGGCTCGGCTCAACCTACTGGCTTGGGCCCAGTGGGTCTACCCGTTCTACTATTGTCGCTTTGCCCGTCGCTCAGACGATTCCATTATCCGACTGTACGATACTTGTGCCAACAACCAGAGCGTGAAATACTCAGCCAGTGCGGTAATAGTGCGTTGAGGCAGATGGGCATACGTTGTTTGAAAGTCCACCAGCCCGAATCAAACAGCCATTCTGTCCGTCGATGATTGCCCCCACAATCCGTTGAAGGGCAACCCCCGCTAACTAGGAGGTGCCTTTGAGTCTTCCATTCGTCGTTCGATTGAGTAGCTCGCCCGGCTGGCTCTGCTTAGCTGCTGTCTTACTAACGTTTGTCCTGTGGCTAGTCTTCGTAAAATGCTTCCATTTGAGCGATATTTGGTGGAAGAGGGCCGATTATGTTTGGCTCGTCATTGCATTCGTCGGAGTGTTAACCGCCAGTTCGCGGTCTTCGCACGCATTCGCCGAAATCAAAGTGGAACTGCAAGGTCCGGTCACATATTTTGCGTTTGAAACGTTGCGGCATGATATCGATTTGGGCGCATCGCCAGGTTCAGAGGGATGTGCGCCTCGTATTCGAAGTCCTTTTTCTCCACCTGACTTCGACGACATCCGAAAAGCACAGCAGCTTCTGTGCGCGGAATTCACTAGGCTCAAACGTGAGGTATTGACCTCCCCAGCACAAGGCGAGATGAAATTCGTGCCCCTCGACCAGTTGAACTTTCATCCTATTAGTGAGAGCGCTGAACTGCATAAATACGAACAGGATGAACTCAAGAGACTCAAGATGGATGCCGAGAAGTACAAGCAAGAACAAAGACTCTACTCCCAGGCCGTTGAGGAAGTGAAAGCGACTCAGAGTCCGATGTTGGTCGAGCTAGACTTCGGGATCGGTCCCATGATCTTGGGAATCGCAATCTCCATTCGCTTTACAAAGACGCTTGGCGAAGTCTCAAACCAAAAGAAGAAGCGTGGAGCTTGCTCGTGAACGCGACCCGGCACAAATGACCATCATATATTGGCCAATATGAACTTCTCGAATGCCCTTCCACGTTCCTCCTTGTCGGCCTTTCGCGATAATTTCTGAACCGTTCCAAAGTCTTTCAAGTGAGCCAACTCTTTCTCGCTAATTTGTCGATCATCCAGGAATGCGTGTTGTAAGACGAAGAAGTGCAGTTCATATTTGCGTTTGAAATCCTTGAGAGCATTTAGAAGCTCTTCACATTTTTCCTGGTCTTCAAATGTCGGACACAGCGCAATGATGACGAAGGGCTTCTTTACTGGCTCAAGGTTGTTCAGAAGCTCGTAAAACTCATCGGGAATATCATCGTTTGACATTCTTCTGATGAAAAACCACGCCGCATTGATCTCGAACCAGCCCACTCGCCTGTTGTCAGTTAGGGCTTTGAGCGTTTTGGATTTGCCCCAGTGCTTGTGACCAACTACGAAGAACGCTTTACCTCTTTGCATGGGATTCCTCTAAGATTCTGAGAATTGTTACAGATGGTGCACACCTCTTCAAGCAATTCTACGATATCCGAAACTCTCAAGAGAGTCTGACTTGTTCGACGTTGCATTCCTGGATCTCATCGCTTAGGTCCGGCTATGCCTTCCTCTGTTGCAGGTCACCTCCTTGGTTGTTTCACCTTCAATTGTAGGTTGCGACGACGCCTCGGCTCGTGTCAGTTGGACGGCCTCGGTTCGAGCCTGTGGCGGATGGACAAATGCAAAATGCGCCGCCTTTCTTTGAGTCTTACCACCAATCGGGCTCATCGGGAGGATGTAAATCCCTCACGTTTCCGGTGGGTGTCAATTCAAATGGATAGAGCGGGAATAGCAATTCGCCAACGATGAGATTTGCGTTCGTCACATCAGCTTCATTCTCAAAGGCTCTTCTTCGCCGCTCTTGCCATTTATTTAACATCTCAATGTTCCAGCGTCTCGCTTGACCCCAGTGCACATTCTTGGCTGGATCAGTTTCGGGTGGATCACCGGAAACGGGGTCTTGGAGATGAATCTGATTCCAATATTCGCGCACTACGCGTAACCCTTCGCCTGGAAATAGTCCAATATGACACAAGCCACTCACAACCGGAATTATTGCAGAGGGCACGATATCGCCGAACAGGAGCTCGCGCGGATATGGCGTGGACCACGCATGATTGTTGTCGTCGTGCCTCACGTAGCTTACATACAAACGTTTCTCCCGCATGTACAAAATAGAGTTTGGTGCTATGAACTCTCCATATTCGCCTTCTCGATAAACCCTCTGGCGCTCCTGATTTACAATCGTTCGAGCTTCGTTGAGATCGACCAATCGAGCCCCGTAATACTTGACGTAGATACCTTTTGCAAGATGGTCGTTGAAGCCTTTGACCAGCGCTTCAAACTGCACTTTGAAATTCTGCGGGCACCGCACCGCGTCAAAAAGCATAAGAGCCTTCGCAGCTTCTTCTTCAGCAAACAATTGCAGAATTCCAACCGCTCGTCTGTTTCCTAATCTTGCTATTTCTTGAGCTTCACCCCACAACTCAACGACATTCGCATGAATAAGAAGCAGACCCTCGCTCACGCACTGTAAGAACCGTTCAGGTGAAAGTTGCAGCAAGTCATTATGAAAATTGCCCGGCGTTACGGCGAGGTAAGCGCCACATTGACTACAATAACGTCGGCCGTCATCGACATTTGGATGATTATTGACACATAGCATACGCGCTACGATTTATCCCGCTTTCTAAAAAGATTGTAAATGGCTGGTGTCCATTGACTTCTAAGATTCCGCAGCCTCAAACTGGGAATCCGACGCGAAGTTTAGGTCTCGGTTTTAGGGAGGCCCGAGGTGTTGATGAATATGCGGTGATAAACTCCCATCGTTCAGGAACAATCAATGCAGGAACCGCTTCTCCATAGCGTCACTCGTCTTTTGCGCTACCAACGAGTACCCGAAGCCGCCACAGCTCGATTCCGTACATGGAAGCACGATGCCGATATTCTCCCTAAGCTGCAACAGCAGTTAGAAATGTTTCTCGCAGCTCATGGGAAGTTCCGAGAGGTTATCTACAACACCCAGGGCATTTTGGATGATGGCTCTGACATGGTCATTAGGGTGCCGCCGCTCGAAAATGACACGTCACCAAGATTGATTTGCTTTCAAGCAAAGTCTTTCAACGATCTTGCAAAAGACTCATACATGCAAGAACTGAAAGCGCAGAGGGATGACACACTCCGTAAGGTTCACGGTCTCGAGTACTATTTCCTTCTGTTGTGCACGGATATGACGGAACACAAGCACAAGAAGAAGGTGCGCAACATCATGGCAGAATTTCGAAGTGCTGCTTTAACTGAGGTGATAGAGCCGGCATACGCATATACATTTCTGCATCATCCACTCACGCGTATTGATGCTTTCGTAAAGAGGACCGTGGAAGAGGAAGACATAGTCTTTAAGGACGCAATGTTGGAGTTGGAAAATCTGGCGAGCCCTTCTGCAAAGGCTTTAACTATTTACCTTGCAGTAAAGGCAACAACCACCGGCGAACTAGAATTTCAGCAGGATGGGCTATTGTCTAGTTCGCGGCTTCACGGAATTTACGGCAATCTTCGTGAAAAGCAGGCTTCCTTGCTGGAGGACATAGCGGAAATACAGCCTTCTCAGCCTGACGATGACAGCAATTATTGGGAGGAGCAGGAGCAACCGATTAAAATTGCAGAGTTTGACGATCAACTATCCGCTGATCTGGATAATATGGAAGCAGGTGTTGTGGAAGCTGTAACAGGAACACAAGCATTCCGATTCTTGCCTGACCAAACTAGGG
This sequence comes from Candidatus Angelobacter sp., assembly GCA_035939495.1. GTDB lineage: Bacteria > Acidobacteriota > Terriglobia > Terriglobales > Acidobacteriaceae > Angelobacter. The sequence goes on along the minus strand of DASZFU010000025.1, from coordinate 46,648 downwards.
CAATAAATGCTGTGATTACCGATGCCCTGGCTCGGTACGAATACGGTGAGGATCAGTTGATGGAATACATGCTGGATGTAATGGGAGTGCGAGACTAGCACGTCGGCCCTCATCCATTAAGAGAGCGCTCGCGGGAGGATGCTCCCTTGTTGATCTCTGAAGGCTTTCGCAGCCTCAAATTCGCCTACAGCGGTGAGGATGGAACACCATAAATCGCTTGTAAATTATTGAAAACATTGGTCGGGGAGAGAGGATTTGAACCTCCGACCCCCTGGTCCCGAAACCATAGTCAAAGTCCAAGGCAGGCAGCTAACCCGGTTGAAATCTGTTGTTCCTATCGGTACTCTCCAGCCTTTGCAATTTCGATCTTTGTCTTCTTCGCATATCTAAGTTTCATTACATACAATAGAAATTCCTATTGACATCTGGCTACCATCAAGCGATACTCGTCATTCGAACAAAAAGCGAATACTGTTTAGAGAGGTGCCCGATCTTGAGCCGGCCCGCCCTTGGTTACAAGCTCTGGCATTTTGTGTGATCCTCCGAATCGCGGTTGCGTCGTCGCTATGGGTCAGCGAGATCAGTTGTTACTGATTGCTCCGATCACAAATCCCCAATAAAGACGCAGCTTGTAACACTGTTACGGATGCTACGGAGGTTCTTAGGCATGACGGATTCCAAAAGTTTAATGGGGGGACGACAGGTGCCAGGTTCATGTTCGGCCAGGAGCCAGCAGCTAGCAGCGAAGAAGTTACGGATCACTACCGATCACAAATCCTCAATAAATATGCACCTTGTAACACCATTACGGCTGTTGCGGAGGTTTTTAGACGTGGCGGATTCCAGAGGCTAGGCCACAGGTGCCCGGTTCATGTTCGGCCAGTGGCTAGGAGCCAGTAGCTAGCAGCTAACATGTAACACCATTACGGATGTTGCGGAGGTTCTTAGACATAGCGGATTCCAGAAATTCTAGCCGGGGGACGACAGGTGCCAGATTCACGTTCGGCCAGTAGCCAGAAGCCAGCAGCTAGCAGCCAACTCAACACCGCCAAAGTCCAAAAGAAATCGTGCAAATTTCTTCCCCTGGCTCGTTCCGTAGAACGGTGAGGTGTCATCAAAATGGCCATCCCTGCCCATATCAGCCGTCCCTTTTGCTTGGTTGCATTCTTCGCGTTCATGTTTGCGGGAGTTCCGTTGCATTCCTGGAGCCTAAACACTCCGCAGTCGACTCAAACGCAAACCAAAGATCAGGCCCAAAAACAGGACGATCCGCTCCAGCGTCCTTTACCTAAGCGCAAGCGCGGCGCTGATGATTTCCAAAAAAGGTTTTTGGACGATGTCCGGGCGATCATCACGCCGGAAGAGGAGCAGGCATTCAAAAGACTCAGCACCGATGCCGAGCGGGAGCAGTATATTTTCATCTTCTGGCAACACCGCGATCCCACGCCAGACACCGAAGAGAACGAATATCGTGACGAATACTATCGCCGTCTTGCCTATGTTGATGAGCATTTCTCAGCGGGCATTCGTGGACGCAACACCGATCGTGGACTTATCTATCTTCTTCACGGCCCGCCCGATTCGATCGAGTCGCACCCCGCAGGTGGTCCTTACCAGCGCACCGCCGAAGAGGGAGGCGGAGAGACGCAAACCTATCCTTTTGAACGCTGGCGGTACCGGCATGTTGAAGACGTAGGCAGTGAAATCGAGCTTGAGTTTGTAGATACCTGCAGTTGTGGGGCTTACCACCTGACCATTGATCCCGAGGAAAAAGATGCTGTCAAGAATGTGCCGAATGCCGGGCTGAATTCTGCTGAACAATCTGGTTTATCAACCAAGGCGGACCGGCTGAGCGGTCGAGGAACCTCGCTCTTTGGGGCCAATCGCCAGTCCAGGGTATTTGATCAAATGGAGATGTTGGCACGCATGACGGCCCCGCCGCCGGTGAAGTTCAAAGACCTGGAGGCTGTCGTCACCTCCAATATCCGTTATAACTTTTTGCCCTTTGACGTTCAGGTGGATTTCGTAAAGGCGAATGCTGACACCGTTTTGGTGCCGATTACCATCCAGGTTGCCAACCGTGACCTGACTTACGTGGCCAAGGATGGTGTGCAGCGCGCCTCCGTCAATATCTTCGGCCGCATCAGCACATTGACCGGCCATGTGGCCCAGACCTTTGAAGAACCTCTGCGCATGGACGTCCCAGCGGACCAACTCAACAGATTTGTCAGCAATGTCTCTGTTTACCAGAAGTCTCTGCCCTTGCGTCCCGGTCTTTACCGCTTGAGCATTGCTCTCAAGGATGTGAATGGCGATAAGCTCGGGTCGATTCAGCAGCGCATTCTGGTGCCCGATTTCAGCGCCGACAAGCTTGCTTCTTCATCGTTGATTGTTGCCGATGTAATGGAGATGGCGCCGGCCACTGAAATCGGAACCGGCAGTTTTATCCTCGACGTGGACAAGGTTCGTCCTCGTGTCGGATCCAATGGAAAACCCTCCGCTTTCAAGCGCAACCAGAAAGTCAATCTCTGGATGCAGGTTTATAACCTGGCCGTCGATGAAAAAACCAAAAAGCCTGCTGCTACAGTCGTGTACGAGATACGCGACGTGGCAACCAATAAGCCGGTGATGTACGTGACCGAAACCACCGACCACTTGGCCAATCGAGGAGACCACCTGACATTGCAAAAGAGCCTGCCGCCCAACCAACTTGACCCGGGAGTCTACCAGGTCACGATCAAAGTCAATGATACGATCTCCAAACAGGCAATCGCGCCGACCGCAAAGTTTTCAGTCGAGTGAACGGCATTGGGCTTAAGAGCTAAAATGATCAACCTCCTCACCGTCATCGCCATCTCGTTTTTACTCGGAATGAAGCATGCCGTCGATCCCGACCATGTGATCGCTGTAAGCACGATTGTTACCCGGGAGCACAGTGTAAAGCGTTCAGCGCTTATCGGTGTAGCCTGGGGAATCGGCCATACCTTGACGATCCTTGCTGTAGGCGGATCGATCATTCTATTTCGCATTACACTGCCTCCACGCCTCGGCTTGGCCATGGAAATGGCCGTGGGAATCATGCTGATCTGGCTGGGCGTGAAAAACCTCGGCGGTGTATTTGCATGGGCGGTGAGGCATCCGGCTTTGGCGCCGGGCAATCCCGGTTCGGAAAGGCCAAACTACCACGCTCACGGCGATTATGTGCACATTCACCAACATCCGGAGCCGCACGCGCATCCTCACGACCCCCGGCACAATCCCGTCGCCGTCATGGATCGCCGGTTCAAACAATACGGTACATATCAGCTGCTTCGGCCGCTGATGATCGGCATCGTTCACGGTCTGGCCGGATCGGCGGCAATTGCCTTGCTCGTGCTCAGCACGATTGCGAATGTACGCTGGGCCATCACCTATCTCTTGGTGTTCGGCATCGGAACGATCCTGGGAATGATGGTCATTACGCTGACCATCGGTTCCACTTTCGCTTTTGGCCAAAAACGTTTTCGCAGTATTGGACGCCACCTCAGCCTCGCTGCCGGCCTTATCAGTGTTGCTTTCGGTATCTTCATTGCATACCGGATCGGCTTCGTAGACGGACTATTTACCAGCCACGCTCATTGGACGCCACGCTGATGCAGGCTGGGTGTAATTACACCCCTGCAGGCTCGCGCTCTGTACTTACCTGAAACGGTTTACTTAAGATTGGGAAGATCGCCTCGGAAACCGATGAACCCAAGCCCCGGAGGGGCGACCAGAGGTTAGCCCAGGGTGCAGCGCAGCGGAACCCTGGGTATAGTGAAGATTTGAGCGCAAGCCCCGGAGGGGCGGCACAGGTTTTGATCATCGTCGTAGAAGAATTCTATTGATCAGATGTTTCGCGAAGCCCTAAGTGAGCGTAGCCCCAGCGCGAGAAACACCCGTGGCAGAGAGCGCCATCTTCATTATTAATCATTCAAACACCGGGGTCTTTTACATTCAGGTAACGGCTGCTACCCTGATTTGGCTCTGGGTTACGCGTTTCCTGTGACCGGTTCACTCAAAACTCCTCCATTGCTCGCCTCGCAGGTCCTGGCTGATCTGGGACCGGTGCTTACCGGCGAACGCGATCTCCAACAGACCGCCACCGCGGCGCTGGAACTGGTAATGTCTGCTGGGCGCATCGCCGCCGGGGCTTTGTTCCGCTTCCAGGAAAAACCGGCCATGCTCAGCTCCATCGCTTCCTCGGGGTTTGCGATGTTCCCCAGGATCGCAGTTTTTCCTCTGTTGCCAAAACACATCCTCGCCTTGAGCCGCGCGTCCGGCCCCCAGAGGCTGTGCGAGGAGCGTTGCGAAACCTTCCTGAGTTCGGCCGGAAATTTTTCCTGCGTTTGGTTTCGTTATCTCATTCCTTTGCAGGTGCGGGGACGGTTAGTGGGCGCGCTGCTGCTGGGCGAACGCCACGAAGGCGCAGCCTACTCTCCGGAGTTGCTGAAATTAATTGGGGAACTCGCGCCCTTGATAGCTCTCGCCCTCCACAATCATCAGCTCATGATGTCTTTGCAGGAGCGCACTGCCGAAAACCTGCGCTTGATCGCCTCCGTCCATTCCTTTTGGGAAGAAGCCCTCGAAGCCTTTGCCGCCACGATTGACGCAAAACATGTGCACATGCGCGGGCATTCCTTGCGGGTGGGCCAGTATTCGGCGGCCATTGCCCAAGCCTTGGGGCTTACTTCGATGGAATTGACCGAATTGCGTGCCGCCGGTTACCTGCACGACATTGGCAAGGTAAATGTGGATAAGTATCTGTTTGGAAAGCCGGCGGCGCTGGAACCGCAGGAGTACAAAGAGATGATCGATCACACTGTAATCGGCCATCATATCGTCTCCACGGTGCAGTTCCCCTGGCCCCATATTCCTGAGGTTGTGCGCTCCCACCATGAACGCGCCGATGGCTCCGGTTACCCTGACCATCTTCACAGTGACGAAATTTCTCTGCCGGTCAAGATCGTGGCTGTGGCCGATACTTTTGACGCCATGCTCAGCGACCGTCCGTATCGAGCCCGGCATTCCCTGGGGGAGGCGGCCGCCCAGATCAGCCGGCTCGCGCCTGACAAACTGGACGCCGAGATCGTACTGGCGCTGCTGGTCCAGCTTCGCCGCGAAGCGGTCGATTTCATGGCCCCGCCCCGTCCCTGGGCTTCCCAGGAGGACCGGCCCAGGAACCCCTTTATTGGCGCGGACATGGCCTGCACACTGGCCCCCACCGATATCGATCACCTGACTTCAGAGCTGAACCGCCGGGTCAACCGGGGACGCAGCTACCTTTCGTAACGTCAGAGCATTAAATTCAACAACTTTCCACCCGATCAGGGTTAATATCTCCTGAGACATTGAGGATGCCTGGAATTCCTATGCGCCCTACACGCAAGCTGTTCTTCCTGCTCACCTGTGTAGCTTTGATTTCGACAGCCGCGTTGCTGGCGGCTGACAAAAACAAGTCCAAAAAAGCGGCCACCGCCGTACCGCAAATGGACGATGACAAACGAATCCTGCACGCTCTGAATCGCCTTACCTTTGGTCCACGGCCTGGGGATGTGGATAAGGTTCGCGCCATCGGGCTCAGCAAATGGTTTGAAGAGCAACTCCATCCCGACAAGATCGAAGATAGCTCGACCGAAGCCCGCCTTAGCCCTTTGCGTACCTTAAAGATGAGCACCAGCGATATGGTGGAGAATTTCCCGCCTCCGCAGGTACTCAAGATGGTTGAGAATGGGCGCATGTCCATGCCGCATGATGAGGCGAAACGGGCTATCTACGAATCGCGCATCGCTGCGTATGAGCAAAAGCAGCAGGCCGACAAGCAGCAACAGAAAGAAGACGCCAACCCCGATATGAAGACGGACAACGCAGGGCAGGGCGATGACCAGATGACTCCTGAGCAAAAACAGCGGCGGCAAAAAAAGCTCGAAGCGCAAATGTACGCCGATGTAGATGCCGTTCAACTGCTCGACATGCCGCCTGACCAGCGTTACAAGAACATCCTGAAGATGAGTCCGCAGGAGCGGCTGGCGCTGGGACGTTCGTTGAAGGGCGGCCAGGGAATGCAGCTTACCGAAGGCATGACGCCACAACAGCGCGAGACCATTCAGGCCATCGTGAATCCGCAGGCTGTGGTGGGCGGGGAGCTTGCCCAGGCCAAGCTTTTGCGCGCCGTATACAGCGAGCGGCAGCTTGACGAAGTGATGACCGATTTCTGGTACAACCACTTCAATGTGTTTATCGGAAAAGGTCCCGACCGCTACATGATCACTGCTTATGAGCGCGATGTGATCCGGCCTCATGCCTTGGGCAAATTCAAAGACCTCCTGGTGGCTACGGCCAAGAGTCCTGCCATGCTCTTTTACCTCGACAATTGGCAAAGCGTCGGCCCCAATTCTGACCTGGCCAAAAATGGACCGCAGCGGCGTCGTCAAGGATTCCAGCGGGGCGGGTTTGGCGGAGGCTTTGGCCGGCCTCGCTTCCCCAACGCCAATCAAGGCAACGGCAACCAGGGCAACGGCAACGGCCAGCAGCAGGCCCAGAAAAACCGTCCCAGCGGACTGAATGAGAACTATGCCCGCGAAATCATGGAGCTGCACACGCTGGGTGTCGATGGCGGCTACACCCAAAAAGATGTGACCGAGCTGGCCAAGGTGCTGACCGGCTGGAGCATTCAACAGCCGCATCGTGGTGGCGACTTTTTCTACAATGACCGCGCCCACGAGCCGGGCAAGAAGAACGTTCTGGGTCACGAGATCAAAGACAAGGGCGAATCCGAAGGCATGGAGATGCTCGACATCCTGGCCCACCATCCTGCGACAGCTAAATTTGTCTCCAAGAAGCTGGCCATGCGCTTCGTCTCCGACAATCCACCCCAGAGCCTGATTGACCAGATGGCGCAAACCTTCCTGGAGAAAGACGGCGACATCCGCGAAGTCTTGCGGACCATGTTCCGCTCGCCTGAGTTCTGGGCTGCCGATGCTTATCGCGCCAAGGTAAAAACCCCGCTGGAGTTTGTGGCTTCCGCAGTGCGGGCCTCCAGCGTTGACATCCAGAATGCGTTGCCTCTGGTTCAGCAACTGAACCGCATGGGAATGCCACTCTACGGAATGCAACCGCCGACCGGGTATTCCATGAAAGCAGAAACCTGGGTGAACTCCTCAGCTTTGGTCAATCGCATGAACTTTGCCCTTCAGCTCGGGAATGGACGACTGGCGGGCATTACCCCCGATCCCAAGGCAATCTTGCAGGGCGCAACTCCCCAGGACACGAATTCAGCTCTCTCCATGATGGAGCAAAAGATTTTGGGTGGAGATTTGTCGAGTCAAACCCATGCGGTAATTCAGAAGCAACTGGCTGATCCACAGGTCACACAACGAAAGCTGGACGATGCCGATTCCGGCCCCAACTATGGCGCAATTGCCGGGTTAATCATGGGGTCACCTGAATTTCAGCGAAGATAGCTTCTGGCTTTGTATCAGGGCACCGGCTTTAGCCGTGCCGTAAGAGCTTTAAAATTAATTGGGGCTTTAGCCTAATGTCACTTACTTTAGGATTTCGAAGCTGTTTGCAGAACGGTAAACCAAGCCCCGGAGGGGCGAGCGAAAGTAGCCCAGGGTGAAGCGAAGCGGAACCCTGGGTAAAACGCAAAAATGCAGATGAGCCCCGTAGGGGCGGCACAGGGTTTTTGATCAGGAGCGAAGCCCTTGGCTAGTGAGTTGACCGAGCACGAAGTGTTTTCGAGACGACGCGTAACAGGGCATAGCTTGTCCTGAGGTTTTGCCGAAGCGCTTGAGTCGTGCCGAAAAAGCATAGTAAATATAGGGCTTTAGACCCTGTGGCCGTTGGATTTTGGCTAGAAGCTAGAAGCTAGCAGCTAGTAGCTAGCAGCCAGTAGCTTCCTTAAGGAGAAGGTGTATGGCAATTACTCGCAGAGTATTCTTGAAGGGCGGCGCTCTGGCCGTGGTGGGCACCAGCGTTATTCCCAGCTTTTTGACCCGCGCGGTTTACGCGTCGGAGGCTGCTGGGGTGACCGCGGGCAAAAAACGCCTCGTAGTGCTGTTTCAGCGCGGAGCTGCCGACGGACTGAATATCGTTGTTCCTCACGGCGAGCAAGCATACTACTCCATGCGGCCTAGCATCGCGATTCCGCGTCCACGCGGCAGCGAGGGTGCTATCGATCTGAATGGGTTCTTTGGCCTGCATCCTTCCATGACTTCGTTCAAGCCGTTGTGGGATTCCGGTCACCTGGCGATCGTCCATGCCGCAGGATCGCCTGACAATACCCGCTCGCATTTCGACGCCCAGGACTACATGGAATCGGGTACTCCGGGTCTCAAAGCCACGGAAGATGGCTGGTTGAACCGAGCCATCGTGGGTATCAATGAAGAGAAGCCATCGCCCTTCCGGGCAGTCGCCATGGGTGGCGCTCTGCCTCGCACGCTGGCCGGATCAGCTCCGGCTGTGGCCATGGGCAATATCCGCGAATTCGCGGTGGGCGGACGTGGCCCGGCGGGCAATGTCGCCAGCAGCAGCTTTGAAGCGATGTACGAGCAATCTGTTGATACAGTGCTCCACGGTACTGGCAACGAGACCTTTGAAGCGGTCAAGATGCTCAAATCCGCCGACCCCGAAAAGTATGTTCCAGCACCCGGAGCCAAATACCCCAACGGGCGCTTCGGCGACAGCTTGCGCCAGGTGGCCCAGCTCATCAAGGCCAACCTCGGAGTCGAAGTGGCATTTGCCGATATCGGCGGATGGGACAACCATGTGAACGAGGGCAGCGTGCAGGGTCAGATTGCCAATCTTACGCGAGAGTTCTCTCAAGCGATTTCGGCCTTCTGGACAGACCTCGGCGACTTGGGCGAAGACACGGTGATCGTCAGCATGTCTGAATTTGGAAGAACAGCTCGCGAAAACGGCAATCGCGGCACCGACCACGGCCATGCCAACGTGATGTTTGTGCTCGGTGGCCCGGTCAAAGGTGGCAAAGTCTATGGCCAGTGGCCAGGACTCCAGCAGGAACATCTCTACGAGGGACGCGACCTGGCTGTAACCACTGATTTCCGGCAGGTGCTCAGCGAGGCTGTGTACCGTCACCTGGGTAACAAAGAGCTGGAAAAGGTATTCCCCAGCTTCGACAAGGCGTCACCCAGATACTTCCTGAAATACCTCGGATAGTAACGAGTTATCAAAATACTATCCCCTGTCATACAATCAAGGCCGTTCTTTGGCCGAAGAATCCCTAGAACCTGTCTCGAAAAAATGCTTTAGCATCTAAAGGTGTCAGGGCACGACTTTAGAGCTTGCGGAAATTCAACGGCTTTAGCCTTTGAAGGTATCAGGGCATAGCCTGTCCTGAGGTGCGCCGAAGGAGCTTTAGCCGTGCCGTAAGAGGTTAAAGATCAATTGGGCTTTAGCCCAATGTCACTTACTTTAGGGTGTCGAAGCAATTTGGAGCACGACAAACCAAAGCACCGGAAGGTGCGCCGACAACTCAGCCCAGGGTGAAGCGCAGCGGAACCCTGGGAAAATGTAGAAAGAAAATGAAGTGAACCCCGGAGGGGTGGCACTTTTTGCGACTGGATATTGGACCGAAGGGCAAAAGTAAGTGACATTAAGGCTTTAGCCCCTGCAGCCCGCTGGCGGCTGCGAAAATGCGGCATTTTGCAAGAGTGCGCTATGTCCGACAACATTCCTCTCTTGCAATCTCATCATAACTACAACAAGTTGGGGGGGTAGGCTTATGAGGAAATGCAACGTCGCTCTGTTGGTAATCCTGAGCTTTCTGTTAACCATCGTCGCGTATGGACGTGAGGATCGATTGACCAACACCGGGGTCACGCCCGCGGCCATGGGAAAAGTAACGACAAGCAACGACCGTAACGGCAACACCGAAGTCGAAGTCCAGGTAAAACATATGGCTGCGCCACAGTCGCTAACACCAGCGAGAACAACCTATCTGGTTTGGGTCCAGCCACGCGGAAAAGAGGCAGAACTGCTGGGCTCATTACGCGTCAATGAAGACCTCGAGGGCAGCCTCAAAGCGACCACGCCGTATAAGGACTTCGATATCTTCATCACTGCTGAAGACAATATGAAGCCCGATGTTCCCGGAGGCATGGTCATTCTAAAGGGCGCCGTCGAACGCCACTAATTAGAATCCTCATGCGTAACTCTGCGGCCTCTGCGGTTATTTTTTGATTTGACCTCCTCTGTGTTCCTTGGTGTCACGGGGCCGCTTTGAAATCGTGCTTTTTCTCGCAACTCTAGATTGGCTTAAAATCCCCATGCTCCTTCTGCGGTCTCTGCGTTTTCTGCGGTTGACTTCGCCCTATTGATTTTCTCAATATCTCCGTGGTGGGATTTTCATTTTTGGTCGTGGCTCCGCTATGTTGTGATCTCGAAAGTAAGCTTCGGATTTGGTTTCCTTCGTTCCTCCAGATCTGCGACCTTCATTTTCAATAGCTTAGACAAGGCAACAAAGTTTTTGATTCCGTTGAAACGAATTGGAATGATTCTTCACTACCTATTGAGAGTACAACCAAATCTGTGCAGAGTCCTTTCCGGCAAACCGACTTGGCGTATCTATCTCGTGCCTCTTTGTACCTGGCAGTCGGTGTCGTCCTTCTTGCTGCCAAATGTTTTGCCGAAAAGGGAATACTGGTCCTCCAGGTAAAGGACGTGCAGGATCGTCCTATCGGCGGCATTTTGATTAATGCGGAAGGTGCATCGGAGCCGGCCAGATCGGATCCTACGGGACTAGCGCGAATCAAACTCGCGGCTAAGACTAAAGTAAACGACTTTATTGATCTTCAAGTCATCGCGTCGCCAAAGGGCAGAGACTTGGTATTGATATCCCCATGGGATGGCAGAATCCAAGTTCCGCCTTTCGATGAGAACAACACCAACCACGTGCGTGTCATCATCGCCAGCCGGGGTGATCGCGACCTTCTGCAAAATGGAACAGCACTGACCGCCCTGGCTGCCAGAATCAATCGGGCAAACTCTCCCAAGCCGAAAACACAAAACCCTGAAGAGCAACGTCGTGAAGCTTTAGGCACGATCGCTCAGGCTTTTGGCTTGCCTCCCGAAGAAGTGGATAAGGCCATCCGCTCCTGGGGTGAAAAGACCAATGATCCTTATGAAAAAGGACTGGCTGCCCTTTATGAAAAGAACTATCCACTCGCGAGTCAGGAGTTATCCAAGTCATTAGAGAAACGGGAAAATGAACTGATCAAGGCCCAGGCGGCCACCGCAGATGCGGCTTTTTTTCTTGGACAGTCCAAATATGAAGAGGGGAAGTACAGCGAATCGGTGATGGCGTTTAAGAGAGCGCTGAGTTTGATGCCGGATGACACCACGGTCATGAACAATCTGGCTGTGAGTTTATACAGCGCGGGCGACTACGCCGGGGCTGAGCCGCTGTACCGCCGCGTCCTAACCACTGCAGAAAAGGCGCTGGGTCCCGACCATCCCACGGTGGGAATACATCTGAACAATCTGGCAGAGTTATTGCGGGCCAAAGGGGACTACGCGGGTGCCGAGCCGCTGTACCGCCGCGCCCTGGCCATTGCGGAGAAGGCGCTGGGACCCGACCACCCCAGCGTGGGGACACATCTGAACAATCTGGCGGTGTTACTGCAGGACAAGGGGGACTACGCGAGGGCTGAGCCGCTGTACCGCCGCGCCCTGGCCATTGATGAGAAGGCGCTGGGACCCGACCATCCCACCGTGGGAATACGTTTGGACAATCTGGCGGAGTTATTGCGGGCCAAGGGGGACTATGCGGGGGCCGAGCCGCTGTACCAGCGCGCCGTGGCCATTGATGAGAAGGCGCTGGGACCCGACCACCCCGGCGTGGGGGCAGACATGAACAACCTGGCGGCGTTATTGCAGGACAAGGGGGACTACGCGGGTGCCGAGCCGCTGTACCGCCGCGCCTTGGCCATTGATGAGAAGGCCCTGGGACCCGACCACCCCACCGTGGGAACAGACCTGAACAATCTGGCGCGGTTATTGCGAGTCAAGGGGGACTATGCGGGTGCCGAGCCGCTGTACCGTCGCGCCCTGGCCATTGCAGAAAAGGCGCTGGGGCCCGACCACCCCAGTGTGGGAACAAAGCTGAACAATCTGGCTGGGTTATTACGGGCCAAGGGGGACTACGCGGGGGCCGAGCCACTGTACCGCCGCGCCCTGACCATTGATGAGAAGGCGCTCGGACCTGACCACCCCGACGTGGGGACGGACCTGAACAATCTGGCGTCGTTATTGCAGGTCAAGGGGGACTACGCAGGAGCCGAGCCACTGTACCGCCGCGCCCTGGTCATTGCGGAGAAGACGCTGGGGCCCGACCACCCTGGCGTGGGGACAGACTTGAACAATCTGGCAGGGTTATTGCAGGCCAGAGGGGACTACGCGGGGGCCGAGCCGCTGTACCGTCGCGCCCTGGCCATTGATGAGAAGGCGCTGGGGCCCGACCACCCTGATGTGGGGAGAGACTTGAACAACCTGGCGCTATTATTGTTGGCCAAGGGAGACTACGCGGGGGCCGAGCCGCTGTGCAGCCGCGCCCTGGCCATTGCAGAAAAGACGCTGGGGCCTGACCACCCCAGTACACAAACGATACGACAAAATCTTGTGGCGCTCATCGAGGAAAAAGAGAAAGCGGGTAAGTCAAAATGAACAAGCTGTTTGAAATCGCTACCAAGATTTCCAGTGGCTGGAGCTTGGCTGCGTTTGCCATCATCGCATTAGTTTTGCTGGTGATAAAACTGAAGGGCCGCAAAGTCCCATCGGTTGCTTGGGCGGTTGTGGTGGCGGTGGTTGTTGTGGCCCTGGCGCCTATTATCGCGCCGGTCTACATGAACTCTTATGGCGTTTTTAGAGTACGCGTAGTTGTTTTGGACGAACACCAGATACCCACCAACGAGGCCAAAGTGACCTGCTCTGTGGGGGGCGAAGTCAAAAAAGTCGAGGGAGGCTGGGAGTGCGATATTCCATCCAAAACCAAACCGGCTGATGGCAAGATGCAAGCGTATGCTTCCATAGAAAACGCTTTCTTGACCGGACGCGCCGAACTGGAACTTAAAGACGACTACAATCCGGTCGCCACAATCAATCTGGCGAAAGACAACTCTGCAAAAATTATCGGCATGGTGGTTGACGAGCACGAAACTCCAATTGCGGGAGTCCGCATTGGCGTGGTGGGATACGAATCGGAAGTATGGACGACTCAGAACGGTGGCAATTTTTTTTTACTCGCACACGCCGCCCAAGGACAGCAGGTCCAACTCTCAGCCAGCAAAGACGGATACACGGCAACCACAGAATGGCACCAGGCCGGCGATTTTCCAACAACCATCAGGTTACACAAACAGCAATCAGCCAAACAGAAATCCTGAATTACAGCGCTTTCAGAGATGGTGTAGGCCCACGCAAGACTGTATTAGGACATACTTGTCCTGAGTCACCTATGGCCTGCGGCCTACCCAAGAAGATGAAAAATGGCGACGCATTCAAACCGTCGAGGTACCAGCCCCGCCAGGGGCGGAAGAGAGTAGCCCAGCATGTTGAGCCAGAGTAGGCGCTTCGCGCCTGCGCTGGCTCATAAATGCTGGGTAGAGAAAGGAAAGAGCCACTTCCTCGCGCCGCAGGCCAGCGCGCAGCGAAGCGGAGCGCCATAAATAAATGATTTTCGACAGAGGTTGAGCCGAAGAGCTTGTCCTGAGGAACGAGGGAAACTTTGGAACTTGCGGAAAAACGGGCTTTTGCTTTGGATCAGGGCGCCGGCTTTAGCCGTACCGTAAGAGGTAAAAATCAATCGGGCTTTAGTCGTGGCAATCTTTTCGACAAAGGTATCGCAAAATGACAATGGAATACCTCTTCCGCAAATATTTCTGGCTAACGTTTCTCATTGTCTTGTTAACGATGCCGTGTCTTGCTGAGAAAGCGGTATTAGTCGTCCAGATCAACGACGTGCAGAACCATCCTGTCACAGGTGTCCTGATAAAGACAAAAGGCGCTTCGGAGCCGGCCAGATCAGATCCTACGGGATTAGCGAGAATCAAACTGGACTCTACAACTAAGGTAAACGCTTGGATTCGTCTTCAGATTCTCGAATCGCCCAAGGGCAAAGACTTGGTATTAATCTCTCCCTGGGATGGCGCGGCTCAAGTCCCGCCCTTTGAAGACGAAAGCACGAACTATGTGCCGGTCGTCACGGTCAACCGTGGTGATCGCACGATGCTCGAAGATCCAAAGGCCATCCGGGCGCTGGCTGCCAGAATCAATCGCGAGAACTCTCCCAAGCCGAAAACACCAGACCCTGAACAGCAACGTCGTGAAGCTTTGGGCACGATCGCTCAGGTTTTTGGCTTGCCTCCCGAAGAAGTAGATAAGGCCATCCGCGCCTGGGGTGAGAAGACCAATGATCCTTATGAAAAAGGACTGGCTGCCCTTTATGAAAAGAATTATCCACTCGCCAGCCAGGAATTATCCAAGTCATTAGAGAAGCGGGAAAATGATCTGGCCAAGGCCCAGTCAGCCACCGCAGATGCGGCTTTTTTTCTTGGACAATCCAAGTATAACGAGGGGAAGTACAGCGAGTCGGTGACTGCGTTTAAAAGAGCGTTGAGTTTGAGGCTGGATGACACCACGGTTATGAACAACCTGGCCGTGAGTTTATACAGCGCGGGCGACTACGCGGGGGCTGAGCCGCTGTACCGTCGCGTCCTGACCACTGCAGAAAAGGCGCTGGGATCCGACCACCCCGACGTGGGGACATACATGAACAATCTGGCGTTGTTATTGAAGGACAAGGGGGACTACGCAGGGGCCGAGCCGCTGTATCGGCGCGCCCTGGCCATTGAAGAGAAGGCGCTGGGACCCGACCACCCCGACGTGGGGACAGACCTGAATAATCTGGCGGTGTTATTGAAGGATAAGGGGGACTATGTGGGGGCCGAGCCGCTGTACCGGCGCGCCCTGGCCATTTATGAGAAGGCGTTGGGGCCCGACCATCCTGACGTGGGGGCAGCCCTGAACAATCTGGCAGAGTTATTGCGGGGCCAAGGGGACTACGTGGGGGCCGAGCCGCTGTACCGGCGCGCCCTGGCCATTGATGAGAAGGCGCTGGGGTCCGACCACCCTGATGTGGGGACAGACCTGAACAATCTGGCGTTGTTATCGCAGGACAAGGGAGACTACGCGGGGGCCGAGTCGCTGTACCGGCGCGCCCTGGCCATTGATGAGAAGGCGCTGGGGCCCGACCACCCCACCGTGGGAGCAGCCCTGAACAATCTGGCGGAGTTATTGCAGGACAAAGGGGACTACGCAGGGGCCGAGCCACTGTACCGGCGCGCCCTGGCCATTGATGAGAAGGCGCTGGGGCCCGACCACCCTGATGTGGGGAGGGCCCTGAACAATCTGGCGGGGTTCTTGCGGGCCAAGGGGGACTACGCGGGGGCCGAGTCGCTGTACCGGCGCGCCCTGGCCATTGATGAGAAGGCGCTGGGGTCCGACCACCCCACCACGCGAACCATACGACAAAATCTTTCGGTACTCCTAAAGCAAAAAGAAAAAGTTGCCAAACCCCAATGAAGTGAGAGTCAAAAAAATTCATTTCAGGAATGATCGTCATCCCGAGCCTCTACCCGCGCGGCGGCGAGGGTAGAGGGAGGGACCTTGCGTTTCGCTATGGGGCCACTAAAATCCCCAAAACGAAAGAGATCCTGTGACCTCGTTTCTACGACTCTCACTTTTAATTTGAGCCGTAATGCCAGCGTGCCCCTGAGTCATCGAAGGGTCTAAATTTCACCCGCCAGTCAGACTTAATTTGTAAAAACCTGGTGTCCTTTGACTTTGTCAAAAAACCTTTGTCAAAAAACTTTTTGACAAACCTCCCAGATTCGTATATTATTCGCTTTGATAGCCTTTAATCATCGCTATCCAATGCGCAGTCATTCGCGGGGACTATAACTTGAGCCGTAATGCAGGCGTGAGCGGAGCGGGAGCCTGCAGGCGAAATCCTGAGCGTAAGCGAAGGATCACGAACTACAAATCGAGTCATTTGCGGGGACGTTAACTTGAGCCGTAATGCAGGCGTGAGCGAAGCGGGAGCCTGCAGGCGAAACCCTGAGCGAAGCGAAGGGTCTAATACAAATCGAGTCATTCGCGGGGACTTTAACTTCCGTGGCTCATTTTGCAACAGGTTGGCGGAGCTATGCTCACAAGCAAAATTAGAGAATTTTCAAAAAACAATTCTTGGTACCCCCCACCCCGGTATCCTTTAACCACCTTCTAACCACCTTTTTGGTCCGCACAGGGTCAAAAAAGGCAGCAATATAAATTAGATTTTGCTAGTTAATCTGTTTGCGAGTAAACGGCCACGCCCTGACTCGCACTTTTGATTACACCCTTGACAAGTAGCAAACTTCAATAACAAACACTGAATCGTCCTGAATCAAGAGAGACAATTGTCTTTTCACATAGAGCAAGCCTCCACTGTAGACCGTCAATTTCGCCAAGACCTTCCAAATTAGAAATCAAATCCATCAGTGGCTTCAGTGAAATCAGTGGTTAAATTCGCATCCGCGTTCATCCGCGCCAATCCGCGGTTGGTCGTAGGTTTTCAAAATTAGAAATTAGAAATTCTTCCCAAGGAGTTTCCATGAACCCCTCTACTTCAAATTGGATCTGGACTGTTGTCGAAAGCCCAGGAACGCATCCTGATATCCCCCGGTACGACCATCTGCCATGCTCTCCACAAGGCGAGTTGCTGATGTGCAAAGAACTCGTGGGGTGCTCTTTTAAACTATGGAACGAGCAGGTCGCCATCCCTGGTTATGAACTCCCCACGGAGAGCGAAATTCACAAGGCTCGCTCCTCCCTGATGCTGGTGCAACTTGGCCCCAAGGACTATACCGCAGCGTTCATTCTGCCCAACGGTCAGCCCCAAGTGCCTCCCAACCTTGCCTCCACCCATCACGCGCTCCAACAAGATGACGGCCATTGGTGCTTCGTGCCCAAAACTGATTCCCGAATCCCCAGATCCTGGGAGTCCAGACCCGGCCTGTTCCCAAAAACTCAAATCCATGCAAATCAAGCCCAAAACACCACAGCACAAAGCGATGGAGCACAAAAAGCTGAAATGGCTGTGAACACCGGGGAACAAACCACTGCCCGCAACCATTGCGCTTCCAACAAATCACCCAATGACCAGGTTACCCAATTACCCGATCATCTCGGGTTTTCCGATCACCAGATATCCAGATCACAAGCCTGTACTGAGGTCGGACGAAGTGCCGATTCCAACTTACCCAATTACCAACTTACCCAATTACCCAATCCTCCAACCATGATGGATGACCTGACAAACCTCATTCGCCAACACATTGTTTGCACTGAAGCCCAGCGCACCGTGCTTGCTCTCTGGATTCTCCACACCTACACCTACCGGGCTGCTCATCTCACCCCGTATCTGAACATCTCCTCCCGCGTCGAAGAATCCGGCAAATCCACTTGCATGACCATCCTGCGTAGCCTATGCGCACGCCCGTGGTGGGCCGCGGGAGTTTCCCGATCCGCCTTCACCCGCAAGATCATCGCCGCCCAACCAACAGTTCTACTCGACAACTGGCAAACCGTCTTCAGCAGCAGCGACAAGACCCAGATCACCGGCTTCCTCCTAAACGGCTGCGACCAAGCCCCAAACCTAGACCATGACAATTGCACTGAGGTGAGCAGGAGTAACGACCTAAATTACCCAATTACCAAATTACCCAATTACCAAATCTTCGACTCAAGCCAATGCAGCCCGTTCTGCCCCAAGGCCTTCGCCGGGCCAGACCCGTTGCCCCCGACCCTATCCCGCCGCTCCATCCCCATCGTCCTCCAGCGGCCTAAGCCTTGCGAGATCGTCAAGCGTGCTACGAACCTTTTAGCCCCACCCCAGGAGCCACAGAGAAACTCACCTCCTGGATGCAAGAATGGGCTCGCGCTCACGAGCAACGAATTGAGACAACCTTTGAAAATTGCGGCCAGTTCCGGCCCGGTCTCTCGCCCCACCAGCAGGAGAGCGCCAAGGTCCTGATCGCTCTGGCCGAAACCATTGGCGGTGAATGGCCGCAACAAGCTCGCACAGCCCTCGTTGAAGTCTTCCAGGATGCCCAGCAAAGCGAAATCTCACCCCTTCAACTCCTCTCTGACATCCGGGACGCCTTCGCTCATCACGGTAACCCGGAGCGCATCTTCACCGCCGAATTGCTGGACTACCTCCACGGCCTGGACCACCGCACCTGGTACGAATGGAGCAAGAAGGGCGATCCGATGACTCCACACGCCCTTTCCGTCATCTTGCGTAAGTCTTTCAATATCTACAGCCGCAGCCAACGCCGAGGCGAAGACAAACGCCGGGGCTACCTGCAATCGGATTTCGTCGAAGCTTGGGAGCGTTACCTGCCGAACCCGAACCCTGAACTGGCTGCCCAAAATGCCCAGGAAAACCACGTGGCCGCAGCTACCGAAGCCGTATTGGTTGAACACAAGCCCAATTTTGAATCAACCGATAACAAGCATCGTGTAAGGCGTGCAGAAGTAGCCCGCACTGAGGTGAGCCAAGTGCGAGCCGAAGTGAGACAACGCGCTAAAACCGCAGTTCGCCCACGTGAGTCGCGCTTTTCAATGTCTCAGGTAAAAGCAGGCTGCCGGCGAATCTTGAAAAGGTTCACTGCCAAAGTCGTCGGATTATTGACTATAACGAATCAATAAATCGCAGTTGATCCGGTTTTCAAATTACAAATTAGTAATCGCGATTTGAATCTCTGGTGAGAAACTCTCTTGAATCAAGCACTTACCGCAGTTGGCATTTGGCCGATGTGCCGGAGAATGTGGCGTGAATTAATTGCGTCGCGCACAATGTCCAGCTCCGGGTGTTGATAGTTCATCGCCACGTTCACGCTCGTGTGTCCATGGCGTCCAAGCAATGGCGAGCGGCGGCCTGCGTCTTGGGGCAGTGGCAGGAACTAACGTGTTCTGCTCTGACGGCGCCGTGCCCATCGACAACAACGTGAGCGAACGCGAGATGAATGGGATTGGGAGGTTGTCGAGACTTATGCAGCTGGCAACTCTCAGGGCTTCAAAAGTTTTTCCAATGGTGTTCAAGTACTCGGAGTGGCATCTGGTCGGGAAAGTTATTGCCATGGATGCTTTGAACACAGTGCAAGAATTCCTTGATGGCTGTTTTTTCAATTGGCGATAATAGTTGGACTACATCTTGAAATCGGGTACTCTCGTTCGACAGGTTAAATATTATGTCGCCTACCAGCACATCCGCTTGGTCGTAATGCTCTAAGATCAAACAGAGATATGCTGGAAGAAAATAATGGTAGGCCGCGGGCGTTAGACAGCTTAGCGGATAAGATTTTGCGAGTATAGAAGGCGCTACTTCCTGCCAATTTCTTCCCGCAAGATTTCCCTTGACGCTTAAGCATTCAATATCTTCGGGGCCTCTATCGAGTATAAGGTTCTCGTCTCCCGGATAAGGCGTGCTGGCAAATGCGTTTCTTATGAGCTCGATGGTTTGTATTTCCAATTCTGACAACACCTGTTCCTTCCGCTTATTTGCAATTTTCCGCATATTTGGTGATGCAGCGAGCTAGTCCTTTTGATCGGCCAAGTATCTCTTCATTGTGGGTTGGATCTCCACCTCTGAAACACTCATTATTAATCAGTTGTCTGGCTTCGATGCATTTCTGGAATCTCCGAATGTTTTCGAGAACAATGCCACAATCGTCAGGAAAAGAGAAACTCTTATCACAGCTCATTGGAACTGTCTTACATGCATTGTTTATCTGATCTTGAAGGTACCTATGCCGCTCTTTTGTACAATCGCCGGGAGGCTCTAGTTTTACTGCGGTACATGTCTGAGCAGCCGGGTTCACAATCGGCTTGCTGTGGGTCTTTTCCCAAATATATACCCCTGCTGCAATCATTAAGAGTGCAGCTCCTACGAGTTGTGTGCCTGGACCGCCCTCGAGGACAGCACCTCCCCCAGCCAATCCTTCAGCCATCGTCGCTCCAGTTTCAGTGGCGCCTGCCGTTTCGGCAACAATTCCTCCCGCCCTGGCAACGGTAGCTGTGTTCTGAAGTTGCGTGCGAAGCGCTCCTAGCGCGCTTGGCCCCAGCAACCCGGTCACGTAGGCAAGTGCGGGATTGTTCTGTTGAGCAGGTTTGGTATTTTGCTCTGGCTCGAGAGCCAGCCTCCTCTGAGCAGCGCTTTGCTGGGTTGGGGCTGTAGGAGCGGAGTTCTGTTGATGAGCGGCCGCATACCTGAGAAATGGCAAAAGAGCTTTGGCATTGCTGACTACATCAGCATCTGAGAGTACTGTCTTTCCGCTTGTTTGAGCGAGGGCCTGATGATATCGGTCGAGATACTTTTGGGAGGTCTCAGGATTTGAAGGATCAAAGACCTCTGCTTCGGCTACAGGCATTGCGCATGCCAGTTCGCCCGGAGTATAGGGTCCGGTGACTGCAAATCTCCCGAGCCTTGTTCCTTCTTTTTGACCGCGATATCGTTCGGATCTGACCAAGGTAGCTGTACCGCTAAGTTGGCCAGGCGTCCTTGGATCTTCGAGTTGCGCTTCCAGAGTGAGCCGGTATTCATAAGCAAAAACTTCTTTTCTCTTTGTGGGGTTGAGGTAATCCCCTTTTGTGAGCGTGGAACCCTGAATCTTGAAACCGGCCGTATCAAAAGGTCCCTTCATCGTGAGCTTGGTATTTCTCGGAATACCTGGCAAGCTATCGGTTTGCACAAGCAGGATTCCGGCGACGGTTTGCGATCCCGGATCTAGTTGACCTAGAGTGAGTATTCCTAATCCATCAATATCCCATTTGGCGTCGGCAGATTTCGACAGGGAAACCGGATGAGCAGACCCTGCAACGGGTTGCGGTTTCGCAGGCGCGGGTGATGCGCCGGTATTGGCCTTTTTCTGGCAAGCAGCAAGCCGGGACTTGGCCTGCTCTAGGCGTTTGGTGTCGCTCTGAAGGCGCTCATTCGATGATTCTGAGTCATCTAATTTCAGGCCCCGAGAACCCTGCGGTTGTTTCGAGATTGCGTCTTGATCGGCTTGAACCTTCGCTGCCCAGGAGTCAACTACGTGTTGCTGCATCACACAACTGCCTTGGGCAATCGCAACTGAAGGCTTCAAAATGTAAAAGAACAGCGCGAAAGACATCACCATCAATTTCGTAGCTGCTTCTCGTGATATAACGATTAAATTGAGCTTCATGTTATTCTTCGATCTTTTGTAAAACCTTAGGTCGATGATGTTCGCCTGATGGTAGAAAGCAACTGAGGACTCCCCAGACAGCCCCTATTTGTTCCCACTCATTTGTTTTTGCAAGCGAGAAAGTGCATCTTGTAGTTGCCGACGCTTCTGAACGTCTAGCGTTCGTTCTAAGCGGGTCTCCAAGATATAATGGGCAACATCAGCTCCTTCTATGCGCCGTAAAACTCTTATAGCCAGTTCTCGTCGAAGCTCAACTGAGTCTGTCTCAAGCAACTCTAGGATAGGCGGTAGCGACGAGTTGCCGATCGTAGTTAAAGCATCCACAGCAGGATATCTTTGCCAAAGGGACTCAGCGGCTGTCTCAGGCTGCCGACCAGCATCAAAATCGATTCGCTTCGTGAGTTCTCCGACAGCTTCGGAAAGCCGGTTTCTTCCCATTAGGAATATCACTGCGGCCTGGGTATACTTTGAAGGGTTCCGGTGGAGCTGCATCAAGAGCACCCCAAACAATTCGTTGCGTTGCTCATCCACCTGCGAGAGCAACTTTGCCCGGGAGCGTTCATCCAGTGAGTCAAGCTGCCTCAGCATATCGATAATCTGTTGCTCTATCACGTCGCCAGTTCCTTTCTGAAATGTTACTCCCGTCCTAGCAGTGAAAAGCAGAACGATCACCAACCCAACCTTACCTAACTGTTTCATGGCTTTTTCCTTTTTTGTTGCTTACGAGGTCTGAAATAGGGCTTTGCAGGTAGGGGAATGTTGCCGGTGCCCACATCCATCATCGTCACTTGCGGAGTATGGGTGCGTATCCAACGGGCCCTCCAGTGCCACGTTGCTTGTTCTGAGCATGGAGTGCCATTCCACTCAATCCATTCACGAAAATTAACATACTCTTCTCTTTTGTCTCCAGTGCGTGACCATATGTTTGGGGCATCGCGATCGTATATTTTATCGGTGGCATCGGGTTGGAGTTTCTGAAACATTGGTGCCGACGTGTCATCAAGCGGAGTCTTTGTGAAAAACCGTGAATCCGCCACTGGTAGACCGTTTTTCCATAGCTTGCTAATCTCATCGCGTCGGAACGCCCACCCCACGGGAACCACATCGCGAACCCCAGCCGGAGTAATGAGCGCAACAGGAACAACTTTTCCACGCCCTTCTGTGAAACCTTCGTCATTAATGAACGTGCGTCCACCGAGAATTTCCGTTCCGTCGTACGAATCCTCGTACTGAACAGCATTTTTTGGCGTCTTGCCCTTAACGAGAATCGTAACCTCCGCCCATACCACCCATACTTGGAGCGAGTCACTACTTCCTCCTAACTCGGCTTCGACCCTATACTCCTTGCTGACGGAGCGGGATAGGCGTCTTTGATTTGCCTTGTCGGAGCTAGGCTGGCCGGAGTCCGCCTTCCAGTTGATCTTGCTCCAGCAGTTACGAGTATCCGGGTTCGTCGTTGCTTGCACAATAACGTCGTCGGTGCTCTTCTTCACTGCTGCCCAATTCTTATCGCCGATGACGTGATTCTGCGTAGCGTTTTGAACTACAGTGATATTGACAAGCTTACAGTTAGACGGTGGGTTTTCCCTGGTTACAGCGTGTGTAGCACTAATCGCAAAACTCTGAAGCGTTTTTCCCTTATCGCGGCGATAACGTTCGGATTTGACCAGCGAAGCCGTACCGTTGAAACGGCTCTGCGTGTTTGGGTCATCGAACTGTGCTTCTATTGTGAGGGCATATTCGTAAGCAACTACCTCTTTTGTTAGATCGAGGTAATTCCCTTTTGTGAGAGTGTATCCCCTTATCCTGAAGCCGCTTCCATTTCCTTGAAGAGGACCTTCCATCGTGAGCTTTTTATTTTGTGGAATGCCTTCCAGTCGATCGGTCTGCACAAGTAGCACCCCAGCTATGGTCTGGGATCGTGGATTCGGACGACCAAGAGTGAGAATTCCTAATCCATCGATCTTCCACTCTGCGCCAGTGGAGTTAGACAAAGAAACCTGATGTGGCGATGATGCAGTGGGCTGGGGATTTTTGAGCATGGGTGGTGATGCACCGGTGCTGGCACGCTTCTGGCATTCAGCAAGCCGGATCTTAGCTTGCTCCAAACGCTGAACATCGCGCTGGAGACGCGTATTTAGGGGTTTTAGTTCTTGCAGTTTCGTTTCTTGTGGCTTGCCGGATTGCTCAAGCTGCCGGATGGCATCTTGATCGGCTTGAACCGTTGCAGTCCAGGAATCCACGACATGTTGCTCCGTGGCGCATTGGGCTTGAGCAGGAGATGGCTGAAAAAAGAGCAGAGTTATCGGCAAGACAACCAATATTCTGAGTTTCATTTCTGCTCCCTGATCACGCAGTCTTAGTAACTAATGAGCTATTTTGGGTTTCATTACAGCTTGGCCAAGCTGGCTTTAGACTTCGATCAGCTTTACTTAACCGTCATAGGCCCTTTCTGCTCTGCAATCGCCGTGGCGAAATCCTTGGCGCAACGGAAGCCGACTCCGCTGGGGCGCTCTGTTTGGCTTCTTTTTCCTTTAACAAAGGTCCGGGCAAGATCAGCCGAGATCCCGGGTAAAAAAGCGCCGCCTTTCATTATTTTGTTCTTGCCCAGATTAGCTGGCTGGCCGGTGGCAGGGTCGTAGCCGTCAGACACCCATTCCCAAACATTTCCAGCCATGTCCAGCGCGCCATAGGGACTTTTTCCTGAAGAGAAACTGCCCACGGGCGCGGTGTAGAGATAGCCATCTTGCTCGCCGCCGAGGTTGGCGCGGCCAGGATCAAAAGAATTACCCCAAGGCCAGAGACGGCCATCGGTTCCACGCGCGGCTTTTTCCCACTCCAGTTCCGTGGGAAGCCGCTTTCCTGCCCAGTTGGCGAACGCCACTGCATCATTCCAACTCACGTTGACGACGGGGTATTGCGCCTTGTCGAAGTATTGCGCATCCCACGGTGGTTTTTCCGGGTAAGGATGTCCGGTTTGGTCGCAGAACTTCCGATAGGCGCCGTTGGTCACCTCCGTCTCATCAATGTAGAAAGCTGGAAGAGTGGTCTTGCGGCCCTGGTTGCCATAGATGAATTCACCCTCAGGGACCAGAACCATATTTCCAGTGGGCGTCTTGATCACGGCCGGTGGACGTGGAGGTTCTGGAGGGGCCAGCTCACGCAGCTCTGCTGTGAGCTCCCATCTGCGTTTAGGGGGCACGTCGACGGTAACCTCAAGTGGTTCGTATTTTTCGTGACTGAAGATCACGTGATGCTTTCCTGGAGGGACCCTTCCGGTGAACGTGCCATCATCTCGAATCTTGAAGGGCCGATAATCATCCACCTTCGCTTCTGTGCCCGGCAATGACATGAACTTGAAGTCCACGGAACGAGGAGAGGAAGGAATCAGGAGGAACGCCAGGAAGATCAAAACCGAGACGCCTCCCCCAACATACAGCCAAACTCTGGATTTTGTTTTCGCCGTTTCTTTTGGCTTGACGGGTCCTTTAGGTGGCGGGGATTTTGCGCCAGGCTTAAGGGTTGCGGCCGGCATGGTGCGGTCCGGATCAGAGTCCTCTTCTTTTTCGAGGTGCTCCATGCTGCGCCATGATTTCAAATCGGTAAGGATAGCACCCACATCGGGATAGCGAAGACTCGGGTCTTTAGCAGTCATGCGGTCCACGATCCCGGACAACGTTGTGGGGACCTTCTCGTTCACTTCGATCAATGGACGAAAACGCTGCTGCATATCCAATTGCCAGTTGATCCATTTCTTAGGGACTTCACTCTTCTTGATCTCGGATTCGGCAGGATAGATGTTCTGGAACTCAGACCGAAACCCTTTGTCTCCCAGCAACATCTCGTAGGTGATAATTCCCAGAGCGTAGATATCGGCGCGAGGGTCGATGGATGTGGATTGGCGGGCTTCGCTGGGCTTATACAGTTCCGGAGCCATGTATTTTACCGACAGGAAATCCATGGGCCGGCCCTGATCTTCAGCCCGCTCCGCGATCCCGAAGTCACTGATTTTTGCCTTGCCGTCGCGGTCGAGCAGGATGTTGCCAGGCTTCAGGTCGCGATGAAGAATCCCCGCCTTATGGATCGCGTCAAGACCGGCCAATATGTCCTGAAGAATTCGGACTACTCTCTCGGGAGGTATTGGTCCTTGCTTGATCAAGTCCGTCAGAGTTTGTCCTTCGACGAACTCCATCACCAGGTAGCAATGGCCATCCTGTTCCAGGATGTTGTGAATAGAGACAACATTGGGGTTCGCAAGCTGGGCCAGCAGCTTTGCTTCCTGACGAAAGGCGGCCATGGCCTGCTCGTCGCTGCGCAGGTGAGCCGCCAGTTCCTTAATGGCAACGAAGCGATCCAAGTCTGGATCGAGTGCCTTATGGACTACAGCCATTCCTCCACGGCCGACGGGTTGAAGAATCTCATACTTCCCGATTTTCATCTTTTGTCACTCAAGGGCATGCCATTCAAGGTAATTTGCAAAGTCTTTGGGATCTGTTTCAATTCCACAGCTTCCAGCCTTGGCTCAAATCCGCGGGCTGCGATTCGCAGTGTATATTTTCCGGGAGCAGTCCTAATTTGGAACTGGCCGGCAGTGTCTGTTCTGGCGTAGGAGATCAAGTTCTCGGCGCTGGCCAATTGACTTCCCTCTTTGAGAAGCCCAACCAAAGCTCCGATCACGGGTTTTCCCTGGCTGGAGGTAATGCGCCCTCCTATTACGGCAGCATTCAGGGAAGAGTCCACCGTCCGGGGCACCTGGGCTGGGATCTTCATAAGCCGCCCAAGGACCGAGGAAGGACGCACCCAGTTCATGATCCCGTAGAGAACTTTCACGCTCGGACTGCCTTTTCGCTCGGGGTCCAATTCCTCGACATCCGCGCGTATTTCCGTTGCGATTCCCAGCAGCTCACCACTACTGTTGATTACGGCGCCACCACTATATCCTCGCGATAGGGAGGCATCGACCTTGATCCATTCGTGTGCAGCGTCCTTGCCGGCAACCTTTCCTTCAACCACGGTCAGAGTGTCTCCCCCGATCTGGGGGAATCCCATTACGAAGACGGGATCAAGAATCTTGATGGCCTCGAAATTACCTAAGCGCAGCCAAGGAAACTTTTGTCCCGCGGGCAAGGAACGTCCATCGGCGTATTTGGCAATGCGGAACAACACCAAATCGGCCTGAAATTCAGCGCGGACGAATTGCAGCCGGAACATTTTCTTGGCGTCGAGGGGAAAATCCGTTCGCGATGGATCGGTTGGATTAAAAAATACGTCACTGCTTACGCCCGCATGGATGCGAGAGTCCAATCCTTGAACCACGTGATAGCTGGTCACAACAAGTCCTTCCGGTCCCACAATGACCCCTGAGCCTTGCACGCGCCGGTCCTGCTCCTGTGAGGGAACAACGATCTGGCCCACAGCCCCAACCAAGCGGTCCAGCACCGGACGTTGAACCACTTGGCAATTCCCGCTGTTGGAAAGCAAGCCGAGAACGATCAAGAAAATGTAGAGTCTCGCTCCCATTTCTTATTGGTGAACCAACTCAACAGTGAAATAGACCGGCTGTTCTGAAAGCCTGCTCGGACTGGAAACATAGGCTGCCCCTTCACCCGGATCGTCTTCAAATGTAAGGTCCCGGCTGCGAGCGCCGAAAATTCCCATAAGTTGTTTGGGCATGCTGGTCACGGTCTTGGTAATGGAAATGCCACTCTGAATCTTGCCAACCTCGCTCTGAACATTGCCCACGCCGTTTTTGGCCCG
Source organism: Candidatus Angelobacter sp. (assembly GCA_035939495.1). GTDB lineage: Bacteria > Acidobacteriota > Terriglobia > Terriglobales > Acidobacteriaceae > Angelobacter. Next base: position 19,586 of record DASZFU010000025.1, on the reverse strand, counting down.
TTGCGCCTGACTGGTGACTTTGCCGACTTCACCGGTAGCTTTGCCGAACTCGCCCTGAGCCTTTCCCACTTCATTCTTAGCGGTTGCGACATCCTTCTGTACAGGCGAAGCTGCGGTCTGGTTTGATTGCGCCGGTGCAGCAGATTGGCTTTGGCTAAGAGCAAGATTGCCGCTTGAGGCGGCGTATGGAGAGGACGTGACGCTAGTTGAATTGTTCACCGGTTGAGAAGGCCAGCCAGCCGGTTGGGATTGCTGCGCCTTGAGTTGATGTTCTTTCTCGATATCGGGCAGACGCTGGCGCGAGCCTATCATGTGGATGGTCTCGGCCCCGGTTTCTTCATCGAAGCGGAACCAACCACTGGTAGCCGGGATCACATAGTCACGTCCGCTTTGCACCAAGTTGGCAGTTCCGGTCTCGCGAGTAGGAAACAGAAGCACGGTATCGCCATTGGGCGTCTCATTCAGGGCGTAAACATATCCGTCAAAATTTGTGCTGAAATGAATCTTGACCCGATCCCCGGTTAGAAACGTGGTCTGCGGACTGACTCTCCTTATAATGTTGCCGCGTTTTAATTCGATGGAGACCCGGATGCCCTGGCCCTGGCTGGATCGGTAGAGTTGCTGGGCGCCTGTTTGTTGTGCGCACGCAGTGGCGCACAATGCTGAAGCTATCGCCAGATAGAGGAAAAATCTTTTCGCTGGGGTGTTCATGCTGATCTCCTTAGTTGTGCCTCAAGATGATTTCAGCCACCACGGCCTTTCCAAGCTTGTTCACGACGTAGGCTGCCGGAACAGGGCGCCCGCCATTTGGAGCCGGGCTGTTGTCTTTCTCGAACACCAGGGCCCGGGTTTTTACATTTTCGGATTTGATCTTGTTGTTAAGCTCGTCGACGATGGATTGATTCACGCTGAGGCCGCCAGGGTCAGCCGACCTGGTAACGCCAGGCAAGGTGTCGAGGGGCTCCTGGCTCAGGAACACCATCAGCCGTTCGGTCCCAGGATTCTCATCGAAGCGGAACCACCCCGACGCAGGGACGACATACAGGTTTCCACTGTCGATGGTGTTTTGGCCGCCGTTGATTCTTGGATCGGGGAACAACACCGTCCAGCTTCCAGTCGATCCTTGCTGAACCACATAAAGGTATCCCTTCATGTTGGATTCGAAGCTCAAGCGGATGCGATCTCCGGACTGAAAAGAGGTATCTAGATCGACCGGCGCTTCTGTGCCGTCTGGCAAGCGCTGTATGAGCTGATACTTAAGTCCGGTATTATTAGCGTAGGCGACTGGAATCGTGATCTTTCCTGCGCCGCTATTACTCTCATTACTGCCATAAGTTTCGTTAGTCCCATTGGATTTCAGTCTTGTTCCTTTCGTGCCATGAGTCTTTACCTGCTTTACGGGTTTTACTCGCGCGTAAAACAGCTCCTTGGCGCTGACTGACTGATTTTCATCAGTCCAGGAAATGATGGAAAATGCCAGGAAGGTAATCAGGCAAGCAGTTTTAATTTTCATCATGCCCTCCTTTCAGGGCTTACTTCGTTATGGGGACGCTTCGGAGCTGCACGATTGCATATTTATGAACGGGGCTATCGGTTTCGGGAGCGAACTCCAACAATCGCAAGTAGATTTGCCGGGCCTGGTCGTACTGGCCCTGGCGTTCGGCAATGAGTCCGGCACGCAAGAATGCGGCGGCGGCCCTCACGCGCGCATCCTGCTCTTCCTTTGGCAGATGAAGGCCGCCGGCATATTGGGCATAGCGGTCCACCACCTGTTGGATTTCCTGAGCGTCGGATGCAGCTCTTCCGGAGGAACTGGGCCGCGAGAGGAAAACTGCCAATCCGGCCAACAGGACGATGTATATGCCACCGCCAATCACGAGTTTGTTCGAGCGCGATCCGGAGCGCGCGGCTGCGGCAGAGGCGCTGATCTCGATGAATTCCAACACGTGCTGATCGCCAACGCGAATACGGTCCTTTGACTCAAGGCGTTTTTCATCGAGCAACAGCTTGTCGTTGACCAAGGTCCCGCTATTGCTCCGGTTTCGTAAAACGTAATGACCATCGACCAAATGAACTTCGGCGTGAATCCGGGAGACGGAGCGGTCATCGGCAAGACAGATGTTGGCATCGTCATTCCGTCCGATGGTAATCAAGTTAGTCTCAAAGCGGAATTTCCGGCCGCGCAGAGGACCTTGCAGAATCCGAAAGGCGGCGGTGACTGCCTGTGTATTTACCATTTTTGTCGTATTGACCACCATATTGTCCTGGACTAAAACCACCCATCTCGTACGCCTTTGATAATCACGGGGCCCATCAGCATGAGCAGGACGGCCACCATGATGAGCAAAGTCGGAAAGAGAATTTTGGAACTGGCTTCAGCCGCGAGCTTCTCGGCGCGCTGCGTACGTTTGAGCCGGATTCCGTCCGCCTGAACGCGCAAGACGCTTCCAATGGGCGTGCCCAACTCCTCTCCGGTATTGATCCCGTGTATCACCGGACTCAGGTCATCCGACTTGACGCGCTCGGCCATTTCCAAGAGCGCGGCCCGGCGTGTCTTGCCATGCTGAATGGCCTGCAAAGCATGATTGAATTCTTGCACCAAGGGGCTTTCCGGATTGCTGGTCACAAGCGTTTGGATTGATTCTAAGAAGCTTGATCCTGCTTCCATGGAGAGAATCAAGAGATCCAGGGCGAAGGGCAGTTGGCGATTGACCAGGATTTTGCGGGCCACAGCCTTTTGTCCGAGCAGATAGCCGGGGGTCAATGCGGCCAAAGCGCCAAACACGATGCCGAGGAAAAATTGAAAGCTGCCAAAAAGAGACGACAGGAAAATCCAGGCCAGCGGCATGACGATAACGAAGGACAACTCCGACATGGCAATGATTTCATTTGGAGCCATTCCCCAAGGATCGCCGGCAACGAGAATATCCCGGTTCAAGCGTTCTCGATGTCGATTCAGGGCCGAGTGGGTGTTCCAGCGAGCGATGTATTTACACGCGACATAGAAAAACCGTACCAGGGGTGACTCGCCCGATCTCTGGTTCCAGATCTCCAGCACAAGATGCCGGTCCTGCTGCCATTTTCGTGTTCCCGCCAGGATCACCGTGCGGGTGAGCACCAGGACTGACACGAAAATGATGAAAGAGAGCGAATAGATCATTGCTGCGTTCAGACCTCCACGTTTACGATTCGCCGGATGATGACCAGCGCAACCACATTCAACACAATTACGAAAAAGAGGATCACGGTGCCCACAGGATCGGTGAACAACAACTCCATGCTGCTGGGTTCAATAAAGTAGAAGATGATTCCAATCACCATGGGCATGGCGGCCATCAACTTGGCAGAGAAACGGACCGAGGCGGTCTCGGTCTTGATTTTCTTCTCCAAACGGAAAATCTCACGCACCGAAGAGCCGATCTTGTCCAGAACTTCCACCAGGTTGCCGCCTTTTTCGCGGTTCACGATGATGGCGGTGGCCACAATGCTGAAATTCGGACGCTTCAGCCGCTCACGCGCGCTTTCCAGTATTTTTTCCACCGAGGTTCCATATTCGTATTCTTTGAGCAGCAAGCCGAACTCCTGGGAAACCGGCGGAGGCATGTTCAAAGCGACTGCTTCGATTGCCTGCACCAGACTTAGGCCAGCGCGGGCGGAACTGGCGAGGACATTGACGGCGTCTACCAGTTGCTCATCAAAACGGTCGAGACGGCGCGTTTTCAGGAACCGGAATATCCACGGGGGAGCAAAATAGGCAACCACAGCCGCACCCCCCGTAAACAACCAACTCGAGGTGATGGCGTAGACAATCAGAGCGGTCAATGGAATTCTTAGTTCCAGCAAGTGCGCAATCCGGGCCGCGGAGATGTGCGTCAAGAACAGCTCAGACAAATGAACGCTCACTTCTTTCTTTTTTTCCTCGATGCGGCGCAGATACCAGGCAGACAATGGGGGATACCCATAGGCGATGAGTCCAAACAGGGCGGCGCCTAACACCAAACTCAAAGCAATACTGAAGAGCACTTGACCTCCAGGAGAACTTAAAAAACTTCTTCGAGCTTTAAAAAGTTTCTGCTTAACAGCTCAGACAAAAACGTGGGGATATACCCCGTATAAACCAATTCACCATCACCGTTGCCATCGGGAAAGCGGCGGAAAACGAAGATGTCTTCTAGAATGATCCGGTTTTCCCGTTCATCGAGCTCCACAACCTCTGTAATCTGCGTCACCCGGCGACGCCCGCCGATGCGGGATTGTTGGATGATCAAATCCAGCGCCGATGCAATCTGTGATCGAATCGCAAACACGGGCATCTGCACTGCCATCAACACCATGGTCTCCAGGCGCAAAAGCATGTCTTCGGGAGAGTTGGCATGGCCGGTGGTCATGGAGCCACTGTGCCCGGTATTCATGGCTTGAAGCATGTCGAGCGCCTCTCCGCTTCGGCATTCACCTACCACAATCCGATCCGGACGCATGCGGAGCGCATTCTTGACTAAATCGCGCACCGTAAAAGCGCCGCTGCCTTCGATGTTTGGCAGCTTGGTTTCCAGTTGGACCACATGACGCTGGACGAGCTGCAACTCCGCGCTGTCTTCTATCGTGACGATGCGATCTTCCGGCTTGATGAAGCTGGAGAGAACGTTGAGCAGAGTGGTTTTGCCCGAACCGGTTCCTCCGGAGATGATCATGTTCTTTTTGCCCAATACGCAGGCTTTCAGAAAAAGCGCTGCCTTGGAATTCAAGGTGCCTTTCTCGATCAGGTCGTCAATGGTCAGCGGGGTGCGGGAAAACTTGCGGATGGTGATGCACGGACCCTTGAGAGCAAGAGGGGGAATAATGGCGTTCACCCGGGAGCCGTCTGAGAGCCGGGCATCCACGAGGGGCTGGCTTTTGTCGATGCGCCGTCCCAAAGGAGCAACGATGCGCTCGATGATCGACAAGCCGATCTCATCAGAGACAAACGCCCGGCCCGATTCTTCAATCGTCCCGTCTTTTTCAATATAGATCTGGTCCCGGCTCACAACCATGATCTCGCTGATATTGGGATAGTTGATGAGATCCTGAAGCGGACCAAGTCCAACAACCATGTCATGGATATCCTTGCGAATCCTACGGCGCAACACGTAACGGCGGAACCCACTGGTCATTTCCAGCCAGTGCCGGTCCATGGCTTTCTCGAAGCCTTTTTCGACCTTCTGAGCGTTTTCGCGCAAATGCTCCGGATCATTATCGAGATCAAGTTCCGTGATAAGCGCAAGCTTGATATCTTCAATTTCGTCCTCGTGCTGTCCCGCATATTCATCACTCGGCAATTGGAAGTCGTGCTGTTGCCGGTCGCCGCGGAACGTGATTCCATCCATCAACTGGGTCTTCAAAGTTTCCCGGACGATGTGTTGTTCGACCTCGGGCTCTACAACAAAGCTCGCATGGTTGAGTATTTCAGAAAGATGCTTATGAATGATTTGCAGGCGTTCGTCCGACCACCTTTTCTGATCGTTCTGGCGAGCTGAAAGTTCGGTCTTGCGCAAGTCCAGGCGCGACAATAATTCACTGTGGACCCGGGTTTCGATCTCGACGAATTTCTTGGCTAAATTCAGCCGCTCCTGCTCGACAACTTTCTGTTGTGAACCGGGAGAAACGCTGAGGACGTATTCTCCAATGCGAATCTTGTCGCCTACCCCCAACGGAACGCGTTCCATTTTCCTTAATTCAATGTCGTTCAGGTAAGTGCCATTCATTCCGTGAGGCTCGATGACAAAAGTCTGGCGGGAATATTCAATGGAAGCCTGAACTCGTGACACGAACGGGCTGGTTAGAACAATGTCGCATTCATTGCCACGGCCGATCTGATAGCTTTTGTTGGTAAGCTCTACCAGCTTGTTTTCGGCCGTTAAAGTGTTTTCGATGAGTAACTGCATAGTTATTGCTTCGTTAGTGCGCTATTAAATCGGCGCCGTTCACAACCGGAGTTGCTTGAGTTTCGACCTGATCCTTGGGATTTCGAAGCAGCAGGGTCATATTGGCGCGCATCTGGTCGCGAGCGAAAACCAGACGCTCGGCTTCCTCCACAGTGACTTCGAGCGTAACCGTGGAATACTGGCCGCGCTGGGCAAAGGTCTGCTCCGGCGTGTCGCCATATTCACCGCCCACGGCGAGGACGCGAACACCTGTTAGCAGCGGCTTAGTAACCGCTTTTTCACTGCTGACCAGGGTGGCCACAATATCAACCAGATCGCCGGCCTGCACGAAGTTGCCAACCGCGGTCTCCTCGTTGACTCTGATGGATACCGCCCGTTTGCCTTGCGGAATCATGTCCCTCAATCCCTCCTGGACCGTGCGGCTCAGATGAGAATAGGAAATGATGTCTCCCGTTTTCAGAGGACGACGAAGAGTTGTCGAGGACAAAATGGGCAGGTCCTGTTTCGTGAGGGCATAAGCAGTGACCGACTGAAATATTTTTCGTGGCAGGGCGACTTCCCTGTAGTCATTCACGGTAACCGGCTTACCGGTAGAAACGTCGTGGGTAGCCTGAAAGACAACTACAGGGTCGGCGGTATAGCTCTGGCGAACCGCGCCTACATACAGATTCACAAAGATAACCGCAAGCACCGCTACGATCAGAGCTGTAATCCAGATTTTTTTGTTTGTCACAATCTGTTCTCTCTTTAATTGATGGTTCGATAATTCACAAGAACTAAAGTTCTGCTTCCATCACGCCGGGCAAACAATTGGGCTTCCGCATGTCCACGGTTCAGAAACAGCGCCGTTCCTCCCGCGCCCGAAGTACGATCGCGTAATTTTGAAGTCCAACCCTGCCTTTCCGACTCCTGCTGATAAGCCGTCAGAGCCTGCTCGGGTGATAGCGATATTTCGTACACGACGAAAGTAAATCCGAGCCGGTCCTCAACTTGTTCGAAGGTCAAGAGGCGGCGTGAAGGTTGAATCCTGGGAAAACCATCGATGTCTTTGCCAGGAAGGTCGCCCACACCGCTATCGTGCAGGTTCCGCAGGTTGAAATCCGGATCAGTCCAGTAAGAAAGGACTGTAGTAAAGTCACCCGCCGCATTGGGGACAGCGACCACGGTTTTCGCAACACCCAGGTCCCCCAAACGTCCGCTCTTCGCGAAGGCTGCCATCTTGGTGTGAAAGGCTGCGTGCCAGTCATGGTTCGCTTCAGGCCCCATGTCCAAAAAGCTGACCATGCCCCAATGCGATGATTCCTCACGTACCACTCGTTTCTGATTCATCAGAAACTCCAGGAACGGGACCTCGGGCGCGACACTGGCTGCGTTTTGCAAGCCCGGCAGCCGCTCACTGGAAAAGAGATGAAACTGCTTGGGCGTGAGCGCTTTCTGGTAGTCATTGAGAACATCATGAATGGATTTCCGGCTGCGAGAGACGCGGTAATAAAGCCGATTGAGATTGAGCAGGGACACACCGGTGCGCTGATCGACGCGTTCCTCGCTCAAATCGGGCATGGAGCGATACGATGCAACCAGATCCATATAAATATCGGCGCGCACGCTCGGGGCCGGCCCGTAACTGAGGCCGAACCACAGCGTGGCTCCAATGATTCCCGCGATGATGATGACTCGCACAAAATGATTCATATGGTTTAGTGCACCATGCCGCTCAAAGGTCCCAAGATGCCACCGGCGGCATTGCGTAGCAACTGCCAGAACGACATTTCGTCGTGCCGCCAGTCTCTGGAATCCATCGCCAAGGAGGAAGAAACTGCTACTGCAGGAAACCAGCGATCTGGACCGTCACCCCAGTAATCGCCGAGCGCAAACACTGGATGGTAGGTGTGTTGCACTTGATAACCCTTGGTGCCGCTCAAAGAATTCATCATGCCTGAGAGGCCCGAACTATCGGGAACCAATGCGACGATTTTCGCCATGTCCTTGGACGCGGAATTGGCGGGCGAAACTACCTGGGCTTGTTCCCCATGGAAAAAGAGCTGCGATACCTGGGAATCTGTGGGCAATGGCTGGCGATGCACATCAGCAAATGCAACGTAGCGCACTGCCATGGCCGCTCTCTGGCGCATAAGAAACGCTTTGCCGAAATTCACGGTCAATATGAGAATGAAAAATAGAAAGGGCAGAGCAAAGAGAAATTCCATGAGCGCGGTACCTCTTTGGCTGCCACCACCATTGCGGCGCCGGAAAAAACTTGAATTAATGCGCATTCAGCTCCTTTACGATAGCCCCTACGCCTCCGAATCCTGACGATCCTCCCAATGCACCGCCATTCAGATATTGCTCCAGCAGCGTTGCCGGCACGAGCTTTACATGCCAGTCCTGGGTGTAGAGATCCCAACTTGTTGGGTTATAGACTTGCACTTGAGCGTAGGTGAGCATGCCCCATTGGCTGGGGTTTTCAAACACAGGACGGCTCCGGCCGCGAATCGACACCTTTAATCCATTCAGCCAGGGCCGATCGTTATCCCCGACGTGTGCCACAGCTAAGTACTGAAGGCACTGAATTGCTTGCGGTAGTTGGCCAGGATCACTCAGCTTTTGACCGTCAACCACAAAATGAAAGGGTTGCGGGTAGCCGCTTGCATCTTTGTCTTGCAGGGCTTGTTTCAATTGCTGGTCAAAAGATTTATTGACGGTGGCATATTGAAACGTATAGCGATCTTCGGTAATCACATACCGCGTCTTGGAAATGGGTTTTGCCGGTGGCGGCTGTTCAATTTCAACTGATTGCGAAGTTGTGGACCTTTGTGTCCAAACCCAGTTACGGATCTGTTTTCCCGGGGGCTGGAAGTCAGCCGTCTCGTTCAAAGTTTCGCTTGCATAAGTATTGGAATCTACAGGCGAGTTATAGGCCGGCTTCGACGCTGCCTTATTCTGCCCCTGGCGGATGAGTTCATCTACCGGCAATCCAGAATGCGCCAACTGTTTTGCCGACTGTTTGAACTGATCGCCGGAAGAAGAGCTGACAGGTTCAAAATCCATAGCGTCTTCGTTGGGAGCGGGTTGGCCCGGGTCCTGATCGATTGGAGCTGTGGACACGGAGCTGTGTGTCCAGACAAATTCTGTTGCTCCCTCTCTCCGGGCCGCCGCCAAATCGTTGGTCCTTACCGGTATCTTGGGAAAGGAAGGCATGGAACTGCCCTGGCAAAATATGGCGAGGTTCATGTCGGCGATTCCCCGATACCAACCTGGAATACCGCTGATGAAAGAGGGAAGCCACATTCTGCTGACCCAGTCTTTGTATTTCTCAAAGGGGCCTTTTCCGTAGGGATATCCTAAAAACGGTTGGTATCCGCGAGTATCCACCGGCGAAGACGAATGGGTGCCGTGGTGGGTTGGATCACAGAGTTCCTGGAAGCTCCCGGGCTCCGCCGGCAATGCATAGCCTCCAGTCTTAAAATTTGGCAACAGCAGCGCGCCTTCAGGGACATCAGACTGAGAAACAGTATCCATGCTGGCATCCGGGGCCGACGAGCTAAGCCAGCGAATATTTTGCCGGCCAACGTTGATCGCCTGGCCGAAACCAATGGCGGGAGCTACATAGGTGACCGCCTCGCTGAAATAAGACAGCGTGCGCATGAATTCCCACAGTATTCCGGTGGTGGGCCTGGCTAATGCGTCGATGACACCGGAGACACTATCCACAATGTCGGTTTCAATCGTGCCGAGAACCACCGCTATCTTTAAAGCCACGCCCGCAGCAACGGTAAAGGGATTGGACATTAAAGCGTCAGCGATCGCATCTTCCGCTTCCAGGATTACGCGATTGATTGGAATAGACTGCTGGATCGCGCGCAGGTTGGCGATAAGGCCCAGCGTCTCAGTCATGGCGACGTTGTCCATGGAGATGACATTCATGCCGCGCGCAAACCACATGGCGCCGGAGACTGCTGAGGCATCGACGGCGTTTTGCATTTCCATGCGGCGCGTGGCCTGTTTGCCGGTGTTGAAAACCAGCGCGGCGAGCACCACGAGAGCCAGTCCCGAGACTACGAAGATCCAGAGCACCTGCCCGCTCTCATCGGAATGCAGGCGCTGTAATCGTTGCCAGATCATGGCCCGCATTCTTCAGCCTCCACAGTAGCCGGGATACAATCGTTCGCCTTCATTGCGTATGATGTAGCTTTCCGTTATCGGAACATAGTAGGTATCCGAAGAGAGAAGTCCTGCGGTAGAGTTCTCCAGAAAGGTTGCGTATTTTTGGCCTAGAATCCATCCAACATAGGGCACTTGAAGATAGAACTTATGCTCAACCGTAACTTGAATGTTGTCATTGGCGCTGAAGGTGAGGGAATTGGCCTTTTCAGCTCCGGGGAAGGTAACATCGGTGAACATGGAAGAGTAATACCAGCGGGGAATCAACCTCGTTGCCGAACCTAGCGTGCCATCTCTGGCAAAGATCGAGTCAACCTGGCTCAGAGCATTCTGGTACTGACCAGTCATGCCTTGAAGACTATCGGGCAAAGGTAAGCCGGCAACTTCGGCGCGGCGGGCATACGTAGATAACCAGGAGAAATACGATGGAGAGATGGGAGCGCAGGCCAACACTGCGGCACTCCGAATTCGGTCCAGTTTCGAGGTACCGGCCTGACTGGCGCTGATACGCTGGGCGCTGCCGGCACGAGCCTGGGACGAGAGCCGAATGCTATTGGGCCGCTCGCCATTGGAACACGCTGGAATCCATACGGATGCGCTTCGGGCGGTCACAAAGGCAGCATAGTTAACCGTAACTTTTGCATGAACCATGAGCACTAACTGAATAGTCACAGCCAGGAAGAGAACGAAAAAAGGGAAGCCCAACACCAGTTCTTCAGAAAGTCCGCCGGTCTCATCGCATCTGAGCGAGCGGCGATTGCGGGAGAATGACCACAGGCCGGCCGCGAGCACCAAAGTCAGGACAAGACAGGCTATGGCAATAGTAATATTGCCGGCATGGGACCAGATTGCGTGAGTGGGATTCCAGGAGTTCATGTTCTCAAACTTGTTGGTGTTCTTTTAGTTCCGCAATATCTCGACCAACTGCGCCCACAGCGTGCCTACACAGATCGCAACGCCAAAGGGAATCTTGTAACTCATGCGCTCTTCCGGCTCAGCCGCGGGATTCAAGCGGTACATTACAGCGGCAAATAACATGCGCCATACCCGGCCCAACGTTCCCAGCAAGCGTTTTTGCCAGATTGCTACGGTCAAGGCAAGCGCGCCACCCACCAGGAACGAATAAAAAAGCACGGCCAAAATGAAGGGATAGCCTTTAAGAGCTCCAATGGCTGCCAGCAGCTTTGTGTCGCCGCCTCCCATCCCTCCCAACAGCGTCAGCGTTCCCATCAATATGGCGGCCACAGTAAATCCCAAAAGGCTGCTCTTGAATCCAGGAGCGCCAGCGATCCAGGCATTCCAGGCAAACCCCAGCACGATGGCGGGATAAGTCGCCTTGTTGTAGATTTTGCCCGCGTGAATGTCAGTAACCCCGCATACCGCGATCAACACAAATACCAGCAGGTCCAAAGATTGCAAGACAGTCCCTCTGATCCTTTAAAAAGTTAGTACTATTTAGTCAGATCAGTGTTGGATCCGGTAACGCTATTCCATAGATCCTTGATCTTGGCCGATATCTGGTCTCGAAACATGATCAGTAAACCCAGCAAAGGCAGAGCGATAAACGCCACTAGAAGAATACGTTCCAGCCCTGCTTCAGCGCCGTTTTCGTTGTAATGCAGTTTACGGGCAATTCTGTTCAATTCGTTCCAGCTTGAACTTCTCATCATCTACATTCCTCACTTTCCAGTCATTTCAAATACTTCAAGAGTTTTCGGTACGCGGAAATTACTTCTAGGGAAATGGCAGCGATAGCGTAAATGAAAGCAACTCGTAGTAGGCCCGCAGCATGTCCACTAGAAACGGAACTATATGGGTGAGCGGCATGATAATGAAGGTTGCCAGAAGCGCATATTCCAGCATTTCGTGGCCTTCTTCGTTTTTCCCAAGCTCAATGAGCCGCCGCCACTGATAACGCATTCTTAGCAGCCTCCCTTTCCAAGCCGAGCACGCCCCTCGCATGACGCACCTTCTCATCCAGGCGCATCACCGGCACTTCACAGGCAAACGAAGCGCAGGTTCCGGTCCAGTTGAGCCGGTCCGGCCCGCTGCCATTTCCCTGAGCCCGGTAAACGAAGAGATCCTGAACCTCATATTTGCCGGCATCGGTTAAAGACATTACTTCGGAAATGTGCGTCACTCGACGCGAACCATCGTGCAACCGGCATGCCTGCACGATCAAATCCACTGCCGATGCTACTTGTGACCGTAGGGCGAACAACGGCATTTCGATACCCGACATCAAGGCCATGGTTTCCAAGCGATTTAAAGCGTCGCGGGGATTGTTGGCATGGAGCGTGGACATCGATCCGGAATGCCCTGAAGTCATCGCCTGGATCATATCCAGGGCCTCGCCGCCGCGAATCTCGCCAATCACAATCCGGTCAGGACGCAGGCGCAGCGACGAGTGAAACAGGTCACGAATTGTCACCGCCCCTTTCCCGTACCGGTCAGGCGATCGAGCTTCGAAGTAGAGTACGTGCTCCTGAGAAAGCTGGAGTTCGGAGGAATCTTCCAAAACGATGACCCGCTGGTTGGAGGGAATTGCTCCCGACAACGAATTCAAGAGCGACGTCTTGCCCGAACTCGTACCTCCTGAAACCAGTAGGTTCTTGGCGAGAACTACGGCAACTTCAAGAAATTCCCTCGCTTCATCCGTCAGCGAACCGAATTCCACCAACCGGTCTAAAGTCAGTTTCTGGCGCGAGAATTTTCTGATGGAAACGACAATTCCTTTTCGGGAACTCGGCGGCAAGACGACATGAACGCGCGAACCATCCGGAAGCCGGGAATCGAAACGGCTGGTGTCGCTGGCTATCCTCTTCCCCGTATACTGGGCGACATTCTTCACCGCCGCCATCAGATGATCGTCGTTTGGGAAACGGACCCCGGTCCGCTCGATCACACCACGCCGCTCGATATACACCTCGTCCGTTCCGTTGATCATGATTTCAGATACGGTCGGATCTTTCAGGAACTCATCAACAGGTCCCAGAAAGAAACCGAGGGTTCTCTCGTAGATTTCGGATTCGCTACTCATAACAGCGGTCTATTCCCTATCGAAACCTGGTTTGGCGAGTCATCGCCACCGGATCAACGCTTCCCCGGAGCCACCGATTTCAAGCGAAAGAGTATTTGTCTCTCGTGAGCAATCCAGCATGGAATTTGCGTAGTAATCATTCTGGACAGGCTGACGGTAAGGAGGATCTTTCACCGTTACATGCAGCAAAATCGGGCCTGATGGTTCGTTGAGTTCAACCACGCCATCGTTAATGCCCATGCTTTCTTCCTTGCTGTTGACGGCAATCAAGTACATCTTGGAAGCGCGGTTCTTGGCTTTATAGAGCACGCGAATCTTCAGGCGGCAACTTGCGCCGGCAGGCGCCACGCTGAAAGCGCCATTGGGGGTGATCTGCGAGAGATTATGGCCGACATCGGAAATGAGTTTCTCGGCGCTACGAGTTATGGCTTGGCCAAAGTGAGTGTCGGCAAACCAAAAAGATTCGTGGTGAAACATTCCCAGCGGGGTAAAGTGTGCGGCGGCCTCGGTAAACCAGTCGCCCTTTACATGTTCGGTAGTTTGCAAGGCGCTGAGTTGGTGGCCGCTGGCTGCGTCCAGCAGGGTCGCCGATAGCACGAGGTCGGCTGAATGTGAAGCCAGCAGGACATGCCCCCGCAACATCTCATCACTGGGTTTGGCGCCTTTGCTTGTGGCCAAAGCCTTCACTTCACCGACCAACACGGCGTCAGCTCCGGCCATGCGGGCCACTTCGGCCGGCCAGTCCGTATCGCCCGGAGACCATTCCGGACCGAGATTCAGGATGACCGGAATAAAGCCGGCAGACTTTGCCTTTTCCAGGAACATGACCGGCAGCATGGTGGCGCTTTTTTCGCCTGCCGGGGTTCCCGTATTGTCAAAAAAAGGACAGATACCCACCACTACCGGCTTCTGTGCGAAACCGGCAGCGGCAAATATCAGAAAGAGAAACGAGAAAACTGTTGAACGCCTCATGATCCCCCGCAATTATTTCTGGTTATGCGAGGTTTGGGACGCCGACTGAGCTGCTGACTGAGTCTGGGTCACAACCCGGATCGCCTCTACGTTCTTGGTCGAGACATTGGCAACCGGTGGAACGAACCAGGAATTCTCGCCCGCCAGAAGGAAGTAGTCGTAAATGATAGGCATATTGGCGGGGAGCTGTCCGCCGTTTTGGCGCTGGTAGAGATTAACGTAAGATTTGAGCTCTTCCAGGATTTTGTCGTGGTTCGCACTGGGATTATTCTCCCGGATCAGGCTGAGCGCGTATTGAAGATGTGGCTCGGGATAGCTGCCGCGCTCAGCATCGTATTGAATGGCCTTGAGAAAGTGCGATACGGCCTTTTGTTTTTCCTCTGCGCTTCTTCCAGTCAGGGCGGTGACTTTCCCTAGATAGTAAAAGGCCCGAGGATCGTTGGAGCGGATCGACACTGCATCCTCAAGATTGTCCTTCGCCATGGGAAACATGTCATAGTCCATCGCGACAATGCCGTTGTCACGTTTTAGAGCTGCCATGAGCAGTGAAAAATTGGCGCTGGATCCGGTCAGCCCAGCGTTCTTTTTTGTTTCCAAGTCAGCCTTCATCGCTCCGGAAAGCAACCCCTGGATGTGAGCCATGCGTTCCTTGACGCGCTTCTTGCTGCCGATAAAACCAAGACCGACTCGCTCGTCTTTGCCAACCAGGGTATCGAGCCGGGCGTAGGTTTTCGGCACCTCGCGCACGTCGTAGTTATGGGTGAGCGCCAGCTTCAATCCAATCTCATCAGCTTCGTTCTCGTCGATTGCGCTCCAGTCCGTGGGACGAAGTCTTTGCCGGAAGATAAACCGGGAAAGCTCGTATCCACCAAACCCTCCCCCCAAAGCGCCCAAGCCCGCGCCGCTCCATCCCCCCAAGCCACCTCCAATAGCGGCCCCGGCGCCCGCCATGATTGCGCCGAAAATGGCCCTCTTGTGTTGAGCATCCTTCTCCTTTTCCGCAATGAGGGATTTCTCAAGGATTGAATTCCGAATCTTCTGGAAGCGGTGCATCTTCTCAATGTGCGCGACTTCGTGGCCCAGAACGTAGGCGAGCTGGGCTTCGTTATCCAGCATAGACACCAAGCCGGTGGAGACATAAATGGTGCCGGTGGTCAAAGATTCCGCCCGTGGCACGGGATTCAAGGTTAAACGGAAAACATATAGGTTCGGGGAATCCGGCGGTACAAGCGACTGCCCGAGATTATTCACGTAGTCCTGCAAAATCGGGTTTTCGTACAAGGTACCGAACTTCGCCACCCTTTGCAGGGTTTCATAATCGCTGGAGTGCGAGTCGCCACTCGAAGGTATCAAGAGCCGATCCCGTGTTCGCGTATTAACGGCATAAGCCACTTCCATGTCCTCGCGCCGGGCGTCTTCCCATTCCCTGTCAATTGCCTCTTTGATGTCTGGCTTTTGCGCGAGTTCCTCCATTTTTTCCTTGTCTTTTGCTGAAAACTCAGGCGGCGCATCGCTTTCAGCAGCTACAGATGCCTCTTTGTTTTTCTCCTTGTCTTTGTCCTTGCGTCCTCCAAGTCCAAACTGGGCGTAAGAGGGTATTCCCAGAACTAACACAAGAGCAGTAACCAGCAGGTGGCGCAATTTCATGGTGGCAGCACTCCTTTTAAATTTGAGTCCAAATGAATATTAAAGACACAACGGCACTTAGTTAGAATGCCCATCGCTCTAGCGCCGACTCACGCCACAAGCGAACACTCCAACAACTAAACTTCTCAGTGCGACAATTAGGGAAAAACAGGTAAACCCTAGGAGACGCAGATTCTTTTTCTGCCAGGGGTGTTGATGCTGTGCATTTAAGCGGTTTTCAGTTGAATAGTCAAGATCATTTTTTAGAATTTCTCGAAAACTGCCACAGAATGCAGCAAGATTGGCAATATCTAATTTATCTATCCCGAATTGGTTTATCTATCCCGAATTGGAACGATCTGTTATCGCGGAGCGCCGAAAATAAAAGAGTATCTAATGGGAACGGGAGTGTAGGGCCAAGCGAGACAATGGCAGATCCCGTGCTAATCCCGGTAGAGCGGTTGGATTTTGCCGCTGCTTGGTGGCCAGGGCAACCTGATCTCGCACATAGTCAAAAAGCTCGCCGGCTGTGACCACGCCATCACCGTTTCGGTCCGCTTTTCCATTCAGCCCTTCAAGCACGTAGTAGGTGAAGACCCCATGCCCGCCACCCCAGAGGTCACTTTCCATGGAAAGCTCGCTTATATCGCTTGCCGTAAGGACGGCCCTGCGGCCTTCCCCGGCGTAGCGAGCCATGTATTGATTGAATAGGTTGTTGCCGGAGGCAGCCTGAGCAGGCTCAAACTGCAAATTGCGTCCCTGATTCGGAGGTGTGCGGGGGCCGGACGCGGCGGTAGCAGAGCCGCCACTGATTCCCGCGCTATGGCAGGCGTCGGTAAGGGTGACAATTCGCTGCGCCTTAATGATCCGCGAGAAAACGTCCTGTATCTCCCACATCGGGAAGGCTGTACCACCCATGTTGTAAATCTCAGTGTCGTAGGGCAGCAGGTAAAGATTCCGGCGGTCATTTGGATCAGGTGATCCATGACCCGCATAGTAGATAAAAACCAGATCATCCTTGTGCGCCGCGGTTAGAAAGGTGTAGAGCGCGGTTCGGATATTCTTCAGGCTGGCGTCTTCATTGACCAGATACATGATCTTTTCCGGCGCGAATTGTCCCCCGGAGGGGGACAGCAGGAAGTCACGAACCGCTTGCGCGTCCCGGTCGGCAAACTGCAGTGCCGGAATGGCCCGGTCTTTATAACGTGAGACTCCAATCACAACTGCATATTTTTCAACTCCCCGGATATCTTCCGGCGCCGCTCGCAACGGGTGGCTCGGCGGTACGACGGCTGGATTGCCAACCGTCAGTAGAAACGACGCATAAAGAACGCGCCTGCGTGAATCGGCGGCTTCGATCTCGACTGAATTACGGCCCGCCTTGAAGCGAAATCCGGCATGGTGGGTAAGATCAAAGTAACAAACCAGGGTATCTCCCACGGTTTTGGTTTCCATGATAATGCCGGCGCTCTCGGTATTGATTTTGCTTCGGACCGAGCCATAGCTGATCTGCGAGTTGTGGATAACAATCTGAAATGTATTGAAATCCGTGCGCCTGATCATGCCGCTGGAATCGCCTGATATGGCTAACTGAAGTTCGGGAATCTCAAGAGTGAACGTCGGGGAGGGTGGCTCAGGTACACCCACCAGCGACAAAAAAAACAATAACGCTATCAAACGCCGGACTACAAGCATGAAGGGTTGAATTCTAAACAGCGCTCTTCAGCCAGTCAATGAGAAACAGAAGAACGCGCTGATCGAGCGTATGATCCCACGCGTTCTTCCTTACTTCATCCGCTGGCCAAATCCAAGCGCCAGTTCCTCAATGATGCCCGCCAAAGATGTGTGTGAAGCCAAAGGTTATGAGACTTTGAGAGTTGTCCGCAAAGCCGCCCGTCGAGTTGTGAATGTATTGAAGATTGTATGCAACCTCGAGGGCCGTCCGCTGACTGACAAAGAACTTAACTCCAGCTTCACCCGTTCCTACGAATGGATGCTGAGTTCCTCCCCCCAAAGCTCCGCCCAAAGCCCCGCCGGTATGAATAATTTCAACACCTGCGGCTGCGCCGACGAAGGGGAATACCTTGGGATTTCCGGTCGGAAAAAGATGCCGGTAACGGCCCTGCAAGAACACATCCTGAAGGTCTTTTGAGAGGATGGTTAAGGTATCAAACCCGATGAGGTCTTTCTTTGTAAAATAGTATCCATAGCTGACTGTGACATCTCCTGAGGTATTTCCCGGATCACTATGCTGGATGGTTATGGCGCCGTTCATTCCCAGTTCTGAATCTCCTTTTTCCTGCTGGCCAAATCCGGAAGCGCTAATGGCGAGCACGAACAACGCGATTGCAATCGTTTGTAAACTGAATCGTTTTCTCATCTTTCTTCTCTCCTGGTAAGACTGTTTTGAAATTGAGGGCCTGGACTAATCGTGAGACACTTCACGCCTCTAAGGGCCAACAACTTATGTAGGCCACCTGCTGATACGTGAGGTTCTCTACAGGGATAATGCTCAAAGATGGAGTTGCATTACATAACTTTAAAAATAAAGTTTTGCTACGATCCATTTTGGGAATCGAGTATCAAATCAGAACACGCTCGACTGGAAAGAATATTTATCCGGCAAGCAAATGCTCCTTGAGCATTCGCCGGATGAAATTCATATTGACAATGCCTGGATATTTAGGTTAACGTCCGCCACATTGAACCTATCGTGCTGCTGCCTGTGCATATTGTTCACAAAAAAATCATATGAAAAGTCATTGGTTACTGCTCGTTGCAATCCTTGGTATTCCAGCTCTTTTTGCTCAAACGGAGCTATTCAGCACCTCTGAATATCAAACCTGGAACATCCCCGGCGATCGCCTGGAAGCCCTGGCATTCAGCAGCGATGGGAGGATACTGGCAGTGGGTACTCAGAGCGGCAAGGTTGGGGTTCTCGAGGTTGCTCCCAATAGCATCCCCAAATGGCTGGCACAGCACTCTGGCCGTGTTACCTCCCTGGCTTTTACGCGCACCGGATCACAGTTGGCCTCAGCGAGCCAGGATGGCGTGGTGAAGGTCACCGATTTGGCAAGCAGCGCAGTGAAGGATCTGCGCGGGCATCATGGCAAGGTTTGGACGGTTGCCTATTCGCCTAAGGGAGAATTTCTTGCCTCGGGCGGCGATGATAAGACGGTCATTGTTTGGGACCCGGCAGGAGGGAAAGAACTTTACCGCTTGACCAACGGGGGCAATAAAGCGATCAAGTTGGTCTCGTTCCGTGAAAGTGGAACTGCTGTGACCAGCATCATCGCTGTCGGCGAGGGCGGTGTGATTTCAGAGTGGGACGTAAAGAACCGTTCACTGTTGCGCCAAATTCAGGAGAGTGATAATGCGGTTTTATCAGCCTCGACCAACTTTTCTGTTACCCATCTATCAATTGGGACTGAGCTTTCTGATTTGCAAAAAGGCACGTTCACTTTCTCTCGCGGCCCCATACGGCCAACCGACCTCTATCGAGAGAACAGAATCAAACTATACGATCTGGAAAACGGCAAAGTGACCAAGACCTTGGACGGCATCAATGGCGAAGTGAAGTCGCTCTCCGTAAGCGCCGACAATCGCTACGTTGCCGCCGCCCGCATTCGAACGACAGAAAACTTTGTGGGCGTGTTTGATTTACAGCGTGGGACCGAAATCTTCTCCCGCCCCATGCAAGGCGGAATCCAGGCCGTGGCCTTCAGTCCCGATGGCCAGTGGTTAGGCGCTGCCTCTGGGAATGGTGAAATAGCGGTCCTGAAGGTGCAAGGCATTCGGCCTTATGGCTCTGTCGGCGCGCTGACCGACGTGAAATTTCAGTCTCTCGGCAATCAAAAAACGCCCCT
>DASZFU010000024.1:0-4435 GCA_035939495.1 Candidatus Angelobacter sp. | reverse complement strand
CTCTCCAGCCGGTTCCGTCATTGGGGAGCACCAGTTGCAGCCAATCCCGCTCAAGAACTGTTACCGAAGGACGACACGGCACCGAACTGATCGGCAGCCGTTTGTTGGTCTGTTTAGCCCAAATTCCGAATTTGGACTCGTCCTCGTCGTCCTTTGGTAAGCAGTCTTGTGATCGAAAAAGCCTTAATGGATAGAACCAACCGGATGAGACTGCCCGCGTGCAAAACGGTCGAGGACGATTGGGAGAGCGGAGGACGAGAACTAAGACCCAACGTTGCGGCTATCGTCTGTATCAAAGCGATCGATCAATCGGGTCAGCATTGCTACAACACGCCCGAGCATTTCCTTAAAACTGTATGTAAATAGAGGATTTTTACCGGATGGCTTTCCTGTTTGCTCCTCCGCTTCCCTAATCGTTCTCGTCCTCGTCGTCGTTCTCGTCCTCGGCCTTTGGTACGGGGTGGCCTGTGATCGAAAAAGTCGTGGCTTGTGGCGCGATCCTTAGCATAAAACGCTTCGCCGATAAGCAGCCGCCGAGCAACAGTTTCTTCTCAATCTTGACGCGCGCTCACCCGTGGGGTGCTCCTGACTTGTTGCTTTTAGAATCCAAATCTTGCTACTGTTCGGACGCTGCCTTAAAAAGGAAGGCCCCATCATGAGCCTATTTCAAACTATCCTGGAATCCATCGAGAACCCGAATCATGCCGGCAGCCAACAAGATCTGCACGGTCTTCTCAACCTCGCTCAATTGCTCCCGGGCGTTCAAGGAGCGGAACAGCAGGTGCAGCCGATCCTCGGCATTTTGGGATCGCATCTGCAACAAGCGTTAAATCAACAGCAGCAAACCGGCGGCCAGGATGCAGTCCAGCAAACCGTTTCGAATCTGTCGCAACCGGGCACCGGCCTACAGGAGATTGAAAACCTTTTCGGCCAAGAGCGGTTAAATGGATTGATCGAAGAAATTGGGCAACGTACAGGTTTGAATTCCCAACTCATCGTGCAGTTTCTGCCGGCGTTAATTCCAGTCGTCATGAAGCTGCTCGCCACCGGAACCCATCAGACCGATCCACAGGCGCCGAATCCAGTCCTGAATAACTTTCTCGGTTCCAACCAGGGTGGCGGTGCGCTGTTGAACGAAGCATTTCAGATGGCTTCCCAGTTTTTGCGCCGGTAGGGGCGGAGGATTGAGTTTTGGGATTTGGGTTTTGAGTTTTGGGTTTTGGGTTTTCTTTGACGCCTGACCGCAACTCGGAAGCTTCACCAAAATCAGGGGCGGGACCGCCCGTCACTGCCGCGCATAGCATTTTGCATCATTCTTAGCGGCTTACCGCAACCCAAAACGCAAAACGCAAAACTCAAAACTTTCTCACAGCAACGCCCCGGTCCAGATCGGGCAAAAATCCTGTCAACAATCCGATTAAAGGAAGAAACGAACAGACACGGAACACGTAATCAATACTAGTCTGATCGGCGAGCCAGCCCAACGCGGCTGAGCCGATGCCGCCCATGCCAAAGGCAAAACCAAAAAAGAGGCCGGCAATCGTTCCCACTTTCCCAGGGACCAACTCCTGGGCGTATACCAGTATCGTGGAAAAAGCAGATGCAAGAATCAGACCGATAAAAACTGTCAGGACACCGGTCCAGAATAGATCGGCATAGGGTAACAGCAGAGTAAAGGGTGCCACGCCGAGAATAGAGCCCCAGATGACATATTTGCGGCCAAACCGGTCGCCCAGATGTCCGCCAACAACTGTGCCTGCGGCCACTGAAAACAGAAAAAGGAAGAGGTGCATTTGTGCGCTTTGCACTGACAAATGGAATTTGCCGATCAGGTAAAAAGTAAAGTAACTGGTCATGCACGAGAGGTAAAAAAACTTTGAGAAAATAAGCGAAATCAACACAGCCAGGGCCAAGACCACTTTTCTGGACGATATGGCCGCGCGACCTATCTTCCCTTTAGCGTGGGACCCGCTTTGAATCCTGAACAGGTTCCGCCTATACCAGCCGCCTACGTTTGCTAATAATATGATCGCCACCAGGGCCACCAAGGAGAACCAGCCGATACTGCTTTGCCCCCTCGGCACGATGATCAACGCGGCCAATAGTGGTCCAAGCGACGTTCCCGCATTGCCGCCCACCTGGAATATCGATTGGGCAAATCCGTGCCGCCCGCCTGAAGCCATGCGAGCCAGTCGGGAAGCCTCCGGGTGGAAAATCGATGATCCCATGCCAACTAGTCCCGCAGAACAGAGGATCATGGGGAAGTTACTGGAAATGGACAAGAGCAGTAAGCCAAAGAGTGTAAGCCCCATGCCAATGGCCAGCGAATACGGCTTCGGCCGATGATCTGTGTATAGCCCAACAAAGGGCTGCAGCAACGAAGCAGTCAATTGAAAGGTCAGCGTGATCAGACCGACTTGGGTAAAACTAAGTTGAAATGATTTCTTCAAGATCGGGTAAATTGCCGGAATCAACGACTGGATCGTATCATTGAGCATGTGTGAGAAACTGATTGCGACAAGAACCGCAAACACGGTGTTTTCCGCGACCTCATTGCCACTAAGCCCATTCGTTCTGCTTTGGGTTTCCATTCTGCTTCGCGTGTCAATCGGTCCTCTGACGGGAATAGACCGATCGTGGCTTCCGTTACCATCGTTGAGCGTTTATTCAAATTCTTTAGGATCGAAAATAATTGGAATCGCCACTTACAGCGGAAACGGATCCTTCCGATTGAAATGATGGCAGCGCGCCAGGCTTGCTTGAAATATCGAAAACTCCTATGAGAACTGTGATGACTTGGTGGAGCTATGCCCTTCTTTCCGCAGCGTGCTGGGGCATGCAGTATTTACTTCTCGAAACGCTGTTCGGCAGAGTTGAGTTCGCGGCGGCATTCTCGTTCCTGAGCCTGGCCAACGGTGTGATGGTCGCCTCGATCATGTTCGCGATTTATCCAAGGCAGGATTGGAGTCAGCTTTGGGAAAGCTGGCCGGTCGCCGGATTGGTGGTCCTGTATCTTGTTTTCGGGACCGGAGCTTACGTTTTCAATGCCTACGCCATCCATCAAAAGAATGCTACGATGGCGTCGCTGCTAGAGATCGCCTATCCTGTGTTCATCATTTTGTTCACAGCGATCTTCCTGCGCAAAGTTCATCTCAACCTGATGGGTTTTGCAGGGGCATTTCTGATCGTGGGCGGCTCCGTCCTGGTGGTGTTGAGCAGGTCGAAGTAGAGTCAGGAGTCAGGAGTCAGGAGTTGCAGGAGTTGCAGAATGGATGGCGCCCTCCCGGTTTTGCAGATGGCCATTCTTCCGATTCCATTTGATGAAGAATCGCTCGTAGCGCGAAGCTCCGTCTGAATTGAAGACGACGCGCCAATCCCCGCTCGGACGGAGCCTCACGCTACCAGGAGTCTCCTGAACTCCTGCAACTCCTGACTCCTGGGTCCTATGCTACTTTGAATTCGGCGGCCGGACGTTCTCACGCGCGGCACGATACTCTTGTACGACAAGGCTGGTCAGCTCTTCGACAGAGGTATTTTCGGTCCGCTGGTCGAACGTGATCTGGCCGTTCTGCAGAAGATTGATCCGGTCGCAGAAATCGAAAATCTGGGCATAATTGTGGGCCACAATGATGACCGAGACATCGCCCTTTTCCTTGAGGCGCAGAATTACGTCCAGGATCATTGAGCTCTCTTTCACGCCCATCGCGGCCAAGGGCTCATCCAGCAGCAACAACTTGGCATTTGCGTATACTGAGCGTGCCACGGCGATCCCCTGTCGTTGACCACCTGAGAGCTTCGAGATCTCGACATCCACCGAAGGAATCCTGACTCCCATTTGTTTCAGTTGCTCCTTCGCACGCTCGCGCATCGCGCCATCATTGAGGATATGGAGGGGTCCGCCATACATGATTTCCCGTTGCAGAAACATATTGCGGTAGACGTTGAGCTCGTTGATCAGGGCTAGATCCTGATACACTGGTTCGATACCAAGAGACCGCGCATGGCTGACAGATTTGAGCTCAAGCTCTTTGCCTTCGAAGTAGATTTTCCCGCCGCTCGGCTGATGAAAGCCGGTGAGAATCTTCATCAGCGTGGACTTGCCGGCGCCGTTATCGCCGAGGAGCCCCAAGACTTCGCCCTTGGCGAGATGGATTGAGGCATCCCTCAATGCAGTCACTCGACCGAAAGACTTAGAAAGGTGCTCCGTGCGCAGCACTTCTTCGCTCATCGCCCGCCTCCCGCTGCACGCAGCCGGCTAAGGTGCACGTTAATGAGCATGGTAACGAGGATAGCTCCTCCTAAAATCATGTCAAAGGTGTAGGCGCTGACGCCGGAGAGTGTGAACCCATCTTTTAAGATGCCAAGCACTACCGCACCGAGGAGTGCGCCGAAGATTGTGCCCGAACCCCCGGTAAGGAGCGTTCCGCCGATGACC
>DASZFU010000023.1:0-2285 GCA_035939495.1 Candidatus Angelobacter sp. | reverse complement strand
ACCATGTGGGGAGGCAAGATCATTTTCAAAACTCCCATGCTTTTCTGCATTGCGTTTCTGTTTCAGTTTCTGATTGCGGGCCTCACAGGAATCATGCTCTCCGCCGCGCCGTTCGACTGGCAACTGGGCAACTCTTACTTTGTGGTTGCGCATTTTCACTACGTCATTGTCGGAGGAATCCTCTTCACACTCTTTGGCGCTTTCTATTATTGGTTCCCCAAAATGAGCGGAAGAATGTACAACGAAACGCTCGGCAAATTGCACTTTTGGCTTTTCTTTATCGGTTTCCACCTCACGTTCGATTTCATGCATGTCCCAGGTTTGCTGGGAATGCCGCGGAGGATTTACACGTACGAACCCGGGCGTGGGTGGGAAGTCTGGAACTTGATTTGCACCATCGGAGTGTTTTTTCAGATTGCCGGGACATTGGTATTCATAGGAAACCTGCTCTGGTCTTATTTCAAGGGCAAGGTTGCTGGAAACGATCCCTGGGATGCATGGACGCTCGAGTGGTCCACGAGTTCTCCTCCGGTGGAGTACAACTTTGCCGAGATTCCTGTCGTGAAAAGCCGGCGCCCCCTCTGGGACATCAAGCACCCGGAAGATCCTGACTGGAAGTATGAGTGATGAGGAGAGCTTCTTGAGCACCGCTTCATCAACGCCAGTTTCCATGGAACAGCCGTGGGTACTCCCTTCGCGAGGACGCGTAGGAATGTTCTCCCTGATTGCGGCCGAACTCGCAATCTTTACCATTTTTGTCGTCGCTTATCTTTTCTATATCGGGAAGAGTGTGGCTGGTCCGCTGCCAAAAGATGTGCTTGAACTTCCGATTTTCGCCAGTATTTGTCTACTCTTGAGTAGCCTAACGATCCATGTCGCGGTTAGCGCCCTGCGCAATGGCCGAGTCCAAACCTTCTCCATGTGGTGGTTTGGCACGATGATCCTCGGCCTCATCTTTCTGGGAGAAACTGCCCGCGAGTGGTATCACCTCATTTTTGAAAAGGGCTTAACCATCAGTACCAATCTTTTCGGCACCACCTATTACTCGCTCGTTGGCCTCCACGCCTTCCACGTTACGGTGGGTCTGATTTGTATCTCAATCGCCATGGTCTTAACGTTGCTAGGTAAAGTTAAACAGGAACACGGTGAACGCGCCGAAGTCTTTTCATTGTATTGGCACTTTGTCGATGCGGTCTGGATAGTTGTGTTTACGGTCGTTTATATCATCGGACGTTGAGGGAGGAAGCTTCAAATGGCCCGTGCCGATTTACCAGCGGAAGCATCACCTCCGGAAAGTGTGAGACTGCCAGCGCCGACGTCTTGGCCGATCGTCCTCGCTTTTGGAGTTGCCTTGCTGTTTGCCGGCCTTGTCACTACCGCCTCCGTCAGCTTGCTCGGGGCGATCTTGGCCATCGCCGGATGCGTCGGATGGTTCCGCGATATTCTGCCGCACGAAAAACATGTGGAAGTGCCAATCGTTAGGGAATATGTTCCCGTCACAACTGCGCGCCCGCAGGTGGCTCGGCTGCCGATAGCGCCGGACCTACCTCGAGCGTTGCTCCCTCTCGAAACCTATCCGATCTCTGCTGGCATTAAGGGCGGGCTAGCCGGCAGTGTTGCAATGGCTGTCCTCGCATGCCTCTATGGAATTCTCAAGCAGGGAAGCATCTGGTACCCCATAAACCTTCTCGGGGCAACAATCTACTCTCAATCCGCGCGGTTGGATTCCGCGTCCCTGAACGGATTCCATCTCGGCAGCTTTCTCTTCGCAGCCCTACTCCACCTGGTTACGTCTCTTTTGGTGGGGCTACTATATGGGGCAATGCTGCCAATGTTTCCGCGTCGCCCAATCGTTCTCGGTGGCGTCATCGGTCCCGTGTTGTGGACGGGGTTGCTGCACAGCATCCTCGGACTCATCAATCCACTGCTCGACGAACGCATTGATTGGCGGTGGTTTATTGCTTCGCAATTCGCTTTCGGCATTGTCGCGGGGCTGGTTGTTGTGCGCCAGGAACGCGTTCGCGTCCGCCAGTTTATGCCCTTTGCAATCCGGGCAGGTGTTGAGACCCCCTCAGTAAGAACAACGAATCATCCCGAGGACAACCGGCCATGAACCTCTGCCGAGGCCTCTTCGGTGCGCTGGCTTTCCTTGTACTTGTGTGCTCTGGATGCAGCAGCTCACCAGGTCGGCCAGCGGCCGATGCGATCCCGGTAGATCCCGACGATATCGTGGACTTTGGCATCCTGTATGGGCACAACTGCGCCGGTTGCCATGGCCCCGATGG
>DASZFU010000022.1:0-116600 GCA_035939495.1 Candidatus Angelobacter sp. | reverse complement strand
AAGTTGATGCTGGGTGAATTTTTTGGGGGAAAAGATTTGTGCCAAGCTCAGCCGAAACCCACAGATCTGCCAACCCACTCCAGCCCTACCCGCGTCAATCAAGGGGTTTAGTGCTGGGTTTTGCAACAGCCTCTAGCTAGCTATGCGACGTGCTTTGTACTTCTCCAGGAAGAAAGGCCAGCGTATTCGGCGGCCGAGGATCGGAATTGTAAATATGGCTAAAAAGGTAAGACTCAGGACGCGGATTACGAGAACGAATCCGGCGAAGCAACAGAACCAGAAATCGGGCGGACTGCGCTAAGAAACCGGCTTGGTTACTTCGTCGTACGTGGGATCAGCGTATTCCCATTGCAGCCCAGATTGCCTAGTCAGGAAGTCTGCAACCTCGTCTAAATTGACTTTTGGAGGCACGTTAATAGAGATCATCTTGGGCTGCATTCCTTCATAGCTGCAGCCCAGACTTTTCAGCCCTTGCAACACCTCCTGGGCAGCTTGGTCATCACTTCGATAGTCTTGAACAATCACTCGCAGGGTCCGGTTCCCGGATTTCGTGACACACCTGACATATTCTAGAAATTGATCCTCTGCTGGATGCGCCTCGATCACGTCTTGCCAGGAAACGCCATATGCAAAGAAGGGGCTGTTATCCAATTGGTATAGATTCATATCCACAGGTGTTGCCCAGAGCGTTTCGACATCTTCTACATCTGGGCCGCGAAGACGGACCTTAACCATGCCAGCCGTGCTTTCCATCACTAGGACTCCTTTGACCTTGACGTTTGCCGCCTCTTTGTCGTGTGACAGTTGCCTCTACTATGGGAGCTTGTCACTCTTTTGAATATTGCATGTTCTACACAGTATCTGGGCATTCGATGGGCTCCTGTCTCCATTGTGCGATTTCGGGATGATGTGGTCAACTGAGTTTCGTTACCGGGGGGAGTGACACCGCTCTCACTCTGCTTACCTGGAACAGTAGGCTGTCCACACCTTTCGCAGGTAGTTTGTCCTCCGTTGGCGGCGCCATTGTCGGCTCTTACCTAGGTTTTGTCTCTAGGTGTGAACGGCTTACCTGCGCGATCCCCTCCAGATGTACCTGATCCTTGCTGCGTTGCCGTGCCCTGCTTGCCCTGCCCAGACTGATTATTAGTTGATGACTGATTGGAATTGTTGTTCTTGCTATCGTTGTTCTTGTTGTTGTTCTGCTCTGGCGGCGCAGGGCAAAGGCACGGGTTTGCACTTGGACCGGGAACGGGCAGATGAGGCGGCGCAGAGGTCATGAAGTTTACAAACGCTCGTGCGTCGGCTGCGGTTTGGTCCTTCCCGAACTGCACAAGGATTATAAATGCAAACCTTATTTTTTCTCCGAAACTCGGCTCATCTGCGTGGCCGTCTTCGTCATACGGAAACCGGACTGGATTATTTCGGAGCACGACATTATTCGAATGGCTTGGGAAGGTTCATCACTCCGGATTGGGCGACCAAAGCAGCCGCTATGCCATATGCAGATTTCGGTGATCCGCAATCGCTCAATCTCTATTCGTATGTGAGGAATATTCCGACATCGAGATATGATGCAGCCCGGCAACATGACGAAAGACAACAACGGCACAAATTACGTCTACGATGCCGAAAACCACATCAGTTCAACCTCTGGATTCAGCTATGTCTACGATGCAGATGGGAATCGCGTACAGAAGATCAATGGCAACACCACGCCAGCGACTGGAATTTTGTATTGGTACATGACGCCGGGCACCGTGGGCAAGTCAGATCTGTCCGGCACCTTGCAGTCAGAGTATGTTTTCTTCGACGGCGAGCGTGTAGCCCGCAAAGACTTTCCCGGCAACGCCGTTTCCTATTATTTCTCAGACCACCTGAAGACTGCCTCGGTCGTCAGTGATGCAACCGGCAGCAACATCAAGTCAGAGTCCGATTACTATCCATGGAGCGGCGAACTCCAGTTCGCAAATGGCGATTCCAATCATTATAAGTTCATCGGCAAAGAAAGGGATAGTCGTAACTCTCTAGACGATTGAGTGGATTCACAGCCGTGTTCAGGTTCTCGGTCGAGCATTTCGTCACCTGCTTCTGGTTGAGATTGCCCTAGGCGTCGTAGACATAGTTGTTGCCCCAGTATTCGGTGTGACCATCCGGCAATGTCTGCGTGCAATCGGTCCCGGCATTCTGGGCCGAGAGCAGGCGGTTAAGCGGATCGTAGGTGGAGACGCCCAGTAATTGACGCCAAAGCACAAACTCGCTCGGGCGGCATGCTCATGTTCTTCTCGCCGATTCCTCGATTGATAAGGGCAGGTTTTTCCAGTTCGGTACCTCCAGCTCGCGGTCTGGAAAACGGATATCAAAGAATCTCTGCGATCCGAGCCACTCGATCGCTGCGCGTTGTTTTTGGAGAACCTCAAGACTTCTGCAATCGCCGTGGGACTTGCAGAACTTAAGCGATACACCACCACCCGCTAATTTTTCCTGTACCGCTAACTCCATGGGGATTTCGCGCAAACCGAGCCACTCGGCGTATTGGTCGCTAAAAAAATTGATCCAATAAAGGCCGGGAATGCCATGATCCAGACTAAGGCCCTCGTAACTGTAACTCTTTGGGAGGCGGTTCTTAGCTTTCAGATCAATCTCAGTGGTCAGAAAGCCAAAATCGGAGCCTGTTACACGAAACATTTCCAGTACAAAGGCTTCCACCTTTTCAATCCCAATTCGACCAGCCCATTTGCCATCGAAATCTCCTGTCCAATAATTCGTAAAGATAGGCGAAGGAAAACGGGCAGTCGGCGAATGCGTCAAGTTCCACATCTCACCAGTCACATGAGCTGGGCGTCCCTTTCGATAAAAAAACTCGCCATGTGGTTTGGCCAACCACTGAATCGGTTGGCCAATGTTGGCTGGAGCAAACAGCGTTCTAATCGGCTCCGCCTCGCCGCACTTATCAGGCCGCATCAGACCTCCGCCAAAATCGCTTAACGCGGTAATCTGCTCCCTGGCAACCGACTCCGTTAAGGATCGCCGCGAAAACAGTCGCATTGCTAACTCGTTCTTCATTTGTCCGGTGGTGGCTCTATTTTAAGGTTTGGATTCCTTTGTGCGGGGCCTGAGACGTTAGCGTTGGGATT
The DNA here is from genome assembly GCA_035939495.1 of Candidatus Angelobacter sp. Classification (GTDB taxonomy): domain Bacteria; phylum Acidobacteriota; class Terriglobia; order Terriglobales; family Acidobacteriaceae; genus Angelobacter. Next base: position 113,466 of record DASZFU010000022.1, on the reverse strand, counting down.
GGTTGGTATTACCTTGAGCGGTTTGCCCGTCTCATCCATAGCACCCTGACCCATGTCCCGGAGCTGCTTTGTATCATTGATTTGGGTTCCAGATTTCACCTCTACATATTGCCCATCTGGCGTGTTCCCGTCTGGAATCCTACCATTCGATAGGGGCTTAGTGTTCTTGGTCGCGCCCGCCGCATCTAGCGCCTCTTTCTCGGCTGCCGCACCTGGCGCCGATTGACCAGGCTGCTTAGAAGTAAACTTGCCTTGTGCGTCGCGCCCCTGCTCCGCCGTGTTGCTGCTCTGCGAATTGTTCTGGTTCTTATTAGCGTCGTTATTCTGCCCGGGCGGCGCAGGGCACAGGCAAGGGTTTGCAGCCGGACCAGGAATGGGTGGATGGGGCGGTGGTCCGGACGTCATGAAGTGAACAAAGACTCTTCCAAAAGTTCTAAGGTTATGGTTCTCCGACCGGATATAAGCGCTTGTCGCAATGGCCCCCACAGTCAGGACGGTTTTGACCATGTCCCAACCATCATGGCCGTCTGCATCTATTCTTGTCGTCGGCAGGTTGCGCACGTACGTGTACTGGTTGAGCGACTGTGGATCGGTTAGATCAGCGTACGGTACAGGAACAGGAATCGCTGCCCAGTCCGGGGTGATGAACCGCCCCAGCCCATTCGAATAATGCCGCGCACCGAAATAATCCAGTCCTGTTTCCGCATCCCGTTCCTTGCCGGTGAACTTGTAATGATTCGAATCACCGTTGGCGAATTGGAGTTCCCCACCCCACGGATAGTAGTCTGACTCTGACTTGATGTTGCTGCCGGTTGCATCACTGATGACCGAGGCAGTCTTCAGGTGGTCGGAGAAATAATAGGAAACGGCATTGCCGGGAAAGCCTTTGCGGGCTATGCGCTCACCGTTGAAGAAGACGTATTCCGACTGCAAGTTACCGGAAATATCTGACTCACCCACGATGCCCGACGACATGTGCCAATACAGCGTCCCGGTCGCGGGATTGGCATTGCCGTTGATCTTCTGTACGCGATTCCCGTCTGCATCGTAGACATAAGTGAATCCCGAGGTCGAGCTGATGCGGTTTTCAGCATCGTAGACGTAATGCGTGCCGTTGTTGTCTTTCGTCATGTTGCCGGCTGCATCATAGTCGTAACTCTGTAGCCGGTTATTGGCATTCACAGCCGTGTTCAGGTTTTCGGCCGAGCATTTCGTCACTTGTTTCTGATTGAGATTGCCCCAGGCATCGTAGACATAGCTGTTGCCCCAGTACTCGGTGTGTCCATCCTGTAATGTCTGCGTGCAATCGTTCCCGGCATTCTGGGCCGAGAGCAACCGGTTGAGCGGATCGTAAGTGAACGCCTGGCTGCGGCTGGTGTCACGGTTGTTGGTGATGGCGTAGACATTCCCGTTATTGCCGTTGCCTGCGTGGAAGTCATAAACCAGGTTCATCAGCGTCCGCGTGGGTGATGACGACCATAGGTTCACAGGCTGCAACCGGCTGTTGAAGCTAAAGGTGTTTTCAATACCAGTAAAGCCGCCGTTCTGGCCATAGGTGGACGCGGTGAGCGCACCCGGCGCGTTGTAGGTCGCCCCTGTGACGTAGTTGATGGGATGGTTGCTATCGGTGGTGTCCACCACCGACAGCAGCCGGCCTGCGGCATCCGGCGTGTAGGCGATGACCGCGCCGCTCGGATACGTCATCGTTGCCACCGATCCATCCAGGTTGTAGGTGTAACTCATGGCCTTGGTTACACCGGCGATCGTGCGGCTCTCATTCGATAGGCGGCCCAGAATGTCATAGATGTAGGTGGCAGAACCGGCTTGATCGGTCAGGCTGGTCACGTGGCCTTTGCCGTTCGTTCCTTCGTCGTAGGTGTAGCTGATCGCGGCGGTGCCTTGGGGCAGATGTCCACTCTGGCAGGTCTGCCAGGTGTAGGCTTTGCCGGTGATGCGATTCAACGGGTCGTAGCAGAAGCTGATCGTGTGCGTGGCTGTGCCCTGCTGGTTGGGTGTGGGCATCACCTTTTGCGTCAGGTTGCCATTGGTATCGTAGAAGTAGGTGATCGTGCTCGATTCCGGATTGTAAGCAGTCAACAGCCGGGATAGTGAATCGTAGGTAAACAACCGTGTGCGCCATTGCGTGCTGTCGGTTGGGGCTGCGCCTTTCTGGTCTACACGAAGCAGGTTTCCAAGAGCGTCATACTGATAGTCAGTCTCGTAGTTCAACCCTGCCGGGTCTTCCCAGACAGTCGTCAGGCGTCCGAGGGCGTCGGTGCAGGCCCGGCGCTGCTTGCCGGCCTCGTCAGTCGCGGTGGTGCAGTTGTCGGAATAAGCGATGCTGCTGATGCTGCCGTCTTGTTTGGTGGTCTGGGTAACCCGGCTCAAGGCGTCATATTGGCTTTGTGTAACACCATAGGTCAGCTCGCTCGAGTAGAAGTAGGGATTGGTCACGCTGGCCACTCGACCCAAGCCATCGTAGGTGGTGTCGACCAGGGCATTATTGCCGCCCGGCAGCACATGCTTGGCGCGGACTGTCCTTCCCAGCCCGTCGAAATAGGTGAACGCATCATCGGTCAGGCTGGAAGTAATCTTGTGCAGGCGTTCGACGGTCGTCAGATCGGGATAGTTAAAGGTGGCCTGCGGATGATTGCCAGCAGGGTCTGCCGGGAGCGTGGCCGAGGTCATTCGCTCCATGAAGTCGTAAACATAGTTGGTCGTATGAGCAGCGTCTCCGGGAGTATTGCCGCTGGCCTGCGTGGTGGCGTTGGCATGGGTGAAGGTCGTCAGCAATCCCGTATTGAAGTCATACGTTCCACTGATGCATTGACTGAGCGCATTGCAGGTCTGGGTCGAATAAGCTCCCGCGTAGAAAGCATCGTAGGAATGGGTGGTCGTGTTCCCTAGGGGATCGATTTGCTGATAGACCTCACCGGTGTCATACCAGTTGGTATGGCTGTTGATCATGCTGTTGCCGGGATTGAGCCAGCGGCCTGCCGTGGTCAAGTTGCCGCGCACAGCACTTGGTGGCGTTCGATGCTGTGTCGTGACGTTCGAGGCGGTTAAGTATTGCGATTCATCGTAGGTGTAATCGGTTTCCGCGACACGGTTGCCGTTGCCTTCCTTGACAATGATCGAAGCCGGTAAATCCAGCAGATGCGCCGTCAGGTAGCTGCCATTGATTTGCCATAGATACCTGGTATCGGTCTCGCGCAGCAATGCCCCTGGAGCGCCCTGGCCCCAGTCATAGATCTTTTCCGAAATCACGTTGCCGAACATAGGAGCATTACTTCCCAACCCTGAATCGTAAGTCTTGTTAACCAGGCTAACCTTGCCGCTGGGGTAGATCGTAGTCTTGATGCTGGTGGGAACCACATTGCCCAGCACCGAACCTTGCGAGGTCGCGACTGTAAACATCATGCTCGAATAGGTGGTATCGACCTGCTTGAGCAACTGGCGAGAACTGCCCGTGCCCTGATAGCTCTGTGTGCGAGTCTCGTAAAAGCCGCAACGTCCTCCTCCATTGGGATCCAGGGCCGTGAACGTGTACACCGTGTCATTGCTCATCGGGTCGGTTCCGCTGTTGACCAGCGAACCAGATGAAGGTGTTCCCCAGTTATAGGTCCAGGTCGAAGAGTGGCCGTTATTGTCGGTCACCGTGCGCGTCGCCACCGCTCGGCTTACAGGAGTTGGATCGGTGAGGTTGCAGTTGGAAAAGCTGATGGTTGTCCAGGTCAGGTTGATCGATCCACCGGTGGGCAATCCCACCGAACTTACTTCCAGATAGCTGTCGTAATCAAACGTCCACTTGCTGCCGTCGGCCAGAACTACGGTGACCAGTTGTTCGCGCACGTAGGCGTTGAGCACCGAGTTGTAATTGCCGTTGTAGGTCTGGGCCTCCGCCACTCCGGTATTGCCCGCCGTGGCATGGAAGGCAGTCTGAAATGGAAATGCGGAATAGCAGGTCTTGACCTGCTGGGTTGTGCCGTTGGGGCCAGGGTAGTAGTAAAGATAAGCACGCGTGATCGGCAGCCGGCTTACGCAACCGGTGAAATCCGGGGCCACAGCGCCGGCTTCCAGAGGCTGGCCGCGTCCTACCGAGTCCACGCCGGCATTGGGGTTTTGCGGCCCCTGGTAGCTCATGCGGTTGCCGTTGCTGTCGGTAACCTGGTACAGATACGCGGTCTGCGAACAGTAACGATCTCCTATCGGAGCGTCGTCGATGATAGGCGCGACATTGCCGGGCTGCGGTAGTTGATTGCGGTCCGGACGGGAGCCGGAACAAGCGGTATAGGCTGTGGAAAAGCTGCCGGCGTACTGGTTGCCTTGCCGGTCGAACAGCGTGGCTGTGATCCAGACGCCATTGCTGTCTTGCCCGCCCAGCACCAGGCGATAGCCCGTGGTATCCACGCTTTCATAAACTGTGGCGTCGAGGTTGGCATCGACCGTATCGGGCAAACCGTACATCTCATGACTCGATCCATCGGCAGTGAGTACGGTGTAGCCGAAGCCTTCGTAGCTGACCGTTCCGTTCCCGCTGTTGTAGATATTGAGCGTGCGATGAATGCGGAGATCGTTGGAATGGTCGAGCACTACGCCTGTGCCGCCTGCCACCCAATAGCAATTCTGGCCCGTGGCGGCACTGGAATCCGGCACGCACGAGACCTGCCAGTTCTTGGAGTTGGCCGAGAGGAAGTAGTGGGCGCCATGGTTGCCACGCTGTCCAATGTCAGGGAGCAGGGGGACATGCAGCATCCAGTTGCCATTCATGTGATTGACGGTATTCAGATTGCTGCCGTCGTGCGAGCCGTAAGGCTTGAAGCCGTTTTCCAGGTTGGGCTGGACTTGGGCGAATGAGGTCGCCCCCAGAAAAAAAACAAACAGGATCCTTGAGAAAGTTTCTTTGTCAATTTTTTTGAATAAGACCGTAAAAATCGAACCCAATAACCTACCAACCATAATGAGCATTTCCTCGATGAAGTTGAAACATATATAGTGAAAAAGATCACCACATCGTTTCATAAAAATCAATTAACGCCTCGATTATTCTTTTTGCGTGATTTTTGTTCTTCGTTCTACAATCCGGCATTGGATTGGTGCCAGACAACATGAATACGCTTACTAGATCTTTGATGTTGGCCCTCGTTGCTGTCTTGATGTTGCAACCGCTCTCTGCGAATCAGGCCGGTATCGCCCAGGGGCAAAATGATGCGGCGGCTTTTACAGACCAGATCGCCGCACAACTGTTGGATCAGATCAAAGATGGCCTGCAGTCGCGGATCGTCAAGCGAACGCTTGATGCTTTCGATCTTTCCCGCATGAGCGGAGGGGCAGCCTTCAGGAACCAGATTGTAGCCTTACTGAGCCAATACGAGTCTATTCGTATCCACTTCAATCTCATTGAAACCTCAACGACCGGAACAGAGGGCACTGCCGTCGTGGATGTAGAAATAGAAGAGACCCCTCCCGGCGATGTCTCAGCTCCGGTATACAAGCGTGCCCAGCTCCGCTTCGTGGCCCAGAGGGGTCCCAAAAGCTGGAAATTTACCGATGTGCAACCGCGTTCTTTCTTTGCGTAAACATTTGAACCATTGCATCGGATTTTATAAATGCGACGCGAGTATCCTGACCGGCCCATCGTAGGGGTTGGAGCGATCATTGTTGACCAAGGCCGTGTGTTGCTGGCACGCCGTGGAAATCCTCCGCGAATGGGACAGTGGTCTCTACCTGGGGGAGTCGTCGAGTTAGGCGAAACATTGCGGGCCGCCGCCGAACGTGAGGCGCTGGAAGAAACCGGCTTGGTTGTCGAAGCCGGTGAGGTAGTCGAAGTCTTGGACAGAATCATTCCCGGCAGCAACGGCACGGTGCAATTTCACTATGTGCTGATCGACTTTCTCTGTACCTGCCGCGGCGGTGAATTGCGTGCTGGTGGCGATGCGGCAGAGGTCTCCTGGTCCATGGAAAATGAAGTGGAAAATTATGGCCTCGAGCAGATCACGCTAGACGTCATCAAGAAAGCATTTCGCACGATGAAATGAACCCCACCGTCTTCGTAAGCTTTGTGCACCCAAGTCTGTAGCTGTATGGATGAGAATCACACCCCAGACTTGACTCATTCAGAAGCCCTCCCTATGCTCAAAGCTGACTCGATGTCCAACGCTCAGTCGAAAGCCCAAACCTTGACAATCGCCGCAACCGGCGCCAGCGGAGCTCTTTTTACCCGAGCATTGCTGGCGGTAGCCGAGCGTGAGGGTCGCATCTCCACCGTGAACCTGGTGGTTTCGGACAATGCGTTGCGTGTCTTTGCCGAAGAATTGCAAATCAAAGGACGCAATGACCTGGTCCAGCAACTTCTGGGAGCTAGATCCAAGAAAATCCAGCAGCAAAATAACGATGACATTGGAGCGAATATCGCCAGCGGCTCGTATCCTACCGATGCCATGATCATTCTGCCTTGCAGTATGGGCACGCTGGCGCGAATTGCCAATGGATTGGCGAGCAACCTGATCGACCGCGCCGCCGATGTATGTTTGAAAGAGAAACGCCCGTTGGTGTTGTGCATCCGCGAGACTCCGCTGAATCGCACTCACATTCGCAATATGGACTACGCAGCCCAAGCGGGAGCGACTATCTATCCATTGATTCCCACTTTTTACAACCAGCCTTCAAACTTGGATGAAATGGCACATCAATTCGCCTGTCGAGTTCTTCAATTTGTTGGACTCATGCAGCCGGACGCGTATCGCTGGGGTTGACGGATCGAGTATTCATGGACGCGGCATCGCTACGCAAATTACTGGAGCAGGTTAAAAAAGGTACTTTAACGACCGACGAAGCTGTTGCGCGACTGCGTCACATGCCGTTTGAAGACCTTGATTTTGCGCGGGTGGACCACCACCGGCGCTTGCGTACTGGTTTGCCTGAAGTGATCTTTTCGAGCGGCAAAACCGCGCATCAAGTCGCCGCAATCTTTAAGAGCATGGCCAGACAGGGTGGCAACGTCCTGGCTACGAAGGCAACGCTCGAGCAGTTTCGAGCCGTGAAGAGAATCAGCCGCAAAGCGGAGTTTCGTGAATTAGCTCATGCCATCGTGCTGAAACAGGATGCAACCCGGTATGGAAAAGGAACCGTAGTCGTAGTTTCGGCGGGCACAAGCGATATTCCGGTGGCCGAGGAAGCGTTGGTGACTGCTGAAATTATGGGCAATGAGGTCGCTCATCTTTATGACGTTGGCGTGGCTGGCATTCACCGTCTGCTGGCCAACAGGACGGTTCTTGATCGTGCACGGGTCGTAATCGTCTGTGCGGGCATGGAAGGCGCGCTGCCGAGCGTCGTGGGCGGGCTGATTGGTGTTCCGGTGATAGCTGTGCCCACGAGCGTCGGCTATGGAGCGGCCTTCCAGGGGTTGGCTGCACTGCTGGGAATGCTCAATTCGTGTGCGTCGAATGTCAGTGTTGTCAATATCGATAATGGCTTTGGAGCCGGATATGTTGCATCGCTGATCAATCGATTGTGAGATCGTTTTATAAGATCACCAGATCTTCTTTCCCCATTCGTCGGCAAAGACGGTTCGCGAAGGGTCAAAACGTCCACCGTAGGGTTTATCCGGACCTTTGCGACGACCGATTGCCAAGAGCGCCACCACGCGTACGCGTTGTGGAATTTTCAATACATCCTTTACTTTGTCTTCCAAGAAGCCCTCCATGGGCGCCGTGTCATAGCCCAAGGCTTCTGCCATCCACATCATGGTCGTATAAGCAATCATGACCTGGCGGTTGACCCATACTCCAAACGATGGCTCCACTCCGCCAACTTTCCCCGGAGGATTGCCGAGAAAGCCCGAAATCGCTTGCTGCGCTGCCTGGTGTTCCTGGTCTCCACCGAAGCCGTGTTTCTTTGCCAGCGTGATCATCTCTTCCAGGTCGCCATCTCTCCACCCGTCGGGATCGCCGCAGGCCACAATCACCGCGCTTGCCTCTTCAACCTTGGCCTGTCCGAAAGCCGCTTCCCGCAGCTTCTTTTTTTGCTCCGGATTGCGTACGACAACAAAGCGCCAGGGTTGCAGGTTGTAACCGCTGGGCGCTTCCAGTCCGGCCCGAATGATCTTCTGCAAATCTGCCTCTGGAATCGCAACATTTTCGAAATTCGACGTGGCTCGCCGCCCTTGGATTGCCTCGCTCAGCACTTTCTCGCCAGCCATTCCACTTGCTCCTTGGATGTATTTGTGAAAACCTTCCATTGTTTCAAAGCCTAGCGGAGCCACGACCAAAAATCAAAACCCACCGAGGAGGCACGGACGCGGAGAAGATCAAAGGCAAGCTTCAACCGCAGAACACGCTGAGAGCGCAGAGAAGAATGGGATTCTAGCCAATCTAGAATTTGCAAGAAAAAGCACGATTTCAAAGCTTCGTAGTGCAGAGAAATCAAGAGTGGCCAGAAATGGCCGAAAGAGCAGCATCTAAATTAAACGTGGCACTCGAACAGTACAACCGCAAACGGCGCTTTGAAAACACTCCTGAGCCGCCGGGAAAGACCGAGCGTGGCGCGCAAAATCGCTTGGTGGTGCAGAAGCATCGTGCTACGCGCTTGCATTACGATTTTCGCCTGGAGATGGAGGGCGGAGATGGAGGGCGTATTGATAAACTTGATTACTCCGTGTTAACGAACCGCAATTTGAATGAAATCGCCGGCGACAAAAATTCTGCCGAGTGGCAAAGCAATCGTAAATCAGCCACTCAAAAAAACGAAGAATGGCTGAATGCGGACGTCCTGCCCAAAGAGAAGCCGGTCAAAAAGAAAACCGGCTCGACCGCTGTCGCCAAGTCTTCCAGGGCAGGCGAGAAGAGCTTTTCAGACGCAAAGGCCATCTCCACGCAATTGGAAGCTCTTGCAGAAGCACGCCGCGGACCGATGCCTTCTGTCATTCATCCGATGCTGGCCACGCTGGTCGAACAGCCATTCGACGATGATCAATGGCTCTTCGAGGTGAAGTGGGATGGCTATCGCGCAGTGACATTCATTCAAGATGGCAAAGTGCGGCTGGTTTCACGCAATCAAAATCAGCTCACCGGCGAATTTCCGGAAATCGCAAAAGCCGCAGGCGCGCTCAAGGTAGAAAACGCCATTCTGGATGGGGAAGTAGTGGCGCTCGATGAAAAGCCTGACGAGTGCACATTTGAGTTCCCGCGTTCCACTCACGATGAAGTAAAAAAAGCTGAGGAGGGTAGCGCCGCTTAGACCCAAGTGTCACGCTCCCTCAAAGCTCATCTTTTGCTGGTATTGGCGACGCTGGTTTGGGGCTCAACTTTTGTTGTGGTCAAGGCGGCGTTTCAGTTTGCCTCACCACTGGTGTTTACCGCCATTCGCATGACGCTCGCCACCGTGATTCTGGTTTTGTTTTTCCGCAAGAGTATCTTTCAGCTTACGAGACCGGCACTGCTTTCCGGCGCTGTTGTCGGAATTCTCTTGTTCCTGGGATATGCGTTCCAAAGTACGGGACTAAAACTTACAACGCCTTCGAAATCCGCATTTCTTTCGAGCAGCTCCGCTGTAATGGTGCCGCTCTTGCTGATAATGTTCTGGCGGACCCGAAGCCATCCCGCGCGCCTTACCGGTATCGCCGCCGCTTTTGCAGGACTGTTCCTCATGACGGTCCCGGCGGGCAAAGGAGCGATTGCCGACTTCGCTAAGGTGAATGCTGGTGATTTGCTCACGATTACGGCTGCTATTGCGTTTGCCTTTCAGATCATCGCGGTGGGCCGCGCGACGCGGCGATTTCCATTTCAGCAAATTGTATCGATCCAAATTGCCGTAACCGCGCTCTTGATGGGAGTTGCAGTGCCTTTTGTGGAGAGGCCGCATTTGCAGGTTTCGTGGACGCTCGTATCAGCGATTGTCGCGTGTGCGGCCCTGCCCACCGCGTTGGCCTTTGGAGTGCAAGCCTGGGCCCAGCAATTTACCCCAGCTGCACATACAGCATTGATTTTCATGCTGGAACCAGTCTTTGCTTGGCTGACTTCTCTTATCGTGATGAACGAGCGTTTGGGCCTCAGGTCGGGAGCCGGGGCGCTGCTCATTTTGGCCGGAATTCTGCTTTCCCAGTTGCTCGGAGGCGCATCTCATCTTGAGCCGGAGACGGCAGCCAGGAGCGCCCCTGGATAACGAAAGGACACTGATTTGCGTCTAATCAACAGGTGCTTCCCAGAATATTACCAACGAGTCAGCATCCACACAGATTAAGGTTTTTCCATTTATAATCTAAGGTTACGCAAGCCCTTGGAGGAAAGTCACTTTATGAATTCTCGCTTGGCCGCTTTGATGGCACGTTTAAAAGGTCAGCAGGTGCTATCGACGGTTGTAATCATGATTACGCTTACCGTCGGCATCCTGATCGGGACCGTGCTTAGCCGAAGCGGAGTCAGAGGAAATTCCACTGCGGATGCCAGCCTGCTGCCGAAGATGCAGAGCCCACAACAACTGGGCAACACATTTGGACAGATCGCCAAACAGCTCTCGCCTGCGGTGGTAAACATCAACTCAGAGTCGACTCCGAAGCCCCGGCGGCGGATGCGGCGGCCCAATAGCCCCAATAATCCCGACGGCGGCCAGGATCCGTTTCAGGATTTCTTCGATCGCTTTTTCGGCGGGCAGGGTGGACAGGGTGGCGATGACAGTCCTTTTCAAGGCCCTGATGGAGGTCGTGAGCGGTCCTTGGGCTCGGGCGTGATCCTGAATTCCAATGGTTACATCATCACCAATTTTCACGTCGTCGATGGCGCTGACCGGATTCGAGTCCAACTGAAAGACGAGCCACCAGGAGTCTTGCACGAAGCCAAAGTCATCGGGTCCGATCGCGAAACCGATCTCGCGGTAATCAAGATTGAGCCTCCAAAGGACAAGACGCTCAGCCCGGCCCGGCTGGGAGATTCGGATGGCGCGAATGTGGGCGATTGGGTCATCGCGATTGGCAGTCCCTTTGGTTTGCAGGAAACAGTGACTGCGGGCATCGTCTCCGCCAAGGGACGCAACATTAATCCTGCGCGCTCTTTTCAGTCGTTCATTCAAACCGATGCTGCCATCAATCCAGGTAATTCAGGCGGGCCCCTGGTCAACATGAACGGCGAGGTCATCGGCATTAATACTGCCATCTTCACGCAATCATTCGGATACCAGGGCGTTGGATTTGCCTTGCCCTCAAATACCGTCCGCGATGTATACGAGCAGATCACCAAGAACTCTGATCATCGCGTGGCTCGCGGATCGATCGGCGTTGAATTCAATGCACAGCCCAATCCAGCGATGGAGCGTACCTATGGCAAAGGTGTAACCATCTCTAATGTTCGTCCCGATACGCCGGCAGAAAAAGCGGGCTTGCAGACTGAAGATACGATTACGGCTGTAAATGGCAAATCGGTAAAGAGCGGCGACGAACTGGTCGGTTTGATTTCCGCCACCAAGCCGGGCAGCAAGATCGCGCTCACGGTGATGCGTCACGGACAGCCGAAAGAGGTCAGTGTGACGGTTGCCGATCGCGCCAAGCTCTTTGGAGAACGCACCGACGCAGCCGATGAATCCGCACCCGAGGGTGAGTCCAGCCCGGCCAAGCTGGGTGTCGGCGTGCGTTCCCTTACCCAGGAGCAGGCCGATCAACTGGGAATTACTGGAGCCGCAAGGGGCGTCCTGGTCACTGAAGTGAAACCCGATTCATTTGCAGACGATATCGGGGTTCAGCGTGGTTACGTCATCCTGAAGGTGAACGGGAAGCCAGTCAACAGCGAAGAGGAGTTTCGGAAGGCGACCTCACAGCTCAAGAGCGGACAAGATGTGGTATTCCTGGTCCGCACTGGCCGTGGCCAGAGTGCCGGCAATGTCTTTCTGTCCGGTACCCTTCCGTAACGTAAACAGGTAAACACCCTACTGGCGCTGGAGCATTAAACGTGACATGATGCTCTGGCGCTTAGCCCTCGTCAACACGGAGGTAACAAGCTTTGCGTAATTCAACCCGAAAACTAGCCGCCGTCGCGGTGATGCTGACGCTACTTTCCACTTTGAGCGTGGCCAAGACCAAGCGGCACGCGGCTGCATCGTCTTCAAAGACCGCAACGCATCCTAAGCCTGGACATTCATCATCAAAACATCGTCGCTCCTCAAAGCTACGAAAATCCTCGTGGAAGCGGCATGGACAGCAGAGCATTCAAGGAGACCGCGTTGTCGCCATTCAACAGGCGCTCATTCGTGAAAAATACCTGGAAGGCGAACCTTCGGGTCAATGGGATGATCGTACCCAGCGCGCCATGGCGAAGTATCAGGCTGACCATCAGTGGCAGTCCAAGGTTACTCCCGACTCCCGAGCCCTCATCAAGTTAGGACTCGGCCCTGACCATTCCACCGAAGGAAGCTCTCTCAATATGCGCACAGACGCAGTCGCGTCTACTACGGCAACTGGTACGCACGGTACGCCAAACCGGTGATGAGGATTTGGTAAGTGGGTAAGTTGGTAATTGGGTAATTGTGCGGCACAACGCTGATTACCCACTTACGAAATTACCCAATTGAATTCTCAATGACTTGCCTTACTTTCCTGATCAATCCTTCAGCGGTGAAAGGTTTTTGCAGGAATGGCATCTCGTGCGTAAGGACGCCGTGGTGGACGATGGCGTCGTCGGTGTAGCCGGAGATATATAAGGTCTTCATTTCGGGGCGCATCGACGATAGTTGTTCGGCTACCTCGCGACCGCTCATTTGTTCCAGCACGACATCGGCAAGCAGCAAATGGATGGGGCCTTTGTAGTGCTCGCAAAGATAAATGGCTTCCTGGCCATGTTTGGCTTCCAGTACGGTGTAGCCTTGTTTGCTTAGCATGCGACGCATCAAGGCCCGTACTCCATCTTCGTCTTCGAGCAGCAATACAGTCTCGCTGCCGCGGTAGCTGGCGAACGCGCTCTCCTGCCTTCCCGGCGCTTCGAGTTGCGCATCCAGGCGTGGCAGGTAGATCTTGAAAGTTGTTCCATGTCCCGGTTCGCTGTAAACCCAAATGTATCCGCCACTCTGCTTCACGATTCCGTAAACCATGGAGAGGCCCAAGCCAGTGCCCTTGCCGGTCTCTTTGGTGGTGAAGAAGGGTTCGAAGACGCGCAGCCGCGTGGTTTCGTCCATTCCTAAGCCGCTGTCGCTCACCGCCAGCATCACGTAGGGTCCCAGATTCATCTCGGAGTGCTCGCGAACATAGGTAGGGTCCAGCTTCACATCAATAGTTTCGATGGTGAGCTTTCCACCCTTGGGCATGGCATCCCGGGCATTGACGGCAAGGTTCATGATCACTTGCTCGATCTGGCCAGGATCGGCCTTGATTTTTCCCAAATTGGTTTGCAGAGCGATGCGCAGATCGATATCTTCGCGCAACAGCGGACGCAGCAGCGAGTCCATATTTGCTATCAGGGAATTGAGGTCGATGATTTTGGGCGTCAGCACCTGCCTGCGGCTGAAGGCAAGCAACTGCCGGACCAGGGCGCTGGCGCGATCGGCCGCCTTCTTGACTTCCTCGGCTTCCAGACGAAGGGGAGATTCGACTTCTTTCAATTCACTGAGCATCAAATCGCTGTAGCCTTTGATGACGGTGAGCAGGTTATTGAAATCGTGAGCGATACCGCCTGCAAGACGTCCCACGGCTTCCATCTTTTGCGAATGGCGCAATTGTTCTTCCAGCATTCTGCGCTCCGCCAGATCTTCGACGATCATCTCGAAGCCGCTGGTTTCGCCTTTTTCATCTACTTTGGCGCGTCCGGCGGCTCTAACCTGAATGACCTTTCCATCTTTGCGTTTCCATGCGACCTCTTCCCAGCGGACCTCGGTGCAATTTATATACTTCTCGACCAGTTTGTTTCTCTCTTCGGGATCAACGTAGATGTCGGTTGAGAGCTTCAGGCGCAGAACTTCCTCTTCGCTCTCATAGCCAAGCATATCGACCAGAGACTGGTTCACATATTCAAACCTGTCATCAACACTTGAGTAATACATGCCGTGGACTGCGCTCTGCACCAGGCTGCGATAACGGCTTTCCGACTCGCGCAATGCATCTTCGTGGCGTTTTCTACGCAAGGCGCTGGCCACATGTTGAGAGACAAACGTGAGAATATATTTTTCCTGCTCACCATAGGTAATGGTCTCGTCGTAACTCTGCAGCGCCAGTACGCCGATGACCGAACCGCCGAAGCGTAACGGGACTCCCAGCCATACATGTGAATCATTTCCAAACGGTTCCAACTCACCTGTTTCTACGAGCTTTTGTACATCGCCTTTGGTGGCCAGCAATGGTTGTCCATTGCGCAAGACGTATCCGGTGAGGTCTTTGCCAGGACGCATCGGCTGCGGCGCCCCTTTGGTCTCATCCTGGAAGTAGGGAAAGGTAATTTTTTCGGACGCCGGATCCCACAAAGCAATATAGAAATTTCTAGCTTCCATCAATTCGCCAATGATCTCGTGAATTGACGGATACAAGGTGTCAAGATGTTCAGCCGAACTGGCTTGCTCAGAAATGCGATACAGCGCGCGTTGCAGCAACTCGTTGCGCTTTAGTTCGGTAATATCATGCGCGGTCCCCAAGATCGCCCGCTGGCCGCCAAAGTTGATGAGGTTGGCACAGGAATCCAGCCATCGGATTTTTCCCGACTTGGTGATGATTTTCAGCTCATAATGGTCCGAATTCTCCCAACCCTGGAATCGCGCCTTCGCCCTGGCTGCCGCCGCTTCTCTGTGATCCGGATGGATGAGCATAGCCGGGCTACGTCCCAGCAACTCTTCCCGGCTGTATTCAAGGATCCTTTCGGCAGCAGGATTCACATAGATCCACTTCCCATTTTCATTGAGAATATAGATCACGGTCATGGCCATCTCGGCGACGGCGCGAAATTTGGCTTCGCTTTGTTCAAGGGCCTCCTGATCCCGTTTGCGTTCGGTGATGTCGCGATAAATGCAGTAGTAAGCGATCTGTCCGTGGCCAACATTGATGGGAGTTACCAGAAAGGAGACGTCCACCAAAGATCCGTCGCGCCTTTGCCGCACGGTTTCCAGCGAAGCTGCCTCACCCTGTTTGCTGAACTCGGTGAGTACCCGGCTTTCCTCCATCTTCTGCGGAGGAACAATCAACGGGTCGAGCAACTTGCCTAGAACTTCATCCCGGCTAAATCCGAAGAGCTTTTCAAACTCGCAATTGGCCCTAAGGATCACATTCTGATCGCTGACGATTACGATGGCTTCCGGAGCGCTTTCGATCAGCCGCTCCAGGTATGCCTTCTGGACTACCAGGTTCTCTTCGACTTCTTTGTGGCCGGTGACATCCATAGCGACGGCCAGAACCGCCATCGATCCTTCGTAGGACATAGGAGCGGTCATTACATCCAGCCAACGCTCCTCACCAGACTTGCTGACAAACTTCACCTGATACCGGCTGTTCTGAAGGTCTTCGCTTTGCAGGCTGTCACTCCCAGTGGCGGGCCGGTGGGTTTGGTTTTCCGTTCTACCGAAATTGTCGTCGAGCATTTTGAACGGCGAGCCGGCGGTGGATTTCTTTACTGCTAACTCCCGCCAAAATTCACCGCCATACATCTCTTCGCGGCCAAAGCCAGTCATTTTCTCCGCTGCCCGATTTGCGAAAACAACTTTTTGTCCTTGATGGATAAACACGCCTGCTGGTGTGGTTTCGGCAAGGGCCTGGAACCTGTCCTCACTCTCTTGCAAAGCGGCTGCTATTTCCACGTTCTCAATTTCACCAGCTTTTTCTATCGCAGATTCATGACGTGAATGACTGGGAGCGGAACCGGGTGCAAAGAAAAGCAGGAAAACGGCTCCCTGATAGTGGTTCATGCGGTGGGCCGTGAGCGTGAACTTGTGCCTGCCGCCATTGTTCAGGGCCCCGTGGACATTCAGACTGCCAGGGGCAGAGGCGCGCAACCAACTCTTGAATTCCAAACGGCTCTCGCGAGCAAATAGATCAAGGAGTGGCTGGCGCAAAACTTGGTCCGGCCGGAATCCATACTGCTCGAGAATGCGCCGGTTCCATCCCAAAATCCTGTAAATCTCCGCATCAATCAGTAAGACCGGATCGGCAAGACTCTCCAGCAGCGCTCCAATATCCGGCAGCGCAAGCGGGATGACATACTGCTCCTTGGCACGAGGAATGCCTTCGGGCTGCAGGCCCATGAAAACTCCTGAGATGTGCTTTTCGAAACCCTGGACAAACTTTGGGGGAAGATTAATAACTTATAACCTATTTAGTTCAGGATTGCAGCAAATTTCTGAGTTCCTCCTAAGAAAATTGCTTTACGAGAAATATTAAAGAGTTCATTAAAGTGATGGCAGAATTGTCTAAAAACGAGACAAAAATTGGTTCAAAGTTGGTTAAAGGTAACAAACATGCCGGGAGCCAAGACCTGCCCTTTTTTGAGAATCTGCCGCTACATCCCTTTGTGGCGCGGTTTTCAGTGGGCCACGTGAGTTGGTTTTTCAGTTGAGACATTGAGACAAGCCGCGATTTTATTGGGGCTAAAGTAATGGTGCATTTGAGTCCCAAAACCAGGAATCGGCCCGGCGCTGAGAGCTTGTCCAAAACCTAAAACTTAGTTGAAAGTTAGTTTAAAGTTAGCAAAAGGGTGGAGGATATTGTCACTTCGGCGCTCCTCAGGGAGTAGACTGCAGTAAATGAATGCCAGCAACTGACGTCGAAATGACTAAGCGAATAATATACGAACATTTTGATTCTGTCACTTACATAAACATGACATTCTTGAGGCTTTGACGCGTGGGGTGTGATTAAAATTGCGAGTCAGGGCGTGGCCGTTTACTCGTGAACACATTAATTAGCAGAATTTAATTTATATTGTTGTTTTTTCTTGACCCTTACGGACCAAAAAGCTGGTTAGAAGGTGGTTAAAGGATACCGGGGTGGGGGGTACCAAGAATTCTTTTTCGAAAATTCTCTAATTTTACTTGTGAGTATAGCTCCGCCAACCTGTGCAAAATGAGCCACGGAAGTTAAAGTCCCCGCGAATGACACCGATTTTTTATCTGATCCTTCGCCTTGCTCAGGATTTCGCCTCGCGGCTCAGACGCCGCGAAAACGGCTCAAGTTATAGTTCCCGCGAATGACTCGCATGACGATTACCGACTACCTTAGCGAATAATATACGAACATGGAGAGTTTGTCAAACTAAATCGGGATCTAAATCGGGGATTACAGGATTACGGAACTTGAAGGGATTCGAACTTTAATTTGTTCAGTATCGATCTTCGCGGCGAACCCACCCCCCAGTTCGAATTTGACTCGCACTTTTAATCACACCCTTGACACGTGTCGATATTATGCCCCGGCGTTAGTCTTTGATAAAATAAAAATGTTGATCCTTTCACTTGCACCTTCAGGATTTGTCAGGTGCAACTCAGTGCCGAAGTGGCGGAATTGGCAGACGCGCATGGTTCAGGTCCATGTACTCGCAAGGGTGTGGGGGTTCGAGTCCCTTCTTCGGCACCAGATCTTTTCCCCTCAATAAACCTAGCCGCTTGGTATCCACTTTGGTGTCCTGAAATTTCGGCTTTGGTGGTGCCAGCCCGCGAGGTCCTCATCACTCTTCTTGCATAATTCTGTCCCATACGGGGTATAATTAATTATGGAAATGCGAGAATACACCCCGGCGCAGGCCTCGGTACTGGCAAATCTCCCCCTTCCAGCGGTTCACAAACTAATAGAGCGTCGTCTCATCCGGCCGCGGCGCCTTCGCGCAGGGCGTTCTATTCAGAGGATGCTGAACTTGCAGCAAGTGCTCTATCTGCGTCTTGAGGCTGAGGGTGTGCGCCTGTTGCCTGTATCCACGCGCAGAGCGATCGCAAAGCAAATCGAGTCTTCCCCAGGAATCGATATTGTTGTTCTTGGCGGGGGTTCGGCTCTTGTAATTCAAGTGAAATCAGTGCGACAAGAGCTCGATGCGGACCTGAAGAAACTTGAACGGGCTGCAGAGATGGCGGTTTGTGACCCCGAGGTCATGCACGGAACACCCGTCTATCGAGGAACCCGCATACCTGTCGAGCTAGTTGCTGATATGGTGCGGCAGGGCGCCAAAATCGACGAAATTCTCGAAGGTTATCCTGCGTTAGATCGAGAGAAGGTCGAACTCGCCCCTCTGTACCTACAAGCCTTCCCGCGCCGTGGCCGTCCAGCTAATCGCCCCTGGGCCAAGAAAAGACCCATACGCGTGACACGTGAGCTCCGCAGCCTTGCGGGTCGAGAATGAAGGTCCTCATTGACGAATGCCTACACACGTCGTTGGTGGAACTGGCACATGCAGCAGGGCACGCGGCGGACCACGTTAATTATCTGGCGCTGGGCGGGTACAAAGACTGGCAGCTCATGGCCGTCATTCGCGAACAGGAATACACCATTAGCATGGACGGTTATAAACGCCAGATATGCATTAGGAACGGCGCACACTTCCAGCTTGCAATAAAACCAAGACCTCTGCCGAGCAATCAATTAGCACGCGCGTTCAGCACAAACACTCAGCATATAACCCGCGAATCGCACTTATTGGTACTGAGTCCACGCCGCATAAAATAATGGCTGCGTCCATCAGAACTCGCCTCTTACCTCGATACCCCACGCCTGCAACAGACTCGAAGGCACGTATTTGTGATCTTTGTTCTTTTGTACCCAGTCCTTAAGCAAGGCCGAATGTTCATACTCGGCCGGGGAGAGCTTGAGCTTCTTGACGATTTCTTCAAAGGAACTCGGCCCGGTGTAAGCGACATCCGCTCCCGGTTTGCCCCAGTTCGGATTTCCGCGTTGCTTGGCCATAGGACTTCTTGACTATGAGATGCACATCCGCCGAACGGTGGAGGGACTGCGTTTCGCATCATAGCAGTTTGCCGGATTGGACAGAGCCGATGTTGGAAAGACCCGCGACCATGGACTCATACCGTGGTACTCCTTCAAATTAATTTGCCGGTATCGAGATCGCATTATAATTGACGAGCTTCAATCGCAGCACAGATGTTTGGGGCACACAAATATTTTGGGTTCGAATGAAGTCCCCATCACCCCTGCCAAGTCTTCACCGTTTGCAATCCAGATAAAAGTTTGTCACTCTATTCCAGGAAAGAGATCAAGAAATGAGAGATGACAATTTTTATCTTCGGCAGAACATTCAAGTGGAACCTCTGATCGATCATTGGTATGCATGGCCTCATCTTATTCCACCAGCCACCGCTGCCCGCAATATCACAGAGCGGCATTTGAAGATCATGGACTCCTATATCACCAGCCCCCAAGTTCATGCGAGCGCGGTGAAGAACCCTAAAATGCTGGGCGGCCCTTTTATTGACTACGGGGGGCAGCGCGTGGACGAGATTCGCGCCTTGCGAGATCGCATCAAGAAAGAGCGCGCCCATCTGTTGCAGTTGTCGGCTGCCTTGGCGGCGCTGGATGCAATGTTGCGGGAGAGCGCCAAAGGGCATTCGCTGCAGTCGCTCTATGCCAAAGTACCCGACATTCTGCGGGGATATGTGGAGTTGGTTTACGACTTGAACCATCACCCTTCGTTCCGGCTGGTGGAGCCGTTGCTTTATCGCAGCCAGTATTATGATCGGTCGCAGCAAAGCTTATTTCTTTCGGTCATCCGGAATGATGCTCGTCCTTTTGTATTGAGCACACCCCGGCTTGAGTCCGATGACACATTGCACCTTCGGCGGCCCTTTAGCGACGATTCTGTCGATCGCGTATTTCAGCTCAAGACTGAACCGCAGCCCTGGCATGTAATCAAAGAAACGTTGCAGGTGCAGGATTTCCAGGATGGACTGGTCCAATCTTTTCTTACCCCGGAAGCTCCCGCGCCGTATAAGCCTTACACGGGTCAAGGAGTGCGCTGGCGGTACTTCGGGCATGCCTGCATCCTCATTGAAGCGAATGGGATATCGATGCTGTTCGACCCGGTGCTCAGTTACACCTACGAAAGCGATATCTCGCGCTATACCTATCTCGATTTGCCCGGCAAGATTGATTATGTGTTGATCACACACGATCACCAGGACCACGTGCTGTTTGAGACACTGCTCCAGATCCGGCACAAGGTGAAGAATATCGTTGTTCCGCGCAACGGCGGTGGACATCTTCAGGATCCCTCGCTCAAATTGCTTCTGGAGAATTCCGGGTTCCGGAATGTGATTGAGATCGCGGAAATGGAAGAGATTCGGGACAGCAACGTTTCCATTACCGGGCTGCCGTTCTTTGGCGAACATGCCGACCTTGATATTCAGAGCAAGCTGGCCTGGCTGGTGAGGATCGGAGCGCATGCGCTGCTGTTTGCTGCGGATTCCTGCAACATTGAACCCCGGCTCTATGAGCACATCCATCGTGAAATTGGCGATGTGGATGCGTTATTTCTTGGCATGGAATGTGATGGCGCGCCCCTGAGCTGGCTTTATGGCCCGCTGCTCACGCAACGGATTGATCGTTCGGTGGATGAATCGCGGCGCCTGGCTGGTTCCAATTACGAACAGGGCAAAAGCATCGTGGATCTTTTCCATTGCCGTGAAGTCTATGTATACGCCATGGGGCAGGAGCCATGGCTGAACTACATCATGAGCATTAAATATACTGAGGAATCGCGTCCTATCGTTGAATCGAACAAGCTGATCCGGTCATGCCAGGAAAGAGGCATTATTGCGGAGAGGTTGTTTGGAGAAAAAGAAATTCTACTGGACGAACATGGGCATAGTTTGCAAATAGCAGTACCCATTGCAGCTCAGTTGTAGGCCGAACTGGATTCAACCAAAGCTAACACTCAAGGTTGATCATTTTCTGATTCGTGTTCCATTCGTGTGTATTCGTGGCTGAATGGGTTTCGGGCGGTGATGGCGCTAGCCGGCGCGCTTGCTCGTTCGCCGGGGCTTCGGCTTGGGCTTGCTTTTGCCCTTAAGATTGAGCGCCACTGCAGCGCGGATGAGATCCTTCAAGGCCGCCTCATTGACCTTGTCGCCTTCGTGGAGGTCGATGGCGCGCCTGACATTCCCGTCGAGGCTGGAGTTGAATAGACCGGAAGGGTCCTTCAACGCAGCTCCCCTGGCAAAAGTCATCTTGACGACGGTCTTGTACGTCTCTCCCGTGCAGACGATGCCGCCGTGGGAAAAGACGGGAGTCCCCGACGATGACGGCTTGACCCACTTCACCTCTTCGACGATCTCATGGTCTGCTTCGTGGATGATTGCTCGCACTTTCGCGAGCATCTCCCCGCGCCAGTCCCCAAGTTCCTTGATCTTCTCGTCGATCAATGCAGAGGCAGATTCCACCGCGACGGACTTTTTCATATACAAGCTCCAACTTTGCACCTATTTTAGCTGCGCTCAAGCGCAGCCGAAAGGGCACTGCTTCCGCTCAAAATCCGCAATATTTTCCTCTTGCGCGTTACCAAAGGGTCCGATTAGCATTATAAATATGAAATTGTACATACATAATTGTATTGGCTGAAATGATGATGCGCTTTATCTGGGATGCTGAGAAAAATCTGCAAAATCTGGCAAAGCACGGCGTCAGCTTTGAATTGGCTACCGTCGTGTTCGAGGATCCACTTGCGGTCAGCGTGCCAGATCCCTTCGAAGACGAGGAGCGCTGGCAGACGATTGGCGTTATCAAAGGAGTGTTAATCCTGTTGGTAATCCACACAGCCGGGCAGCGGGGCGATGACGAAGAGGTCAGAATTATCTCGGCCCGTAAGGCGACTCGCCACGAGAGGAGGAAATATGAAGAAACACAATACGAAAATTGATCGAGAAATCGAACGCCTCAGGCTAATGCGTGATGAGGATATCAACACTTCCGACATCCCCGAGATCACGGATTGGAGTCGCGCGGTCGTTGGGAAATTCTATCGGCCAATAAAGCAACCGGTGACGTTACGATTAGATGCGGACATCATCGCGTGGTTCAAAAGTAAGGGGCCGGGCTACCAAACGCGTATCAACAACCTGCTCAGGAAAGTGATGGCAACGGGCGCGGTTTCGGCCAGTGCGCGTGGCGAGGTTCCTGTCGAAACGTGCGGAGAAGCCGCAGATGGCGACGCCAGAAGAAATACGAGAGCCCCCAGAGCACGCCGGTGGCCGTCGCAAAGCCCCACGCCTCCGGGCCATCGCCCACCGCGAAGTGGGCGATGAGAGCCGAGGCGAGGTCGATGGCGAAGCCGGCGTAGGCGGCATCGGCGCAAGCAGCAGCACCACGCCGAGGAGCTTGGCCCACGAAAGCTCCACCCGGAAGTAGGCGGGGAAGCCGAGGTGGGTGAACGCCTCCGCCACCTGCGGCAGGCGCAGTTCCGCGTAGGCGGTGAAGCTCATCTGCAGGCAGAAAAGCGCGGTGACGATCCAATAAACGATGGTCGTGGCTTTGGGAGTGGTCTTGGCGGCGGCCAAGGCGGGCTTCTGCAAGGTCGATTCCATGGGGCTGTTCCTCCTATGCTTCAGAGCTTCGGGGTGTTGGGTGTTTCAATACCGAACTGCTTGGCGTATTCGGCGTTCAATCGCTGCCAGGCGCCGAACTTCATGGCCTCGGGGCCGACAATGCGGCCGATGGGAGCTCCGCTGAGCAGGTGATCGAGAACATCGAAACAAATGTGCCACCCGGCAGCGCCCATGGCGATGAAGCGGTGACCGATGTTGATCCACAGCGTCAGACGCGTGCCGACACCCAAGTCTTCGAGTGCCCACCGCATATCGAATCCACCCCACTTGTACTCAAGCACCTCGGGAGCGTCGGCTCGCGTCACTGTTGTTTCAGTAACGCGCGATGCGGGCGCTCCCACCGTGGTGAGCTTCACCTTGGCTCCGGACGTACCCAGGTTCCCATCAGCGTCGAAGGGCGCCCACTCCCGCAGATGCGCCGGGTCGGTTATCGCCTCCCAGACTTTCTCCGGCGAGTGGCGCAGTTCACGGACGAGAATGAGCGTCCACTTTTCTTCGCCGTTTTGTCCCCGGTCTTTTTGTATTCGTGCCCCGCTGGCCGGACCCGGTGTGTACTGCGCGCGATCGAGCATCTTCTTTTCTCCTTAGTGTGACCAGCGTGCCAACTGGGTGAGCTGAATGAGGTTGCCGCAGGTATCCTTCAGCATAGCAATGGTCGAGCCAGTCACGTCGGTAGGCGGCATCGTGAACTCGGCGCCGCGGGCCTTGATCCGCTCGTAGTCGCCCTTGACGTCGTCGGTGAAGAACATGACCGCGGGCTGATTCTGTTGAAAGATCGCCTGCTGATACGCCTTGGCCGCGGGATTGTTGTTCAGTGCCAGTTGCAGCTCAGTGCCCTCCGGCTCCTCGGGGGAGGCCACGGTCAGCCAGCGGTATGGGCCGTTGCTGAAATCGGACTTCTTGGCAAAGCCCAGTACGTCGGTATAGAAATTCAGGGCCTTGGCCTGGTCTTCCACATATATGCTGGTCACTTTGATTTTCATTTCGTTTCTCCTTTATCACGTTCGCGGTCTGGTCGCGTTGTCTTTCTGGTTTTCTTTTTCGATGATGTTGACTTCTCTGGTGTTGACGGATCCATGCGGTCGAGGTGGCGTTCAAGAGCATCCACGTGAGCCGACCAGAACCGGCGGAACTGAGTCAGCCAGGTATCCACCTCCTGAAACGGTTCCGGTTTCAGCCGGTAGAGACGACGCTGTGCGTCCACCGTGGATTCTACGAAGCCGGCCTCGCGCAGCACTCGCAGGTGTTTTGACACGGTCGGCTGCGGCATACGAAGTTGGCGCTCGATCTCTCCCACCGACTGTTGCGCCGAGACCAGGAGGCTCAATATCGCGCGGCGGTTCGGCTCCGCAATGATTTCGAATACAGATTCCACACTTTTTATATACTCCAAAGAGCATATGCGTGTCAAGGTATATACAAAAGAAGGCTTGACAATATTTGTTATAACGACTATCGTTGATACGTTGAATGAAAGAACCTGTCCAAACCCGGCACAAGCCAAAGGTTCCGCCCAGCGCCGAAGAGGCGGCGTTCCTCGAGTTGCTGCGGACGACCGACATGTTGTCCCGCGGCCTCGTTCACATTCTTAAAAGCGAGGACCTTTCAGCCAACCAGTACAACGTGCTGCGCATTCTGCGTGGCGCGCCGGAAGGGCTGGCATGCGGGGAAATCGCTAACCGCATGATTACCCGCGATCCCGATGTCACCCGTTTACTGGACCGCCTGGAAAAACGCGGCCTGATCTCGCGCTGCCGGGAAACCGAAGACCGGCGGACTGTGATGACGCGCATCACGCCCGACGGCCTGAACCTGCTCGCCCGGTTGGATGAGCCGATTCAGTCCGGGCATCGCCGGCAGTTGGGCCATTTGGGCAGGGAAGGCTTGCGCGCCCTGGCGGAATTGCTGCAGGCTGCGCGTAGCAAAATAGGTTGATTTTTTAGGGTTAATATTTGTTGCAACGAATATCGTTCTAACGCATCTAATTCTTTCGAAAAGGAGATTTACCATGAGCGCGCTTGCTGCTCCATGCACACAAAGACCCCTGGGGGAATACGCGTATCGGCTTGTCGGCTACGACCAAGATCCATCGCAAAGACTTCGGCCTTACCTGGAATGCTGCACTAGAGACCGGCGGTATTCTGGTGGGCGATGAAGTCACCATTACGCTCGAAGCACAGTTCCTGAAGGCCTGAATCGCTGAATCAATTTCCGCCGGGCAGACATCCAACCGGTTGTACTGCCTGGCATCGAAAAAGGAGAATCTCATGTCGCTCCGCCCAGTCCAACAGATCACTCAAGCTCAGCCTACCCTTGAGGGAGCAGGCGTAAAGCTGCAGCGTGCCTTCGGTTTTGGCAAAACGAAGGAATTTGATCCTTTTTTGCTTCTGGATGATTTTCGTAACGACCATCCTGAAGATTATTTGAAAGGCTTTCCCTGGCATCCGCACCGTGGGATCGAGACGATTACCTATGTGCTGGCAGGCTCCGTTGAACATGGCGATAGTCTCGGGAACAAAGGGAAGATGACGGCTGGCGACGTCCAATGGATGACCGCCGGCAGCGGAATCCTGCATCAGGAGATGCCCAAGGGCGATCAGCAAGGCCGCATGCACGGCTTCCAGTTGTGGGCCAATCTGCCCTCGTCCTTAAAGATGACTGATCCGCGCTATCAGGACATACCATCGAGCGCGATTCCTGAGATAACGGACGATGATGGTACGCGCGTCCGCGTGGTTTGCGGTGAATTTTGGGGCAAGCGAGGCCCGGTTGAAGGTGTTGCCGCAGACCCCAACTATGTTGATATTTCTGTGCCACCCGGCCGGCGGAAACGGCTCAAGATCGAAACTAACCGAAACGCCTTTGCCTATGTCTTCGCGGGTTACGGAACGTTTCGCGGCTCATCAGAACCGCGTGCCGTTCTGACCGAGCAGGCAGCCGAGCCGAGTGCCCAGCCGGTCTACGACGCCACCAATCATTCTCTGGTCTTGTTTGATCGCGGTGACGAGATCATCGTTCAGGCCGGAGACCAGGGCATTCGTTTTCTGCTGGTATCCGGCAAACCGATTGAAGAGCCGGTTGCCTGGTATGGGCCCATCGTGATGAACACCAAAGAAGAGCTGCGCCAGGCAATGTCAGAACTGCAAACCGGCCATTTCATCAAGCATCACTTCACACACGACGCACCGTAGATTACAAAGAATTCAACGCGCTCGACAAGATCGAGAAGATCGAACTGCCCCGGAAGCGGCAGGTGTAAAGTTTCAGTTTCGTACACCACCGCGCTCCGGGGAACTGGTAGCGCTTGATCCAAGATCTCCATTTTTTTAGCGGTGCGTCGCGCTCCGGCTCCCTAAAGTGCATCGTACTATCGTGATCTGAATTTTGAACCCGAACCTGTTGTTTTAAGGGGTTCCATGGATTCCGCGGACACATCAACATGCTAGAATACCGTCTCTTGCGTAACCTCATTCTCATCCTCGTGGTTCTTATTGCCTCTGGCGCAACCTATGCTGGGAGCAAGAATCCCGGGTCGGACGATCCCAACGAAGTCCATCGGCTGCGTCTCTATCACACGCACACCGACGAGCACATTGACATCGTCTATCGCATTGGCGATGACTATGTGCCGGAGGCTGTTGACCAACTCGAATACTTCTTGCGCGATCACCGCACCGGCACCGTGCATCATTTCGATCCACGTCTGTTTGATCTGCTGAGCGATCTCACCACTACGGTCGGAAAACCGGATTCTGAAATCGATGTGGTATGCGGCTATCGCACTCCTTGGAGTAATCGCTATCTTCGCCGCAGGTCACGCAGGGTTGCCAAGCACAGCTTGCACATGGAAGCCATGGCCATTGACATCCGCGTCCCTGGCACTACCGCCAAAGAGCTACGCGATGCGGCCTTATCACTGGGCCGAGGTGGCGTTGGATACTACCCTCGCAAACAGTTTGTCCATGTTGATGTGGGGCCAGTCCGGCGCTGGTAAATTATCTGCTGCTCAGTTGGGAGCACTCACCGTCCGCACATTGGGATTGCTGGCATCGGCTGCAACCGGCACATCCGGGTAGGGATAGCCGTTCGTTAGAGCAGCTTCCAGCGCGGCGTCGTGGCCATAGACGTCATCAAAAAAGCGCACCTCGCCATTCTCTTCCACGGCCGTTGTACCGTACAGGATCATGACCCGGATTGGACGAGGCAAGTTGATCTGCAAAGTATCCGTCCCATTCATCGCCGCCAGGATGTGTTCATCTGTCCATCCCGAAGTTCCGTGCAAAACCCATTTGGCCAGCGCCGCCGGATTCTCCACACGAATGCATCCGTGGCTATAGTCGCGGCGGGCCCGGCCAAAGAGACCACGTTCCGGTGTTCCGTGCATGTAAACGTCATAGTGGTTGGGAAAGACAAATTTGGCCAGGCCAAGCGAGTTTCCCGGTCCCGGTTTCTGGCGAATCTCCAATTGTTTGTCTTCCAGCCGTTTTAGCAGCTTGGCGTTTATTTTCTCGGGAGGAATCACTTCTCCATGATGATCGACGATTTCATATTGGTGCTTGTCGAGATACGCCTTATTTTTGCGGATGGCCGGAACCAGTTCCGCTTTGACAATGCTGTCGGGCACGTTCCAGTAAGGACGAAAAATGATGTACCTCATCTGGTCTTCAAACACCGGTGTCTGGTGATCCAGAGCCTTGCCCACCACTACCTTCATGGAAATTGGCTTTTGGCGATCAGCATACCCGTGCAGTTGAAACTCGGGAATGTTGACCATGATAAACGGCCCGCGCAGATCCGATCGCAACCACCGCCAGCGCTCTAATGTAAGTTGGAGTTGAGCGACGCGCCTTCCCAGAGGCGTAACCAGTTGGTTGAAAGTGTCCTTGCCAATCGCGCCATCCGGGAACAAGCCATGGCGTTGCTGGAAATGCTTGACTGCTTTCACCAGCGCGCCTTGATAAAGCGTAGATTCGGTTCCCAGTGCTGCATCCTGTGGAAGATCGCCCAGAAGCTGCAATCGTCGTGCGAGTTGCGGTATGCCCGCGTAGTGTTCGCCCGGCTTGATGGATTTCTCCGGAACTGGCAGAGGCTCACCCTCTCCTTGTTGGGCCAATGTCATGTATTGTTGCAGGGCGAGCTTGGTTCGCTGGTAGCCGGGATACGATGGTTCTACCTGTTCGAGCATCGATGCTACGTCTTTCGCCCCAATGATCCGGGTGCGGAGAAATTCTGCGAGGTTATATTTCTTGGGGTCGATATCGTATCCAAATTGGAAATATCGCGGATTGATTCGCCCATTGTGCAGGTCGGAAACATAGCGCATGGCCGACACTGTTAAAGCCAAATCAAATGAGGCCAGATCAGAAACGGCCGCACTGCCCTGGGAAGCCATCAGTCGGGCCAGCCGCTCCATCCACCGCGGCCCATCATAATCCTCAGAGTGAAGGCCTTTTTTCTCCGCATCCTGAAAGAGAGCGATCATGGCCAGGGCCTGTGGGCTGGGCTTATCTCCATCGAACCACGCCGGAGCGTTATCGAAGGGTTGATAAAAAGCCTTCAGGTCCGAGCGATAATCGGCAAACTTGGGCCAGCGAAGATCGGCGAGCTGCCCATCTTCAATATGGCTGCACAAGAACTGTTTTACGGCAACAGTGGCAGAATTGCTGGAATTATCGGATAAGCTGACAGTGACTATCTCGCCGCATGGTGGCGCTTGGGAATTCCCCGCAGGGAAAGCCATGGAAGGTATGGCAGGAGCCAACAAGATTACAGCAACAACCGCATAAGGACCCCAGTGCTTCATGAGCAAATCTCAACTCCGTCCGGAATTTGGGCTGCAAACTTGCTGGGGGGAAGACCGACTGTATTGTAAGTTCTTGGCACTGATGATACAGGAACTTTGGTAACGCATCAATCGCTTTCATCGTCATCTTGGGAGCCTGCACTGAAGTGCGCCGAAGTGTGATTTACATCACAGCACGAGGTAATTAAAGAGGCTTAGAATCTTTTTGCAATGATAGAACCGGCACAGCAGATCAAATTCTTCATGGACGACCTGCCGCTCGATGCCAGGCAAGCTTTTGAAGCTTTAGTAAAACGCCGGAGACGGCCCCCAGCGGAGAACCAATTAGACGCTATTCAAACGGTGCCCGATCTGGAGTGTGAAATAGGAGTAATTTCCGCAGAGGAATTCAAGAGCTTCCTGAAACAGTTTCCGGTTGCCTATAGAGCGATTGCCAGAATATTAGGTTGTGAACTCCACAACGTCTACGCCAAGCTGGGCCAACGGCCTGAAATTCGCTTGTGATTTAGACGGCCAATTGCTGCAAGGTTTCGGGCTGAAGTACGGTGAGAGATGCTCCCTTGATGGAGATAACTTTGTCACGCTGGAACTGCTGCAATACTCGGCTCACCGTCTCTCTTGAGGTGCCAGTCATGCTGGCAATCTCTTCTTGGGTGAGTGCCATGGTGAAGCGGCTACGCGCGTTTTGGATCGGCCGCGCGTCACACCATTCGAGCAGGAGGTTGGCCAGCCTTCCCGCCACGGTTGCGGGCAGAGCAAGACGGCAAACATTGTTGAACACGAATTTGTATTCCTGCAAGACGCAGCGTGTTGCTTCCCTGGCTGCTTCAGCATTGTTTTGCAGCAGGGACAGGAACTCTTTAATGCGCAGAGACTTGACCGTACAGTGCTCCAGCGCAGTAGCCGTAACGTCGTGAGCCGACCCAGCCAGGGCCGCGCTCAATCCAAGAATCTCGCCTTGACCGGCGATTCGGAGAATAGCAGTTTTGCCGTCACGGGAAGAAACAGAGATTTTAATGCGGCCTGAGCAGACCACAAACAAATACTGCTGCCGCTCGCCCTCGACAAACAGGTTCTCGCCCCGGGCAAAGCTGGTCTGCACGCTGATTGCTTCAAAGCGCGCCTGCGTTTCGGCTTGCAGGTTTGAAAATGCCTGACTACATTGCCAACCTGCAAAAGTATCCGTGATAGGGGTACGGCTGCTTGAGGCTAACATGTCTCTCCTGTTGCTTTTGAAAGTTTTGATCTCGTAAGTCTCACGATTTCTCAATGCAAGTTGCGTGCCACAGTGAAAACCGTAATTACCACCACTTTAGACGCCTTAAAACCAACCAGTTGCGCAACCCCACGCAGTACAAGCACTCAGGTTTGGGTCAAAAGACCCAGCATTGGGCACAGCGCAGGCAGCCATAACTCCAGAGCGCGTGGGGTCTCCCACTCTTCACGTTCTTTGTTAAGGGTTGGGTTGTTACATCTCTGAAAGAGCCGGAACCATGCCCTGAAGCGCTTTAACCAAGGCCAAAGGACCGTAAGACTTTTCCAGGTAGCAATCGACGGAAGGCGAGAAATCCGGGTGCGCCGAGCTGAACATCAATATCGGCAGATCGTTTTGCATGTGCTTCATCTCTTGCGCTAGCTGTAGTCCATCCATTCCCGGCATCTCATTATCGGTGATGGCAGCATCCACCGGATGTTCTTTTAGGGTTTGTAGGGCTGCTTCGCCATTGGATGCGGTAAGTACTTCATAGCCACGCGACTCCAAGAATCTCCGGCAGATAAACAATATGTCGGGTGAATCGTCAACGCACAGGACGGTAGTTCTATGGGGATTCGTTTCCGGGACTTCTAAAGGATGGGCCATTGCAAATGGATTGGAGCAAGCGTCTTGCCAAACGTGGCGAGCTTCGAGGTTGAAACCGGCTCGAATCGAGGGGCGCAGCGCCTGTGCTACTGTGCGCAACAGGTGCGCGATTTGGCGCATGACTCAGCCAGGCCCTTCTAAAACTCCTTTACAATGAGTGCGCTATCACGGCATTCAACGTGCATCTAACCCAGGTTTTAGCTTCAAAAATCCCGGAATCCAGCAAGTCCTTGCCGCCTTGCTGGCCATCAATAGAGAAGGTTCGAGCATGTCCCCTGTGCGAAACTCTGTCTCTGTAGTCATTATCGACGACAATCCACGCAGTCTGGAATTCCTGTCTTCAGCCTTGGCTCGTGAAGGGGTCGAGATCCTCACCGCTTCCGATCCGGAGCAGGGGATCGATTTGGTCTACAGTCATCGTCCGCAGGTTGTATTGACCGACTTGGTCATGCCCAATATCACCGGGCTGGAGGTTCTGGAGAAGATCAGCGAATTCGATCCGGCCACGGACGTGATCCTCATGACTGCTCACTACACCACCGACACCGCGGTGGAGGCCATTCGCAAAGGGGCCGCCGATTACCTGAACAAACCGATCTCTGTGGGTGTACTTCGTGAGCGCGTGGGACGCCTGATCGACAATGCCCTGCAACGCCAGCAGATCATCAGCGCCGACGATGAGCTTTTGCGTAAAGCACAATTCGAGGGAATCGTAGGACGCAGCCCGCAGATGTGGGAAC
Source organism: Candidatus Angelobacter sp. (assembly GCA_035939495.1). GTDB lineage: Bacteria > Acidobacteriota > Terriglobia > Terriglobales > Acidobacteriaceae > Angelobacter. The sequence goes on along the minus strand of DASZFU010000022.1, from coordinate 82,571 downwards.
TCTTTTCCCGCGTCCGCCGCGTAGCGCCACATTATCGGGCCGCGCTGATCACCGGCGAGACCGGCACGGGCAAGGACATGGTGGCGCAGGCCTTGCACCATCTCAGTCCTGCTCGAGGACGCTTCGTAGTCCTCAATTGCTCGGCGGTCGTTGAAACCTTGTTCGAAAGCGAGCTTTTTGGTCACATGCGTGGGGCCTTCACCGGAGCCGATCGCGACAAAGCAGGCTTGTTCGAGCACGCCAACGGAGGAACCCTGTTTCTCGATGAGATCGGCGACATGCCTTTGGCCACGCAAGCCAAATTGTTGCGCGTATTGCAGAACCAGGAAGTGCAACGCGTCGGGTCGCTCAATCCCCAAAAGATTGATGTGCGGGTGATTGCAGCCACGCATAAAGATCTGCCCAAGGCGATTGCTGACCGGCAATTCCGCGAAGATCTTTATTACCGGCTCTCGATGGTTCAGGTTCAAGTGCCTGCCCTGCGCGAGCGTATGGAAGATCTGCCACTGCTGATTCGGCATTTCGTGGATAAATTCGCGCGCCAGTACAGTAAGGAGGTGCGCGGACTCACCCAGCGGGCGCAGATCCTGCTGGCCGCCCATAGCTGGCGCGGCAATGTGCGTGAACTTGAAAACGTGATCGGACACGGATGCATGATGGCCATGGGAGAGATGATCGATGTGGCCGAACTGCCCGAATCGATGCAAACCTCTCGTCCTACGGCCAGATTAGCGGTCGCTGAACCCCCCGGGCCTTTGCCCGGCCCGGTATCAACCCAAAATGGATCGGGAACACCTTCCCTGGAAGAGCACGAGAAGCAATTAGTAACGCAGGCCCTCGCCGAAGCATCCGGAAACCAATCGAAAGCCGCCCGCCAATTGCGGATCGGCCGCGACGCACTCCGTTACAAGATGAAAAAGTATGGTCTATTGTGAACGGCGATTCCGCAAAGAGAGGCAAACCCTTTTAGCCACGAATGCACGCGAATTGGATTCCCAAGCTCTTAGCCATTAGCTCTTAGCTTCTTGCTTAATGATCAACTGAAAAAAAGCCTTAAGAACTAAAGGCTAAGAACTAAGGCTAAATCCGGCTAAATCGGATTCGCGTTAATTCGTGGCTGAACTTATTTCACCACCTGCAGCAATCGCGTAATCTCCTCCCGGAGATTCACCAAAGAAACCGGCTTGGCAAGGTAACCATTGAAACCGGCTGCCAATGTCTTTTCGCGGTCGCCTTGCATGGCGCTGGCGGTGACCGCTAGTACCGGAATGGTTGTTAGCCGGTGATCACGGCGGATATCGGTGAGCACTTGAAAACCATCACGCAGGGGCAAGTGCAGGTCGAGCAGGATCAGGTCCGGCGGCAGCTCTTGCGCTTTTTGAATAGCCTCGCCGCCATCGCGGGCTTCGACCACGATGTAACCTTCTTTTTCCAAAACGGTCCTAAGCAACTCCCGGCCCGTTTCTCTGTCTTCAACAATCAGGATTCGCTTCATGAAGAGTCTGGCAGTGATTCCGTTGCTTTTGCGTCCCGATTATTTTATAGCTTTTTATCGTCCTTGTGATGGCAGGATGAAAATAAAGCGGCTGCCTTCGCCCGGTTGGCTTTCCACCCAGATCCTGCCTCCATGCAACTCCACTAATTTCTTGGTGATCGGAAGTCCGAGACCAGTGCCTTCCCGAATGCCGCTGGTGCTGCTGCCCACCTGATAGAACTTCTCAAAGATTGCGGCCTCTTCTTCCTGTGGGATGCCGATGCCGTTGTCTCCTACAGTAACGCGCAAAAAACTTTCGTCGCTGACCGATTCAATCCACACCAGGCCGCCGTTGGAAGTGAACTTGATAGCATTGCTCAGCAGGTTATAGAGAATCTCTTTCATGCGCACGCGGTCAGCATAAAGCAGGCCGGAGTAGGTGTTTCGGTTCTCGATCGCGATATTCTTGGCGAGGGCCTGGGGCTGTATTCCGGCCACGACTTCATCAATGCAGGCAGAGAACTCGATGGCTTCGCTATGAAGCTCAAGCCGCCCTGCTTCGATCTTGCTGATGTCCAGAACCTCATTGATCAACTGCAACAGGTGCCGTGAGTCCTGGAGAATGTGGCCGAGAAAGCGTTTCTGCTTGGCATTGATCGGTCCCTCCAGTTCCTCAGTCAGCAACTCGGAGAAACCGATGATGGTGTGTAAAGGAGTGCGCAACTCATGGCTCATGCTGGCCAGGAATTCGCTCTTGAGACGGTTGGCCCTTTCTACCTCTTCATTGCGTGCCTCCAGTTGCTGATTCGCGGCAAACAGTTGCGCCGCATAGCGCTCCTGGATCGCACGAATGCGGTGCTGGCTCTCCTTGCGTTCGCTGATGTCGCGCACTAAGGCGATCACGTGCAATACGCCGTTCCTCCAGTTGGGACTGAGCCTGATCTCTACCGGAAAGAGTGAGCCATCTTTTCTTTGCGCCTTCAGTTCCAGACCCTCTCCCATTGGACGGGTTTGGGGGGAAGCCGCATACGAGGCGCGATGATCATGGTGTTTGCCGCGCATGGCCGCCGGAACCAGCGATTCCACATTCATTCCCAGCAGCTCTTCGCGGCTGTAGCCAAACATGGTCTCGGCAACCTGGTTCGTCAGTACCATCTGGCCTTCGACATCGACTTCGAGAATGGCGTCTGGAGCGGCTTCTAAAAGCCGGCGGAACCGGCTCTCTTCTTGCGCCTTGCCCAACGCCAAAGCCTCACGTTCGGCCAATCTCCGGTGTTCTGTAATATCCACGCACGCCCCAATCATGGCAGCCGGACGGCCTGCCGGATCGAATGAAGTCTTGCCTCTCGAATAGAACCAATGGACGCTTTGGTCCGGCCATAGGACGCGGAACTCCATTTCAAAATCGGCGCCTTCGTTGCGAGAGCGCTGGGTATTGGCTAAGAGAGTCGATTGATCATCAGGATGTACTCGAGGAAGAAACTGCTCCACCGTGGTTTGTGTTTGATCCGGTGGCATGCCAAACAGGCGGACCAGGTTCTCATCCAAATCGTAAATACCGGTTTTCAGGTTCCAGGAAAATGTCCCGGTTCGGGAAGCTTCAAGGGCAGCTTCCAGCCGCTCCTGTCCTTCGCGCAACGCAAGCAACGTGCGCCGTCGCTCGCTGATATTGCGGGCAATCTTGGATGCGCCCACGATCCGGCCGCGTTTATCGCGCAAAGGAGACACGCTAAGCGAGATCGCAATGGGATGGCCGTCTTTGTGCCGGCGAAATGTTTCGTAGTGCTCAACCCGCTCTCCAGCGCGAATACGCTCCAGGATGTCTGACATCTCCGTGGGCAGGTCGGGCATGGCAAGGACAAAGATTGGCTTCCCAATCATCTCCTCTGCGGTGTAACCGAACATCCGCTCGGCCCCCTTGTTCCAGCTAGTGACGATGCCATCCAGGGTCTTGCTGATAATGGCATCATCGGAGAACTCGACAATGGAAGCCAGCATGTGCTGCAATTCGTTATGCGAACTGTCGTGGGAGCGCTTGGCAGGTTGTCGGCTAGAACGAGTCTTCACAATTTTTACGCCTCTATTCTAGCGCAACCAAAATCCAGCAAATCCTTCTCTGCGCTTCTCCGCGGTTCCTGCACTGCAATGTGCTTCGAAATCGTGGTTTTTTCTCGCCAATGTTGATTGATAAAAGCCGCCTAGAATCCTCTGCGCAACTCTACGGCTTCTGCGGTTGGTTTGATTGACTTCCTCTGTGTTCCTTCGTGGCCTCTGTGGTTGATGGTTTTGGTTGTGGCTCCGCGACGCTGTGATCCCTGCGGTAAGTTTTTTGGTTTCGTTTCTCCCTCAGTGCCTCTTTGTGTTTGCGGTGGATGTTAGTCTGAGGTGAGCATTCCTTTATTGGGCACCCCGCCGCATTGCCGTCTTGATCATGCCCCAATTGATTACCTGTATGCCGTTTTCTTGCAGGGCAGATTTGAACTTCCGGCTCGACATGATTTCAAAGTCCCGTTGCCTCCAGGCGGCTCCGTAGGCTTCGCGTCCTTGATAGATGTCCTGCATCTCGAAATCATCAAATGCCGGATGAACGATAAGCTCGCTCAAGCCTGACTGCACATTGCTCAACGCCGAAATGTAATAGCCCTCCAAAGAAGATGGCGTTAAATCCCGGCCGGCCTGGAAAACGTCTTGAACGATCACATCGTTGGCTGTTGCCGGATCGTCAGACGCACAAAAGGAATGCCAGTGGTCGGTAATCAGGAAGGGCAGACCGAAGCGCCGGGCAACTTTCACATATGCGGGAATGTACTCCGCCCTGGCTACTGAAAACGTATGGCTATCGAGATGAGTCGGATTGACGCCTGACTCCATCGCGAGCTTTATCTGGGCGGAAATTTCGTCGTCAATCTGCTGTGGTGATGCGCGCAGGCGATCATTCCTCGGCCAGAAGGATCCGTTTTCATCCACCATCTCAGGTCCGTAATGTTTGTTCGAGACCGGACCCCACTTGGAACTCTGGTGTTCGCTGATCAGGGTTGAATGGATTCCAAGATCGTATTCCGGATGGCGGGCGGCAATCTCAGCCGCTTCAGCAAAACCTGGACAGGGCACCATCATGCTGGCAGAACTCACCGCGCCTTCTTCCAAGGCAAGGAACGTGGCGCGGTTCACGGAGTGACACATCCCCACATCATCGGCATGGATGATCAGCAGCTTGGAATCGGATGCGAGTTCCAGAATTTCCGCGGCTCTGGTAGAAGACACGCATTGAATATACATGAAATTTTTTTACGAGTTCTCTTGAGCGTAAATAGCATTCTTGCTTTACAGGCAAACGGTGATTCTTCAATGGCGCTTGTCTGAATCACAGTGTGAAGGCCGCTACTTGCGCCGGGCGGCCTTTTTACACCGGGCTAAACAGGCCGCTGAAAAAGTCACAAATGGACTGCACAAAAATAGTGCATTTCCACAGGGGTTTCTGGTATGTAAGTGAACATGCGTGGAGATGCCCTACACCAAGGATCAATGTATAGCTATATCAATCTCGAAGAGCGAGTGCCTGCAGACCATCGGTTGCGCGCGATTCGCAAGATGGTGAACCAAGCCCTGCAGCAGATGTCCAAGGACTTCGATGACATGTACGCGCGCCGGGGGCGTCCTTCGATTCCACCCGAGCATTTAATACGTGCGCTATTGCTGCAGATGTTGTATGGAGTCCGCAGCGAAGCCCAATTGATGGAACAGATCGAGTACAACTTACTGTTCCGTTGGTTCGTGGGGCTGGAAATGGATGACCCGATCTGGGATGCGACGGTGTTCACCAAGAACCGGGAGCGCTTGATGAAAGGCGAAGTCTCGCAGCGCTTGCTGGAGGCGGTCTTGGAACAGGCTCGGTCGAACAATTTATTGAGTGAGGAGCATTTCACCGTGGATGGAACGCTGCTGGAAGCCTGGGCGAATCGGCGGAGCTTTCAAGAAAAAGATCCGAAGACGGTGGTGGGCACCGGATCGGGTGGGAGTAAATTACTGCGGGATACGCATGAATCGAGCACCGATCCGGAAGCGCGGTTGTATAAGAAGAGTACGGCGGGGCAAGCCGAGCCCAGTTATTTAGGGCATGTGATGATCGAGAACCGCAACGGCTTGGTGGTGGCGGCTTGCGCCACACAGTCCAGCACCACGGCGGAGCGGGAAGCGACCTTGCAGATGTTGGATGACATGGAGCGGAGCGCTAAGGTGGTGACTGTGGGGGCGGACAAACAATATCAAGATCCGACGTTCGTGAGTGAGTTGCGCCAACGACAGGTGGAACCGCACATTGCCGAGTATGAAAGTGGACAGAACCAGAGCAAGAATAGTCTGCGACCGGAGGAGCGGGAGAGCCCTGGATTTAAGATCAGCCAACGGAAACGCAAACTGGTGGAGATGGTCTTTGGCTGGGGCAAGTTGAGTAGCATCATGCGGCAGATGAAGCTGAAGGGGCTAGACAAAGTGGATTGGCTGTTTCGCTTATTAGCGGCCGCCAACAATCTGGTGCGACTCGTGAAACTGATTCCTGCGCAGTAAAGCACGGGGAGTCGTGTGTCCGCAGGATGGAAAACGACTCCCTGCGGACGCAGAAATGCTGTGAAAATGTACGGTTCAACTCGAAAAAAACCGATTTAGAACACGTAGGGTTAAAACAGCTTATTTTTTCAGCGGCCTGTAAAGCCCAAATTTTGTGCAATGACATCAACTTGATTGAATTCCCAGGCAGGTATTATGAGCGTTATAATGCGGGAAATTCATTGGAACATCAATGCTGCGAGATTACATAGACCCTGTGACTTGCGCCTTTCTCGCCTCGTGTTTGGAAGAGGCTGGATACACGCCGTCCTCTCCCGAGCTAGAGGATGCAATGGTCGAAGATCTTTTGCCGAGATTTAATAAATGGATACTTCTCTCTTTGTTGGAAGCCGTCCCAGACCACCTCAATTCCTGCGTCAATGCTTATGCGTAAAATAATCCCAATCCCTCTGATATGATTCGATTTCTCTCTACAATTTTCACTGATTTTGAGAAAGTTCTAGCAGACTCCATGATCTCGTTCAAACATAACTTCGTCGACAATCCTTGATGTGAGCGGGTCAATGGAGGTCAAAGAATGGGCTGGCGATCGTCACTGTTTCAAACGAAGCGAGAACTCCCACATTTCGATCTTAAGGCTTATCTAAAGGCGACATATGAGAAAAAAATTGCAACTACAGAGATAATTCCAGATCGCACCGATTTTGCGCGATTGATGGACGACATGCTCACAAACTTTGAAAGCACATCCGCAGTCATTTATCTGAGCACAACCTCCCCGACCGGCGACTCAAATGGGCGGTCCTGGCCGCGATGGGATTTTCGTCCGGGACAAAGTGCCCAAGACGCTATTTCAACAGAATCGTTAAAGCACGTGAGTACGCAATGCAGTGCATAGAGGCCTTTTTTTATATTGGAACTGGCACTCAAATAGAGGCACCGATAGCCTATTTAAATCGGCTGTCGTATCCTCATTCCATTGCATCGAGGAAATACAATACATCTTCTTCTCCTCTCGAAATTCGCATATTTATTTCGTCACCTTTTCTGGACCTGAAGGAAGAGAGAGAGTATCTTCGACGAGTTACATTTCCAATGATCCGAAATATTTGCGGCTCAAGGGGCATCCAGTTCACCGAAATCGACCTTCGCTGGGGAGCGATTGGTACTGATGCGGAGGTGCTGGACCTTTGCTTAAAAGAAATTGACCGGTGTCGTCCATATTTCATCGGAATTTTGGGCGATCGGTATGGAACGCTCATTGGCGACCGGAATATTTCTGAGCCGTTGCGGAAAAAATTGCAAGCGTTTGATTTCCAGCAGATGAGCTTCTCGGATCTGGAGATGACCTGCGGCCCATTGATGGAAACTCAAAAAAGTGAGGCGTTCTTCTATTCTCGCTGCGCTTTGCCAAAACAGCTGCCTGACAATTGTTCCGAAGACATGCGGCGCCTCCAGGGTCTGAAACTCAGAATCGAGACGCGTGGTTATCGTTTACGGGAAGATTTTAGACAAAAAGAGAGGTTGGGCGAGTGGATCACGGAAGATCTTATCAGTCTGATAGATCGCATTTATCCAGCAGAAAGAGACCCAACCCGCCTCGAACTTGAGCGAGCATGCCATGAGGCATTTGCTACGGCAAAACGGTTCGGGTATGTGGAAATTCCAGGAATATTCGATCAATTAACACTGCATGCTGATACTTTGGGTGCACGAGTCGCAATCACCGGTGAACCGGGAATAGGGAAGAGTGCGCTGCTGGCGGCATGGCTGGCCAAGTATCAAAAGCTGCAGCCGGACCGGCTTATCATCGTTCATCACGTGGGAGCTACGAGCAGGGGCTCCGAGTCAATCGGCGTTAGGCGAAGGGTGATGGCTGAAATCCGCGAGCGCTTTGCGATTGACTTAGACATTCCATCAACTGAGGACGAAGTACGTAATCAATTCTTGGCATTTCTGGAACATGCGAACAGCTTGCCCATCGTTCTAATCATTGACGGCATAGACCATATGGATCAAGCCTCTTGGGACCTCGCTTGGCTTCCGGTTGACCTGCCGGCTCATTTTACTCTTTTGGTTTCTACTGCCCCAGGGCCTGTCCTGGATGCTTTGCGAAAACGCCGATTTGACGAATTTGCAGTCGGACCGCTTTCTTCCAATCAAGTGCGGCTGATCGTAACCGAGTATTTCAGAGAATGGGGAAAGCTATTGGAAGATTCAAAGTTGAGAAACATCATAGCCCATCCTCAAAGTAAGTCCTCTCTTTTTTTGGTGAACTTGATAAGGGAACTTCGCGAATGTGCTGATCGGGAGAAGGTAGAAGACATCTTAAACAGATGCTTGCGAACGCGCTCCCTGGACGAATTATTCGATGTGATATTAGATCGATTAGAACGAGATCATGGAGCAACCGATTTGTCGAAAGTCATGATGGCCCTGTGTTGCTCACATATGGGATTGACTGAAACCGAGATGATTGAGGGGGGCGAGATCGAACGATTTCGTCTTTCTCAGATTTTATTAGGAATGGAGAGCCATCTGATTCGGTCAGAGGGATACTTAAGATTTTCGTGTGTCGAATTTCAGTTAGCATCACATCGCAGATATATTAGTGATAAGCAGGCAGTTCTCTCAATTCATCGGCATTTCGCAAAATACTTCCAATCTGCCATAAACAACAAAAGAACAGCCAGTGCGCTAGCTTGGCACCTTGAACAAGCAGGCGATCTGGCTCGGGATGATGGCATGCGGAATGGAATTTAAACAATGAACCCGAAGTCCAACACTGCTGCGGCAGGATTTTTTCAGTGTAAGCAGGAGCGAGGGTGATGCTCAACTTTATATTGAAACTTCGGTATGTCAGCCTTATTTTAACGGTTTTGTTACTGTTGAGTTTGGCATTGAGTTTCCACTTGCTTACAATAATCCTCGCGTTACTTACTTTTCTTTATCTCCTTACTGATTTTCTGCAGCGCTCAAGACTGTATTCAATATTTTTGCTCGCTGTAGTGATTGCTGCAGCCATTGTGAGCTTTCACATTAACCATGATTTCCTCAGTCGCGTGGCTGTGATGCTCAGTCTTCTCCATGCAATTATTTTCTCACTCGCATTGTTCTTAGATCAGCCAAGGTACGCTCGATCCGCTCATGAGCACGCCCGATTCAAAGCACAGGGCAATTATTGATCATAAAATCATGACATGCGTCTCACACAATCCATAGTGTGAGTTGTGCAAACCCCGGTAGATCAGCCGGAATGTTTCCGCGATTGCTCTGGCTTATTGATCTCTGAGGTTTTCACAGCCTCAAACATTGGTTGGGGAGAGAGGATTTGAACCTCCGACCCCTGGTTCCGAATCACAGTAAGGGTTATTGAACTGCGAAATTGGGAAGGGTACTCCGGATTTGCAGAGTACCCGTGTTAACTGACAGTTTCTAAGTGGCCGGTTCTTCTTGTTTTTCGTCATCGGTCAATTCCTGCCTGCGGTATTCAGCTTCGAGAAGAACGTCATCAGGGTCGCGGACTTGACGCTTCCCATTGAGCGCAGAGGCGATCAAAGTAGATCGCGTTTTTCTGTTTTCGGTGCTGAATCGGCTCAAGAAGAGAAAGGTTTGCCTCGGTTTGGATTCGGCTAAGGGTGTTGTGCCAGGCCGTTAGTTTGGAATGGGGGAAATAGGGAACGGCATGCAAGGTCTCAATTTCCTTGAGTGAACAGTATTGGGGCTAAACAGCTTGCGGAAAAAGTCTTCGTCTTGAATGACAGAAGGCCTCAGGGGCTAAAGCCCGATTGATTCTAAACGTCTCGCGGCACGACTAAAGTCATGCCCTGACACAAATCAGTTTCAATGCGGGCTTTTTCCGCAACATGTCCTGACACAAAATCAACCTCTGGTATCCTGTTTTTCCGCAAGCTGTAAAATCTGCAAAATATCCGAGGCCAGAGGCAAGAAGAACCGATGTTTGCAGGAAGATTGGAGCCCAGAAAAGAGCATGACAAACAGAGGAACGAAGACCAAGCCAAGTTGGAGTGATCTCAAGTCCCGGCTTGCTGGATGGGACGCCATAGCGCTGATGGATCTTATCCATGACCTGTACGCGGCCAGCAGGGACAACCAGCTTTTCCTGCACACACGGTTCGCTCTGGGGAACGATATTCTGCAATCCTATAAGCAGATGATTGCCGACGGGATTGCGCCTGACGTGATGAAACAGAATGCCAGAGTTTCAGTCAAGGCGGCGAATAAGGCTATTTCTGACTACAAGAAAGCTGGTGGAAAGCCAGAGCAACTGGCCGAACTGATGGTCTTCTTTTGTGAAGAGGCAGCAGCATTCAGCGCTGCGTACGGATGCGACGACGAGGCTTACTTCAATGCCCTACTGCGTACCTTCGACCAAGCTTTGGGAGTTGCGCAAAGCTTGCCGGAGGATCAATGGAATGCGCTCCTGGAAAGGCTGGGACGGGTGCGCACTGTCAGTCACAAGTTGGGATACGGTGTTGGTGATGCCATGGATGACATTCTGGGGCAATATGGAGTGTGAGCTTGGCTTTGTTGGACTAGCATTAGCCCCACATCATCGGCATGGATGATCAGCAGCTTGGAATCGGATGCAAATCCCAGGATTTCCGCTAGCTTGGCAGAAGCCACGCCATGAATATACATGAATTTCTTCTCATGTTTCGCTTGAGCGTGAGCAGGAATCGCAATAAGATATAGCGCTTGAAAATCTAACCGCGCCATTGATTCAGAGTGCCGGACGCCGCAAGGAAACAAGAAATCCGCCCCCCTCGCAGTTTCACCGGGTCCATGAATGTCGGGGAAATCTAATCTCGTAGAACTGATTCGGCAGCGGGCGGACGACTGTCCCGAGGGTCTTGCCTATGTTTTTCTTTCCGGCCCAGATTTAGAGCCCTCGACGCTGACTTATCAACAACTGGATTCCCAAGCGCGAACGATCGCGGCCTTCCTGCAACAGTCGGGGTTTCAAGGCGAACGCGTGTTGTTGCCGTACCCTCCGGGCCTGGAGTTCATTACGGCGTTTCTTGGTTGCATCTATGCGGGTGCAATCGCTGTTGCTGCTTATCCGCCGCGAATGAAGCGCAACGCAATTCGAATTATCTCGATGGCCGAAGATAGCCAGGCTACTCTGGCGCTTTCCACGTCGGCAGTTGTTTCCCGTTTTAACACTTTTGCGCAAACACCCGAATTGGGAAAAATCCGTTGGGTCGCCACCGATGGTGCTTTGCCCACGCAGGCCACTGATTGGACGGATTCTTTCCCCCGCGCTGAAGACCTGGCCTACCTGCAATACACGTCCGGTTCCACGGCTGAGCCTCGTGGCGTGATGGTTACCTATGCCAACATCTTGCACAACTCTGCATATATCGCTGCCGGTTTTGAGCACACGCCGGAAAGCAGATCGCTTTGCTGGCTGCCCCATTTTCATGACATGGGACTGATTGACGGCATCATTCAGCCGCTCTATTCGGGCTTCACTGGCTATCTCATGTCTCCAGCATCGTTTCTTCAGGAGCCGGGGCGCTGGTTGGAAGCAATTTCTCGACACCGTGTGACCCACTCCGGCGGACCAAATTTTGCGTATGAGTTGTGCACGGCAAGAGTGCCGGAAGAGCAACGTGAACGTCTTGATCTGAGTAACTGGCAAGTTGCCTACAACGGCGCGGAACCGGTTCACGCCCGCACCCTGAAACAGTTTGCTGAACGATTTCAATCATGTGGATTCCATCGCAGCGCGTTTTATCCCGCTTACGGACTGGCCGAAGCGACCTTAAAAGTGTCGGGTGGGAAAAAAAGCTGTGGACCAACATCCTGCACGGTCAAAATTGGCGAACTCGAACGAAATCGGATTGCACTGACCTCCACCGACGATCCAGACGGGCGAACTCTAGTTGGAGCAGGCACTGTTGCACATGGCGTAGAAATCGCAATCGTAGCTCCGGAAACCCTGGTTGAATGTGCTGCCGGTCAAGTCGGAGAAATATGGGTTTCCGGCCTCAGTGTTGCCGCAGGTTATTGGAATCGCCCGCAGGAGACCAGGGACGTTTTCTCAGCGTTCATAAAGGACAAGGGGGAAGGTCCATTTCTTCGTACCGGCGATCTCGGATTCGTGCACCAGGGAGAGCTTTTTGTCACCGGACGCCTGAAAGACCTGATCATCATCCGTGGCCGCAACCACTACCCTCAGGACATTGAAACAACCTCGCAATCGGCTGACCCCGTTCTGCATGGTATGTCGGTCGCTGCTTTTTCCATAACTGTGGGAACCCAGGAGAAATTGGTGATTATCCAGGAGGTTGACCCAAGGCGATCAGGGGTTTTTGCCCGAATCATGGAAGACATTCGGCGCGCGGTCGCCGATGAACATGAAATTCAGCCCCACTGCATATTGCTGGTGAGGCAGGGCGTAGTGCCTAGAACGTCGAGCGGAAAAGTGCAACGCCATCTCTGCCGGCAAAAGTTTCTGGAGGGCAGTTTCAAAGCGCTGGCGGAATGGAGGGAAGCGAGTTCCGATAGCATTTCGGAACACGAGGATTTAGCCCCGCCTGAATTGACGGTCGATTCCGTCAAAACTTGGCTGCGGGCCAGGTTTGCCGCCAAGCTGAGAACAGATATTTCCGAAATTGATCTGCATCGACCGGTTCATCTGCTGGGACTTGATTCGTTGATGGCCCTGGAAGTTTCCCACAGTGTTGAGAGGGCCCTCGGCGCCAGTCTCTCCCAAAGTTCTTTGCTTGAGGGTTGGAGCATTGCCGATCTTGCCGGCCATCTCGTGTCGCAACTCAATACGAATGCCTCAAGCAACTCGGTAGCGCCTGTTCTTTCCAGCGATACCATCCCAAGCCAGTTTCCACTCTCGCAAGGCCAGCAGGCGCTTTGGTTCTTGCAACAGATCGCGCCCGGGAGCCGGGCCTATTACATTGCGCGGGCCTTGCGCATCATTAACGAAGTAGACGTGGGGATTCTTGAGAGTGCCTTCCAGAGACTCGTAGAGCGGCATCCCTCATTGCGTACGATTTTCCCGCTGGTCGATGGCAAGCCGGTGCAGCATGTTCTGGAGCACGCGGGTCTATTCTGGGAATATCAAGACGCGTACCGGTGGGACTCAATAAAGCTCAAGCAGCGCATGACGGAAGCTGCGCATCGGCACTTCGACCTGTCAAACGGTCCGCTATTTCGCATGTTCCTTTTCAGCCGCCCCGAGGGCACTCTTCTGCTCCTGGCAGTACATCATATTGTGGCCGACTTGTGGTCGATTGGATTGCTGCTGAATGAGCTTTCCGAAATCTACCGCGCCGAAATCAGAAATGATCCCGTCGAGTTGCCCTCCCTTCCCATCCATTATGCGGAGTATGTGAATTGGGAGGAGCGATTCTTGCAGTCAGAAGAAGGACGACAGCACTGGACCTATTGGCAACGAAGGTTGCACGGACATCTGCCTTACCTGGAACTGCCCGCCGATTTCTCCCGTCCACCGCTCCAGACTTTTCGAGGTTCAGTTGAGTTTTTAGGGCTTGGGGTGAAGTTGGTTTCCCAATTGAAGTATGCCGCGATCAACCACAACGCCACCATCTACACACTGCTTCTGGCCTTATTCGAATCATTCCTGCACCGCTATACCGGCCAGGACGATGTATTAGTTGGAACTCCCACGACCGGCCGCAACCGACACGAGTTTGCCCGGGTTATTGGATATTTCGCCAATCCCGTCGTCATGCGGATGGATTTTTCCGGTGGCCCGAGCTTCGAGCAGGTCATGGCTCAGGCGCATCAAGTGGTGTTAGAGGCATTGGCACACCAGTCGTTCCCATTTGCAACTCTTGTCCAGCGGATACAGCCGCAGCGCGATTCCAGCCGCTCCCCTTTGTTTCAGGTGATGTTTGCGTTGCAGAAAACAGGAACGAGTACCAACCAAGACCTTGGAACGTTCGCGTTGAGTGCGCCTGGAGCGGAACTGCAGCTTGGCGATATGGCTTTAAGCGCCGTCCCAATGGAGCAGACGTTTGCGCAGTTCGATTTGACGTTATCCATGGCGGACTCCGGCTCAGGGATGGTGGCCTCGTTTGAATACAACACCGATCTCTTTGAACAGGCCACGATTCAATGCATGGCGCGCCACTTCGAGCAGTTCGTTCGAGAGTGCATCGCTCATCCGGAGCGACGGATTGACGAAGTGCCGCTGCTTGTCGGTGAAGATCGCCGGCAAATACTTGGAGAGTGGAACCAGACACAACATTCATGGCCGGTTCACGAGACCATACTTGAATTACTTGAAGCCCAAGCAAAGAAGACACCACAGAATCTCGCAATCATCTTCGAAGACAGATCTTTTACTTATCGCCAACTCCACCAACAAGCCAACCAATTGGCCCGTTTTCTGCAAAAGTTAGGGGTTGGGCCAGAGGTTCGGGTAGGCGTATGCATGGAGCGCAGCGAAAAGTTAGTCATCGCGCTTTTGGCGGCTATGAAAGCTGGTGGTGCCTACGTGCCACTCGATCCTGGTTATCCACAAGAGCGCCTGAACTACATGCTCAGCGATTCGAAGCCGGCAGTGGTGCTGGTGAGCAAGGACTACAAAGAAAAACTTCACGCCCCGCAAGCGCGGCTGCTGTGCCTGGAAGAAGAATGGGACCTCATCTGCGCTGAAAGCCAAGAACCAGCGACCGCCAGTTCAGGTAAGGAGAATCTCGCTTACTTGATCTACACCTCGGGATCAACAGGACGGCCGAAAGGAGTCATGAACGTCCACGGCGGCCTGCTGAACCGGCTGCAGTGGATGCAGGCAGCGTATCCGCTGGATGAGACCGACCGTGCATTGCAAAAGACGCCGTTTGGATTTGATGTCTCAGTGTGGGAGTTTTTCTGGCCGTTGATGGTAGGGGCCGGCATTGTCATGGCGCGTCCAGAGGGGCACAAGGACCCTGGGTACCTGGCTCGCAAGATCCAGCGTGACAACGTCACGACCGTACACTTCGTGCCTTCGATGCTGGCAGCATTTTTGCAGGAACCGCAAGTCGAGAGCTGCACGTCATTGCGGCGGGTGATCTCCAGCGGAGAGGCTTTGCCGGCCTCGATAGTCGAGAACTTCCATCAGCGCTTGCCAGCAGACCTGCACAATCTTTATGGACCAACGGAAGCTTCGGTTGATGTAAGTTCCTGGTTCTGCACCCGCGAACAGTCAAAAAGATCGAGTGTTCCTATTGGCAGACCAATTGCCAACACGCAGCTCTACATCTTGAATTCCTATTTTGAACCAGTGCCTGTGGGAGTAACTGGTGAGTTGTATATCGGTGGTGCGGGCCTGGCCCGGGGATATTGGAACAATTCGGAACTGACGGCAGAGAAATTCATTCCTGATTCGCTCTCGGGAAAGATGGGAGAGCGGCTATATCGCACTGGAGACCTGGCACGCTGGCGGGCGGATGGACAAATCGAATACGTAGGCAGAAACGACGATCAGATCAAACTACGCGGATTCCGAATCGAGTTGGGTGAGATTGCAGCGGCTTTGATAGAACATCCGGCCGTGCGGGAATCCATAGTGACCATTCGCGAGGACGCATCAGGTGAGAAGCGCCTGGTTGCCTACTACACCGCAACCTTGACCGAGTTGAATGCGGAACAATTACGCACACATCTTTCTGCCAAATTACCGGATTACATGGTTCCAGCCGCGTATGTCTTTCTGGAATCTCTGCCTCTTACTGCGAATGGCAAGTTGGATCGCAAAGCCTTGCCCGCACCGAAATTCGAATGTTATGCAAAAGAGATTTACGAAGAGCCATTAGGCGAGGCGGAAACCACTCTTGCAGCCATTTGGGCCGAGGTGCTTGGAGTAGAACGCGTTGGGAGGCACGATAATTTCTTTGCGCTTGGCGGCCACTCCCTGCTGGCCATGACTCTGATCGAGCGCATGAAAAGAAGCCATTTGCCGGTGACTCCCCAGGCGATCTTTACCACGCGCACGCTGGCGGAGCTTGCAGCCAATGCCGCAAGCGAAACCGGCGTAGCCGAAGTTCCACCGAACCTGATTCCACCCAACTGTGACGCCATCACGCCTGAAATGCTGCCGTTGATCACGCTCAGCTCCGGCGATATCCAGAGGATTATCGAGAACATACCCGGTGGCGCAGCCAATGTGCAGGATATTTATCCTCTCGCGCCGCTCCAGGAAGGAATTTTCTTCCATCATCAGATGAGCCGCGACGGTGATGCCTATGTCATTTTCGCCTTGTTGAGTTTCGACAGCCGACAGCGAGTGGACGCATACCTGGATGCCATGCAGAAAGTGATGGATCGGCACGACATCCTGCGTACATGCGTGCTGTGGGAAGGGCTTCCGCAAGCAGTGCAGGTCGTTCAACGCAGAGTGATTTTGCCGGTCGAAGAGATCGCGTTGGAACAAGGAGAAGGGGATGCAAGCCAAAAGTTCCATGACCGCTTTGATCCTCGCAAGTTCAAAATTGAGCTGCGAAAAGCTCCTTTGCTGAAAATCTACTTTGCCCAGGATGCGGCCCATGATCGATGGCTGATGGCGAAGTTGGTCCATCATCTTGTGGGCGATAACACCTCTCTGCAGTCGATATTTCAGGAAATCCAAGCGCATCTGCTAGGCCAGCCGGAGCAGCTACAGGCTCCGTTCCCATTTCGGAACTTGGTAGCGCAAACGCGGCTGAACGCCAAAATCGAAGAGCATGAAGCTTTTTTCCGGCGAATGTTAAGTGATATCGACGAGCCTACTGCTCCATTTGGATTGCTCGGAGTGCATGGCGACGGCGCCGATCTCGAAGAAACCGGTTTTCAGCTTAGCGCGGTGCTATCGCAGCGTATTCGAGCCAGTGCGCGAAATCTTGCAGTGAACGTGGCCACTCTATTTCACGTTGCCTGGGGAGTTGTGCTCGCTAGAGTATCGGGAACAAAGGATGTGATTTTTGGCACTGTATTGTTTGGCCGCATGGAAAGCAGCGATGACGGTGCCGGGCATCTCGGACTGTTTATCAATACCCTGCCGGTACGCATTGGAGTCGGGTTGAAGAGCGTCGAGGCAAGCGTTCGCTCCACCTATGCTCGGTTGACCGACCTCCTGTGCCACGAGCATGCATCTTTAGCCCTAGCCCAGCGGTGTAGTGCAGTTCCCTCGCCCACACCGTTGTTTTCCGCGCTGCTCAATTATCGCCATAGGAGATCGGATCCCTTCCGGGATGAAGCTATGCACATTTCTGAAGGGATTAAGTGGCTTACCAGCGAAGAGCGCTCGAATTATCCCCTCACGCTTTCGGTCGACGATCCAGGTGAAGGTTTCAAATTGACGGCCCAAGCCCCAACATTTGTCGGTCCCTTGCGTGTATGTGAATTCATGAGCACCGCTTTGACATCGCTGGTGGAAGCCCTGGAAACCAGGCCGAACCAGGCGATCGAGGCTTTCGAAGTGCTCGGCCCCGTAGAGCGGCAGCAATTGCTGGTCGAGTGGAACAGGACTCAGCAGGAATTCTCGCCGGGTTTGACGATTTTGCAAATGATCGAACAACAAGCCGAAATCCGTCCCCAGGCATTGGCGGTAATAGATCGGGCACAGGAGTTGACCTACCGCGAACTCAATAGACAGGCCAACCAGTGGGCACATCTCTTGCGAAAAGCAGGAGTACGGGCTGAGGCACGAGTGGCCATCTGCATGGAAAGAAGTGTGCAGATGATCACCGCGAAGCTGGGGGTATTGAAAGCCGGCGGCGCTTATCTGCCGCTGGATCGGGAATATCCGCCGGAGCGGTCGCGGCATCAGATCACCGATTCGGGAGCCAAGGTAGTAATTGCGGAAAGCACAGTCTGCGAGAAGTTGCGTGATCTAGGGCAAACGCCGATTTTATGTGCAGATCAGCAACAGGAGTTTCTAAGACTTGAACCGCAAGAGAACCCGCAATGGAAAGTGGAGCCGGAACAGCTGGCATACGTGATCTACACCTCGGGATCAACAGGCAGGCCCAAAGGCGTTGAGGTTGAGCATCGTGGATTGCAGAACCTGGTGCACTGGCATTTGCGCGCTTACGGCATCGAAACTGGTGATCGAGGCAGCCAGGTCGCAGGAACTGGATTTGATGCCTCCGAATGGGAAACTTGGCCCTATCTTGCAGCCGGAGCGAGTCTGCAGATTGCTGGAGAGTCGGAGAGAGGTTCGGCGAAAGATCTGCGCGAGTGGCTCGCGGCCAAAGACGTAACGATAAGCTTCTTGCCCACGCCGTTGGCAGAAGCGGTTATGCGGTTGGGAGAGTGGAAGGCGCGGCGGTTGCAGCGGATCCTGACGGGCGGTGACCGATTGCAAGAGAGACCTCCGGACAATTGGAGTGTGGAGGTCATCAACCACTATGGACCTACAGAATGCACTGTGGTGGCCACGACAGCAAGAGTTGAAAAGACTGGAAAAAGTTCACCAAGTATCGGAAAGCCGATCAGCAACACGCAAGTCTATGTGCTGAACAACGCTCAGGATATGCAGCCTGCCCCGGTGGGAGTTGTGGGCGAGCTATATATCGGTGGAGCAGGACTGGCGCGCGGATATACCGGCCAGCCGCACTTGACCGCAGAACGCTTTGTCCCGGACGGATTGAGTGGCAGGGCAGGGGAGCGGCTCTATCGCACGGGCGACCAATGCCGGTGGAACGAAGCCGGCGAACTCGAATTCATCGGACGCAAAGACCAGCAGGTAAAGATTCGCGGATGCCGGATCGAAATAGGAGAGATCGAAGCAGCATTAAAAGAACACGAAGAGGTGGCCGAAGCAGTCGTAACGGTCCAAGAGAGGGAGAGTGGCGAGAAGACTCTGATTGCCTACATGGTGGCCGCGGCCGGAAAAAAACTTAAGAGCGGCGAACTGCGGCAGTACCTGCAAGCCAGACTTCCTGCCTACATGGTGCCTTCGGCGTTCGTGCAATTGAATGCGATTCCTTTGACCGCCGGCGGAAAACTGGATCGCCAGGCCTTGAAAAAATGGGAATTCATTTCCAGAAGCGATCAGCATGATCCGCGTTCCGAGACGGAAACGCTGCTCGCCGAAATTTGGAAGCAGCTTTTGCGGTTGGAGCGCGTTAGCGTTCACGACAGCTTCTTTGAGTTGGGTGGTGATTCGATCATCAGCCTGCAAGTGGTTGCGCGGGCCGGGCAGCAAGGAATCAGGATCACTCCCCGGCAATTATTCGAATTTCCCACCATTGCCGAACTGGCCGCCCTGGCTCAGCGAATCCAGAGCGAGCTAGAAGATTCGTCCGGCCAAAGCAGAGCCGTGTTCCCATCAACGTATCCGCTCTCTGCCATGCAGCAAGGAATACTATTCGAATGCCTCGCTGCGCCTGAGTCGGGTGTATATATCCAACAATTGATTTGTACTCTGCGCGGCCACCTGAAAGTCGAAGCTTTTAAAAACGCATGGCAGCGCGTTGCTCAGTGCCACTCGGTTTTGCGAACGTTGATTCGGGACCAGCAGGAAGAGCCTGTTCAAGTCGTCCGTTCGGATCTGGCAGTGCCATTCGAGCTTCAGGATTGGCGTGGCAAGGCAAACGAAGAGCAGCAATCACAATTGCGATTGTTGCTGACCGCGGATCGAGCCCGCGGCTTCAAGCTTTCTGAAGCCCCATTATTCCGTCTCACGCTGCTGCAACTCGCTCCTGATCTGTACAAGTTGCTCTTGACCTTTCATCATTTGATTTTGGATGGATGGTCTTTACCCCTGTTGTTCCAGGAGGTATTCGCGCGTTACGGAGAGCAGATTCACGAAGAACCTTCTCCGGCGTTGTCAATTGATTTCTATAGCGATTACATAGAGTGGCTTCAAAAAAAGGACCTCACAAGTGCGGAAACATACTGGCGGCACGCGCTTCAGAATTTTGAGGCCCCTATCAGCATTAAGATCGGCTCATCAGATCATCCCAATCGTAATGACGAAGTTTTCCTTGAGCAGCAGACGCAATTCTCACTTGAGGAAACTGCCGACCTTCAATCAACGGCAAGACAAAATGGGCTCACGCTTAGCATCCTTATGGAGGCTGCTTGGGCCATCCTGTTCAGTCGCTACACACGCGAACAAGACATCGTATTTGGCCTGACTCTTTCCGGCCGTTCAGCCAATCTGCCAGGGATTGAAAACAAGATTGGTTTGTTCATCAATACCCTGCCGATTCGTACATCGATACAGTCTGATCGGCCACTGTTGCCTTGGCTTAAAGAACTGCAGAAGCAACAGATCGAGTTAGGTGAATTCGAGCACACTCCCCTTTTCCAGGTACAGAAGTGGAGCGGTATACCTGCGGGAACGCGACTTTTTGAAAGCATCTTGGTCTTTGAAAACTATCCGCTTGATGCATCGCTCCTGCAGAAAAACGATGGCGTCATCATTGAAGATATTCAGGCAATTGAAATCACAAATTTCCCCTTGACCGTTACCGCCGTTCCCCATTCCGGTTTCAAGGTGCTGATCTCCTATGATCGCAGGCTCTTTAACGGCGCTGCGGTTGCACGCATGTTGAGCCATTTGAAAACCATTCTGCTCGGTGTGGCTGCGAATCCCCGTCTCAGCATTGGCGATGTCCCCTGGATTACACTCGCCGAGCGCGCACAGTTGCTGGTGGAGTGGAACCAAGAAGGCATGGATGATCCTCCGCCGCCATACGTTCACACGATGTTTGCCGGGCAGGCCCGTCAAAACCCTGAAAACATCGCGGTCACTTATGGCGCGCAGCAAATGACGTTTGCCGAACTCGACCGGCGGGCGAATCAGTTGGCGAATTATCTACTCCGCCAGGGAGTGAAGCAAGAGACTTATATAGGACTTTGCGTGCATCGTTCGCTGGAGACGGTGGTTGGAATTCTAGGCATCTTGAAAGCCGGTGGCGTCTATCTTCCGGTCGATCCCTCGTGGCCGGCCCAGCGTAAAACATTTGTGCTTGCGGAAACTCAAACTCCGCTGCTGCTCACCACTCAGGACCTGTTTCCCGTTTTGGAAAGTCTCAACATAAGAGTTGTGTCACTGGATTCCGAATGGCGCGAAATTGCTCAAGAAGAGGCTTCGAGTCCCAGCGTTAAAGTAAACCCCGAAAATCTTGCTTATGTAATCTACACCTCTGGGACCACAGGCCAGCCCAAGGGTGTGATGATCAGTCATCGGGCACTCGGCAATCATCTTCGCTGGATGCAGGCTGCTTTTCCCCTTACGCCCGAAGATCGCGTTCCCCAAAAATATGCTTTGAGCTTTGATGTGTCGGTGTTGGAGATTCTCTATCCTCTGCTGGCGGGAGCGCGGCTGGTGGTTGCACCTTTTTCCGAGTTCTTCGATGCTGCCGAGCTGTTGGGCTTCCTGATCGACAACAGAATTACCGCAATCGATCTTGTCCCGTCGATGCTGCGGGCGCTGGTTCAAGCTGGGAGATTTCCGGCATTCACGACATTGAGGCAGGTGACTTGCGGAGGCGACGTGCTCGAGCGCGATCTGGAGGAAGAATTCTTTTCTCGATCCGATGCCGGCCTGGCAAATCTCTATGGACCTACCGAGACGGCGATTAGCTCTAGCTTCTGGCGATGTAGGCGTGGGGACGAGCATTCGCATCTTCCCATAGGCCGGCCCGTCAGCAATACGGCGCTATACATTGTCGATCCCAATATGGGACCGGTTCCCATAGGCGTAGCTGGGGAAATCTGCGTCGGGGGAATCGGGCTGGCTCGTGGGTATCTGCGTGAGCCGGCGCAAACGGCAGAAAAGTTTGTTCCGCACCCTTACAGCCATACTCCAGGAGAGCGTCTATACAGGACCGGAGACCTGGGTCGATTCCGCGAAGATGGAAACATCGAATATCTCGGGCGCATCGATCAGCAGGTAAAAATTCGCGGATTTCGTATTGAGCCTGGCGAAATCGAGGCCGCGTTGCGTACCCACTCTTTAGTGCGCGAGGTCGTTGTAGTGGCGCGCGAACAGCAGTTGGTTGCGTGCATCGTTGGTACTCGGCCCGATGACGGCAATGAACTGCGTGTTTATTTGAGGGAATTCCTGCCGGAATACATGATTCCTGCGCATTTCATGTGGCTGGAAAAGATTCCTCGGACAACCAATGGAAAACTGGACCACAAAGCTTTGCCGGTCCCAACGCAAGATGCAATGCGGTCCAGAAGATATGTTGCACCACGAAATAAGGTGGAACGGGAGTTGGCCGTAATCTGGTCGTCTCTTCTGAAAGTTGCCCAGGTGAGTGTAGAGGAGAGCTTCTTCGAGCTTGGCGGAGATTCGATCATCAGCCTGCAAGTCGTCTCGCGAGCGCGACAGCAGGGAACCAGGATTACGCCGCGGCAGTTGTTCGAGCAGCGCACCATCTCTGCTCTGGCCGCCGTTGCTGAAATTACAGACGTTCCCAAGGAGCTCGATGAGCGGGGCACACTGGAAGGCGAAGTGCCGCTCACGCCCATTCAGAGATGGTTTTTCGACCAGGAATTTGAGGAAGCTCATCACTATAACCAGGCTGTGTTGCTGGAGGCCGCGAATGAGCTTAGAACTGAATGGCTGGAAGCAGCATGGAAAAAACTGGTGGAGCACCACGATGCGTTGCGATTGCGCTTTCATCGCGAAGGTGGATCATGGCGGGAGACGATCGATAGGGAAGAACAGAACCAGTTTTTCAGCATTGTGGAGCTCACGGGGAACGATGACCGTTCGTTGCAACTGGAGTACATCATCGAGCAAATGCAGCGAAGTCTGGATTTTGAACGCGGCCCGCTGCTGCGAGTCGCACATGTGAACCCCAAACAAGTAG
Source organism: Candidatus Angelobacter sp. (assembly GCA_035939495.1). Classification (GTDB taxonomy): domain Bacteria; phylum Acidobacteriota; class Terriglobia; order Terriglobales; family Acidobacteriaceae; genus Angelobacter. The sequence goes on along the minus strand of DASZFU010000022.1, from coordinate 59,729 downwards.
TGGTGGTAGTGCATCACTTGGCGGTCGATGGAGTTTCTTGGCGCATTTTGCTGGAGGATTTGGAGAAGGCTTATGGTCAGCTCAGCCGGAAAGAAGGGGTGCGATTTCCAGCCAAGACAGACTCGTATCAGACGTGGGCAGAGCAGTTGGCGCGCGGGGTGGAAAGCACGAGATATGAAAGCGAGTTGAATTATTGGCTGCGCGAAGAGGGGAAAGCAACCGCAACAATGCCCGTCAACTGGGACGGAACGGAGAACCATGAGGAAGACCGGGCTTACATCAAAGTACATCTGGACCAGGAGAACACACGCCAACTATTGCATGATGTGCCGCGGGCCTATCGCACACAGATTAACGACGTGTTGCTGACAGCGGTGCTGGATGCATGGGAGAAATGGACAGGACAAACAAGGTTACTGCTGGATGTGGAAGGGCACGGCCGAGAGTTGCCGGAGCTGGATGTATCGCGGACGGTAGGGTGGTTCACATCGGTGTATCCCGTGACACTGGAAGTGAAGAGGGAAGATGGAACAGGCGAGAGGTTGAAGGCGATCAAAGAGCAGTTGCGGCGAGTGCCGAGCCAAGGGGTCGGATACGGAGCGTTGCGCTATCTTGATGGGGAAACTACAGATCGTTTGGCGCGGCAACCGAAGGCAGAGATCAGCTTCAATTACTTGGGCCAGGTCGATGGCACGCTGCCCGAAGGCGGAGTGTTTCGGAGAGTGGAACCCATCGAGACGGGATGCAGGGGAGGGAAGAACCAGAGGAGCCACGAACTGGAAATAGAAGCGAGAGCGGAAGATGGCCGCCTGCAAGTGGCGTGGCACTACAACCGGAAAAGGCAGCGGCCGGAGGAGATACAAAGCTTAGCCGGTAATTTTCTGGACGAGTTGAAGACCATCATCCGCCATTGCCTTGCTTGCGAAGCGGGCGGATTTACTCCGTCAGATTTTCCCTTGGCTCACCTCGATCAGCAAATGCTTGATCGTCTGGCCAACGAGCATCGCAACATTTCCGATATCTATCCTCTCTCTCCTATTCAGCAAGGGTTACTTTTTCACACGCTCTACGACGAATCCCGCTCAGGCACTTATGTTGAGCAGCTCAGTTGCACCCTTGAGGGCAACCTCGACATCCTCGCGTTCGAACAGGCCTGGCAGGAGGCAGTTGATGCTCATCCGGTACTGCGCACCAGTTTTATTTGGGAAGGACTGGAGGAGCCGCATCAGATTGTCCATCAATCTGCCAGGGCGCGCTTTGTCCATCTCAACCACAGCCAGATAGATGGCGAGCAGACCCTGGAGGAGTTGAGCCGCACCGATGCGCAACAGGCTTTTGATTTGGCCCAGCCGCCATTGATGCGCCTCATTCTGGTTCGACTGGAAAGCGGCAAATTTGAATTCTTGTGGAGTTCCCACCATCTTCTGCTGGATGGCTGGGGCATGTCGTTGATACTCAAGGAGGTGCTGGAGAGATACACGGCGCGATGCAATGGCCAAAATCTGCCGGTTAGCTGGCGCCGTCCTTATCGGGATTACATCAGTTGGGTCCACCAGCAGGATTTGAACAGCGCTAAAAACTATTGGCAGGCCTTGCTCAAAGACTTCTCGACTGCAACACCTTTTCCGGGCCGGCGGCCGCTCCCATCGGCCAACAGCAATAAGAATTACAGTGATGAACAGATAGCTCTTTCGAAGAGTGCAACGATTCAACTGCAAACGGCCGTCCGGCATTGCGAGGTCACGTTGAGTGTCGCGGTGCAGGCTGCCTGGGCATTGTTGCTTCGGTATTACACCAGCCAAAACGACCTGGTATTTGGTGTTACCGTGTCCGGCCGCCCAGCGGCGCTGGCAGGTATCGAAGAAATGGTAGGTGTGTTCATTAACACTCTGCCTATGCGAATCAACATTGCAGCCGGATCAACAGCAGGTTCCATTCTAGAAACTTTGCAAACCTTGCAGTTGCGGATGGATGAATATGCCTTCACGCCCTTATCAAAGATTTTGGAATGGAGTGAAATTCCGGCGGGTCTGCCGCTGTTTGAGACCGTTGTAGTCTTTGAGAATTATCCTGTGGGCGCCTCCTTGAAGGAGCCACGGGCGGCGCTGAAGTTCAGCCGCGTTCGCTCCCATGCGAATACAAATTATCCCCTGGCTCTTATCGTTAAACCCGATGCTGAACTGGCGCTGCAGCTAAGTTACGATGCGCGCCGTTTCGAGTCTTCGATGGTTCGCCGGTTGTTAGGCCATTTGTGCAACCTGCTCAGTGCCATTGCAACCGATCCAATGCAGCGCGTCGATGCTCTCCAGACGCTCGATCCATCCGAGCAGCAGCAATTGCTGGTGGAGTGGAACGGCACAGCCGGAGATTATCCGCGCGAGCAGAGCATCCAGCAGTTGTTTGAAGAGCAGGTGCGGCGGTCCCCAAACAACATCGCTGTGGTCTTTGAGAATCAAAAGCTGAGCTATGAAGAGCTAAATCGGCGTGCCAATCAATTTGCCCATTATCTGATCAGACTGGGAATAGGTTCGGAAGCGCGCGTAGGCATATGCCTCGATCGCTCGGTGGAGATGGTGTTAGCGCTGCTGGGGATCGCGAAAGCCGGAGCAGTCTACGTTGCTTTGGATGCCAACTCGCCTTCCCAACGGTTGGAAGCGATGCTGCAAGAGAGCGCATTCAGGTTACTGGTGACGCAAAGTTCTCTGCGTAATCGCTTGGAGCCGGTGGGCGTACCAATTGTTTGTGTAGAAGAGGCAAGGCCGGCGATTGCGACGGCAAACAGCAACAATCCCAAAATGGAACTTGGGGGCGATCATTTAGCGTATGTGAGTTACACGTCAGGTTCAACGGGCAAGCCGAAGGGCGTGAGCGTGCCGCATCGCGCTGTCGTTCGACTGGTCAAAAACAATCACTATGCCCGGCTGGGGTCAGAAGAAGTGCTATTGCAGTTTGCGCCGGTGGCTTTTGATGCTTCCACTCTGGAAATGTGGGGCAGCCTGCTCAATGGGGGACGCCTTGTCGTCATGCCGCCCGGCTACAACACCACAGCGGAAATTGGGAGAGTGTTAGTCGAATACGGAGTCACGACGCTTTGGCTCACCGCAGGATTGTTTCATCTGATGGTGGATGAGCAACTGGAAGCGTTGAAACATCTGAATCAAGTGTTGGCCGGCGGAGACGTGCTCTCCGTTGGGCATGTGAATCGTTATCTCAACGAGATGAATGAAGACGCCGTCTTGATTAACGGCTACGGGCCCACCGAGAACACAACATTCTCCTGCTGTCACCGGATGAAACGGGGAGAACGTATCGAAGGAACCGTGCCGATCGGGCGTCCGATTGGCAATACGCAGGTCTACGTTCTGAATCAAGAGATGCAGGTGGTTCCCGTAGGAGTCATAGGAGAGCTGTATCTCGCAGGCGAAGGGCTGGCGCGTGGATACGAAAATGATGCGGCGTTGACGGCAGAGAAGTTCTTGCCGAATCCGTATGGAGCAGCAGGAACGCGCCTTTACCGGAGCGGCGACGAGGTGTGCTGGAGAAGCGATGGTGTCCTGGAGTTTGTCGGCCGCGCAGACCGGCAAGTCAAGGTGCGCGGATATCGGGTTGAGCCTTCCGAGATAGAGCAGGTGTTAGGAAAATGTGCAGGAGTGCGAGAGGCTGTAGTAGCAGTACAAGAGAAGCAGAGCGGCGAAAAAATGCTGGTTGCGTATGTCGTAATGGATGGCAACCAGGGATTCTCAATCCCGGAGCTGCAAAATGATCTGAAAGCCCGATTGCCGGATTATATGTGTCCCGGAGCTTTGGTCGTACTCGACAGCCTGCCACTAACCCGCAACGGCAAAGTTGACTACCAAGCGCTGCCCAAGCCGGATACTTCAGCAACAGCAGGAAGTCTTGTTGCGCCGCGAACTCCGGTCGAGCACGCTGTAGCGGAAATCTGGTGCCAGGTTTTTGCTGCGAACCGCCTCGGTATTGATGACAACTTCTTCCAACTCGGCGGACATTCGATGCTCGCCCTCCAGATTGCATCCCGGGTTCGAGGCACTCTGGGTGTGCCTTTGCCTTTGCGCAGTGTTTTTGAGGAACCCACGATCGCGGATCAGGCTCGTGCTATTGAGAGGCTGCTTGGGAATGGCAAGCCAGCACCCGCAGAGATTCAGTCAAACCCGCGTCCAGAAAATGTGCCGCTCTCTTTTGCCCAGCAGCGCCTTTGGTTTCTGCATCAACTTGAGCCCACCAGCGATTTTTACAATGTCCCCATCGCGCTCCGCCTTCGTGGTCCGCTGAATTTAGATGCTTTGACCGATTGCTTCACTGAAATCGCGCGCCGCCACGAAATCCTGCGCACCACCTTCCCCATCAGGCAAGGTGTTCCAGTGCAGCAGATTGATCAGCCGCCGTCTTTGGCGCTGGAAGTTACAGACCTCCGTCATCTGCCTCTTGAGCAAGCTGAAATCAACGCACGCGAGCTTATCGCGAGAGAAGCGCTGCGGCCCTTCGATCTCTCGCGTGGCCCGTTGCTGCGGCTCTTTCTCTTTTGCCTTGCAAAGGATGAGCAGATGCTGCTCTTAAACATGCATCACATCATCGTCGATGGGTGGTCGCTCGGAGTCTTAATGCGGGAGATGACTACACTGTACGAGGCATTCAGTGCCGGCCGCTCCTTGCTCTTACCTCCACTTCTCATTCAATATGCCGACTACTCCCTTTGGCAGCGCGAATGGTTCAGTGGCGAACGCATGGAAAGTGAGCTTGCCTACTGGCGTCAGCAGTTGTCAAACGCGTCGCCGCTGGAGTTGCCCGCCGACTATCCGCGACCCAAGGTGCAGACGTTCCGGGGAGCTAAAAAGTCGGCTCTTCTTGCATCGGAGCTTCTGGAGTCCTTGAGGGGGCTGACGTACAAGGAGAGTTCGACATTATTCATGGCAGCGCTGGCTGCTTTTAAGGTTCTGCTGTATCGCTACTCGAATCAGCATGAGATCACCGTGGGAACTCCGGTAGCCGGGCGGACCCAGCCCGAGACAGAGTCTTTGATTGGATTCTTTGTGAACACCCTCGTCCTGAGGACGATAGTAGCCGGCGATCCGCGTTTCACAGAGTTTCTGCGCCAGGTGCGTGAGGTTAGCCTTGGAGCTTATGCGCATAAGGAGCTGCCCTTCGAAAAACTGGTCGAAGAGTTGCATCCCGGGCGAGAGCAGGGACGCTCGCCGTTTTTCCAGGTGATGTTTGCGCTCGAAGATACTGTGCTCCCGCAATTGGAGTTCGCCGGGTTGCAGGTATCGCCGGTCGAGATCGAAAGCCCGACGGCAAAATTCGACTTGCTGGCCTCCATTCGAGAAAGCTCGCAAGGATTGCATGTCTCCTTCCAATACAACAGCGACTTGTTTGAAGACGCAACCATTGAAAGGATGATGGGCTATTTCCAACAACTACTGCGAGGAGCCGGGGCCGAACCAAGGCAGCACATCTCTGCGATCCCGATTCTTACCGAAGGGGAACGACGGCAGATCACGGTGGAATGGAACCAGAGAGAGCGCAGTTATTTTGGCTCTGGAACCGTACTTGAACTGCTGGAAGCGCAAGCGCGAACCAGTCCCGAAGCTATCGCAGTTGTGTTCGAAGGAAAACAGTTGAGCTACTGCGATCTGCATGAACAAGCGGACCAGATGGCACGTTTCCTGAGAAATCGGGGAGTTAGACCGGAAGTCAAAGTCGGCGTGTGCATGGAGCGCAGCGAACAAATGGTAATTGCATTGTTAGCAATCATGAAGGCAGGCGGAGTGTATGTTCCTCTCGAACCGGGTTTGCCCTCTGAGCGGCTCAGCCACATGATTGAGAACGCGCAGTTCCACTTGGTTCTAACCCAAGAGTGGCTGAAGGATCGGCTGCCGGAAAATGCGCCGCAAGTCATATGCATGGATACGCTCAGAGAAATAATTGCCCGGCAAAACCATGCCGGTTTGCAATTTCCTTTGGAACGGGAAAATCCTGCCTACATTATCTACACCTCGGGATCGACTGGAATACCGAAAGGCGTGGTAGTCACCCATGCCGGTCTTCTCAATCACATGGCGTGGATGCAGCACCAGTTTCCTTTTGACCAGGCAGACCGCGTTCTGCAAAAGACGGCGTTCAGCTTTGATGCTTCTGTATGGGAATTCTGGGCTCCCCTGATGGCGGGCGCCGTCTTGGTGATGGCTCGTCCGCAAAGCCAGCAAGATCCGGAATACCTAATACAGTACGTGCAAGATCAAGAGATCACCGTCTTGCAATTGACACCGACTCATTTGCGTTTGTTGCTGGCCCAGCCGGCGATTGCGAATTGTGGCAGCCTGAAACGAGTTTACTGCGGGGGTGAGTCGTTGGTTGAGGACTTGGTAGAGAAATTCTATCGGCAACTATCCTGGGCAAAACTGTACAACCTTTATGGACCCACGGAAGCGACCATTGACGCGACTTTCAACGAATGCATTCCAGGCCGCGCATCTACTGGTGCATCGTTAGGCAGACCGATTGCCAACACCCAAGCGTATGTGCTGGACCAGCGGGGTGAATTGGCTCCAGTGGGATCGCCGGGTGAGCTGTATATCGGAGGAAACGGAGTGGCGCGCGGCTATCTTGAACAGCCCGGCCTTACTGCGCAACATTTCTTGCCTGATCCTTTCAGTGGCATTCCTGGAGCGAGGTTATATAGAACAGGTGATCTGGTAAGGCAGCGAAATTCCGGCGAGCTTGAGTTTTTAGGCCGGCTGGATCACCAGGTGAAGCTGCGAGGATACCGAATCGAGCTGGAAGAAATCGAGACGGCTCTCAGGCAACATCCGGAAGTTGTACAGGCAGTAGTAGTTCTGCGGGAAGATGAGACAAGAGACCGGCGGTTGGTGGGCTACGTGGCCGCCAGCAACGGAGCAGATGGACTGAGCGCTCACGATGTTCGCGATTATGTCAAGGCAAAACTGCCTGAGTACATGGTCCCTATGATTGTAGTGGTGGATGAAATTCCCATTACCGCAAATGGGAAAATCGATTACAATGCCCTGCCTCCACTTTCGTCTGACAGTTCTTCTGCGACGCGTAGTTACGTCGCGCCGAGAAATGTGATTGAAGAGCAGATTGAAAAAGCATGTTGTGATTTGCTCGGCATTCAACGCATGAGTGTTCACGATAACTTTTTTGACTTGGGCGGCCACTCTCTTCTGGCAATGCGCCTGATGACGTGGCTGCGCGAAACTTTTCAGGTCGAGACCATACCGCTCAGAGATTTTTTTGCAACCCCCACGATTGCGGGAGTGGCCACGCTCGTCGTTCGCTGCGAGGCGCGTCCCGGTCAATCGGAAAAGATAGCGAAATTTCTGCAACGCTTGAATGCGATGTCTGCCGAGGAAGTTTTGGCCATGCGGGCAAAACACGCGGAACAGGAAGAGCTTCACGCCAATAGGAGCAGCTCATGATTCCCACGGCTCGTTCTGTCAGTGACGCAGACGATGCTCTCGTAGCGCAGGAAAAAGAGCCTCGACGCCCGAATGTATTTTCTCTGGTTGCCAATGGCGGCAAGCTGAATTTTTATGGCCTTGCGGTTGCTCCGGAAATCACCTGGATCAGGAATTCCACCAACAAGCTTGTACAACGCTACCAGGACTACGTTCCTGGAAGCGCTCGCGCGACCACTCTGCTGCTGCAATTGGCAGAAGAGTGCCGCTCCCTGGTGAAAGAGTTGTTGCTGGAACCTTGCGACCGCGAGAGCTGCCGGATCGAGTTCGTTGGCGGAACCAGCCGTGCTGTTGAGGTTGCGCTGGCACGAGCCGGCCGACCACAAAAAGTGATCGTTTCTCCGTTTGAGCATCCTTCGGTAATGGAAGTGGCCAAGTGGTTTGTCTCCATTGCCGGAGCGGAACTTTGCGAACTCCACCTTGCCGCACAGGACCACTTTCGAAGCTGGCCAGAGCAAGAAGACATGTTGGTCAGTCAGATTGCCGAGGCTCTTGATGGAGTGAAGACGGCAACATTGGTTTTGAGTGAAGTGAATTATGCGACCGGCGTTGTGATTCCAGTCGAGCGGGTCATCGATCGCCTTTACCAAATCATCAAACCGTCCGGCTTGAAGATTATTCTCGATGGCGCGCACGCTGCCGGAAATAACCAGAATCCCAAAGGTATTAGCAGGTGTTCTTCTTACGTGTTTAGCGCCCATAAGTGGCTGCTCGCGCCGGAACCATGCGGAGTGATTGTTTCCCATAATCCATCGTCCGGGGAATTGGTTCCCTACGATGCATGGAACAACACTCTTCCTGCCACCACGGTAAATGTCCACATGCTTGCCGGTTTGGTAAGCAGCCTGCGCTTTCTGAAGAACCTCGGCTTAGAAAGGCTTTGGGAACATTCAAGGCAGTTGCGGCAAAGGTTTGTCGATCGCGTCCAGTCGCAATTTGTGGTTGTGGGCGAAGATACCGGCATGGAAACCACGCTGCTGATGGCCATCGCTCCGCGCCCGGAAAGACGATGGAAGTTTTCCGCAGAAGAGCTTTCCGCGTATTTGCAAACCAATGCTGTTCACGCATTGGTCATGAAGATTGATCCTGAAGTGCCCTGGCTCCGAGTGGCATTTCCATGTTTCATAAATCATGAGCACGTCAATGTGCTATGTGACGTTTTGGAAACAACGTTGAACTGAGCAATGGGAAAATGGGTGACCCTGGAAATCTTTTGACGCCTGAGATGCTGGCCCTCGAGAAACGTAAGTTGTTTGAGCGCTGGCTCGAAGAAGAAGGCATTCGCTCCCAATCGGACCGTATCCCTTCCGTCCGATGGAAAAGCTATGCGCGATTGCCTCTTTCCTTTGCCCAACAGCGGCTCTGGTTACTGGACCAATTGGAGCCAGGATCGCCTTTTTACAATCTTCCTCACCCGGTACGGCTCACTGGCCAACTCGATACGGCTGCTCTCCGAGAGAGTTTTAACGGGGTTGTAGAACGGCATGAGTCATTGCGTACAACCTTCCATGAAGAAAATGGCAAGCCGGTACAGCAGATCCGCCAGAAATCAGAGCTGCGCATCAATGTTACCGGTCTGAGCCATTTGACAGGAGCAAGACAAAAAGAAGAAGCACAGCGAATCGTGACGGAAGAGGCGCGCACGCCTTTCGATCTGGTACGCGGGCCATTGCTGCGCGTCCGATTATTACAGCTTGGCCAGGAAGATCATCTGCTCCTGCTCACCATGCACCACATCATTTCCGACGGGTGGTCGCTGGAGATTTTCGTTAAAGAGGTAGCTGCGTTTTACCGGGCATTCCAGGCCGGCCAGCTTCCCAATTTGGAACCCCTTCCCATCCAGTATGCAGATTATGCGATCTGGCAGAGAGAGCAGCTTCAGGGCGAAATCCTGGAGCAGGGTCTCGAATATTGGCGGCAAAAACTCGCGGGCCCGGTTCCTCCTCTTCAGCTTCCAGTGGATTTTCCGCGTCCTCGCGTCCAGAGATATCGGGGGGCGCAGTGTCACTTGAGGATCGAGAGCGAGTTCCGCCAAAGACTCATGCTGCTGGCCCGGAACGAAGATATCACCTTGTTCATGTTCTTGCTGGCTGCTTACCAGTTGCTGCTCCACCGGTACAGCGGGCAAGAAGATGTCGTAGTTGGCTCTCCGATCGCCAACCGGAATCAGCCCGAAATCGAGGGCCTGATCGGTTATTTCGCTAACACGCTCGCGTTGCGAACCGACATGGGCGGCGATCCTACCGTACGCGAGTTGTTGCAGCGGGTTCGCAGCACCGCGCTCGAAGCTTACGCGCACCAGGATATTCCCTTTGAAAGCGTGCTGGAGGAATTGCAACCACCTCGCGATCCCAGCCGCCAACCTCTGTTTCAGGCGGTACTTGCCTTGCACAATCTTCCGCGCTCTGAGACTACGCTGGCTGATTTGAGAATTGCTCCAGTCGATGTTGACACCGGAACCTCGAAATTCGATCTCACCCTGATCGCGCAGCAAAACAGTGACGGCCTGGAACTCATGCTCGAGTACAACACAGATTTGTTCTTGCCTTCCACCGCCAATCATCTGCTTGCTCATCTTCGGAATGTGATGCACGGTATGAGCGAAACCCTGAGCCAGCACATTTCTGAAGTGCCACTGCTGGGCAGGGAAGAGAAAGAACAACTGCTAACCGAGAGCCAACGAAAGAGCGGTTATCCAGTCGACGCCAGCCTGGTGGAGCTGTTCGAGAGCCAGGCAAAACATCGTCCACAAGCCATAGCTGTGGGCATAGGAGATGAGTGGTTTACATATTCCGAGTTGAACCATCGCGCAAACCAGTTGGCTCATTACCTGTTGCGGCAGGGCATCGGGCGAGAGAGCCTGGTGGGGATTCTGGTTGAACGCACCTCCGAAATGGTCAGTGCCATTTTGGGAATTCTGAAAACCGGGGCTGCATATCTGCCTTTGGATCCTGCATATCCGCCAGAACGTTTGTCATTCATGCTGGCTGACAGCAGCGCAGCCGTGGTGCTGGTGCACCGGACTCTGCGTGATCGTGTTGCCTCCGCAGTGAAAGTGATCTGCCTCGACGATGAATGGGGCAGCATCGAAAGCGAAAGCCAGGTGAGTCCATCGCACCAAATTCTTTCGGGGCAGGCCGCATATGTGGTCTACACATCAGGCTCTACGGGACAGCCAAAGGGCGTGGTGGTCTCCCATGCCAATGTTGTGCGCCTCTTCCAAGCTACTCAAAACTGGTTCAATTTTCACCATGAAGATGTATGGACTCTCTTTCATTCCATGGCCTTTGATTTCTCAGTTTGGGAACTTTGGGGAGCATTGCTGCATGGCGGCCGATTGGTCATTGTTCCGTACTTCGTCGCCCGTTCACCCGATGCATTCCTCGATCTTTTGGAAAAAGAAAAGATAACAGTTCTCAACCAGACTCCTTCGGCGTTCCGCCAGCTTATTCACGCGGAAGGGATGCTTCCGCACCGGCCGCAACTGGCATTGCGCACCATCATCTTTGGCGGCGAAGCACTGGATTTCAGCATGTTACAGCCATGGATGGATCGCCATATTGAACATCCCCGGCTGATCAATATGTACGGGATCACCGAAACCACGGTGCACGTTACCTTTCGTGAGATAACGAAGAAAGATTTAGAGCAATCACATGAAAGCCGCATTGGTGTTGCCATTCCCGATCTGGACCTTTACATCCTCGACGGCCATATGGAACCCACGCCGCCTGGAGTCGCAGGGGAAATCCATGTTGGTGGCGCCGGTTTAGCGCGTGGCTATTTGCGAAGACCGGAGCTTACCGCTGAGCGCTTCGTGCCGAACCCTTTTAGCGGAACACCCGGAGAACGTCTGTACAAGGCGGGAGACCTTGGACGACGCCGGGCTGGCGGCGACATCGGGTACCTGGGCAGAATTGACCAGCAGATAAAGATTCGCGGCTTTCGGATCGAGTTAGGCGAAATTGAGAGCGTCTTCCGTCAGCATCCGCAGCTTCGGGATTGTGCTAGCGCTTTGTATGAAGGCAATGCCAGCGAAAAACGGTTGGCCCTTTATGCAGTGGCCAAAGATCATCAGCGACCGACACTCCACGAGCTGCGGCGTTATGGAGGCGAGAAGCTTCCTGAATACATGCTGCCTGCTTCTGTGATGTATCTGGAACGCTTGCCGCTCACCGAGCACGGCAAGGTCAACCGGCAGGAGCTTCCTTTTCCGGAACATCACCGGCCTACGCTGGACGAGGACTATCTGCCTCCAGCAAATGAACTGGAGAGGACACTGGCAGAAATCTATGCTCCCGTGCTGGGCCTGGAGAAAGTTGGTGTCGAAGACAATTACTTCACATTGGGCGGAGATTCGATTCGCAGCATTGAAATCCGGGCACGCGCGCAAGCAAAAGGCCTGAACGTCTCGATTCAAGAACTGTTCCAGCACCAGACCATCAGAGAGTTATCACAGCACTTAGAGGGCCGTGAAAAAGCTGCGCCTCTTGCTCATGTGCAGCCCCTCAGCCTGCTCTCAAACGAAGATCGCCAAAAACTGCCCGCTGGTTTGGAAGATGCCTATCCGCTTTCAAGCCTGCAAGCCGGCATGGTCTTTCACAGTGAGTACAGCGCTGACTACCTGATTTACATCACCACGATTCACCTTCGCGGCCATTTCGATCCCGAAAGATTACGAACTGCGGTGGAAGAAGTCACCAAACGCCATGGCATGTTGCGGACAGGATTCGACCTGAACAATTTCAGCGAACCGCTTCAGTTCGTGCACGGCAGGGCCACGATCCCTGTAGAGGTCGAAGACCTGCGCCATCTTTCCGCTGAGAAGCAGGAATCTTACCTCGCCACCTGGATGGAAAACGAAAAGCAGCAAAGGTTTGAATGGAGCACGGTTCCGTTATTGCGCATTCACCTGCACCGGCGCGGCGAGACGAACTTTCAATTCAGTTTAAGTGAACCATTTCTTGATGGGTGGAGTGTCGCCTCCCTTATCACTGAACTCTTCGAGCACTATTCTGAGTTGTTGCAGGGAAGTAATCGAGTCTTCACGCCCTTGCGTACCTCCTATGCCGATTTTGTTGCTCTTGAACAGCAAACCGTCGCGTCCGATGAGTGTCGCCGGTATTGGTACGAGAAATTTAGCCACACCGACGCCAGCAGAATCACAGCCAGTTCGCTCTTGCACCGGCCGGCCGGTGTTCCAGGGGTAGGACGTGTTGATGTACCCATTACCAGCCAGACCTCCAGCGGGCTCCATGAGTTGGCTGCGACGGAAAGTCTTTCCATCAAGAGCGTTTTACTGGCTGCTCACTGCAAGGTGATCAGTGTTTTGAGCGGCCAGCAGGATGTGGTTACCGGCCTCTTCATGAATGGCCGTCCTGAAATGGAGGATGGAGAGAAGCTGATTGGGATGTTTTTGAATATCCTTCCATTTAAGCTCTCTTTCAAGGCAGAAACGTGGGCCGGCTTGGCGCGCAGCGCAGCCTTCGAGGAGGCCCAACTGCTTCCTCACCGGCGCTATCCAATTCAGCGGCTCCAGCACCTTTACGGAGCAGAAAATCTTTTTGATACCGCGTTCAATTTCACTCACTTCCATATCTATCAACGGCTGCTCAAGACTGGCCAGATTGAAGGTATTTCCCTTTTTGGGACAGAGCAAACCTACTATGCACTGACGGCCCAGTTCAACCTGGACGAAACGTCATCGAGAATCACGCTGGCGTTGGATTATCGCGAACTGGCCATCACGCCCCAGGAAGCTGAGAAGATCGCCGGTTACTACTCTCGCGTAATGGCTGCGATGGCGCATGCGCCTTTCACCAGCCATGAATCCATCTGTTTCCTGCCACAAGCCGAGCAAGACCAAGTGCTGGCGCAGTGGAACCACACATTCATGGCCTACCTCAAAGAAGAGAGCTTCCTGGCATTGTTTGAGAAGCAAGTCGAGCTGTTCCCTGATGCTCCCGCTGCCATTTGGGAAGCAGAGCAGCTTACCTATCGCGAACTGAATGAGCGGGCCAATCAATTAGGCCACCATCTCCGTTCTCTCGGCGTTGCTCCGGAAACGCTAGTTGGAATCTGCATGGCGCGCACTAATCAGATGGTGATCGGGCTTTTGGGAATTCTGAAATCGGGCGGCGCTTATGTTCCTCTCGATCCGCAATATCCTGCGGAACGTTTGAGGTTCATGCTCGAGGACACGCAGATTCCGGTTCTCGTGACTCAGAGCAACTTGCCGGAAGTACTGCCGGCAAAGGTGGAGCACGTCGTCTGTATGGATACGGATTGGCCTGTGATTACCGGACGCAGCACTGCCAATCTGCAAAGCGGGGTCACTGCCGCCAATGTCGCCTATCTCGTTTATACATCCGGCTCTACGGGAAAGCCTAAAGGCGCAGCCATCGAGCACCATAGCACGCAGGGCTTGATGCACTGGGCACGGCGCGAATTTGGCATGGAAACATTGACTGGCGTTCTCGCTGCTTCTTCCATTTGCTTCGACATGTCGATTTTCGAGATCTATGTTCCGCTGAGCTGGGGCGGGGCGGTCATTATGGCGGAAAACGTTCTCCAGCTTCATACGCTCGCGGCAAAGAACAAAGTGACCCTCATCTCTACCGTTCCTTCGGCGATTGCTGAGCTCTCGCGTCTCGGCTGGGTCCCGGAAGTTACCAAGGCTGCCTTGCTTGCCGGGGAGGTCCTGCCGGAAAAAATCGTGGAGCAGGTTTTCCAATCGACCCATATTGAAAAAGTCTGGAATCTTTACGGCTTGTCGGAAGACACGAGCTATACCACGGCTGCCTTGATGAAAAAAGGCGAGAGTAGCCCAGTGACCATCGGCCGCCCGATCGCCAACCGGCAGCTTTATGTGCTCGATCCTCAACTTCAGCCCGTACCCAAGGGAATAACGGGCGAGTTGTATGTCAGTGGAGAAGGACTCGCTCGCGGCTACGCCAATCGGCCCGAGCTAACAGCGGAGCGTTTTCTTTCTAACCCATTCAGCAGTGAACCTGGCGCGCGCATGTATCGTACCGGCGACCTGGTCCGGTACCGCGCGGACGGGAAGCTCGACTGCCTGGGCCGTATCGATCATCAACTCAAAATTCGCGGATATCGCATCGAGCTGGGAGAAATCGAGTCGGTGCTGGGCGGGCATCCCGGAGTCAAGACCAATGCTGTTGTATTGCGCGAAGATGTTGCCGGAGAAAAACAACTGGTTGCCTACGTCGTGCTTAAACAAGAAGGCAAACTCACGAGCGGCGACTTGCGGGTTTATCTCAAGACTAAAATCCCCGACTGGATGGTTCCATCGGCAATCCTGCTGATCGAGCAGATGCCGATGACAACCAATGGCAAAGTGGATCGCAAAGCTTTGCCTGCGCCCACGGCGCCCGCCGCCGCTGAAAAGCACTTCGTTGCGCCGCATACTTTTGTGCAGGAATTGCTAGCCAGCATCTGGACCCAGGTATTGAAACTCGACAAGGTGGGTATTCACGACAATTTCTTTGAATCCGGCGGTCATTCGCTCAACGCTACCCAGGTCATTTCGCGGGCGCGCAACATCTTTCACGTTGACCTGCAAGTGCACGATTTATTTGCTTCTCCAACGATTGCCGGCCTGGCGGGAGTCATGGCGGAAAAACTTAAGGAGCGCAAATTGGATTTGCCGCCTCTATGCCGGGTTGCAAGAGAGAAATATCTGCCTGCCTCTTTTGCCCAGCAGAGGCTATGGTTTATCGATCAGCTCGAATCCGGATCGGCCTTCTACAATATTCCCATTGCGGTTCGCCTTACAGGCAAGTTGGATATCGCCATTCTGCAAAGGTGTGTCACTGGAATCTTTGAACGTCACGAAGTGTTGCAGACCAGCTTCTGGGAGGTGAATGGCGAGCCTGTGCAGGTCATCGTGCCTGGCTTGGCCGTTAATATCCACGTTGATGACATCACGCATTTTTCTGCTGAGCTTAGGGAAGCAGAGGTTCAACGTCGGGCCCAACAGGAGGTACAGCGGCCGTTCAACCTTGAGCAAGTACCGCTTTTGCGCATTCATCTATTCAAGCTTGCGCCCGGCGAGCACATGCTGCTGGCCATCATGCATCACATTATTTCTGATGGATGGTCGCTGGGAATATTCGTGCGTGAGCTTACAGAATTGTATGATGCATTCTCCAAGGGCCAGCCAAGCCCGTTGTCATCTTTGGAAATCCAGTACGCAGACTACGCGGTGTGGCAGCGCGATTCGCTCAGTGGGGAGCGGTTGCAAGAACACCTTGGCTATTGGAAATCGCAGCTGGCGGGAGCGCCGCCAGTGCTTATCCTGCCCACCGATCGTCCTTATCCGAGGAAACAAAGCTATCAGGGCAGAAAACTTGTGATTACGCTCTCTCCGGCGCTCACAGCCAATCTCAAGCTGATGATTCGTGGTGAAGGCGTGACGCTGTTCATGGCGTTGCTGGCTGCTTACAAAGTTCTGCTGTGCGAATATACAAAACAAACTGACTTGGTAGTTGGAACCGGAATTGCCGGACGGAGCCATGGTCAAATCGAGCCGTTGATCGGATTCTTTGTGAACGCGCTCCCGTTGCGCACCGATCTTTCCGGCGATCCCGATTCCCGCGAATTGTTGCGGCGCTTGCGCGAAGTTTGTCTGGAAGCTTTTGCGCACCAGGAGTTGCCTTTCGAGAAGCTGGTCGAAGAATTGCAGCCCAAGCGAGATCCGGCACATCCCCCGGTGGTCCAGGTCATGTTCGTTTTGGAAAATGCTCCGCTGCCGGAGTTGCGGCTCGCTGACCTGGCAGTTGCCCCGGTCGTCGTGGACAGCGCCAGCGCCAAGTTTCCTCTTGCGCTGCTCACTTATGAAAGTGGGGGGAGTATCACCTGTCTCTTCGAATACAACACTGAGCTTTTTGATGAGGAGACAATTTCCAGAATGGCCAAAAACTACGAGTTGCTTCTGGAGCGAATCACCAGCCAGCCCGCTGCTCCTCTCAGCATTCTTGTTCGGGATTTACCGGTACTAAGCCCAGCGCAAAGACAAAAAGTGCTCGTCGACTTCAACAGGACAGCGAGACGTCCTTTATCTGCAATGTGTATTCCGCAGTTGTTTGAACAGCAGGTCCAACGAACACCGAGTGCTGTTGCCATCATTACTCATGAAGACCGGCTTACCTATCAAGATCTAAACAGGCGCGCCAATCAACTTGCGCGTTATCTGCAAAGGCAGGGAATCGGTGCGGAGTCGCGGGTTGCTATTCTGATGGACCGCTCACTTGATATGTTCGTTGCAGTCTTGGGCGTGCTGAAGGCGGGGGCTGCGTACCTGCCTCTCGATCCTCAACATCCTGTCGAGCGAGTTTCGCATATGCTCGCCGATGCGGTCCCATCTATAGTCCTTACGCAACAGCACTTGTCTGCGCTCCTGCCTGCATCCTCTGTAAAAACGAAGATCATCTGCGCGGATGAGGAAGAGCACAGGCAGAGGATTGCACAGGAAGACGATGCCAACCGTTCAACTTCCGTCAGCTTTGATATTTTGGCTTATGTGATCTATACCTCCGGCTCCACCGGGCTGCCTAAAGGAATCATGGTTCATCACCAGGCTCTCGTAAACCATGCATTGCAGATGATCGAACTTTACGACCTTGCCCCGCACCGCCGCATGTTGCAATTTTTCCCGCTCAGCTTCGACGCTTCAGCGGAAGACATTTTCCCTGCGCTCCTCAGCGGAGCGACGTTGGTTGCTCCTCGCGGTTTATTTTCCTACTCGCCTTCCGAACTGCTGGAGTTCTGCCAGCGTTTCGAGATCACGACGCTGCACTTGCCTGTGGCCCTTTGGCATCATCTCGTGGATGAAATTTCTAACCACAACCTTTCTATTCCGTCTCGCATTCGGACGCTTGCTGTAGGTGGAGAGAGCCCTTCATTGAGCAAGCTGGCAACCTGGAACCAGCTAACAAACGGTCAAGTAGTTTTTCGTAACATGTATGGACCGACCGAAGCGACTATCACCGCCTCTGTCTATCGGCAGGATAGACCGGAGGTTTTCGAAGATCGCTCCCGGGTTCCCATTGGCCGCCCTCTGGCCAATGTCTCTATCTACTTGCTCGATACTTCCATGGAACCGGTTCCGATAGGTACGTCCGGAGAGCTTTATATTGGTGGCGCGGCTGTGGCCCGCGGATACTTCAATCAACCCCCCTTAACTGCCGAACGATTTCTTCCCGATCCCTTCAGCGATCAGCCCGGAGCACGGCTGTATCGAACCGGCGATCTGGCCCAGTTTTCAGCAACCGGCGAATTAGATTTTCTAGGCCGCATGGACTATCAGGTCAAGATTCGAGGATTCCGTATTGAACTACAAGAGATCGAACGCGTTCTCCTAGAGCACCATGCCATCAAGGATGTCGTAGTAACGATGCACGATGACGGCAAAGGAGATAAGCGGCTGGCTGCATACCTCACGTTGCAGCCTGGTCGTTCCGCAAATGCCAGAGAGATGCGCAACCATCTGCGGGAGCGCCTGCCGGATTACATGTCTCCTTCCTGGTTTGTGGTCCTCGATTCTCTGCCGCTGACTTCCACCGGCAAGATCAACCGCCAGGCTTTGCCGGTGCCCACCGATACGAACCTAGCTGCAGAACAGGAATATGTTGGACCTCGCAGCCCGGCCGAAGAGATCGTTGCCGCCATCTTTGCTGAGCTTTTACAAGCAGAACGAATAGGAATCCTCGATAACTTTTTCGAGTGTGGTGGACATTCGTTGTTGGCCGTTCAGTTGGCCAGCCGTTTACGCGAAACCTTTCAGGTTGAGGTAGGATTGCGTGCAATTTTTGATGATCCTACGCCAGCGGGCGTAACCGCAGCCTTATTCGAAGACCCTGAAGACCGGCAGCGCGTCGAGCGCACGGCTGAACTCATGGTCAAGCTGGCGGAGGTCTCCGACGATCAGGCGGAAGACATGCTGGAGCCAATGAAAAAGGAGCAGTTGTAAATGAGCGGTACGCCGTCAAAATTTCAGCTTTCTGCGAAAAAGAAATCGATCCTCGATGCCCTCCTCAGCAAGGAAGGCATAGCGCCCGCCGAGGATAGGATTCCACGCCGCCAGGAAAGCGGCCCCGCGCCTTTGTCGTTTTCGCAACGGCGGCTTTGGTTCTTCGATCAGTTCGAGCCTGCCAGCTTCGCCTATAACCTGCTGACCGCGGTTTCCCTTGGCGGCAAGCTTGATATCTCTGCACTCCAAAATGCGTTTGATGAAATGGTGCGCCGGCATGAAGTTCTGCGCACGACCTTTGATTTTCGCGATGGCCAGCCAGTTCAAATCATCAACGAACATCGTTTCATCCCATTGAGCCAGATTGACATCCGGCACCTTTCCGAGGCGGACCAACAGGGGCGGATACGCAGCGTGCTCCACGAACAGGCGCTCCAGCCATTTGACTTGAAGAACGGACCTCTTCTTCGCATCATCCTGATCAAGCTCGCGGCTGAGGAACACGTTCTTACCATGGCCATGCACCACATTGTGAGTGATGGATGGTCGATGAAGGTCCTGGTGCAGGAGATCATCACTCTCTATCAATCTTATTCCTCCGGACAAGTACCTGATCTTCCGCCTCTCCCCGTTCAATACGCCGATTTTGCGGTGTGGCAACGCAATTGGCTGCAAGGCGAACGATTGACACAGCAGCTTGAATATTGGAAACAGCAGCTTGGGCAAAGTCCGGCTGTACTGGAATTACCGGCGGACCATGCTCGTCCCGCAATGCAGACCTATAATGGAGCCGATTTTACCTTCGCGTTTTCACCGTTTGTATCGCAATCACTCAAGACATTGGCTCGCAAAGAAGGTGTAACGCTATTCATGGTTTTGCTGGCTGCTTTCAAGGTCTTGCTTCATCGCTATACCGGCCAGCGGGAAATCATTGTCGGTTTGCCCATTGCCAACCGGCAACGGAAAGAATTGGAAGGGCTGATCGGATTCTTCATCAATACGCTTGCCGTACGAACGGCCGTTTCCGATGACTTGTCATTCCACGAATTTCTGCAGAGAGTCAAGGAAGCAGCGCTGGGCGCTTATGCTCACCAGGATTTGCCGTTTGAGTACCTGGTGGAGCAGTTTCAGGGTGAACGCAATCTCAGCCATAGCCCGCTGGTGCAGGTGATCTTCAGCTTCGAGGCCGATCCGCCACGCACGGCAGAAGTGCCTGGACTGGCGGTGAACATTCTGAACAAGGAAAACAAAGCCGCAAAGTTCGACCTGAGCCTGTATGCCAGCGACCGCGGATCAGAGATAGTGGGCACATTCGAGTACAACGTTGATCTGTTCAACAAAGACAGGATTGAACGGATGGCAGGACACTTTCTGACCATCCTCTCGGCGGTTTTGGCCGATCCGGCACAACTCATCTGCGATCTTCCCCTGCTGACGCGCCATGAACGGTATCAGATGTTAACGGAATGGAATGCAACCGAAGCTGCCTACCTGCAGCAGCTTTGCGCGCACCATCTCTTCGAAACCCAGACGCAACTCTCCCCCAATGCAACGGCGATTGTCTTTGAAACTCAGGAACTGACATATAGCCAATTGAATGCGCGCGCCAACCAGGTTGCGCGCCACCTCGCTTCACTTGGCGCGCGGCCAGGGGAAATTGTCGGCATTTTCATGGAGCGTTCGTTGGAGATGATCGTCGCTGTGCTGGGCATCGCTAAGTCGGGCGCGGCCTGCCTGCCCCTCGATCCAGCCTATCCAAAAGAACGTCTGGCTTTTATGCTGCAAGACAGCCAGACTACCGTTATGGTTTCGCAGCAACACCTCAGGCAGAGTGTTCCCGATGGAAAGTCACAGATTGTTTGCCTCGATTCGGAAACGCAGAAATTTGCCAACCAGGATGACAGCGACCTGCAAACTGCGGTTGTACCGGAAAACGTTCTTTATGTGATTTACACCTCCGGCTCAACCGGCCGTCCGAAAGGCGTGCTGGTTCCGCATCGTGTGCTGGTGAACCTGATTGCGTGGCACCAGGCAGCGCCGCGACAAAGCCGGCGCACGCTGCAATTCGCTTCGTTGAGTTTCGACGTAAGCTTCCAGGAGATATTCTCGACCCTCGCGGCCGGTGGAGCACTGGCGGTAACACCGCAACCGGTTCGCGCCGACATTCCCGTTTTGGGACGCTATGTTCAAGAACAAAAAATAGAACGATTCCATTTACCCGGAGTCGTAATGCAAAAGCTGGCAGAGGAATTCAGCAACCGCCCCGAGGCTCTTGCCAGTGTGCGCGAATTCATGGTGGGTGGCGAACAACTTCAGATCAGCCGGCCCATGGTTACGCTCTTCAGTCAATTGCCCGGCTGCGTGCTGCACAACCATTACGGCCCGACGGAATCCCATATCGTTACCTCGTTCTCGATGTCCGGCAACCCGGAGCTTTGGCCTGCGCTTCCTCCGATTGGCCGGCCGGTCATCAATACCGAGCTTTATGTGCTCGATGCCTGTCTCCAGCCGTTACCGGCAGGTATTCCGGGCGAGTTATATCTCGGCGGGACATGCCTTGCCCATGGATATTTGAAACGGCCCGATCTGACGGCGGAACGATTCATTCCCAATCCCTTTAGCAACAGGCCCGGCTCGAGAATGTACAAAACCGGCGATCTTACCCGTTATCTTCCCGATGGCAATGTCGAATTTCTTGGACGCAATGACTTTCAAGTGAAGATTCGCGGGATACGAATCGAATTGGGCGAGATTGAAGTGGAAATCAAACGCCATCCTGCGGTGCGTGAATCTGCGGTGGTTCTGGCAAAGCATGGAGAGGAGAGCCGGCTGGTGGCTTATGTTGATTTTCAACCGGAGCAGATCGTGAGCAGCAAGGAGTTGAGGCAGTTCCTGCATGAAAGGCTCCCGGAACATATGTTGCCTTCGAGCTTTATAGTCATTGATCATTTCCCACTTACGCCCTCGGGAAAGATTGA
This sequence comes from Candidatus Angelobacter sp., assembly GCA_035939495.1. Lineage (GTDB taxonomy): Bacteria > Acidobacteriota > Terriglobia > Terriglobales > Acidobacteriaceae > Angelobacter. Next base: position 38,268 of record DASZFU010000022.1, on the reverse strand, counting down.
CCGCCGCGCCTTACCTGCTCCGGGAGTGGAGCAGGAATTGAGTGAAGGATATGCCGCCCCGCGCACCGATCTGGAGGAGGTGCTGGCAGCGATTTTTGCTGAAGTCCTGCAGGTGGAGCGCGTGGGCGTCTTTGATGATTTCTTCGCTTTGGGCGGACACTCGCTGCTCTCCACCCAGATTGCATCCCGTGTCCGTGAAGCTTTGCATACGGAGTTGCCGGTGCGCAAGATTTTCGAAGAGCCGACCATCAGCGGCTTGAGCCGCTTGATGATCGAGGAAGAAAGCGAACCTGGACGGCTCGAACGCAATGCCAAACTGCTGCTGGAAATTGCCAGCGCCCCGGAGGAGGAAGGTTCTCTCTCCGGGCAGAATGGAGATTAGCCGGCCGGGCGAAACCCTGCCGCCAATACCCTGTTGCTTGAAACAAATTTCATTGGAGGAAAATCCAGTATGACGGCATCCCTCGAGACATTGTTGGCAAACATCACCAACCACCCTGCTTTGAATAATGACTTCTATCACCAATGGATGACAAGAAAGTTCACCATCGATGAATTGGCGGTCTTTGCCAGAAACTACGGGGAGTGGGTCAAGTCTTTTCCCGATGCGCTGGCCATCCTGCTGGTGACTACGGACGATATCGATGCGAAAACAGAATATGTAAAAACTCTTTTTTCCGAGATGGGCTACGGCAACGCGGAGAAGGTGCATTGTATTCTGCTCGATAATTTCTTCAAAGAGCTGGCCAAACAGATGGGGCACGAGGGCGAGATCGATTGGAACCGGTTGCAAAAGACGGTTGAGCTCGCGCCTACGACCCGGCAGCTTATCGAGGGGGAACAGGAGCTTTATCGTGATCGGCAATTGTCATTTGGCGCGCAGCTTGCTTTGGAATGGCAGGCCTACACCATGCTGCGCAAGCTCTATGACGGCGCCCGGAATTATCTTCCCCTGTGGAGCAACGCCGATGAATTCCACGAAGCTTGCGAGTATTACTACGCTCACATCGGCGCAACCGAGAAAGAGCACAAGGAAGAGTCCCTGAAAGCAGTTAAGCGTTATGCCACCAGCGAGCAGAGCCTGGCAAAGATCGTCGATGGCTACCATCGCCACTTGGAGCTGATTTTTAATTTCTGGCAAGGACTTTTTCACGCGCTGACTACAGTTGGGGAGCGCTCGACTGCGGCCGCTTGATGAGCAAACATGACCCAATACGAACCATCTCCGACAGTTGATTTCTCCGTGTTTCAGCAACTTGACGTCCGCGTAGGCCGCATTACCGGGGTTGAAATTGCTGAAGGATGCCGCGTGGCTGCCTACAAGCTGGAGTTAGACTTTGGCCCGGAGATTGGAACGCGGCGCAGGATCGCGCAGGCCACGAACTATCCGCGAGAGAATCTCGTTGGACGCCAGGTTCTTGCAGTCGTCAATTTCAAGCCACGCCAGGTTGGAAAACACATTTCCGAAGTTCTGGTCTTAGGCGTGCCTACCAAAGATAAGGGTACAGCGCTGGTGGTGCCGGAGATGGAAGCCACTTTAGGTGGCAGACTTTTTTGATCTTCGCTAAAGGGAACAGGATATGAACCAAGAACGCTTCGATGTAATCGTTGTGGGCGGCGGTCCTGCAGGATCGACCGCAGCAACCTTCATCGCAATGGAAGGAAATCGGGTACTTCTGCTCGAGCGGGAAAAGTTTCCCCGGCACCAGATCGGCGAGTCTCTTTTGCCGGCAACCATTAATGGAGTCTGCGTGATGCTGGGCGTAAGCGAAGAACTGGCGCAGGCAAACTTCACGTACAAGTTAGGGGGCACCTATCGCTGGGGCAAGCACCCTGAACCCTGGAGCTTCACCTTTGGGCCTTCCTCCATGATCCCCGGCAGCCAGGCATTTGCTTATCAGGTCGAACGGATGAAGTTTGACAACATTCTTCTGAACAATGCGCGCAAGAAAGGCGTGGATGTTCGGGAGCGCCATACGGTCGCAGAAGTTCTGGAAGAAGCAGGCCGGATTACCCGTGTTGGTTTTACTGATGCCCAGGGCCACAAGAAGACTGCAACCGCTCGGTACGTCATCGATGCTTCCGGAAACACGACCACTCTTTCCCGCAACGTGGGCGAGCGCGTCTATTCCAAGTTCTTTCAAAATGTCGCACTTTATTGCTACTTCAAAGAAGGCAAACGATTGCCTCCTCCCAATTCGGGAAATATTTTGTCTGAGGCCTTTAGCGACGGCTGGTGCTGGTACATTCCGCTGAGCGACGAATTGACGAGCGTGGGAGCCGTGGTCGCGCGCGAACATGCCGAAAGGTTGAAAGCAGGCCCGGAAGCTGCCATGCAGCATTTCCTCAACTCGACCATCATGGTGAAGGATTTTCTCAGTTCTGCCACGCGAATTACTGAAGGTCCTTACGGGCAATATCGCATCCGCAAAGACTACTCGTATTGCAACACGCATTTTTGGGCGCCAGGAGCGTTGCTGGTCGGAGATGCAGCATGCTTTGTCGATCCAGTCTTCTCGTCCGGCGTGCACCTGGCCACATATTCCGCCCTGCTTGCGGCAAGGTCGGTCAATAGCTGCCTGCGCGGCGAAATTGGCGAAGAAAGATCGTTCAGCGAATTCGAGGACCGCTACCGCAAGGAGTTCAGTAATTTTTACCAGTTCCTGTTGGCTTTTTATGACATGGATAAAGATATGGACTCCTATTTCTGGAGCGCGCGCAAGGTGCTGAACACGGAAGAAAGGGCTAACGACGCTTTTATCCGCCTGGTCTCCGGAACTTCTTTTACTGGCGAGCCACTCTTCTCCGATGCGGCCGACTTCTTCCAGGCCCATGCAGGAGTAGGAGACCTGTTCAGGAAGGCTTACGAAGAGGCCAAGAATCCTATTGATGATGGCAACTTCGACACCAGCCGATTTGACACCGCGAAGTTCAATCCCAAGGAATTTATCCGCGACTTCAGACGCGGAATCGTGACCCTGATCCGCCAGGCCAACAACCAAGCCCCGCGCCACGAAATGCCTGTTTCCGATGGTGGATTGGTTCCTTCAGCGAATGGGCTTTCCTGGGTCGAGCCGGTGGAAGTGTAGGGAATCGCCATGATTCCTAAATCAACTTGATTGAGACATTGAGACAAGGGCTGTATTTATTGATCGAAATGAGTTTTTGGTGATTAGCCGCCAGCAATTACGAAACCTCTGTCTCGATTGAAAGGCTGCACCAATCCGTGAATTCTACAGAAATTGGTAGATCGAAAAGCATCAGTTTTGGCTCGAAATTGGCAAATCTGCCGCTACATTTAATCTCAGATCGGGTGATCACTTCGGCACGCCTCAGTGCAGGCTAACCATCGGGTGATCGGAAGACCGAAGGCTTCCGAGCGAGTTGGGCGTTTGCACAGCATAGAAATCTCCTGAAAAAGGTGGTTCAAGGGTGGTTAAAAGGTACCAGGGGTGGGGTCTGTCTGGATCGGGTGATTGGAAATCGTCAACGGGCTATCCTTCTGAGACACAAAACCTCACCAAGCAATATGCGTTACAAGGCGCGTCTTTATTGGACTGCAGCCCTCAGGTGCCTTTAGCTCTTGGCTGCTAGCTTCTGGCTTCTAGCCGGAGTGTCCGCTATTTGCCGAATCGGAAGCCGCAATATTTATGGTTGCAGTTTGTTGCTTTGGATTTTGGGTAGAGCTACGCCAACCTGAAGAAAAGAGCCACGGCAGTTATAGTCCCCGCGAATGACTCCGAATTGTTAAATCCTTTCCCCGTTCGCTGCGTTCAGGGTCAGGATTTCGCCTTCAGCCCCTTGGGCTTCACCCCAGGGTGATAAGCTCAGCTCACGCCCACATTGCCGGTCAAGCCCATAGAAGGCTGATCAAAGCGAATAATATACGAATATTCGCTGCTTGTCAAATGGTCGTTTTTGAGTGTCGTTTTTGACAATGCCGTTTTGGCACTGTTGACACCTGCCGTCTTGACATGCGTGGATGTGTCGCATCGGTGGGTTGCAGGTCAGCCCGCCACCGGCTTTGCAGGATTGAATAGTCTGTGACTCGGCGGGGATTGCCATAAATACCAAAATTGCCAAAATTGAAAACCAACTGCAATTCTTTGCCGTACCGATGTGTGCTGATTCTAGATGGTTTAGCAAAGAGTCACAGAGCAGTTGATTTTTTCACAACTTACACGCACCGGATACAGGTACTGGTTTCGCGGTTTACTGGAAACTGGAATCTGCTGCCCGAGGAGTGTGCAATTTCAACTTGGTAAGTACCCTGCGGTGATCCGGCATCGCTGTGCCGTGAAAGAACCCCACGTTGACGTGCGAAGTGAATACATTGACGTAGCCAGAGGGCGCATCTGCGCGCCATCATCCGCTTTGCCTCAGGACATGTGAAGGTTGGCACCAAATCCAGAGCTAGTCCGCCTGTTGACCAGCATCGCCTCCGGAGTCAGCAATAGTCGACTCTGACCGTTGATTGTCGTTGCTGGCTGCTGCCACAAGTTGCTGGTCGGCGTTGGTGTCCACTTCAAAACCCACCGATTTGACTGGGATTGTCGTGCCAGTAGCCGTGGTTGTATCGGGGTGCCCGATGGTCGTAGGTCCTTGGAGGATGGTCTTTATATCGATTGTGTCTGCCATATTCATTGCTCCTTCTATTTTTGAACAACCACCAGTCTGATGATTTGTTCGCTTAATGGATAGTGAATAAGAACGGCAAATCGTTACAGAATTTCTCTATCTTGTTGCGTCAAAACCAGACGCGGTGCGACATCTTGGGTGATTTCAACCAGGTGGCTGGACCACAAATTCAGACAAAAAAGCGTTCGAACGATTGCTCCGTGACTTCCAGGGCGAAAAGAATGAGTCTGTGGTGTCGCCGTGAAAGGGACTCAATACTTGGTAAGTGATTGAAACTACACGACACGGGTAGCACATCACAGTGAGTTTCAGGAACGCTTCGGACATCTTATTGGACCCAGATTTTGACACCGCTTTCATACGGCGGCAACAGGGGTTCTAGGCGATTCGAAACCCGTCGACCCGTGTTTGCAGATGAATCAAATATTGCTTAGAGCAATCTAAGAAATGCGGGTACTTTCCCATTTTGGTCTTTCTTGAACCATAATCGCAGCATTTCTCGTCCTCAGGTCCTGCAAATACGCAATCCCGGAGAAGAAAATTGACAGACATCGAAATACGATTCTCTTCTCTTTGGAAAAGAGGTCAGGCATTCACTCGCCTGACAGATAGAAGAAAGAGAAAGGAACAACTTATGACTTTCAGACAGCGTTTGCTTGCAGGCGCTCTGGCCATCCTGGTGCTGGCGATAACGCCAGCTTATTCTCAAGTCTTTCCCGGAAAGGGTGACGATGTAACAACCTCACTGGGAAGCTTCAAGATCGAAATCGTGACCCCATTCCAACCTCTCGTTAACGGGTGTCCCGGCTATAATCCCGCCACCCGCATCTTGACGAGTCCCACGCTGTTCGACGGCTCAACTCTCATTGGCCGCAGCGCTGTCATTACTGATGGCAGCCCTGGCGACATTGGAGGAGTGCCTGTAGGCAGCGCGAATACGCTGGTGAACGACGGGATGCTCACGCCGCCACCCGGCTGGCCTTGCTTTACCGAAGCTGGCTGCACGTCAGGTCCAGGCACACGCGAAGTCCATACGGAAGTTCGCAAGCTGGATATGACACCGTTGGGCGGTGTGCCAGCCCATCTGGCGGTGCGCGCCGGCACTGCTTATCCACCACCCGATAACTCACCCATCAAAATCAGTCCTGGAGAAGTGCAGTCACACTCCGGCCCCCACGGTGGTCCCGACTTTCCGGCGTCCAGCTTCTTTGACATGTTCGTCAAGGTTGACCTGCCGGCTTGTGGCAATCTTCCGGCCTCTACCGTGATGAACAATATGCCTCTCATCGTAAAAAACCCACATCTCACGCAGTTTCCGCCCAAGGTTATCTATCTTCACGACCAAAGCAGTATTGTGCCTGTCTTTTTCGTGCCTGGCGGTCCCTTCGCAGGCCAGATATTCGGCTATCTCGTGCTGGCCGGGCACGGAGTCGGCTTCACCAGTTCGCAGTCCGATGTAACCGAGTTCAACAACTTTATGAATAGCCAGTCGGTGAGCAGTTGTCCAGGGAGCGCGTGTGCTCCACCGCAACCAACTCCGACTCCGGTGCCGAAACCGAATTAATAGAATCGCTTTTGATCTTGAAATTAGACCGCGCCCGGATGAAGGCGTCCGGGCGCGACTTTTGCAAGATAAATGTTGTCTTAAGCAGGTCCGGACGAGGAGCGATTTTGAAACATTATAATAGGTCTAGCCCGTTGGCCTTAGATTGCGCATTTCCTAAAATCGCAATCCAGGCGAGGTAACCACGCATTTGTGTACTGTGTCTTTCTTTCTAAACCTTTTACGTTTTATTTTCGTTTTATCTTGAGCGAATTAACTATTGAAGTCATTTCCGAAAGCATGGAATTCAGCTCTCTGCTGTCTTTCAAGGGCAAGCTATTCACATCTTTTGAACGATATGCCATTGTGACCACAAGTGCGCGGCCCTGACCTGGGACGTAGTGATTCAAGTAGCCGCCAGCAGCGTCCGTTATGTAGGAAAAATACCAAACCGTTGCTCCGCTCGAAGGCGCATTACACCAAGTCTGGGACGACATGTCAGCTTTGCTTACATACAAATCATTACGGGTATACGGGGCTAAGGCTGGCCTTGATTCTCCCTTGCCGCATGGCGGGCTGGGGTACGTGGTTATAACAGCATCAGCGCTTGGCGCGCCCATGGCTATTTCGGAAAATCGCCCTCCCTCCACACCGCTCGCCTGAGTAGCCTGGGTATTTATATAAAGGATGTAATTGCCTTTGGTGATATTGACTGCGGCAGGATTGCGACCGGCTTTTTTTGCAGCCCATCCCGGCAGCAGAATAACTTTCATATATTGATTTTCGTAAACTGGTTTTTGATTGCTTTGTTGCGCCCTTGACTGCTGTTCAGCGGGGCCTTGAACGCACTCAGTTAAAAGCAAAAAAATCAAACCGGGGAGAATGGTAAATTTGTTCATAAAAGCTCCAGCCCAATTTTTCACAGCCCCATGTGATACTAAAAGCTATCTCAAAAAATCACAAAGAAGAAGGAGAAAAGTATCGTGAATGCGGCCGAAAACAAGGAACTAGTGCAAGAGATTTTTGCCGAGTTGGCGAAAGGCAATGCCAGGCCATTCGTTGGTCACATGGCAAACGATTTCAGTTGGACCGTCACCGGCACAACAAAGTGGTCCAGAACGTACGCTGGGAAAGAGGTTGTTGTCCGCGAGCTGTTTGGCGCTCTGGGGGAATTGCTTACTGCTCCAATCACTACGATTGGCCATCGATTCATTGCGGATGGCGATTATGTGGTGGTCGAGGCCCACGGCAAGAACACAACCAAAGACAGAGTGCCCTACAACAATTCCTACTGCTTTGTCATACGCATGGCCGATGGTAAGTTACAAGAATTGACCGAGTACCTGGACACGCAGATGGTTACCACCGTCCTGGGGGAGCGAGTTAATCCCGGCGCAACACTTTCTTCTTAGCGGCATCGAACTCGGAGTCGGTTATGACTCCACGCTCGCGCAGGTGGGCCAGTTTCTCCAGTTCATCTGCGATGCTCTCTCCACCCGCCGCGTGGGACGCTGCCCGACGGTTCGGCGCAGCAGGCGTGTACCCTGTCTCTTTGCGGTACTCAAATCGCTGCGGCTTTGCCGGATCAACGAGGAGAGGAATTCTGTCACCGGGCGAGGGAATTTCTCCAAGCATGAACAGTGTGTTCCAAGTACCTTCGTATGCTGGAACTCCGCCATCGCGCTCGATTCGAAGCCGTACTTTGCGCTTGATGTAGACGTTGTTGATCACCACATTCATCCAGGGTTTCAGCACTTCGAGAACGGTGCCCGTAGCCCGTATACCCTGCCGCTGAAGGGAATCGGCCTGTTGAGCGACTAGGGCGATCCATCCGGCAAGCGCGGTCACGACCGGCAGCCACAGCAAAAGAAACAGCGGCGAGACCGGGAGCGTCCAATCGACGGCCCACGGCAACAAACTCGCCAGCAGCCACCAGAGAATCCTCTGCTTGCCGACGATGTTCATCATCCACATAAAGATCGCGAACTGCCCAAGATATCCCACGAGCCAAAGAAGGACTAGTCCACCTGAGATGTTGGTATGGATGTCGATCCGGCCAAATATTCCCAGCACCGTCAACACGCCCGGAGCGATCACAAAAGCACACCAGACGGCGAGAAGAATGTAGAGACGGCGCAGGTTCATTATTCAATCCTCTTTGCGTGCCTCTCATCGCCTTGATGAACGATCAACTCGATTGCGTGACCCTGGCTATCGGTCACGAAGGTAATTCCGATGTTTCGGAACAAGCCCGGCCCTTCAGACTGTCTCAAAAAGAATTCCCGGTCACCGGTTGCAGACAACGGGAGTAACGGCTGGTTAGTAGCCTGCATCAACAGATGTCCGCCTTGTTGAGTGATCGTGATAATGAAATCCGAAGCGAGTTGGTATTTTCCAACATATCCGGTAAAGAGTTTCGGGTTCACCGCAACCTCTTTATAAGCCCGAGGCGGAGGCGGCGCGAGCGCAGGAATCACGAATTCGGCGATCCTGGATGCAAGCAGGACTGGATTGGCGTTGGCCGAGTTGGTGAGCACGACTACAGTCAGGTTGTCATCCACATAGCGGTGAATGGAGCAGGTGAACCCTTGCCATGAGCCGCCATGCTCGATCAACTTGTGTCCATTTACAGTTGAAATGCCCCATCCAAAGCCATAATTGGCTGGATTGGGCGTGCCGTCGTTGAGGGGAAACACCGTCCATGTACGGTCGAGGCTGGGTTGTTTGAGCAGGCTGGCGCCGTAGAGCGCTTCATCCCATTTGGCCAGATCCAGCACGTTGAAATAGAGCGTGCCATCCCCGGTTGAGTTGAACGTGGGCGAGACCCAATCCTGGTTGCGCAGTTTGCGCGCAACCAATTGGTATCCCGACGATCGATTGGGAATAATATCTTTTTCACTGATCAGACGGGTTGACACCATGTACCATGGTTTGAAGATTCTTTCCTGAAGGTAGTCTGCGAAGTGCAGGCCCGTTACTTTGTGGATGAGGATGCCGAGCAGTAAATAATTGGTGTTGCGGTAGTTCCATTTCTCGCCGGGCGCGAATTCGATGGGCAGAGCCTCTACCTTTTCCACCAGTTCATCTTCGGTAAAATCAAGGCGAAGATAGAAAGGTCCTTTCGGCCCTCTGGTTTCAAGAGTCTCGTACTCGGCAAGTCCTGAAGTATGGGAAAGCAAATTCTTGACCAGGATCGGCTTCCAGCTTTCCGGGGCGTTAGGGAAGTACTTCGTAATGCTATCGTCCAGCCCAACTTTTCCTTCCTCTACCAGCATCATTATTGCCGCTGAAACAAATTGTTTTCCCACCGATCCCGATTGAAAAATGGTCTCCGGGATGACCGGTACATTCAGTTCCACATTGGCCAATCCATAACCTTTGGCCAGCAGAATCTGTCCGCGACTGTAAACGCCTACCGCCACTCCCGGAGTCTGCTCCCGTGCGATTTCATCTTTGACAAAGCGATCAATGTTGCTTACCTGATCGGGTTTCAGCTCCGGGAAGAGGTTGGCAGCACTCTTCGTGGAGATACGTCCCGCGCTATCCACGACAATCGTGTCTTTCTGGTTCTCGTCTTTTTCCAGTGATAGGCCTAATTTCGCCAGAGCATCAAAGATGGAGAGGGCCAGCGCATCTTTGGGAGCGCCTGAGGCGGTGGCCGCAGCAACGGTGTCATATTGGCCTCTGCCCATCCAGTCTATCTGGAAGTCAAAGTCACCTTTTAATCCGGTCTTATCGATGACCGGCAGCGACAGATACCCGGGTGCGATCTGAGGCAGCAGGTCAGCCAGATATGCCATGCTGCAGGAGTGGCACAGCACGTGGACCTGCCTCGGCTCGCCACGGGTGGGCGCAAAGCTCGCCGAACCCGGATTGGCTGCCGGTTGCAGTCTGTGCCCATCCTTGCTAAGCGTCAATATATAGACCGGGTCGGGTTTGGGATCGTGGTGGACCGTGAGCTTGAACCGCTCAGCTAACAAGGCTTGGAGCATCGCCAGGCGCTCAGGTTGCGAAGTTGTTGGCGCGGCTTTGGCAACTACATTGAAGCGATCGGAATTGATCCATTCCGGTCCTCCAGTAACGAGATCTTCGTCAATGTTGTAAGCGGCAGCAATAATCTTTCTCAGCGGTACGTTACGAAAATAAATATGCCCATTGGGCAAAATGCCCAGAGTCGTTATCTGGTCTCCAGGTTTGGCCGCACTAATTTCAACCGCTTCAAGTGCCGGCGGTTTGGCTGGTTGAGAGAAGCCGCTGGTCACCACGAACGTGACAACGAACGCTTTCAGAATGCAGGAGCCGAGGCGCAAGAATCTTATTGACATCAATCTTCTCCACTCTGGAAAAACCTGTCTGGCCGGATGTTAGGCTGATTTTACCCTATGCTCCATGCAGTTATTCGGCTTTGGCCGCTGTGACAGAGAATGCATGTTAAAAGGATCAGCCCCAAATCAGCAGATTTGGGGCTGATGATTGCTTGTAATCATGGATTGTTAAAGTTGCGAGTTGGTGGTGGCGTTGAACTTCATGCCCACCGCAGTTTCAAGATTGCCGACCGCGCTATCGATCACCGCAAAGATCGTTGCCCGCTGGGTAGCATTGCTCAGATCAAGCGTGGCTGTACCGGCAACGCCATGCTGAGCCAGGGCCGAATTGAAGGCCGCTTGCGCCTGGGCCGCCGTGAAGAACTGCGCCGGGTTTGACCCATTGGAGAAATCAAGCATCTGGAATACGCTGGAAAAGATATTTTCCAATGTGGTCATGCTGAAGATGATGTGATTGGCCGGCGTGACCAGCGTGGTTGGGCTGGTGGTTGGTATTGGATTGTCATACATCTGATCCAGGTAGTAATGCACCTGGTAGGGATACTGCGCAAAGGTGCTGGTATTACCCCAAATCGAGCTGTACGAATTTACGGAAGCTACGGTAGACGCCGTTGCCGTGACGCCGCGTGTGCTGTATTGGGAGACTAATCCTCCGTAATAACCCTGGTTATAAGCGACGTTCAGTATCACATCAAGGAAACTGTTTGGCAGGTTGGTGAAGTTCGCCAGCGCCTGGTCATATTGCGGTTGCCAAGGAGTCGTAAATGCCCCTGGCCCCTTGCCGATTACATTCAACGCTACCATATCGTTGTAGTGGAAGAATGCCGGCAGCATTGGCCCGTAAAACTTGTTGTTGAACGAGGGTGGCGTCGGCTTCTGGAATTGACTGGACGCCGCAGCCATGGTGTAGCCGATGTTTTTCTGGATTGCAATGTAATTGATGAGCGAATGACCGGTCGGCGCAGTGCCGCCAGAAACCAGGTCTACAGCATAGTTGTTGATTTGATACGGCCCGCCCTGGCCCGTTCCCATTACCGCCTGCTGATCAGCCCCCGGATCAAGCAGGTTGCTGCTCGATTGGTATTCTTGGGTGACAATGTTCTCTTGCAACAACTGGGCCATGATCGATCCATAAAGATAGTCTTTGTTGAACTGGATACCGGGAACAGGAGCGTACTCCTGGATAAGATGGCCATACATCACACCTGCAATCATGTTGGACATGATCAGGTCGGTGAAATTGCCGCCATCCAAAGTCAAAGAGTCTTGCGCATTACCCACGCCCAGTAACAGATGGAAGCGCACGTTTCCAGAGGTTGCACCCGGGCTGGTCACGCTACCCAGGTTGAGCGTCAGACTGGCCGCATGGCTTAGACTGCCGCTTGTACCGGTAACAGTCAGAGTGAAGCTGCCCGCGGGGATTGAACTGACGGTGGAAACATTCAGGGTCGACGATCCGGATTGGTTGATTGACGACGGACTGAAGTTGGCGGTCGCTCCGCTGGGTGCGCCAGTCACGCTCAGCGACACAGTCCCATTGAAGCCATTCAGTGAAGCGACCGAGATCGTATAGCTTGTGCTGTTGCCTGAGGTCACGGACTGCGATGCTGGTGTGGCGGATAGTGAAAAATCCGGCGAGCCAGTGTTCACGGGCTGCCAAAGCGCCGGAACATTGGGCGGTTCCCAACCCACCTGTGATGTGTGGCCTTGAAGGCATTTGAATTCCTGTCCATTGAATGTCACCAATGCTCCAGTGGCGTAGGTAGTATTGGGTTGCCAGGCAGGAATACTTTGCGCTAACGCTGCCGCCACGGTAAGAAAGACAACAACTGCGATGTGAAAAGTAGTTTTCGATGTGCTTCTCATCTGGGGGAGTCTCCTTTGGTTTTTGGGTCTTCAAACAGAGGACAGCTCCGCCGTCGCGGAAGCGGTCCGATTCGTCAAAGAGAGCAAGAACTGCGGCGAGGTTCCGGCAAGCCCGGTTTGGCAGGGATCTCGGCGTTCGAACCCGGAAGGTCTTTGAATATACCTTCTTTTATCAAACGATTCAATAAACAAAATACAATCCGGTTGGCTGCGGAAGCACGGAGCTCGCGGAATCGATTGGGTAGCCCCCATCTGTTAACGGCAAAATTGTTCACTTCTATACAGACTCGATCATTGCTCCAATGGCAGAATCAGTTTATGAGTATAAAAATCAATCCCCGGCAAAAAGATGGCGCAATCATTCTCGACATAAATGGGCGACTGACACTCGGCGAAGGCACGGTTATCCTGCGGGAACAGGTTCGCGCCTTGATCTCTACGGGGCACAAAAAAATCCTGCTCAACCTGCAGGCTGTGCCCTACATAGACAGCTCCGGTCTCGGGGAACTGGTCAGCGCTTTTACCGCAGCGCGCAGAGAGGGAGGAGATCTTAAACTCCTGAACCTGGGACAAAAGGTTCACGGCCTCTTGCAGATCACCAAGCTCTATACCGTGTTCGAAGTGTTTGACGACGAGCAAGCGGCGCTTCGTTCTTTTCTTGGCGAAGGGAAATTAAAGGCTTCGTGAAATAGCAGATGTGAGTTCCTTGAAGCTGACCGGCTTTTCTAAACAAATACTCCCTACCACAAATGCGTCCTGGCCGTAATGTACACTTTACAGAGAACCCGACAAATAGATGACGTGGAGACTCGGTCTTTGGGTTCTAAGTTTTTGTGCCCCCGTCCACGCCGGGCATCTCAATGTCCGTGATTAGCAAGTCTATGACGTTAGGGTTACTGGCAGATATTTTTTCTGCGGTCGCACCACTTTGGTCGGTTAAGACTCCAAAACCAAGGTCACTGATAAACTCTTCAAGCAAGGCCAGGATTTGAGGTTGATCTTCGACAACGAGGACAACAGGGGCCTGTTTCTCTTCTTGCATGGCGAACGACCTTCCTGGGTTTTCTACGACCTTTATTTCACATCAATTCCAGCATCCTCAGCCGCAATGATCGCTTTCTTGAGGACAAAAGTCTGTGATATAGGTCACAAGCCTTCATCAGGTATTTCCCGAAGGCCTTGGACGACTTTGGCCCAGGTTCCGCGATTTTCCAAGGTCACTCGTGGAGGATGATGTTCAGCAGGGAGCTGTGCACAGTTACGCCGCCGTTGTATCTGATAAACCCCAATTTGCGGAAGCGATTCATAAAGAAGTTCACCCGGGAACGGGTTGTTCCCACCATCTCTGCCAGTGTTTCCTGGCTAATTTTGGGAATCACCGCCTCCGATGTGTTGTCCTTGCCGAACTGGGCGAGCAGCAACAAGGCGCGGGCCAGGCGCTTTTCACCAGAGTTGAAAAGCTGGTCCACGAGATCTTCCTGAATGCGGGCATTACGGGCTAGCAGATAAGAAACGAAAAGGTGGGAGAGGGCATGTTGCTCACGAAGGGCACGCATCATCTCTTTTCTGTCGATCTTGAGTACCGTTCCCTCAGTAATGGCCGTGGCGGTGCTCATGCGCAACGCATAGGAGTTCGCGACACACTCCTCGCCCAGGAAGTCTCCGGCGCCCAGCAAGGCGATGGTGGCTTCCTTTCCACTGGAGGAGAGCACCGTGAGCCTGACCCTGCCGAGCTGGATATAGAAGACCTCTTCTGCCGCGTCTCCTTGCGAAAAGATAATCTGCTTCTTTTTCAGAACCACAATCGTCCTACCCACACCGGCATGTGCTAGAAACTCATTGGGATCAAAAGGCGGTATTTTCTTTGCGGAAATTCGTTTCGCCGGGAAAGCGAGATGTCTTGCCTGTGTCATGCTTACGAAAAGCGTTCTTGATGCGCTGCTTTTGTCTTTTCTGGTGCGAGCAGCCCTTCAGTCGCCGCCCGGCCAAGGAGATCGGATATCGCCGTCAAGAGAACTTCGAACTCGATTCCCTTGGGGACAAAAGCGTCTGCTATTTTGAACGTGTCCTCTGGCATTTGAGATCCCGAACTGATAATAATAGGCATTTCTGGTTTCATTCGTCTGATCTCCGATGCAGTTTCGTGCCCATTCATTTCAGGCATTTCCCAGTCGAGGATCACCAGATCAATCGCATACTCGGCGAGAATCGTCAACCCTTGAGGGCCACCGGAGGTGGCGATAACGGAATAGCCATATCTTTCAAGAACGGCCTTTAGCACCTCGAGAATGATAATATCATCGTCAATACAGAGAAGCATACCATGACCATTAGGAAGCTTCGCGCCAGATGCCAATTGGTTTCTATCCATAGACAAGTTCCAAAAATGAAATAGTAATGTTTCTGCGGGCAGCCAAACTGTTCAATATTGCTCACTTTTAAAAGTTTTATCTTGGACATGAAGACGGCCAAGCCCATCCTCGGATACCACCGCCGTCCCAAATATCGCCGACGTTAAAAAATATTGTTAACCTTTCACACATCACGTATGCTTTCCAGAGTTTTAGCTAACTAACTCATGAGCTATCTCGATTCGCCTCGTCTGCATTTCCGCGGCTGGTTTCAGGCCGATGTCTCGACCATTAACAATGATGTCCGCTTCTACCAGAACGCATCGTTCGTGCCCGAGTATCAGCAGCTTAACCAGAATGGCAGTTGGAATCCGGAAGGCACTGGTGTTTTCCGCTTTCTCGATTGCGCGGTGACCTCTCTCGACGGCATTACGGTTCAGAACGCCGCCGAGCGCGCGCCCGGTAAGCTGGTCGATCTCGACCCGCAGCAGCAAATGGTCTCGCAGATATGGGGCATGCAGATTCGTTTGGTCGACGGCGCGGGCAAGACCCTGGTGCAGGGTGAATTCAAGCCTGCCGTGTTCATCAATCTGTGGCTGCGCCAGCAGAAGGGCGTGCCCATGGACCAGAAACTGGCGGCGGCCTATCAATCGGTGCTCGAGGGCGTGCAGTGGTTTGACATCTCACGCTTTCCTCTCCTCCAGTCGCTGAAATCCGTCACGCAGGACGACCAGCTCTCGATCGACTTCAATCTCTTCGGCTACGGCCGCGACAGCACGATTCCTCGCTACACAATGGGACATGTGGTGGGCACGATCGGCCCATACTTTCAGGGCGAGCCCAAACAATTCGTTCGCGGCCGGCAATTCATCTTCAGCGGAAACTGGCCGGTGCCGTCCGGCGGCATGGGCAACATGCAGGCCAAGGTCTCAGGCGACGGCAATACTGTTACTGCGGATTTTGGGAATAGCTTCCCGATCGAAACCGCTAACATTGGCCTCCAGAATGTCGGCCAGATCTACCTCGGTGTGTTGACCACCAATCCGTCCGCAGCCCTATCGGCCGTCACCGCCGATCAGCTGGTCATCATCGGGGAAGTGCCGTATCTTACCGATGGCTGGTATAGCCGGACTGCCGGCGTGATGGATTTCGATCTCGCGGGCAACGCCCAAGCGCGCCAACTGATCACGGCCAACCCGCTGGTCGTGGTTTCGCCCGCCGCTGCGGGTGGCTATACCGTGCGCCTGCAGGAATCCATCGACGGCCAATACGTGCGCGCTGACAATTTCGTCTATCGCATCGATCCCGGCCAAACACAACACATCGAGTTTTACGCCGACCGTTTCGGTGTGCCGATTTCCAAAGCCACGATCAGCCTGAGCGCTACCCAGGGTTTTATGGGCGGCTCCGGCGGCGGCGCTACCGTCTCGCCTGTGACGCGCCCGACCGCGGCTATCCCGGATATCGCGACGCCGGCCCATGCCGTGCAGTGGCCCACCAGTGTGACGGCCAACGACAAGGGCCATGCGAGCGTGGCGATTACCGCGTCTCCTGAAGGCCCTGGAATGCCGCGCGGCTATCTTAGTAGCCAGCTCTACGGAATCGGATACCAGTTGGCATCGCAGCCTGCGGGCTACGTCTCCAATCCGATGAACTATATCAGCATCCTTGCCTACAGCAAGAAAGAGCCGCCAGAGACGCCTACCTGGTATCGCGACATTCAGCAGCTCTTCACACAATTCGGTAACCTTTACCCCATCATGGGACGCTACGTGGTGAACCTGAGCGATTATCACGACGTGGTGCAACGCATCCGTATCCTGGAGCTTGCCTTCTCGCTGCCCATCGAAGACCCCAATCACATGCCTGTAACGCGTGATCTCGGCGCCGGTGATCGTGCCACCATCCTCAAATGGTTCGGCACACGAGGGCCGGACGGCCTTCCACCGCTGGGTACGCCGTCGCAATCGCCTGAGGTGACGCCTCCCTCCGCCGTGGACGAAGCAGCAGCCGCCTCGATCCCGGAAGTTTTGCCAGAGCAGGCCGCGGGCAAGACCGCTGTCCTCCTCAACCTGGAGAAGCGCGGCAGAATTGCTCCCCTCCGACAGAAAGGCTCTTCCGAATGATCAAGCTCGACCCGCAGATCCTCACCGAAATCCGCTCGGCCAGCTCGCCCGCCGAACTGCACAGATACCTCCAGGCAGCCGTCAAGCTGGAGCACAGCACTATTCCGCCCTACCTCACCGCGATGTTCTCGCTTAAGCCGGGCGTGAATCATACGATCGCGGCGCTCATCCGCTCCATCGTGGTGGAAGAGATGCTGCACATGACGATTGCCGCCAATATCCTCATCGCGATCGGTGGTACGCCCGAGATCAACAAGAAGGGCTTCGTGCCGGACTATCCCGGACCGTTGCCGATGAGCATCGGCGACCTGATCGTCGGCATCGAGGCCTTTTCGATTCCGCTCGTCGAAGACACCTTCATGGCCATCGAGGAACCAGAGGATCCGATCCATATCCAGCCGCCGCTGCTCGCTCGCGCAGCCGCGGAGCCCTCGTACGCCACCATTGGCCAGTTCTACGATGCGATCGAGAAACAGATTCTGGAGTTGGGGCCGTCGATCTTCGTGAAGAAAACCGCTCCGCCGCAGGTGATCAACCATCACTGGTTTCCGCCCTCTAAGCTTTTCCCCATCACCGGCCCGGAGAGCGCGTGCAAGGCCATCGAGATCATCAAGACGGAAGGCGAGGGTACTGCGACGTCACCATTCCAGTCAGCGCACGACCCAGCGCACTACTATAAGTTCGGCGAAATCGCGAATGGGCGCCGCATCGTCCGTACACCAACCGGGTTTGCCTACGCGGGTGAAGCCGTACTTTTCGATCCAGCGGGTGTCTGGCCCCTGAAGGCCAACTGCAAGATCGCCGATTTTCCACAAGGGACGCAGGCGCGAACCCGTATCGAACGATTCGCCTACAGCTACTCGACACTATTGAATTCGCTGCACGAGACATTCAATGGCCACGCGCAGCAGCTCAACGCCGCGATCGGGATGATGTACGACCTCCGCGTTTTCGCCGTATCGCTTATGGAGACAGACGCCGGGACTGGCGGTGGTCTTACCGTCGGCCCAAGCTACGAATATGTAGACACCTCCGGCGGTATGCCGGCATAGTGGTACAGGCCCTTGCGACGCAACTATTTTCCAACCGCAATTGGATTGCTTGGTTTGCTCGTGTTGCTGGCGACTCTCGCCGCGAACGCTCAGACTTCAGGCACGGCTCCGGCTATTGCGCCGGAGGCGCCGCCGGTTGTCATTGAGGTCACAGGCGAAGGAGTGCCGGAATCTGCTTCTTCAGCCTCGCTGGTAGTGCTGACCCGCGAGGAAATTGAGCAGAAACATGCATCGGATTTCGCCGATTTGTTGCGTGATGTTCCTTTCCTGCATGTAGCACAGAATGGCAGCCGTGGAAGCCTGGCCTCGGGCACGATTCGCGGAGGCAAACCTAACTTCACCCTGATTCTGGTCGACGGTACTCCCGTCAACGACATCAGCAACGTGCTGGGCGGCTCGGTTGATCTTTCCAGCATCAGCACCGATAACATAGAACGCGTCGAGATCATGCGGGGGCCGCTTTCGTCCATCTACGGGTCGGAAGCGGTAAGTGGAGTGATCAATATCGTCTCCCGAACTGAGACAGCCAAACCCAGTGGCGTGCTGGATATTGAAGGCGGGAACTTTGGCACCGGCAGGCTGGGAGTCGATTTGCGAGGCAACAGCCGGCACAGCAGCTACGGACTGGCCGCTTCATATCTGAACCTTTCCCAACAGGTGCTGTCCGACGAGTTTTCGCTGGCTACGGTGGCCGCAGATTTCAGGCATGAAATTGAATCCAACAAAGTCGTGCTCGCTCATGCCCGTTATCAGCGCGATCAGGATTCGTCGTTTCCTGAAAACGGCGGCGGGCCGGATCTTTCGATTCTGCGAATTCCGCAACGCCAGCATTCCACCGGAATTGCCATCGACACGGAATTTCATCACCAGGTTGAACATCTCTGGCTCTATAGCCTGGACGCGAACTACTTCCAGCGGGAAGCCAGAGCTTCAATTCCCGCAGTGCTTGACAAGGTTCATCCATCATTCAAGTCATTGCCTTCGCAGGAAGAGACCGCGGAGTTTCGCCGCACCCAGGCCCGGTTTTCCAACCAGTTCTTATTTACCTCCAAGTTGTCAGGGCGGCTCAATTTTGGTTTCATCGACGAAAATGGAACCAACAATGATCTGTTGGCCGGCAGGTTTCCTTCGCGATTCCATTTAGACCGCCCGGCCTTTGAGGGCGATGGAGAAATTGTGTTTGCGTCGGGCCGCTTGACGGCGACTGCCGGAACAGGAGTGAACAAGAGCGCGGGGTTCAATGCGCATCCTGCTACCAGATTGGGCGCCAACATCAGGATGTTTGGTTCGAAAACGACCTTAAAGACGAGTTGGGCTTCAGCCTACAAACTCCCGTCGATGTTTGCGCTAGGCGATCCTAGTGTTGGCAATCCGGCGCTCCGGCCGGAGCGTAGCGCAAGCTACGATCTCGGCATCGAGCAGAAATTTGAACGCATGCACGCCCGCGCCTCCGTCACTTACTTCTGGAATTCGCTGACTGACCTGATCGACTTCAGCGCCACCGGATTCAAGCTGGTAAATCGCAGCAATGCGCATACACAAGGCGCGGAGTTTTTTCTCAGTTCCATCCTGCATTCGCGGCTTCGATTGAGCGGGGACCTCGCTTATCTTGACTGGAAGCTCTTTGGCACCAGGGAACCGTTGCGTGACGTTCCCCATTGGGAAGGTGGTATTTCCGCAGACTGTGCAGTTACGCACAAACTACACGCGCAGGCCAACACGCGCTGGATGGGCCGCCGCTTCGATTTTCAGGTTCCTGCGCCGTTCATTGATTCTGTCGGAGGCTTTTCCACGACCAACGCCGTACTGAGCTATGAAATGTCGAAAAAGCTCTCGACCTATGTAGTGATCGATAATCTGCTGAATCGCCGGTATCATGAGTTCCTTGGATTTCCCAATCCGGGAATTTACGCCCGCATCGGCGTTCGATACCGCTTGTTTGAACATGACACGGTAGCCCAACAAACTGCAACCAGCAAATGAGCAGCGCTGGTCCCCCCGAACGATTCGACTGCCTCAGAAAGGGGAGGCTTGCGGTCTTCGCCGCGAGTGGAGCGTGGGCTGGCAAAAAATCTCTCTGTGCCCTGGTAGCAGGACATTTGTGTTGCCGGGTACCTGCCAAAGCGGGTTTTCGCACCTCATGAAACGTCTGAGCTGCTACTGCGTCTAAAATTGCGGCTTGGAACCTTTTCCGTTATTGCGGTACAGGTTAAGGCCGCACCTCAGTCTTTCCACTCAAGGAGTAAGCATCATGATGGAAGCGATCCTGCAGGACCTCCGCTACGAACTGCGCACGCTGATTAAATCGCCGCGATTCACCTTGATTGCACTGATCACGCTGGTGCTGGGGATCGCCGCCAACGTCGCCATCTTCACCTTTGTGGATGCGGCGTTGATACGTCCTTTGCCTTACCGCGATTCATCGCGACTGATGCAGGTGTATGACACGCGGCAGGCGGAGGTTTTCACACAATTTGAGGCCTCTTACCCGAATTTTCTTGACTGGCGAGCGCAGCAACAGGTGTTTGAGGGGCTGGCCGCATACGGGCGAAACCAGGTACTGCTGCGGGGCGAGAGATCACCGGAACTGCTGCCTTCCGCGGCCGTGACCGACAATTTTTTCGAAACCCTGGGAGTGCGGCCAATCTCGGGGCGGGACTTCCGGTCCGGCGAAGATCTGGCCACGGCTCCCCGCACCATCATGCTGAGCTATGGCTGGTGGCAACAGCGGTTTGGCGGCAAAGACGTGATTGGCCAGGTGCTGAACATCGACGACCAGCCCAATACGATCGTTGGCGTATTGCCTGCGAATTTCCATTTTGCTCCTGTAGGCGATCCTGACGTGTGGGTGACGCTGCACGCAACCGGCCAACTGCTGGAACGCAGAAATCTCCATTGGCTGGAAGTGGTCGGCCGGTTGAAGACTGGCATTTCTCGCGAGAGTGCCGCAGCGGCAATGAACGTGATCGCTGAACGCCTGGAGAAACAGTATCCGCAGTCGAATGACAAACTGAGATCTGTCGTTGTTCCACTCAACGAGGTGATTGTCGGAAAGATCAAGCCGATCCTGGTTATGCTGTTTGGGGCAGTGGCGCTCCTGCTTCTCATTGCCTGCGCCAACGTCGCCAATCTGCTGCTGGTGCGCGCCATGGCCCGGCGCGGCGAGATGGCCATCCGCACGGCCCTGGGCGCCAGCCGCGCTCGGCTGGTACGCCTGTTGCTGAGTGAAGGGCTGATCATCTCTTTGACCGGCGCTACGCTCGGTCTGCTGCTGGCCCATTGGATGGTCAAGGGTTTCGTCAGCATGATTCCAGCGCGCCAGTTGGACGCGATGCCCTATCTCAAGCACATGAGCATTGACGTGAGCGTGCTCCTTTTTGCTTTTCTGCTGGCGGTGATCACCGGAGTGATGTTTGCGCTGGCGCCCGCCTTCCAGGCTGCGGGAGCAAACCTGCAAGCCGGGCTGAAGGAGGGCTCGCGCAGCTCGCATTCAGGATCATGGCGTCGCTTTGCTTCCGCCCTGGTGATCGGAGAAGTAGCCGTAGCCATGGTGCTGCTCGCAGGCTCAGGCCTGCTGGTGAAGAGCCTCTTCCAGTTGCTCAACGTCAATCCTGGATTTGATCAGCATAATCTGCTTGGGATGGGAGTCGGGATGTCCCAATCGCGCTTCCCACAGGACGCCCAACAGTTCCAGGCTTATCGGGACTTGGTGGACCGCATACACGCGCTGCCCGGAGTCAAGTCGGTGGGAAGCAGCAGCGTTCTTCCGGTCTCGGGCGGAGGCAATACCAGTAATCTCCGCGTAGTCGGCCTGCCCTCAGAAACACCGCAGGGACGCGAAGCCAACAGCCGGACGGTCAGCCGGACATATTTTCAGACTCTGGGCGTCGAGCTGCTGCAGGGAAGCTGGTTTACCGAGGCTGACAACGCCACCGGCCCGCAGCGAGTCATTATCAACAAAACGCTGGCTGACAGGTTCATGCCCGGCCTGGACCCGCTCAAACAGCAAATATGGTTCACTTATTCAACCCAGGAAAAACCGAGACAGGTGATCGGCGTGATACGCGACATCAAAGAAGGGCCTCTGGACGTGCCCGCGCGCCCCGCCATCTATACGCCACAAGAAGCCCAACCGCGTTTGTTCTTCAACCTGATTGTGCGCACAGAAACGCATCCGGATGCGCTGGTCGCTCAGGTGCAGAATGCCATCCGGCAGGTTGATCCCGATGCCGTCGTCTTTGAAGTACAAACGATGGAAGACCGCATCCGGCGTTCGCCGGCGGCGTTTCTGCACCGCTATCCTGCAGTGCTGGCCGGCACGTTCGCATTCCTGGCACTGCTGTTAGGAACGGTCGGCCTCTACGGACTTGTTGCCTATTCAGTAAGCCAGCGCACGCAGGAAATCGGCATACGCATGGCCCTGGGCGCGCAGCGCAAAAACGTGCTGCAGATGGTGCTGGCACAAGGAGTCCGCCTGATCGTGCCGGGACTGTTGATTGGCATTGCCGCGGCATTGCTGGTCGCAAACCTGATGCGCAGCCTGCTGTTTGGCGTCGCTTCCTGGGATCCGACGATCTTTGCAGCAATCACGGTTCTGCTGGCGATCGTCGCTCTGGCAGCGAGCTATGTTCCCGCCCGCGCAGCCACCAAGGTAGATCCGATGGTGGCGCTGAGGTACGAGTAGTCCAGAGTCACCATGGCACGAGGAAAATAGTTCAAGAATAGATTCCTGCCAATACCAGCGCCGAAGCAGCCGCCCGGTATCGCAGGTTTCAAGGCGTAATGTTCCAGCGCTACAATGACCGTATGAGGATGCTATACGCTGCAGTCGTCGTGGTGGTGAGCGCAGCGATGTTGGCGCAATCGGCGCCGGCTTCGTGTCCGGCTGACCTGCCGGTGGACGACATCATTGCTGAGATACTCAAGCAGCAATCCAAAAAGAAACACCGCAATAGCAATCCCTTGCCAGACAGTATTTGTATCGGGACGTGGTGCCTCGGCCCCCCAAGGACGCCGCCAACCATTCCGGAACCCACGCCGCACGCGGAAACGCCCAGCGGCCAAAACACCAGTTCCAGCTCCGGGAGTTCAAGCAAGAGTCCCAAGAGTTCTCCCACGAATTCTAAAGACGAATGCGATCAACGGATGGGGCAGGCGCTCGAAGCCGCTCACAACGTAGATGTTGGCGATTACTACTTCGAGCAGAAGAACTATAACGCAGCGTTGCTGCGCTACAAAGACGCGCTCGAAGCAAAACCTGGGGATATCGCCATTCATGTACGCTTGGGGCGAGCATTGGAGAAATTGAACCAACTCCCGCAAGCCATCGAGCAATACCGGGCGGCGCAGAAGCTCACTGGCTCCCAGAAATGGTTTGATGAAGCTAAGTCCGCCCTGCTGCGTCTCGAGCACCCTCCGGGCTTGTGAGTGTTCGCCGAAACGGGCTCTCGCTTAGTTCCACTTCAAAGAAATGATCAACATCACAAGCGTGAACGCAATTCGGGCCGGACTAGGACACTACTTATTCAGCCGCGAAGGCAGCCTCGATTCACCTAACGCGTTGCGCAGCAATGGAGCTGAGTGGAGCGCAGCAGGCCCTTTTTCACCGGTCGTCGCGGCCTCCGTCATCTTTATCAGGATCAACATCGTCGCCGTCGTGCCGCCGTTCGATGATCAGCGTGCCCGTCCCAGTTACGTTTGTATAGTTTGGATCGTGGCTGATAAAAGTGGCTACCACTGTGTAGGTCCCCACCTTGGAAGGCGGTCTTTCGCTTCCATTGTAGGTTATTGTGGTTCTGCCCTTCACTCTCTTACCATCTACGCCAGTCACCTTGGCCCTGCAAGTGTGCCGCTCACTATCATGGTCAACTTCAGAAGGACAGATCACCCTAATCGTGGGCGTGGCTGGGATAATCATCAGAATGCCGTTCACGAAGGTGAAGATATAGTTTGCTCCAGCAAGGGATCCGGCAGAGATTGCAATCGGATAAGTACCAACGGGCGAGCTGGAACTGGCTGTCGTGCTGATTTGTGGGCTGCCATTCAACACGGCAGCCGTATCTCCGTTGACAAACCCCGTGGGTATAAATGTCAGAGCCGGCACCGGACTGCCGAATAACATGGTTTTATTATCGGCGGTAATGGTCAGAACTGCGGGCGTAACGGAAACCAACTGGCTTGTACTTGACGCTTCAAATCCTGAACCGCCCGCGTAGGCGGCAGTAATCGTATGTGTTCCAGCGGGTGGTGGCTTGGTCGTGAACGTAGCCACTCCGGTTCCATCGAGCGCAACCGTGCTTAGAACCGTGGCGCCGTCCAGAAATGTGATCTGCCCGGAAGGAGTGCCGCTGGTTGAAGTCACAGTCGCGGCGAGCGTGACCGGATTGCCATATACCACAGGGTTTGGCGAGGCAGTCAACGTGGTTGTCGTATCGAAGATCTTGACGGAGCCGAAGGTGAGCGGAGCGTAGTTGGCATCGCCTGAATACTGCGCAGAATATGCGTGCGGTCCGGATGCGACGTTGGCGACAGGAATCTGAGTAAGGCGTCCGCTGACCGGAGCAGTAGCTACAGTGTTGATTCCTTCCAGGATGCTGATCGTACCCGTCGGCGCAGCCGCACCCGCGACAATAGGCTGCACAATGACGGAGAGAGTAATCGTTTGGCCGCCGCTGCCCACGGTGACATCATCGGCGGGAGCAAATAACTCTCCCGCCAGGTAGGCAAAGCTTGATGCCGTGCACGGGAATGGAGGATTGTTGTTGCTGATATTGTTGGTCACGGTCACAGAATTGGCGGGTGTTGCCGCCAAAGCATTGAGTACGGAAACGATGCCCGGGGTGGCGGGGGTAATCGGCCCAGGTCCTAAAGTAAAGTTGGCGTTGTTGACCTGTGTGGCGGGAAAATCCGTGGTGCCGGTTGCCTTGAAGCCGTCCAGTTCTACATTGTCCAAAATGATCCCCAGCGGAAAGTCAACTCCATTTATATTGTAGCCTCTCAGCGTAGATGAGTTCTGGCGATTGAGAACATGCATGTTCCGTATGGTGATGTCGTGGAAATTCGGAAATAGCGTGCCGGTGGCAGTGGAGTTGAACGGATTAAAAACCAGAGGATGGCCTGGATTTTGGGCGCAGATATTCTGGTAGGTAATATTCTTGACTTCACCACCCTTGCTCGAATCAGATTTGATTCGAATTACATTCTGGTTCAGGGCGTTCGCACCATCCATGACGATGTTGGTGACCAGGACGTTTTCCGCGCCGGCATTGGTTTCGCTACCGATCGAGACTCCATGCCCCTGGTAAAGACGATTATTAGAAATCGTGACATTGGAAACATGCGCAACTCCAGCTTTGATTGCGATATGATCATCGCCGTCGCTAATGAAAGAGTTGGTGATAGTAATGTCGTGTGAACCAGAGGGGTCTATACCGTCGGTATTGGGCGAGGTGGTGGGCGCGGTAATCTTTACGTCCCATACCGTAAGGAAATTGCCCGTCCCAAAAACATGGAACTTGGGAGAGTTTTGTAGAGTGATTTTGTAAAGCGTAAAATTATCCGCGTGGACCAATTGAATCATCCGCGGCCGCGGATCGAGCGGCGTCTGCGTCCACCAGGAAACAGTTTCACCATCTAGAGTTTGTCCGCCCCGGCCATCAATGATCCCATAGCCCATAATCCCCGATCCGCTGCCGGGCTGGACTGTAATGATCGGAGTACAATCAGAGGAACTTGAACTGGGACATGGATAATCGGTCCGGTTGAGAGATGTGAAAACCGTTACCCCGGCATCCACCAGCAAAGTTACTCCTGGCGGAATGCTGATGGGTTGAATCAGGAAAGCATTGCTGGTCCCCTGGACCGCCAACTCCACGGCTTTACCGGCTGGACAGCTATTCAGCGATGTTTGAACTCTCGCGGTATCGAAACTGGCTTCATTCAAGCTGCCGGCTAGCTGATTGGCTGTAAGCACAGAACAGGCCTGCGGAAATGAGGGCTCCGTCACGATACGGGAATCCTGGCCGTGAGCCACCTCGGCCACTAAAACGGCAAGCAGGGTTATACCGATCATCTGAAATTTGAACTTGGTTGACTGCAGGGCGAATGTTCCAAACCGGGACTGTCTCATGGATGGGACTCCTCATTTCCGCGAAGTGCGCCTGTCATTTGCTCGCACAAATCGACGCAGCCTAGCATGAAAGAAGAGTGTTGTTCCATCTAGTAGTTTTAAAGGTAACGTTTAGATTTTCTTATCAACAAACGCTTCAAAAGAACGAAGTTCGAGAGGCGGACTCTTGAATTCTTCTTTATCCGATTATGCACCTGATTGACCATGACCGCCTAAAGCTGCCACGATGCGTTCGGTCGTGCTCCTCAATAAAAAGGGCCGTCCGAAGACGGCCCCTGAACTGAGTCACTCATCCCGCCATTTCGCGCACGTGCAACACTCCATAGCTGCCTGTTCCACAACGGCTTTGATAGCGTCCGTCATTTCACGTCGATCATCGAATGAAGTTACCTCTCCGCGCGAGAATTTGTAGTTCCCGAGTTTGTAGGCGGCCTGAAGATCGCCGCCACCGGGATCGAACACTTCCTCGTGAAGTTCGCATTTTTCCAACACTTCGGCCTGAAGAGCAATTTCTTCAGCTTCCATATATTGAGAGTCTTCCATAGATGCACCTCCAGCGGTTACGAATTATGTGAGGTTGTACTGGCTTGCGCTCTCTCCCGATGAACATGCTGGTGGGATTGAGCCGCAGACGCGAAAGGAGGTAGGATTTACCTGGAGATGCGTCGTACGCAAACGCTGCCCGCGTGGGCTCTCAGAGACATAGAATACCACTTCGTTTAGGGGGCAACTCGCATCTTTAAACCGCACCCCACAACCATTGGAAGACCAAGAAATACAAAAAAGAGGAACAAGAGGAAAAGCCCAGTGCTTCATTGCGCGTAGAATTTAATGGAATCGAGATTCTCGTTGAGAGCCGTGGCGCGGCATACGCCGTTTGGATTATTCAGAGAGATAAGATTAGCTGCTTGAACGAGGTATTATTCTTTGCCGAGCTGCCTTGGCCTACTCCAGCATCAATGCCCCCACAGTTTACTGCCTAAAACGGACACATCCGCGGACCATAGATTTAGCAAGCTTGCCGCCAATTTCCCAGGCCGACAAAATCGGGCCTTGTCCCGACCGAATGTTTAAATGAATGCGGGCGCGATACTCATGGAACTAAGCTAGGCCGTCGACATTTCTGCAGCTTCAACCTTTGCCAGATGTCCCTCGCCTTGCAAGCTGCTCAAATCTATATCTGCTACACATTTGACTTTCACGTAATCGAGGGTTAAGTTGCCTTCGACGTGAACGGTACCCTTTCCACTCTCGAAATCCGCACGGCTGAAATCTGAGGCATTCCGATCCAAGCGGAACCCCAGCTCGGTCCCTCCCTTGGTCTGGGTGAACTTGATGTGAATGTAGTCGCGGTCAATTGCCTCTTTGAAGAGCTTATATGTCCGTTCGGGCCGCATGGCGACTTCTACTGGGTGCTCCCCTTCACACAGACAGTCGACCAAACTCTTACTTCGAGGCGCATTGGGATCCAGAGACGGAGGAGGGGGCGGCGGATTCTTGGCGAATTCTTCCATCTTCTGCCTTAGGCTGAGAGGCCTCATATCAGTCCATACTTCTTTGATATACGCCAAACATTCAGCTTTGGCACCAGTCTTGCCAGTATATTTCCATCCCAAGGGAAGATCCTTGTAGTCCGGCCAAATCGAATATTGCTCTTCAAGATTTACCACGACCTTATAAATCGTAGTATCTTCTTTCGCGGGATCATTCCAACTCATAATGTCTCCGTTTGCAAATCAAATTCATCTCAGCTAGGTTTGCTGCATCTACAGTCTGCGAATATACGAACATGGAGTTGTATATCATGTCAAGGTGTAGTCTTGTCCAATACAAGATGAGCCTGGAGAAGAGTATGTGGCGAAAATGACCGGGCTGAGCCGGGCGCAGGTGACGCGCTTGATCGGGCAATATGGGCGGTGCGGGAAGGTGAAGGTGCGACCGTATCGACGGCCCCGCTTTGCCCAACGCTATACCGGGGGCGACATCGAACTGTTGGCGCGCGTGGATCAAGCGCATGACCGCTTGAGTGGAGCGGCGACGCGTCACATCTTGAATACCGGATTTATGGCAAGGAAGAATATGAACGGCTGGCCTCGATCTCGGTGGCCCAACGTTTGTCGTGGAGCCAAGTTCTGAGGAATTGAATCATGTCCTCGAGAACTCCAGGTGCTACAGCCTAGAGAGATCGAACTGAAGGACTGCTTTTCCCATCCCTTGCTCGATGTCATGAACTTTCTCAAAGAAGTGGTATGGATTACGCTAAGACGACGCCTTCAGCAAGCACTATCAATCTTTAGCTTCTAAAACTTACTATAACAGTAACCCATCTATGTTGTCAGTTTCAAAACAGAACGCAATCATTTCCGTGGATGGAACGCAGGTTTTCGGACCAAGCGATTTCAACCCGAACGTGTCGAGCCTTGACAGTGCAGTTACGCTGAGCGCGCAAAACGTCGTCAGTGTAGAGCTGCGCGGCAAGCCGGGAAGCTCTTTGACCGTTACAGTCATTGGCGTGGATAACGATCCGCCGCGCCCGAAGCCTCATCTTTCCCAACCGGTTGGGCGGATTTATCGACCCGCAGAACTACCGGAAGAAGATGCGGAAGTTGGGCGAGGAGTTGGGGCTACCGAAGCTGACCTTTCAGGTGATCCGGCGCACGATAGCAACGCTGGGGCAGAAGAAGGGGACGCCCAAGGACATTCAAGGCGTGTTGCGGCACTCGCGGCTAGCCACCACCACAGATGTTTACATGCAGGAGATTCCTGAAAACGTGAAGGCCATGGTGGGGGCGATCAACCAAGAACTGAGGCTGAAGCCACAGGTGGCGGATGCTCTTTAGAATTTCCGGCCAAGTGCTTCGTGGTAGGTCCGCTAAGTTGTTGATTTTATGGTGGACCTGGTCGGGATCGAACCGACGACCTCTTCCATGCCATGGAAGCGCGCTCCCAAACTGCGCCACAGGCCCACATGGTTGATGTTTCTATTCTCTCTGACCCTGGAAGAATCGTCAACGGCTACAACTGGACACCCAGAACCACTGCCGTTTGTTGTCCAACCTCTCCATCTGTGGTTAGTCCGTGCGATGTCTGAAAGCTGATTACTGCCGTTTTTGTACGAGGCCCGAATTTTCCATCCGCGGGGCCTGGATCGAAACCGGCATCTTTGAGTGCCTGTTGAATGGCCACCACCGTGGGGCCGGTCATCATCGGAGTTGTCAAGCGATAGATGATCGTTGCCGGCGGACGATCCACAGGCGGCAAAACTGAGGCATTCCACAGTGCCTGGAGTTGTGGCAAGTCTCCATTAAACTGGTCACGGTCGCAAGGACCAATGCCCGGCGCATCGTGGGGATCGGGGCCTTGATTTCCATCGGTGTATTGCCACATCGTCCACGATGCCCAGGTGGAAGGGACTACAGGCTCAGGTCCATATCGCGCATACCATAGCCAGCAATTCGCCAGCACTGGGTCCTGATTGGCCCCGAGCAGTTGCTTGAGATAAGAGCCGCCGTAAAGGCCGGGCCAGCGACCAATAGCATCGTGTATTTGTTGGACAAAGGTGCGGGCCTGATCCAATGTCATCGAGGTCCCCGGCGGGTTGGCTTCGAAGTCCAGCACCACCAGGGTCTGTAGATCTGGCTGCACGACATTCAGAAAATGATTGGCCTGCTGCGCAGGATCGTCCCCCGTCCCAAAATGGTATGCACCCCACAATAATCCAGCATTCGCCGCTTTCTGCTTGTTGATTGCATATTGCGAATCGACAAAGCCCGTCCCTTGCGTGGCCTTATGGATTACGCCCACAATACCGCCGGCCTTGGCTGCCGCCAGATCAACGTTTACATTGTGATGTGAGATATCGATGACAACATTGATTCTGTCGGCCATGTCCCATCCTTTGCCATGTAGAATCCTCTCAATAGGTAGTGAGGTAAAACTCAAAAACATTTCAAAAAAATTTCTGAATTTACCAACTATAGTGGGCCGTGTAAGTCACTGTTTTTTCCGTATCGGGCAGCACTGATACCCGGAACTCGATGGTTTGCGCGTTGATCTTCTGGAAGTCGTCAGATTTCTGCGTGATTGCCCAGTTGGACCAGCGGTAGAGATGCTCGACAACCCGGACTTCGACGGGCGCCGATTTGTGGTTGCGCAGCTTGACTTCGAAGCTTTCGTCGGTCCAGCGCTCCTGCGCGTTGTGCTTGTAATAAGTGCGGCGACGCTCGCCGACCACGTCGAAGGCGTTGCCCGTATACAGACGGACGGTTTCGTCCGTAGGTGTGTGGTCGATCTTGTCTTCGCCGGTGAACTCCATCTGTCCATCATGGTCGCGGCGATAGAAACGCACACGGCCTTGCGGCAGGGGCATGCCCAGGCTGTTGCTCTTGGAGTTTTTGAACTCCAGCATGACCCAGATTTTGGGATTCGATTCGTTCCCGTAATTTGCGTTGTCGCGGATGGTTTCCATGTTCCATCCACGGTATTGCTGGCTGATCCGAACTCCATCGTAAACATAAATACGGCTGGTGTGGACCCCCATGGCCCGCAGGAATTCGACTTGCTTGATCTCGCGATCCCTCAGAGTCGTGGGCCGCTCCAGCGTATAGAGGTGATATTCGTCGAAAGATTTTTCCGTTACCGGCGGCAGGGCTACCTGGTCAGATATGGCCCCATTCTGCGCGAAACCAAACCCGGCACCGGGTGGTTGAATTTTCGAAACATCGCCGGCCATCAATTTGATCCGCGCATTATCAAAAGTCTTGCCACTCTGGTTGTCGAGTGTGACCCAGCCAACCACATCGGCGATATCACCGGTTTCAGGGGCCACGATGTTGTAATCCGCATGCCAGCTCATTCCGCCGGAGACATACGACAGCTCGGCCAGCCGGTGACCGCCTTCCGGCGATTGAAGCTGCCAGTCAAAGGTCGGCTTAAGTATTGTGTCGGTGCCGAGCGAAGGGAAAATGGGTCTTCCAGGAAGATTAAACTGGAGCTTGCCATTGACTTCGATCACAGGCTGCCCTGCGCCTCCTGATGTCATAGTCATCTGCGCCATAGCATACTGTTGCCCGTAACGCTGGTAGGCCTCAACATGGGGGACGTAGCCGCTCCTGACCACCCGTCCTTGCACGATCACAGGATGGCCCTGGCTGTCGTTGCCCACATCAAAATCAAGGGTCTTGCCCTCAAACAAGTTGAGCAAGAGGCCCTCCGAGATAGGATCATTGCGATAATTCTGCTCCAGGATCTGCAGATGTCCGCCGCTCAACTCCCGCAGCACCACAGATTCCGGCTCCGCGTGCGCTGTTATGTCGCTGAACAAAACGTGGTTGACTCCGGTCTTCAAGTCCAGTGGCACAGATTGGCGAACGACCGCAAAGTTCTGATTGTAAATCGTGAGCGAAGGTGAACTCTCCTGTTGGGCGAAGCACCAAGCGCTTATCAGGATGACAAGCGCTCGCAGGCACGCCGGCGTAGTGCGTCTCATCAAGGCCTCCATGGAGGGGATATTTATAGAATGAACCTGGGCCCAGGTTTTGCATAGATTTATTTACCCGGCCGGGCCTGGTTCCCGTTACTTCTGGCATCACCTGCGAAATGCAGTGCCGGCTCGCGGTTCGTCAAATCGGTAGAGATCGCTTAAAACCTCAATTTCAAACCAAATCTGATACATTTCTTTTAGGGGAAGGTTGTTGGCTACAACGGCTACATCTTAAGGATGGGATCCAATTTCACAACAAACGCATCAATAACGCAGATTTGTAAGCGTTGTTCGCATTACTTGGCGCCGGGGGCACTGGAGTGTCCGCAGTGCCAGGCATTGGTTCACGCTGACACCTTGGAACGTCTGGCAGGAGAAGCCAGAGCTCTGGAGGCGCATGGTGACCTATTCGCTGCCCGGGACCGGTGGCTTAGCGCTACTCCGCTGTTGCCAGAGGGGTCGGCGCAAAGCAAATGGGTGCGTGAGCACATTCGTACTTTGGAACAATCGGCAGCCACCCTGGACGGCCATAACAAAAAGAAAGCATTAGGCAAGCTGGCGCCGCTTGGCGCGCTCGGGGTTTTACTGGCGAAGCTGCTCAAGCTCAAATTCCTTTTTAGCTTAGTGGCCTTCATGGGTGTCTATTGGGCGCTATGGGGAGCAAGGTTCGGCATTGGTTTTGCGATACAGATCCTCATCCACGAGATGGGCCACTATATCGATATCAAGCGCCGGGGGTTGCCGGCAGAAATGCCGGTCTTTCTGCCGGGATTAGGCGCTTACGTGAAATGGCAGGCGCTGGGCGTGCCGCTGGAGACGCGGGCCGCGGTCAGCCTGGCTGGACCATTGGCAGGCTGGTTCGCCGCCGCCGTCTGTGGCGTGATCTTCTTTCAAACTAACGATCCGCTGTGGGCCGGCCTGGCTTTCTCGGGGGCATGGCTTAATGTGCTTAACCTGACTCCGGTCTGGATGCTCGATGGAGGCCAGGCGGCGCTGGCCCTGACCAAAGCCGAGCGCCTGATCGTGCTTGCTACCTGTGTAGCAATCTGGTTCGCGTCGAGACAGAACATATTCCTGATCGTGGCTGCAGGGGCGGCTTGGAGGCTCTTTACCAAGGACGCTCCACCTCGCTCTGGTCCAGCACTGACCGCCTATTTCATCATCGTGCTGACTGGCCTGGCGCTGATAATGTGGCTGATGCCTCAAATGCATGGAATCGGTCGTCCTTAGCCGAATCCCGTTCTATACTTGCAGGACCTGTAAATAAATCATTTCAAGGGAGCAGAGTGCATGGGCGCATGTGACGCCATTGTTTTCAACGGAATCACGCAGGAAAAGTGGAGCTGCATCAAGGAAACTGTAGAAGAGAATACAGGCATCGTCATCGACTCTGACAGCGGAAGCACAACACGCAGCGGCTTTACCGTCACCTGGAGCTGCAATTTCGAAACCCAGGTCCTCACCTTCCAGGTCACGGACAAGCCAATGATGATTCCTTGCGAAATGATCTACTCACGGTTTCGCGCGGTCGTTAACGAGTGTGTTGGAACTTCAACTGAGGGAATAGATAGTCATTAGCAGAGGTGAAAGTAGTGGTGCTGGTCTGCGAAGGAAGCTAAACACTCCGGTACGCAATCACAAAGATGCGGCGGAAGGGAAACAGCACTTTGCCGCTCGGGCGTCGCGGATAAGCTTCACGTAGACGCTCGAGGCAAAGGCTCTGAAATTGCTTTTTCAGTTGATCATTCTCCAGCGCTTGCAGATAGGGTCGCATTCCGGTTCCGCGAATCCATTCCAGAATCGCTTCCGGGCCGTCGAGGATATGAAGGTATTCTGTCTCCCACAGGTCCAGCGATGAAGCTAACGGATGCAGCAGATCATAGTAGAACGACAAAGATTCCACGCCGATCCCTGCGCTTGCATTCTGCAGCGCGTTCCGCCAAAGAGGTTCCTGCGCCACTTCGGCCATGACGCGATGTGAGGGCGCGTTGAAATTGGAGGGCATCTGGATTGCAAACGCTCCTCCCGGCGCAACCATGTCGAACAGGCGTGGGAACAGCCGGGCATGATTTGGGACCCAATGCAATGCGGCATTGGAGAAGACCAGATCGAATTGCTGGCCGCTTGTCCAGGTGGCGGCGTCCGCCTGTATCCAACTCCAGCCTGGATAGGCAGATGAGGCTTGGGCGAGCATTTCGGCCGAGTTGTCCACACCGGTCATGGTTGCTTGCGGCCAACGCTGGTGAAGCATGTTGGTGCTGTTGCCAGGTCCACAGCCAATGTCAACAATGTGGACGGGATCGTTGAGATCAATGCGCGAAATCAGGTCGGCGGCCGGCCGGGCGCGTTCGTCCGCGAATCGCAAATAAAGTCCCGCATCCCAGGCCGGCATGGATTTATCAGGAGGCAGGTTTCACAACGGATTCAATGGCCGTGCGAAGATCGGCATACGACATCGATCCGGGGTGATAGAGGGCCACGCGTCCTGTGCGATCGATCAACACCAGCGTGGGCGTGGTGCTGGCCCCGTAGGTGTCGAAGTTGGATTTGCTCAGCGGGACCGGAAGGTCGAGCAATCCCGGATAAAACCGCTGGCGGATCGTATCTATATAGGCAAGCTCCTCCGAGGGAGGAACCTCTTGGCCCCGAGCCGCATATCCATAGAGTTGTGTCGGACCCATCACCACCAGTCCCTGGCCTGCATATTCAGAGCGCAGACGCGTAATGATCGGGGCTTCGTTTTTGCAGTCGCCGCACCAGTGCGCCCAAAAGAAGAGCAGCACAGGGGATCCCCGAAGTTTCGTGAGAGGCAGAGCCACTGCCGAACCTACGTGCTCTTTGACATCAAGCGGCGGCGCTTCACGATGGGTCAGGCTGAGCAGGTTCAGGTTTTTTTGCAGTCGTGCGCGGATCGAAGTTTTACCATAACTCACGAGCGCATTTTGGAGAACCGAAACCGCCTGGCTGCGGTCTCCATTTGCGGCCAGCGCCTGTGCCTGCACTTCAAAGGCCGCACCCAGGGCAATGGCAAGATGCGGCGATGAGTCGAGCTTTACTTTCTTCAGTTGTTGCAGGGCGAGCGATTGGGTCTGTTGGGAATACGATAGAGCGTCCTTGAACTGGCGCGCAGCCAGAGAGCCTCGCGCCATCCAGGAAAGAGCCTCAAGATACTCAGGATCAACGCCGTGTTGCGCGCGATAACTTTGGAGCTCGGAGCTTGCGCCGCCGAAATTGTTCTGAGCGATGGCCGCACGGACGTCTTCAATGATCCCGCCGAAGGCAAGCGGCGACAGTAGCAGCACAAGAGCGATTCGAAAAATCATCGGCATTTGTTCTAGTCAAACTATTTTACGGCTTTTCTGAGGATGGTGCGTGGCGATGAGCCTATTGGTGTGTTAGGAGTTGTGAGAAGCATCGTTAGAGATCGTCAATGTTGCCTGGTGAATGCTGCGCGTTCCGCTTGGCTTTAGCCTTTGAAGGTATCAGGGCATGACTTTAAAGTCATGCCCTGATACCGACAGAAGCTAAAGCTTCGGTTTATGCTGAATTCTCGCTCCGGTCGTTTTAGTCCGATGCCATAGCCGCCATCAGGCCCGAGATCCCGCTTTCCGTTGCCGCAGCCTGACTGAAAAAAGCACGAGCAGCATTCCTAAAATCCAAAGAACGTGGCCCTCGCGTGGATGCACCGTTTCATAGTGAAAAACAACCCAGCAGAAGGGAATCAGCAGCAGAATAACGATCCTCAAGACGCCCAGGAGCGTGGCAGCTTTACGAAAAAGAATCAGGATCGCGGCGACCAGAAAGACGGGGTTGATCCATCCGGTCATCACCATCGGTATATATCGAAGAGGCGCATCGTGTATCAAAGCGCGATTTTCGTGACTCCAGGGCTGCATGACGGTTACAAAAGCTGCGCACCGATAACCGGGGAGCGCAGGAGAATCGGGTGCAAAAATCGCGGGAAGCGCAAATGCCGCTGCATAGACCAAAAGCCCGCTCCAAAATAGCCAATGATTGATTTTCATGATGCTCCCCAGGCGCAGTGGGAATTGTACCAATCCTTATAAGGGAGCTAGGTTCGCAATCGTTAAGACCTGACTTCTTTTGAGGGAACCATTGCCCACCTCCAACCGTATATTTGATAAGGTGGAACCATGGTGACTTTTCTGTTGTGGTGCATCTTGCTGGTTGCTTGCTGGCCGTTGGCGCTGTTGGCCTTGGTGTTATATCCGCTGATCTGGCTCCTGCTGCTGCCGTTCCGGATACTGGGTATAGCCGTCGATGGAGTGTTTGGACTGCTGAAAGCTATCCTCTTTCTGCCTGCCCGCGTGCTGCGCGGCCCGAGTCACAGTTGAGAAATTAAACAAAACCAGATGGTGCAGAGCCACAACCAAAACCCACCACGGAGACACGAAGACACTGAGAAGACCAGTGCACCGCGGAGGCGCGGGGAAAATCAAAGACAAAGCTTTCAACCGCAGAGAACGCAGCGTAGCGGAGCCACAACCAAACCCGTTTTTTACCGCGGAAGAACTCGGATCAAACACTTGCTTACCACTGATCTCTACAGACGCCACTGATCTGAAGCCGGCTTGATGAAATCCTCCGCGCCTTGGCACGAATTTGATTGTCAGCCCGCAGAAATCGCAGAGAGGGTTTAGGTAGCTGCATCCTCTGGGGTTGCTCTTATCAGGATCGAAATTGTTTGTGTGCAAAAAAATACCGGTTACAGCGGTTACACCGGTTACAACCAGCATGAATATTGGCGAATTCTGTTACCGGTTGTAACCGCTGTTACCTTTCGTCCCACCATGTGTCCACCCTTTCCGTTTCCCACCGTTCGCCAAGAGCCTGAAGGATGGGCGACTCCATTCCATAAATTTTCGACCCAATGGCGTTGCCACCGGGGGTTGAAGTTGCCAGCGAGGTAACCCCTTATCAACCAAGCCCGGCTTCAACCGGATGGCTTCCGGGCCGATCCCATAAGGTCGCAGGATCCGACTCATAGGATGATCCCAAAAAGCTTACCTGGGTAGGTTTTAAGGGTTGCGGGAGTGAATGGTCAAGAAGAAAATGAATTCAGGGCGAAAATGTTGCAAAATAATAGATAAGTCATTGATATAAAAGGAAATATAGTTCTAAAATAGAGATATTACTAGGGCAGGGATCGAAGATTTAATAGTAGCTCTATGGCCAGGGGCACTCCGTAGTCGAGCCACAACCAAAAACCTGTTCACCGCAAAGGACGCGAAGGCCGCAAAGGAAAACCAACAACCAAAACAAAACCCACCACGGATACGAAGACATGGGGAAGCACAAAGAAGACCAGTGCACCGCGGAGGCGCAGAGAACATCAAATCCTTGAGGCGCGAGAGCTCAATCCATGCCGTTCAGCTTGTCTCACAGCAACCAGGCTTTAATAATTACACCTCCACTTAGGCTGCTGTTTGATCTTGCTGAGGCGGTTATGAGATGGTTGGTAGTCTACTGCGATGGAGAGTATCGTGCCTTTCATCATCCGGTTGGTCATTTTGATTTTGCCTGGTATGTTCCTGCTGCCAGTTACGCTGGTAAAGGCGCAGACAGCGGGCGCAGCCAGTTCTCCGCAGGCTGAGCTGAACCGGCGCATCGAGCGCCAGGTGCGCGCCTACGCGGAGGCGGCGCCGGACGCGCAACTGACGTTGGGCAAACTTTCTCCCAGCGGATTTACCGGCTATGACAATCTTCCAGTGACCATTGAGCAGAAGGGAACCAGCAAGACTTTTAACTTCCTCTTGTCCAAGGATGGGAAGAAGCTGCTCTACGTGAAAGAGTTCGATCTGACCGAAGATCCATATAAAAGAGTGATGGACAAGATCGACCTCTCTGGAAGACCCATTCGCGGAGCAGAGAAAGCGGCCGTCACCATTGTCGTCTACGACGATTACCAGTGTCCCTTTTGTGCGCGCATGTATGTCGACCTCGTGAACCAGGTGATGAACGGCTACCAGAACTATGTACGAATTGTCGTGAAGGACTTCCCCATTGCCGATGCCCATCCCTGGGCCATGCGAGCGGCCATTGATTCGCAGTGCCTGGCCCGGCAGAATTCTGCCGCTTATTGGGATTTCTCTGACTATGTTCATACTCACCAGCAAGAAGTGAATACCAGGTTCAAAGAGCACACAGGCGACACGCCCTTCGCGCTCGATACACTGGCTGCGGAAACCGGCAAGCGGTATGGAGCCAATGCGGCAGAACTCCAGGCCTGCCTTGCCCGGCAGGACAAAACTCCGGTGGAGGCCTCGATGACTGAGGCCAGAACTCTTGGCGTGAGCGCAACCCCCACGATGTTCGTTAACGGTGAGCAGGTAGAAGGCGTGCTCAGTGCAGTCGCCTTGAAGCTCCTCATCGACCGCGCAATCAAGGAATCATTCGCGGGAAAATAGTTTCCTTACCCTTGCAGAAGCGAATGGCTATTTGGTTGGCTGAACGCAAGCATTGATGAATGATTACGTTTCTTGAATCCAAGCTGTCGGCTTTCCCCCTGACACCTCTATTGAGAACTGCATAAATAATGCAATGGGCATATCTTCGCGAAGGACGCGATGTGCAGGGGCTGAAGCCGGCTGAAGCCGGCTAAAGCCCAATGTCACTTACTTTTCAACAGGCCATCATAATAAAGAGGGTGCAAATTGGACAATTTGGTTCATGCTAAGAAGCTCTGGAAGCTTCAACGCAATTTAGCCTATGGTGACACCTGAGGAGCAGGACTTGT
>DASZFU010000021.1:0-165128 GCA_035939495.1 Candidatus Angelobacter sp. | reverse complement strand
CTCAAGACACCTTCCCAGGCAATATGACTGCCGTTCTTTCTTGTCAGTTTCCTGCGGTGTTACAGGAAGCACATCATCGGATGGCAGAGGTTCCGATCTAGGCTTCCTCGCGTTCTCCTTCCATACTTTAGAAGCCACACTGTAGAAGAGGGCTTCCGGCTTGGGATACTCCTGGCCGGCATTGATGATCTTGACCACCCGGTCCCGAGCCTCACCAGCCAATTCCTCCGAGTCATGGCACCCTTTTCGAACAAAATATCTGCACATCTTTTGCATGATCTCACCATAGATCTTGCACGCCTGCTCGCGGTCCGGAGAAAGCCAGCGAAGAAACGTCTCGAATGGCTCATGGTTTGGCTGTGAGTGCGCCGTTGTCACGGCGTTCACGATAAACCAAGCTATCCGCGAATTCAACCGATTACTTCATTGATCCAATCACTTGTAGTCTCCTTGCAGCACAAAAGCTGCCCAGTAAAAAGGTTGAGACCATCGCTTTCCTTGTGACATTTCCAGTTGCGCGCCACGCAGCGCAGCACTCGGAATCTCGCCTTTTTTGATCCGTTCATAAAAATTTTTCATGAAAGCTACAGCAGCGTCGTCATCCACTTTCCAAAGGCTGGCAAGAACACTGCGGCTGCCGGCGAAGAGAAAAGCGCGAGGCAAGCCAATCGTTCCCTCGGAGTTCAGGTTTTTACCCCGAGCCGAGTCGCAGGCGCTGAGCACAACCAGGTCGGCGGAGAGTTTCAGTTGATGAATGTCTCCCAGCCGCAGGTATCCATTTTGTCGTTGGCCTTTTTCATTTCTTAACGACAAAACCAGTCCTGACAATTCAGGATGGTGGAGATCAACAAATCCATGCGTCGCAAAATGGATGATCCGGAAGGATGCAAGTGCTCCCTGAAGAACAAAGGCCCGGTTGGCGTTGAAACCCACTTCAACAAGCACGTCGGGAGCATCCAGGATTTGGCGAATGGCGATAGCTTCGTCACCTGATCCCTCCAGTCTGCTAAGCCACAAGGCCCGAGCATCACGAATCTTCATCTTCTTAGCAGGAGGCTTTTGTTGTGATGCCTTCCCGCTGGAGTTAGGAGTATGAAACAACCGCGGGTCTCCCCCGTCTACGACGGGGTCGGCAACAATAACGGCAGTACGAGTTGGCGTCTCCCTTTTGCTGGCCACTTTTCTTAACGTACCCAGCACGGAAGCTGAGGGCAGGACGACGATCTCGTGCTTACTCACCAAAGGTGCGCTCTTCCTTGCGGACTCGGAAATCCGTAGTGCGGAAAATGGAAAGTCGTAAAGAGACCCATCGGGAACAATCAACAGCCGTTTGACGCTGGTCATTTCCACTGAGCCCAACAATATTTGCGACAATTGTCGTGCAATCCACGGATACGCCAGGTCTGCTTTTCGGATTCTTTCATTGCGCTGGTAGAAACTTTCATGCTGGCGGGGTTCGCGGGCTGTAAGCGTCTCGTGAAAAAATTGGACCAGCTTCTCTATTTTGTCTGCAGGAGGCAATTCATGGGCGGTGATATGGCGTGAATTTACAATCCATACATAGCTCTTTTCATCTCCCAGCAGATATTCGATCACGGTATCATCGTTTCCAAGTTCAGCTTGAATCTGCTTCAAGGTCAGAACTGCGGAAGCTGTAGCCACATCGCTGATGTCAGCAACGGGGGCCCCTATTGAACTCGCCGGAGCCAGTTGCTTTTGCAAGAGCTCATCACAAGCCGCATCGGTCTTGGACGCATTAAATAAATCCAGTAAAGCCCGCACCTTGCTTTTTTCCGATTGCTCAAACGCGGACTGTTCAAAACCTCCCTTAGGGGCCTGCTGTTCCAGCAACATTAATATCTGAATGTAAAGCGCGTAATACCGATGAACAGAGCTGAAATAGGTAGCTCGCGAATCGAAATCTGCAATCTTCAATCTCTCTGACTCGATAGTTTCAATTGTCTGTTTGAGGGCTGTCAAGGCATCCTGAAAGCGATGAAGCCGCCGGTAAATATTGGCCATTTCATAGTCGATTGCGGCAACATCCCCCACTCGTCCCGCCTTGTCTTTTATGGCGTGTGCGCCTTCCAACAACT
Organism: Candidatus Angelobacter sp.; assembly: GCA_035939495.1. Classification (GTDB taxonomy): domain Bacteria; phylum Acidobacteriota; class Terriglobia; order Terriglobales; family Acidobacteriaceae; genus Angelobacter. The sequence goes on along the minus strand of DASZFU010000021.1, from coordinate 163,032 downwards.
CCAGGGCCTGGGAATGCTCGCCTTGTCGTTCATGCAAACGAGCCAAGCGGGCCAGGATGTCTCCTATGCCGTTGTCATTCTTAGCAGACCTGTAAATCTCAAGGGAGTGTTGATAGAGCTTATTCGCCTTAGCATACTGGTGTTGCAATTCATAAATGCCTGCCATGTCGGCTAGGGCGGCCGCTTCTTGCCCGCTACCTTTGGGTGCGATACGCAACTTCTCTTGATACAGCGGCAGCAGTTGCCTGAGTTGATGTGTGGCGCTTAGGGGCTTTCCCATTCCGGTGATGGCTTCTATAGTTCCGAGTTGGTCATGTAGGCGGGTAAAAACTTCTTTCGCTCGGGTGTAATTCTCCAGGGATGCGTCGACGTTACCGGCTCCCCAGTTGGCCAAACCAATACCGTTCAGAGTAATGGCTTCATTGTCCTTATCTCCAACACTCTGAAACACAGGTAGAGACCGCTGATAGTTGCATTTGGCTGTCTCAAATTCATCGGTTGCAGCGGCTAATAGTCCAAGGAAATTGCGAGCTTCAGCGATCCCGCGGCGATCCATATTCACCGAGAACAGATGCAAGGCTTTTCCAGCAAACTGGAGGGATTCAGGCCGTTGATCCCAAAAATGGGCGTAGGCCAGCATCAGCAGCGCATGAGCTTGTGATCGGGTATCGTTCGCTTTGCCAAAGAGTTCTTGTGCCTGGATGAAAAATTCTGCGTTCTGCGACGAGCCGTCTGACAGGGCTTCTCCACGGGCCTCCAGCGCTTCAGCTTGGAATTTCGGATCCGCGAGAGCATTACATTGGCTGAGCGCTCTCTTGGAATACACATCCGCATGAGACTTTTGTCCTGTTGTGGCGTACGCGCGGGCGGCGTGGCTCGAAACGAGGCAGGCTAGCTCCTGGTTTTTGTCATCGAGATTATGAGCCTCTTGATAGGAACTCAGAGCCTTTTCATACTTGCTTAAGGTGAAATAGATGTCACCAACCTGTAGCATTGCATCGGCAGCCTTGCTGTTAAGATGTGCCGATCGAAAGAGCTTTGCACTCTTCTGGAATGACGCAATCGCTCTACTCAGGTCCTTTTCAGTTTGATTCTGGCGCAGGGAGTCCGCTTCCCTCGCGGCTTCTTCAGCCTGCCGTTGTAGTAGATCGCTGGCGTCATGCTTCTGTCTCGCCGCGTAGCCTACCACGGCTAGAGGGCTCACCAGCCGCGCGGGATACGCATCCGATGAGCCCATCAGCACAGAAGAGGCGCCGAGGATTCCAGCTAGCCAAGACAACCGAGCCATTATCTGTTCTCCCTTCACCTGGTGGTGGCGATACCATTCGCTGGGACCTGTTTTGGCTGGTCGCCGACTCCAGCTTGTTCGTTACTCGAGCGATTGCTCGTCGAGTTTCCACCTTGTTCAAGCTCTCGACAAAAAGAGAGTAGATTTAGAGCACACTGTTGTGCTGAATATTTCTGATTAAGAACTTCTGACAGATTTGTGTTTGGATCTTTCAACATCCTGGTTTCCACGTCCTCGACCAGCCAACGAGACCAGTGACAACGGATGAACTTATCCCAATCCGTTTCGCTCGAAAGTCTCAAACCGGGGTAATACTGCTCCGTTTCTTCAATCCGTTGCCTGCGGAGTCTACTCAGAACATCGAGTCCTTTACTTGGGAGATCAAGTCCGCCTTTGCTTGGAAGATCAAGTCCACCCTTGCCAAGGAGCTCGAAGTCGTTTTTGGTCGGAAGATCAAGTCCGCCTCTGCTCCGCGTGGTTCCTCCTTGGTCAGGTGGCTGTACACCACTCCTACTCGTGAACGCCATATCACCTCTGGTTAGAGGTCCCGCACCACTCCGGTCTTGGACATATTGTCCATAGTTGGACCCGGCGCTCTTCTCACCTCTTACCGCCGTCTCATTTACAGGGTCCTTCGCTGGTTCGTTCATGTAGGGGAAATAGATGGAAACACCGTGGCACCTTTCGTCTTCAGATACCTTGCTTGCGATAACGAAGGCATTTTCAGCACGGAATCGAATGGCGTCGCATATTTTATCGCAGGCCGCCACGAGGCTTTCATCGACGATGTTTTTTGAAAACAGCTCGCCACTCAGTCGTTGGCAAAAGTCATGCAGGTCAACATAAAGGCCGACGACAAACTCCTTGGAATTGGCGCGAGCGTCAATGATTGCCCGCCGCTTTGTACGATCACGACCGGCTTGCAAAAGCGCGCTTACAAGTTGGCCCAAGGGTCCGGTCACATTACCCGCATCTTTCAGGGAGAGACTTGATAGCGTAATGCTGGCTGTCTGCGTCGCCTTGGTAAAAGTGTAGTCCTCATAAGCAGCGATGTACCGGGCGGGAAGTTCCTTGCAAAGGGAGGCGATGTCGTTTCGGTCTTTGGCATCGCCAAAAGTCAGAAGCTTGTCGTAAGGGAAGCTGAAGTCCGGCACATCTTCCTGGGAAGCAACCAGAAATTCCGCATGGTCTCGGAGTTCGCAGGCAACTTCCATCATGCTCATACTGCATGCATCGATCGCGACAATATCGAATTTGCAACCATCTTTTCTTAGCTTTGTACTCGCCAAGGCGTTTTTTATATCGCAAGGGGTGAGAAATCTCTTGGGTTTTTTTCCACTGGCAAGAAGCGGATAGTCATTCGCCAGAAGTTCGGGCCCGTGTCCCCACAGAACCAGACAATAGTGGTTAGCCTTACGTTGCTCGTATGCCCAGTTGACGAATTCCCTCAGGGCTGAGGGGTCCGCCAGATCTGTGCGAGAATCAATGTCCTCAATCTTATTGTCGCGAATGAGCTTGCGATTATCTGCGACTCCCTGAAAGATCAGCCGGGGAATGTTTTGCTTTCCATTAGCGTCAAACTGGGCGGCGACAACGATGTTGGGATTCTCGCTCGCTAGCCGTCTCAGTTGTTGCAAAGACCCCACCGCGAAGTCCGACAACATATCGTCGGCGGCGATGTACACCATAATTGTCCAATTGGGATTTGAGCTGTTTTGTTGATCAACCATAATGTCCTTCATCTCCTGACTATGCCGGATTTATGGGCCCGTTTTGCCGCTGTGACCATACGTGGCAGGCGGCTTACTTCAGTTAACCGTTGGGTTTCTTGCAAATTCCCCAACACGTAGTGACTTTTTTGGGGAAAGCGTTTCAAACTTTCGAAAAATATTTCCTTTGTATTGGTTCGTCTGCCTTTTTGAGGAACTTACATAGTTTCTTTCAGGTCAAAATGCCTTTAGATTTGACGATCCTGAAGTTTTACCGCAAAGACGCTAAGAGAGCAAAGGAAATCAATCCAAGATCAGACTCCACTGTAGATTGTGCAGATTCGACTGGCCTATGGCCCGGGGCCTGCGTCTGGGTTCGCGGGTAAACATGTTGGCTTTGAAGCTTTAAGAATTTTGGGCAATCTTGGGAAACTCTCTGGGTTCCAGAAGCCTGCAAAATCAACAGGTTTTTGCTAAGAGCTAGTGGCTAAGAGCTAAAAGCTGAAATTATGGCAACTACGGCAACTTGCCCTGCTTCAGCCGGCTGTTTTTGATGCCAAAGCTGAAATAAACCACGAATCCGATGAGCAGCCAGATAAGCAGGCGCAACCATGTTCCACTGGGTAGCGTACGCATGAGATACAGGCAAATCACAATTCCCAGGATGGGAACCACTGGGACCCAAGGGGTCTTGAATGGACGAGGCAGTTCCGGCTTGCGCACACGCAAAATCCACACTCCAGCACACACGATCACGAACGCCAGCAGGGTTCCGATGGAGGTAAGCTGGAAGAGTAGATCAAGTGGCAGAAGACCTGCGAACAGCGCCACGCAGAACCCTACCAGGATGGAAGAAATCCAGGGTGTACGAAAACGAGGATGGATTCTTCCCGCCCACTCCGGCAGCAGGCCATCGCGCGACATGGAATAAAAGATTCGAGACTGCGCCATGAGCATCACCAGCATGGTTGTCGTGAGTCCGGCAAAAGTTCCCAACATTACCAAAACGCTGCCCCAGCGGGTGCCAGTAGCTTGGATTCCCAAAGCTACAGGTGCAGGTGTATTCAGCAGAGGGTATTTCACTACTCCGGTTAGCAACCCGGCCACGCCTATATAGAGGAGGGTGCAGATGGCCAGAGATCCCAGGATACCGATGGGCATGTCGCGCTGGGGATTCTTGGCTTCCTGGGCCGCTGTGGAGACGGCATCGAAGCCAATGTACGCGAAGAAGATGATTCCCGCTCCACGCGCAACTCCTGACCATCCAAACTTGCCATAGACGCCCTGATTCGGTGGAAGGAAGGGATGCCAATTAGCAGCGGCCACATCCGGGTGCCGAAAAAGGAACATGGCTGCCACTGCAATGAACGTCAACACCGTACCCACCTTGACCAGAACCATGAAAGAGTTGAAGTTCGCCGATTCACGCACGCCCAAGACCAGAATGGCGGTGATGATGGCGATCACAAGATATGCAGGCAGGTCCAATATTCCCCTAGCCTGAGGAAGTGTGGCAGGATCAATGCCTGCTTCTGCCAGTTTCGGACCAACCAAGGTAAGCGGGCTCCAACAGTGTTGAAAATACACAAAGACTGTTCCGGGCGATCCGAGGATCTGAGGCGGAAGGTGGATCCCAAAACTTTCAAGCAGGGCAACCAGGTTGCCACTCCAGCCTACAGCGACGGTGGCCGCGCCGACTGCATATTCCATGATCAAGTCCCAGCCGATAATCCAGGCAAAGAACTCGCCCAGCGTCGCATATCCGTAGGTGTAGGCTGATCCGGCAACCGGAATCATCGAGGCAAACTCGGCATAGCAGAGCCCCGCAAATACGCAGCCTGTACCGGCAAGCACGTACGAAAGAATGACTGCCGGTCCTGCGAACTGTGCGGCTGCGTTGCCGGTCAGGACAAAAATCCCTGCGCCGATGACCGCTCCGATTCCCAAAGTCACGAGATTAAGGGGGCCTAAAGCACGACGAAGATTATGCTCGCCCTGTTCGGCGCCTTCCTTCATTAAGACGTCCAACGGTTTAGTGGCAAACAGACTGGACATTGATAGACGGTCCTCCGAACGAAAAGGTGCTGGAGCAACTTACCCAGTTGCCAAATGACGCATTTACCTGATTCTTCCCGCTGATATGACTGCGCAATACAGCCGGCGTGACAATTTATTTATCCCCTGTCCTTCAAAAAATGCAGCACGTCTGTGCTACGATTCGGCTTAGCTTGATAAATGAACTCTCCAACACGGACCAGGACTGGGAGCTGGTTCAGCAGATTCGCAGGGGAAACCCCGAACTCTTTCACGAGTTGGTGCATCGGCATGAGTCCGCAATTTATCGTGGAGCGATGGCGATCTTAGGCAATACCGCCGATGCCGAAGATGTGACCCAGGAGACTTTTCTGCGGGCCTTTCGGCGCATCCATCAGTTTCGCGGCGAAGCCAAGTTCCGTACCTGGTTGATTCAAATTGCCGTCAACATAGCGCGATCAAAGCTTAGAAAGATGCAGCAAGAACATCGGAAGGGGCTGGAAAATCTGGAAGAGATCGCATCGATTCCAGCCCTGGCAATCAGCCCCGAAGAGCAATATTCGCGGAAAGAACTCGGCGGCCTGCTCAAGAAAATATTGGACGGTATGCATCCTACATACCGCTCTGTACTATTTATGAGAGAAGTTGAGAACTTGTCTACGGGTACCACAGCGCTGGCGCTGGGCCTGACACCCGAGAGCGTACGGACCCGGCTACGCCGTGCCCGCATTCATCTGCGAGAGCGCCTGCGGCAATATTTATTTAAAATTAACTCATGACTTGCGAAGAATTTTTATTTGAAGTTTCCTATGGGCTGGAGTCCGGCGGCAGTGATGAACTCGGCGCCGAAGCCCTCGTCCATATGGACACATGCCGGCACTGCCACACCCGGTTCTACGAGCTTAAACGCGAATCCGGGAATCCGGAGTTCACGCCTTTGATGCGCCAGCGCCTCCATCAATCCATTGATTCTGCCATCAGCGCGCAGAGATCCTCGCCGCAAATGTGGTTGCAAGTTGCCTTTACTTGCCTCGTGCTGATTGGTTCGCTTGTCGGGATCGCTTACCAGAACCACCCTACAGCCACGCCTCCTGTATTCGCGCGCCGGTAAATTATTCAGTAGAACAATTTTGGTTCCGAGCCCTCCGAAGGAGGACTTCTTGAGTTTCTACATTTTAGAGTGCAAAGACTAGCCGTAAGACATTCGTACTAAAGCCAGCGAAGCTGGCGTTCATACACATAGCCCACAGCGCAAGCTGTGGGTATCCGTTCAAGCGATCGCCAAAACCCGTGTAACGGGCGACATAAACGCTTTTATTAGCGGGACGGCTGAACCTTACGGGGTTGTGAGAGTGCTGTGTCGCCGGCTATAGCCAAAGTAGATAGCCAGCCCTATGGCGAGCCACACGAAAAGACGGACCCAGGTAATCACAGGCAGACATAACATCAATGCCAGCATGGCTGCCAATGATGCCCAGGGCAGCCACGGCGACCAGGGAACCTTAAACGGTCGTGGACGGCTGGGTTGGGTTTTTCTCAAAATCATTACGCAGATTGAGGCCACTGCGAATGCTATCAGACTGCCGATGGTTACCAAGTCCGCGGCCTCGCCGATATCGATTACACCTGCACAAACCGCCACAGTGGTTCCCCAGATCCAAACTGATAAATGGGGACTCCTGGTTCTCGCGTGGATCGAAGAGAAAATCGCGGGCACTAAGCCATCACGGGACATCACGTACCAAAGGCGCGTCTGTCCATACTGCAGGACGAACATGACCGACAGCATACCGACCAACATACCAGTGACAATCAGGCCCTGAGAAACCGGCCGCACGCCAAACTGCTGGAGCGCATACAGAACCGGCATCTGAGAGGCTGGCGCTCCAGATCCAAAATGGGTGTATGGGATCATCCCCAGCAAAACCACCGCCATCCCTATGTAAAGGGTTGCGCAAATTGCCAGCGATCCAAGGATGCCGGCTGGAACATCGCGTTGTGGCCGCTTGGTCTCTTCCGCCGCAACCGACACACAATCGAAGCCGATATAGACGTAAAACAGAATGATCCCGGCAGCCAGCACACCGCCGGCGCCTCCGGGTGCAAATGGATGCCAGTTGGCCGGTCGCGCGAAAGTGCTCCCCAAGAGCAGGAAGAAAAGAATGGCGCTGCACTTTAGGATCACTAACACCATGTTGGTCCGGGAAAAAGCGCGAATGCCACGAGACAAAATCAGAGTCACGGCCAAGACAAGAAGAAACGCAGGAAGATTAAAGTAAGCGCCGGTCCATTTGCCTTCTGACCAAACTGGCATGGACCAATGGCCGGGAACGTAAAGATGAAAATCTGCCAGGCGCTCTTTCACTGCCTGTCCCAGCGCCGTTGCAAATACTACATTACCCAACCCGTACTCGAGCACGAGTATCCAACCCATGATCCAGGCAGGCAACTCTCCTAACGCGGCATAGGAATAGGTGTAGACGCTGCCCGCCAGTGGCATAAGCGATGCCAGCTCGGCATAGCAGAGCCCGATCAGAAGGCAAACCAAAGCAACGACCAAAAACGCAACGACAACGCCAGGCCCTGCCGGTGGGCTGTTGTGATAGCCAGAGGCGGGTAGCACGCCATGCAAAAGCTGCCAAATCACTTTGGCAACCGGCTGCCCCATAGCCGAAGGAATCGGATATTGCACTCCACCTGCTGCGATGCCCGCCAGAGAATAAATTCCACTCCCAATAATCGCGCCTACTCCGATTGCGATCATCGACCATGAACCCAACGACCTGGTTAGCCTGAATCGTGGCAGCTCAGACTCAGCAATCATCGCGTCAATGGACTTCTTTGCGCCTGGTGAGCTGGGCAATAACTTCTCCTTTCTTCTTTCATCGCTCTCGGTAATGTGACTGCCAAGGGCTAAATGCTGGGCCAGATTATTTTAGCTTCAGCTCTAGTCGGCTTTGCCCAAACTCGTCTTCCCAACAAACCTATCGTATGAGAGAAACCAAAGATAAAAGAAAGATAGAAAAGACGAATCGTCATCCTGGGGATTTATTCGCGCGCCAGCGCGAATAGATCGGAAGGCCATTGTGTTTTTGTCATTTGTGGCCAGAAGGGTTCTTGGGCAAGCCCCCTTGGCCTCCCTTAGACCTTGTTCTTAGCAAAGACTGATCAATATTACTATGGTCTATTTTCATGCCACAGTAATGCTACTATTATTCAATCCATAAAAGTACTACTAGTAAAAACATATCTCATTGAAAACAAAAGAGATAATACTGTTGACAGAACATCTATGATGTAAGATCATGCGCTTGGGGGTCTTCCATGAAGCAGTCATCCACGGCATTGGCTGAACCCTCCTATGTTCTCAAAGGGTCTTCATCCGGCATAGCAATTTTTGTCCCAGAGTGTTGTCCAACAGGTCCACTACGTCCACGCTGTCCACGGCCCGGGTTGGCACAAATCAGGGTCAGGTTGGCACAATTGGGGGTCAGGTTGGCGCAAACTGGGGTCAGGTTGGCGCAAGTCGGGGTCAGAAAAACTGGAAGCCCATTGTTTTCAACACTTCGGATTTTTAAGCCGGAAATTTGGGCTTGATTGGAACCCAGCGGCGCTCAAGCCTACGTTCTTTGACAATTAAATATTATCTGGTTACTTCGGCTTGCGAAGATTTGGCGATTCCAGTTGATTTTCAAAGAAAAAGCCCACAAGATTAAACGAATTTAAATTTTCTTTCCGTTTGTTGAAAAAGGAATTGTTCAGCTCTCTTCTCTCTATAACCATGGCGACAGTGCGACTCGCGGTTTTCGTGATGCTTGGTGCGGTCTGGGTAAGCGCACAGACCCAGCGCTATAGTTTCAAGATATATGGCCGGGACCAGGGCCTGGCCAACACAGCGGTCACCGCCATGCTCCAGGACCGCACCGGATTCATCTGGGTTGCGACCCAGAACGGCCTGTTTTGGTATGACGGCAAGTCTTTTCGCCAATTCCCGTCCATGACAGAGTCTCCCAGCAAAGATGTAGAGGCGCTGCATGAATCGGCAGATGGAACATTGTGGGCGGGAACACGGCAAGGCCTTGTGCATCGCAAAGGCAGTCATTTCGAAATCATCAATCTGGGAGAAGTGGTCGAAATCGTTGGGGCGGGAAGCCTTGCATCCGACCAGCAAAACCGGCTCTATGTCGGAACAACCCAGGGACTCGTTGTAGTGGAACCGGTAACCGATGGTTCCTATAAGTTTCAATGGCTCACCCGAAAACCGGCTCATGGCATAACTCTGGATTCCATAGGAAGAGTGTGGTTTGGTTGTGATTTGAGCTTGTGCCGAATCGATTCCGGCAAAGTTTCGAATCTTGATAACGAGTACAAGCTTCCGCAGCAGAGGTGGGACAGCATCATCACGGATTCAGATGGAAATGTGTGGCTGCGCAGTGCGAGCCGGCTGTTCGAACTCACGAACAATATGCAACAGGCGGTAGCACGCGATCGAGGACTGCCTACCGCCGGTTTTCCGGCTGGGCCTTTATTGCGTTCGACGGATGGTATGGTATTCGTCCCCACTGATGTTGGCCTGGCAATTCCTGAAAAGGACGGCTGGCGTCTTGTGAGTTCGAGCAATGGGTTGGCCTCGGACTCAATATCTACAGTCATGCGCGATCATGAAGGATCATTGTGGATTGCTTTTCGTGGCGTAGGCATCCAGAGATGGCTTGGATACCAACAGTGGGAAAGCTGGACGAAATTCGAAGGGCTTTCCAATGATGTGATGTGGGCGATACGCAAGGATGATCAAGGGGTCGTATGGGCGGGATCGAACCAGGGTTTGAACGCTAAGGATCCGGAGACCGGCACTTGGCGCGCATGGCACGAGCGCGATGGACTTCGGGGCGAAAAAATCCGGGCGGTTGAGATTGACCATGGTGGGGATGCATGGGCCGGAGCGTATCCTGGCGGCATTTCGCGCTTTCGCCACGGCAAGCTTATTGCCACGTACGGCAACGAGAGCGGACTCTCTTCTGACCGCATCTGGGGCCTCCTGGCTGATGCCAACAATCGCATGTGGGTTGGAGCTAACGGAGGACTCTTCCGCAGCACCGAAATAAACACCAAAAGCACCGCGCTCCATTTTGATCGAGTGGCGGTGCCGCGCACTGATGAGCACGAGACGTTTTACCAGCCGATCCTCGATAAGCGCGGCTGGCTCTGGTTCCCCGGTTCGTACGGTCTGGCTCGCTTCAAAAATGGCGAGTGGAGGCGCTTTGGAGTTGCCGATGGATTGAAGTTGAACATCGCCTTTGGTGTGACGCAGGCTGCCGATGGCGCATTGTGGCTCAACTATCGAGAGCCTGTAGGCCTTACCCGCTTGGAATTTAACGGAGAGGACGACCATCCAAAGATGACCCATTTCCGGCAGCCTGAAGGATCGAATTCCAACTGGAGTTTATTTCTGGGCGCGAGCCCGGATGGCTCGGTTTGGGTTGGAACCGATCAAGGCGTTGATGCTTATCGCGCCGGCCAGTGGCGTCACTATGGACGTTCCGAAGGACTGGTGTGGGAGGATAGCGATACGAATGGGTTTTTCGCTGAACCCAACGGCGATATCTGGATTGGCACCAGTCATGGGCTTGCTCACTTTCATCCTTCTTTGAGTTCACAAGCGGAAGGAGTGCCGCGCGTTCTACCGACTTATGTGGAATTCGGAGCCAGGATGCGCTGGAATATCCTCGATTCCCAAGCCGCCGGGCCAATGAATCCGCTGGCCATTCAATACTCCGACCACTCCGGAGTCTTCAAATTCGCTGCGCTGACTTTTCTTCACGAAGACGAAGTGCATTTTCGCTATCGTCTGCGAAATCTGGAAGAGAGTTGGACGGAGACCGAGCAGCGCGAGGCACGTTATACGAACCTGCCGCAGGGGCGTTATGTTTTTGAAGTGATGGCGCAGACTCCTGAGGGAGAGTGGAGCCCACCTACGGAGGTACAACTGTCGATTGCTCCTCCATTTTGGGACACAGTCTGGTTCCGCATCGTGATGGTGCTGGCAGTTCTGCTGCTCGTTTGGGGAGTTTGGAAATGGCGAGTGAAGCGAATCTTGCATCAGAAAGCGTTATTGACGGGCCAAGTGGAGTTGCAGACGGCGGAATTGCGGGCGGCCAACGCACAATTGGAAACGTCGCGCCAGGCATCCGAAACGCGGACGGCAGAACTCGCGGTTGTCAACCGCCAACTGGAGGCGGCTCGCGAAGCTGCGGAGACGGCCAGCCGGGCGAAGAGTGAATTTCTGGCCAATGTAAGCCATGAGATCAGAACGCCGATGAATGGCATTATCGGCATGACCGAGCTTACGTTGGCTACTGACTTAACACCTGATCAGAAGGAGTTTCTGTCGCTGGTAAAAGCTTCGGGAGATGCACTGTTGGTGGTAATCAACGATCTGCTGGATTATTCGAAGATTGAAGCAGGAAAGTTCAGTCTGAGTCCCGCGCCGTTCGATGTGTCCGAGCTGATGAGAGCGACCATGAAAGCATTTGGTTCGCGCGTCGCACAGAAAAATCTGAACCTGACCTTGCGCATCACCGAAGAAGTTCCCAAGGTTCTGCTAGGCGATGCCGGGCGGTTGCGGCAAGTGCTTACCAATCTGGTCGGCAATTCGGTCAAGTTTACGGATCAGGGTGAGATTGTTGTGTCGGTGCAATGCGTTTCCCAAAACGGTACAACGGCGTTGCTGCAATTTTCGGTTCGCGATACCGGTATGGGCGTACCGAAAGAAAAGCTGGAAACAATTTTTGCTCCTTTCGAACAAGCCGATAATTCGGCTGCGCGCAAGTTTGGCGGAACGGGTTTGGGGCTGGCCATCTGTTCGCGGATCGTTGAACTGATGGGAGGGGAAATCTGGGCAGAGAGTAACGTGGGATCGGGGAGCACGTTTTTCTTCACTGCTCAGTTTGGGAAACAAGCAGTTCTTGCCGATGATATTGCTTCGTTATCTCGCGAAACTTCGACCTCTAAACCAGTGTTGCCTGATTCGCCCCAGCTCAAGCGTGCTTTGCAGATTTTGGTGGCGGAAGACAACCGAATCAACCAAAAGCTGGCAGTCAAGCTCCTTGAAAGCTTGGGCCATCACGCCGTTGTCGTAGAAAATGGACGGCAAGTACTGACGGCCTTGAACGAATCGTCTTTCGACCTTGTTCTTATGGATGTGCAGATGCCCGATATGGACGGTCTGGAGGCCACATCGATAATCCGCGCTCGGGAGGCAGGCACTACGGCCCATATTCCCATCGTGGCCATGACCGCCCACGCGATGATTGGCGATCGGGAACAATGTATCAAAGCAGGAATGGACGACTACATTTCCAAACCGGTCTCACGCACAGAGTTAGGGCAAATAATAGAGCGTGCTGTGGCTGGTCATGCGGAAAGCGTGAGCACGGTTGCGGGTGGGCCTAAGATCTAACCTAAGCTCTTAGCCATTAGCTCCTAGTTTAAGACCTGATAGCTAACGTTTTCCTGTGCCCAGATACCAGGGGATATTCATCACAATGATCTGCTGATTGCCTGCGAAATAAAGCATTGCCTTGAGCAGGGCTGCGCGCTGGTTGTGAAGCAGGAAGCCATACCAGTGTTTCTCTACCTTTTCAGGAATGATCACTGCGATTTGCCGGTCAGGATGTTTTTTGGCTTCCCCCTCGATATAGGAAAGGAGAGGATTCAAGACGTAACGATAGGGTGACTGAATCGTCTTCAATTCGGGCGGCTTAAAGCCTTTTTTCTGGGCTGGCACCTCGACCAGATCTTTCCATCGATGGCGCAAATCGTTGTCATGTTCTTCAACGCAGACGTGCGCGAACTTTATATCTGGCGATATTGAGAAAGCGAACAGCAGGGCCTTTTGGGTGATCTTGCTCCATCCAGTGATAGGTATGATCACGATAGGCTGCTTCAGATTTTCCAGAATTAAAGGCTGATCGGACTCAATTTCCTTCTCCATCAAGCGATACTGCCGGCGGATCGCTTTCATCAGGAGAAAAAGAAGGGGAATCAGTCCGAGCGTAATCCAGGCGCCTTCAGCAAACTTGGCAACCAGCACCACCAGCGTGGTGATTGCGGTTGCTGTGGCCCCCAGACCATTCAGAAACATGCTGAGGAGATGGCGTCCCTTTGTTTTTTTCCAGTGGGCCACCATGCCTGCCTGCGACAGAGTGAATGCCATGAACGCGCCTATCGCAAATAATGGGATAAGCCGATCAGTGATTCCACGAAACACGATGAGCAGGATTCCAGCAATGACCGTGAGGGCGTAAATGCCTTGGGAAAAGACGAGCCTGCGTCCTCTCGATGCAAATGACTTTGGCAGATAACCGTTGCGGGCAATTGCCTGGCAGAGGCGCGGAAAATCAGCAAAGGCGGTGTTGGCTGACAGCGAGAGCACCAGAAGGATCGCGCCCATGGAAACGAAGTAAAACGCTCCCTTTCCTGCCACAGCGCCGAGCACTTGTGAAAGCACGCTCTCATAGCCAGGTTGGTCCGGGTTGGTAGCTGCAACTCCATATATTTTGACCAGGTAAGCGATGCCCAGCAGCAACACCATCAACGTAGCAATAATGATGGAGAGTGTGAGACGCGCATTCTTGGTAGCCGGCTCACGGAAAGCCTTTACACCGTTGCTGACAGCCTCGACTCCGGTCATTGCTGTACAACCGCTGGCGAAGCTCTGCAAGAGCAGCCACGCAGTCACTGCTGCATGAGGTGCGGGCGACCGGGGAGGGGCAACAATGGGGATAGGATGTCCTCCGCTAGCCAGGCTGCGATAAACGCCGATCAAGATCATCGCCAGCAGGCTGCCCACAAAGAGATAGGTCGGCGTCATGAACAGCTTTCCGGCGTCACGCAAACCGCGAAGATTAATAAGCGCAATGATTGCAAGAATGACCAGGCAAATCGTGAGGGTATGTGGCAGCAGCGAAGGAAAAGCGGAGGTAAGAGCGCCCACGCCAGCGGAAATGCCGACGGCGACTACCAGAATGTAGTCAATCATGAGCGCAGCCGCCGCCAACAGGCTGGCGGATTCGCCGAGGTTCTCGCGCGCTACGGTATAAGAGCCCCCTCCCCCGGGATAAGCTTGAATCGTTTGCAAGTAGGAGAAGTAAACGATCGCCAGAAGAATAACGATGCTTCCACTGATAGGGAGAATGTAGCTGGCGCCCAAATATCCTATGGAAAGCAAGATGGTTAAGGCTGCTTCCGGGCCGTATCCAGCCGAGCTGAGCGCGTCCAACCCGAAGATGGCAATCCCGGACATGGGACCGATCTGCTCACCTCTCTCCTGAGAAGTGCGCAATGGTTTTCCGAAGATCAGGTCCTTCAGCGACAATGTTGGAACTCCTTGGACATAGTTCCTTGAAGATAACATGGTGAACGTGAAGAGATCGCATTTCGAAGTTGTGCGCCGAGGAATAGAGGCTTTCACGACGATACGGCTGTTGCTAAAGGATATTCCAAAATGGAGACCTCGCATCGGCCTTGAGAATTGCGCTCAGTATACTCATCAGTGCATTTCTTTTCCAAGGAGCCATTTTATGAGGCGACTGTTTGTCGTTATTGCGGTCTTGATGTCTGCTTGTCTGGGGGCAGCCCAGCAGCCTTCTAACTCCACGCCATCCAAACCTGCTCCGAAAATCGTTTATGTGCGGGTCGGCCACCTTTTCGATGGCACGGGAGATGGTGTCCGCGACAATATGGCGATTGTGATCCAGGATGATCGCATCCAGAGTGTCAGTCCGGCGGCTTCGACTTCTGCTCCAGCCGGAGCAACGATCATTGATCTCTCGAATGCAACAGTGCTGCCCGGGCTGATTGATTGCCACACTCATCTGGGAGCGAGGGCAGATCGTTATGACGAAATCTATCGTTTCAAGGACACTCCCTTTCAGAGCGCATTTGCGGCGGTCGTCAATGCACGCAAAACCTTGGAGGCAGGTTTTACTTCGGTGAGGGATGTCGGCTCGGAGCCATTTCTCGCCGTGGACCTCCGCAACTCGATCAACGAAGGATTGGTTCCGGGTCCAAGGATCGTAGCCAGCGGTCCTCCTATTTCCATTACTGGCGGCCATGGTGACTTGAACAACTACTCGCCGCAAACCAGGGTGAGCATGTTTCCAGAGGAGCGAGATTTTGCCATTGCCGATGGCGTGGACCAGATTCGCCACGTAGTGCGGGCCCAAGTCAAGTACAGCGTGGACGCGATCAAGATCATCGCCAGCGGCGGCGTTCTTTCGAAGGGTGATAGTCCTGGCGCTCCGCAATATACACCCGAAGAGCTGAAAGCCGCGGCAGATGAAGCGCACATGGCCGGCCGCAAGATTGCCGCCCATGCCCATGGCACGCAGGGTATCAAAAATGCCATCCTGTCTGGAATCGATTCGGTTGAGCACGCGAGCCTCATTGACGATGAAGGTCTTCGCCTGGCCAAAGAGCATGGCACCTACCTTGTGATGGACATCTATAACGACGACTACATTCTGGGCAAAGCGAAGGAGTTCGGCCTGCCTCAGGAAAACATCGACAAAGAAAAAATGGTTGGTCGCCTGCAACGAGAAAACTTCCAGCGGGCTGTCAAGGCCGGAGCCAAGATGGCGTTTGGCACCGATGCCGGTGTCTATCCGCACGGCGACAACGGCAAACAATTTTTCTACATGGTGAAGTTTGGCATGACTCCGGCACAGGCAATTCGTGCCGCGACTACCGGCGCCGCAGATTTGATTGGACGATCCAAGGACGTCGGCAGCGTTGAAGCAGGCAAGTTTGCCGATCTCATCGCGGTTACCGGTGATCCCCTGCGGGATGTTCGCGCCCTGGAGAATGTAGGCTTTGTGATGAAAGGCGGAACTGTTTACAAGGACGCAATTACCGGCAAGTAAGGACAATTTGCGAAGGGAGACAAGTGTTTGCGTCGTTGTTACCTTTTGGTCACAAAGAACGTGAAGGGTGGGGCGCCCCGCGTACTTGCGGATCGGTGTTTTTCAGCGCCTCCAACGCCTGAAGTGTTTTCTTCCACTCGTCTTTATGTTTCTTCGTTTCAAATGGGCGGCTCAGATCGGCGTAGAAGCTCAGAATATTGGCGCGCAGTTCAGGTGAAACTTGAGCAAAGTTGTTTTGCGCGAGCGTTTGCAGGAATCTTGCATAGGTTTTGTCGCTCAGTATGTATTCGCCGGGTTCTGTAGGGCTGCCGGTGTCAAGATCATCATCGACCAGTTTTAGCTCGTTCTCCCCAGCTTTAGTCAGCCAGGCTCTATAGTTGCTTACGGTGTCTTCTACACTCTTGATATACATGGCCTCAGTATGAGGCGTAGGCGGCTTGATATCGAGTGTCTTCAGTGGCCCAACTTTAGGCAGCAGTTTCACGATGACTGCCAGGAACCTTGTCAGGCGGGTTGGATGATCATACCTTGTGCCCCAATTCTTTTCATATTCGGTCCGCGAAAGCAAATAGCGAAATCGTTTGGGAGAAAAATCGGGCAGTTTTTCCAGTTCCGATTTCTTCGTGATGAGTGCAACTTCGGTTAGCCGTGGAATCCAGACGCTGATCGCCCGGCGATAGCTTCCAATTGTTTTTTCTTCATCGGGGAAGATCTGGCGCAACTCCAATCCATAGATTTTGAGGAAAGTACGCTCCAACAGCGATTGGGCTACCTCAAAACCGATGAAATCATGGTACGCCTGAGAGCTGTAGCGCTGCTTAGCGATCTGCAGTACGTCAAATCCAAACTCTATGCGGATGTGGGCCTTGGGATCCTGAGCATAGGTGACATGGTCGCCATATTTGGCGCGCAGTTTTGGAAACTCCAGCGCTACCGAGGCATTGACGGTGGGGTGGCCGGTCGTATCCGCGGCATAGTGGGACAAGGCTCCCATCGCAAACGCCAGTTCGTTCACGTCTTGTGCATCGCGTATTAGGGTGGCGACAAAGTCCCCGCTGCGCACATAATGAAGAAGATCGGTAAACAATTTGTTGCCCTGAGGATAGTAGCCCATATCCTGAATCAGGCACCCGCCGTAAGCGTATGCATGAGCATGGCGGAGATCATCTTCGGATGCATTGGGATAGCGTTTCAACAATATCTTCTTGATGTGAGAGTCCCAAACAAAATCCACAACTTGCTCATGGGTGAGCACGGAATAACCCAGGGCAGACGTTGACACAAGCAAAAAAGATGTGAGGGATACCGCAATCCACAGCCGGGGACGTTTCATGGATTCAATTTGCAAGAGATTAGCCGGACTTCCAAGGTGGTTGGATGCTGAATTTGAAGAAACAGCCGCCCATTGTGGTTCTCGGTTTCCATACCGCCTGTTATGGTTTGTACTAAACTGGTGTGGCAATATTTTCTTGAGCCATGATCGAAGAAGGCCAAATTGCGCCGTCCGGAGTGGCACTTGAGCCTGGGCGACGGGCACTGCTCGTATTTTTTGAGACCGATTGCCCGACGTGCCAGCTTGCTCTTCCTTATTTAAATGCGCTCGCAAAAGCGCCTGTTCAAATCATAGGAATCTCGCAGGATGATGAGGACTCCACAGGAGAGTTTGTACGTCAACTGAATATCAAATTCCCTGTACAGCTTGATCATGAGCTTCGACTTTCGCGGGCATACGATCCGCAATCGGTGCCTTCCCTCTTCTTACTGGATGGCGCAGGCCAAGTGGTCCGCACTTTGACCGGCTTCGACAAGGCAAGCTTCAACACACTGGCAGCGGAGCTAGGACAACCGGCAATTGCACCCGAGCATGATGGTGCGCCTGCCTGGAAACCGGGTTGCAGCTCGCGGCATCTGGAACCGGAGTCCAGCAATGGCGCACATGCAAAGACGCAGTTTCTACGGATGTCGTCCACAAGAGCTACGCGGATCATCGTACCGGAGAATGAAGATCCTTTTGCATTCTGCGCCAGGCAATTTGGGGATGCTCTGCCGGTTGTTCCGCCGGCCGTCGAGCGCGTCCAGAGGATGCTTGATAGTTGTCCCTTGCCACCGGAATCAGTGGTTGCGCGTGTACCTCCCTTCTATGGCGAGGCTACGGTGGAAAAGATTGCCGCCAACGCCGTGATGGCTGGATGCGCGCCGGATTTGATGCGAGTGCTTCTGCCCTTGGTGCGGGCTGCATGTGACGAACGGTTCAATATACATGGCGTTCAGGCAACCACACATTTTGCGGCCCCTTTGATATTGATCAATGGCCCGGTGAGAAAGCAGCTTGGCTTCTGGTCCCGGCAGAATGTTTTCAGTAATGTTGCTAAGGCCAACAGTACTCTTGGACGGGCTCTGCAACTAATCCTGCTGAATATCGGGGGAGCGCGTCCCGATGGCATTGATATGTCAGCGCTCGGCAACCCCGGCAAATTCTCTTACTGCATTGCAGAGAATGAGGAGGAAAGTCCGTGGGAACCGTTTCAGGTGACCCGTGGATTTGCAAAGGATCAAAGCACAGTGACGCTCTTTGCCGGCGAGGCGCCTCATGGCGTCAGCGAACATACCGCCCAGCGTGGCAAAACGATTCTCAAAGCCATATCCCGCGCGCTTGCTACCGTCTGGAGCTATCGCATGTGCCTGATGAATGAAGCCGTGGTTGTCTTATGTCCGGAGCACGTAAAAACGCTCCATCGAGACGGGTTTACGAAGCAACAGGCGCGTGATTTTCTATTTGAATCGACCGGAATTCCGTTGCGCCACTATCAAGAAACTAATGATCGCGGAGAGGGCCTGCAACTGACAGCTAATTATTCAGAGGTTGTTATCGACGGCGAGCCTTGCTATCGGAAGTTTCGTTCTCCCGAGTCCCTCCATATTGTTGTGGCGGGTGGAACAGCAGGAAAATTTTCGGCTGTGATCGGAAGCTGGACTGCCGGTCCCGTTGGAAGCCAGATGGTGACGTATCCGATTCCAGATGATTCCGGTCATTGAAGGAGGGCAGATGCCTCTTACGCTCGTGAATCCCATGAATGAGACACCGATACAAGCAACCACGTCGCCAGCGCGTCTGAAGACGCTGGCCGGCAAGAACGTTGGATTGCTCGACATCAGCAAAAATGGCGGGAGTTTTTTTCTCGACCGCTTGGAGAGAATATTGCGCGAACGGTACCAGGTCGCGCAGATCACGCGAGCCAGAAAACCAACTTTTTCCAAAAATGCACCCGATCAAGTGATTGAGCAGCTTCGCAAATTGGATGCGGTGGTCGAAGCGCTAGCCGATTGAGGGTCTTGCACAACGTGCAGTTTGCACGACATCGTCCGGCTCGAAAATCTTGGAATCCCTTCGGTCGCAGTAGCTACTGACCAGTTCATTACGCCGGCACGAATTCAGGCAAGCGCCCTTGGAAGGGCCGGCTTCGAGGCGATTTATGTGCCGCATCCAATTCAGGACCAGACGCCGGAGCAGATCGCCGCACGGGCCGATGCGGTAGCCGAGGAGATCGTTCGGCGGCTTACAATATAAGTAGTCCGGTCATGACTGTTCCCGATCCCAAGGTTCACAGCGTCATCCTCAAGGCCATTGATGAAATCAAGTTATTGCGCTTTGTCTTTGGAGGAAAGGAACGCATCGTAGAACCCCATGATTACGGAGTTCACCAAGGCCTGATTCGGCTCTTTGCCTACCAGGTCGCAGGCGAGAGCACAACAGGACATCTACCAGCATGGCGGTTGATGGAAGCCGCAAAGATGTCAGAGGTCGAGATGCTGGATCAAACGTTCCCCGGCAGCCGGGCAGAATCTTCGCAACAGCATCGGCAGTGGGAAAAGATATTCGCCAGGGTGAAGAAGAAAGAAAAGAAGAGATGATGTCAACAAAGAAGGTCGGGCAAAAAACCACCGCAGAGAGGCGCAGAGACAGCAGAGGGCGCAGAGAAGGATTTGGGGATCACAATGCTCCAGATCTTCTTTTGAATAAGAGTAATAGCGCTGTTATATTGCAATTGCATTACGGAACGCGACGAGATATTCTTAAATATTGGAGATGATGTCGCATGCATCGTAAGGATCTCGAAGATTTCCTCGCCGCCATCGAGGAGTTCGATAAAAAGTACAATACGCCGGAGTTAATGCGGCAATTCCTGCAAGAAGCAGGGGTAATCGACGCTAACGGCGAATTGACACCGTATTACTGTTCGAGCTAGTGCAAAATCTCTCCACAAGCTTCATTCTCGGCTACCACGGCTGTGACCGGCGTGTTGGTGAAAGCCTCCTACTTAACAAGCCTTTTGAGCCAAGCCAGAACGATTATGATTGGCTAGGCTCAGGCATTTACTTTTGGGAAGCCAATCCGGCTCGTGGTTTAGCATGGGCCAAAGAGCTCCAACTGCATGGAAAAGGCAAATCAAACACAATCGAGGAGCCCTTTGTAATCGGAGCTGTGATAGAGCTTGGCTACTGTTTGGATTTGATCTCTTCCACAGGGCTTGAGTTTGTGAAAGCAGGCTACAAGGACTTCATCAAAGTAATCAAAGCGACCGGATCAAAGATGCCAAGAAATCAAGGCGGAAACGATTTATTCTTGCGCTATCTGGATTGTGCTGTCATGAATCACATTCATGATGTGAACAAAAAAGTTAATCGCCAACAATTCGATACCGTCCGAGGAGTGTTTCTCGAGGGACGGCCTATCTACTTGAACTCAGGCTTTCACGAGAAAACCCACATCCAGATCTGTGTTCGGAACTCAAAAAACATCAAGGGGGTATTTCGAGTACCTACCGACCAGCTTGAAATTGGTTGAAGCCGGGGATTTCAAAACTGATCATCTTCCCAGGCTATATCGTGGTAGCCTATCACTGCTCTTGAGAGCAGGAGACCAACGTTGAAAACGAAATTTGTCGCAATGGTCCTGATGGTTTGTCTGGAATCGTTGGTGGTTGCGCAGGGTGGTCATCATTCAATACGTGGAATCGTGCGCGATCAGACTGGCGCTGTCGTGGTGGGAGCTGAGGTCGTAGTTTCTGCGAGCGGATTTCGTAAATCTGCAAAGACCGACCAGAATGGCGGATTCGAGTTTTTGGAAGTCCCTGAGATGGCGTTGTCTCTGCGCGTCGAAGCCCCGAGTTTTGCTTCATTTACCAAATCTCTTGAGGCACAGGAACGCACAGCGGAGATCACATTGCAACCCAAGGGTTTGTCGCAGGAAATCAACGTAACCGCTAACCGTTCTGAGGCGATCTTAGGCGAGACTGCGGAGAGCGTCAGCTTGCTTCCACACGAAGAAGTCGCAGTTACCGCCGCAACTACGGTTGACGATTTGCTGCGGCAGGTTCCCGGTTTTACTCTGTTTCGCCGTTCCGGCAGCCGCACAGCCAATCCCACGACTCTTGGGGTTTCTTTGCGGGGAACAGGTGGCAGCGGCGCTAGCCGTGCGCTGGTTCTTGAAGATGGCATACCGCTCAACGATCCTTTTGGCGGATGGGTCTACTGGGGACATGTCCCGCGAGAAGCCATTCGTTCGATTGAAGTTCTACGAGGCGGCGGATCAAGCCTTTATGGAAGCGATGCGCTTGGTGGCGTGATTAATGTTGTTCCGCTTGCTCCGCGCCGGAACCTGTTTTCCAGCGAGTTCTCCGGGGGCAATGAGAGCAGTGGGGAGTTTTCCGGTATTGACTCGTTGCAATTGGGACGATGGAACCTGCTTAGCTCTGGAGAGATATTTCATACCGATGGCTTCATCCTTATTCCCGATGGCCAGCAGGGAGCCGTAGATACGGCTGCCAATTCAGAATACGAAAATGGGCGGTTCGAAGTGCGGCGGTCATTCGGGCAGAACGATGCATTCACAAGAATTTCCTTGTACAACGAGAATCGCAACAATGGCACGCCCGTTCAGATCAACGACACGCAATGGTGGCAGCTTGGCGGCGGCGTGAACATTCAGGGCCGCGCCGGCAATCTTCAAGTTCGCGGCTTCGGCTCAGGACAAAGCTATAACCAGACTTTTTCTTCAGTCGCTGCCAACCGTAATTCCGAATCATTGGTCGATGCGCAACATGTCCCGTCGCAGCAAGCGGGCGGTAGCCTGGTTTGGGCGGACAAGCTCGGAAGCCGGAATTCGCTGGTTGCGGGGGCCGATGCCCGCGGCGTTCGCGGGTTCAGCAATGAATTCAATGTCACTTCGGGAAAAATCACTTCAGAAGTCAGCGCGGGCGGCGACCAGCTTTCTTCGGGAGTTTTTGCTCAGGACTCAATCCAATTGCTCCAGCGCGTGCTCTTTACCGCGGGTGTCCGCTATAGCAACTGGAATAACTACGATGCACGCACAAGAACGGCTTCGTTCTCTTCAACAGTCAAGCCCAGCTTGACCAACTTTGCCGATGAGAGCGAGCATGCCTTCAGCCCTCGCGCTGCCCTGCTCATTTCTGCCAACGAACATCTGGTGCTGACCGCATCTGCCTATCACTCGTTTCGAGCTCCAACGCTCAACGAGTTGTATCGCACCTTCCGGTTGGGAAATACTGTGACCCAGGCCAACCCGCAGCTTCGCGCAGAGAGATTGTCTGGGGCTGAGGCAGGAGCCAATCTGTTTTGGAAGAGAACACGTTTTCATGCCGCGTATTTCTGGGCCCAAATCTCTGATCCTGTAGCTAACGTCACACTCTCTGCAACCCCTAAGCTCATTACCCGCCAGCGCCAGAATTTAGGACGAACTCTCTCCCAAGGGATCGAGGCCGATGCTGAATGGCATTACAGCCAGTTCGATTTCAGGGCGGGATATCAATATGTGGACGCCACGGTCCAAAGCTTCCCTGCTAACCGGCTGCTTCAAGGGTTGGAGGTGCCGCAGGTTGCCCCGCATCAATTCACCTTTCAAACGCTGTATCGGGCGCCTCATCGATGGACTTTTGCGGTGCAGGGGCGAGCAGCCAACCGGCAATTCGATGATGACCTGAATCAATTTCCGCTGGATGCTTATTTCCAGATGGACGCCTATGCCGCCAAACGAGTCAGCAGCAGAATCGAGGCGTTTACAGCCATCGAAAACCTCTTCAATTCACGGGCTGTTGTTGCCAGAACGCCCAATGTCAATCTGGGATCGCCGATTCTGGCGCGGGCAGGCATTAAGTTGAATTTCGAGTAACCGGACTAGTTGGACGGCTCTTTGGCTGCATCAACGAGGAGGTTTTTCGAGCGAACGATCGGAACCAGATTGAAAAAGGTTATAGCTTTTTTCCAGTAGCAGCCTGGCCTGCAAGAAGAAATGTTTTGGGAAATCCACCTTCACCACAAAGCTTAAAAGAGCCAAAATCTTTGTACCAGGCACCTTCTGGCACTTCTGGCTTTGATTCCATCCACACGCGAAGCTGATTCAAATCGTTTAATCCGATGTTTCGGCCCCGCATTCGCTCGATCAAATGTTCCCGAATAGCTTGAGGAAGCCTAGGCCACGTTTCGATCTGTGGCATTCTATTCACCAAAGACGAAACGTCCCAATTCGTCTCCTAAATGCTGCACCTCATGAGGATCCTTGGCATCGCGGAACCGCTCAGCAAGCTCGAAAAAAGCTTTTTCTCTTTGTTTGCGTGCTTCAAGTCCTAATTCGACCAGTTCCAGTAGGACGCGATTACTGCTGAGCCTGCGATGTTTGGCAATTGCTTCGATCTGCCGATCGATTTGGTGAGGGATAGTTACACTTCGTCGAATTTGTCTATTCACTGCCATATCTCAATATTACACCATTATGGTGCAGAGTGGTGGCAGCAGTGTTGAGTACAGCCTGCGCCTACGCAAACTTCACAAAACGCAAAGCCGCGGAGTTCATGCAAAAGCGCTGTCCGGTTGGCCGTGGTCCGTCATTGAAAACGTGTCCAAGGTGCGCATCGCAGCGTTTGCAGGAGACGGAGATGCGTAGCATCCCATAGCTTCGGTCTTCTTCAGTCGAGATGTTTTCAGGTGTAACCGGCTGGGTAAAGCTGGGCCAGCCGGTGCCGGAATCAAACTTGGTATCAGCCACGAATAGCGCGGTCTCGCAGCAAATACAGCGGTAGAGGCCTCTGTCATGAAGATCCCAATATTGGCCGGTGCAGGCCCGCTCTGTGCCCGAGTGGCGGGTGACCTCAAAAGCTTGTGCTCCAAGCTGCTTCCGCCATTCTTCTTCGGTTTTTACGACCTTGGGGACACGTTCCGTCCCAAGCCGTTCCCCGGCATCGGAAAACCGGACGATCTCGACTATTTCGGGAGTAACATTCGTCGTCTTGGTTGACATATCCGCCTCTCAGAGAATTGCCATGATTGCCATAAATGCCCAAAATTGCCATAATTAGAAAAGCAGTCAGCAATTCAGCAAGAATTGCGACATGACAAGCAACCGCATTATCCAGTCAGGGCAATTTGGCAATTCTGGCATTTATGGCAATTTTGCTATTTCCCGGTATAACTTACCCGCCAAATTGATTTCGAAGCATCGTCGCTCACAAATAGCGAGCCATCGTTGCCTACTGTTACCCCTACCGGACGTCCCCAGACTTTTCCTTCTGCTGTAACGAATCCGGTAAGAAAATCTTCGTATTCTCCGCTGGCCTTGCCTTTCGTAAGAGGCACGCGGATTACTTCGTAGCCGGTGCGTTTCTTGCGGTTCCAGGAGCCGTGTTCGGACGCGAAGATGTCGCCCCGGTATTCTGCTGGAAACTGCTTCGCTTCATAAAAAGTCATTTCCAAAGAAGCAAAGTGCGGCTGCAAAAGCACGTCAGGGGTAACGACTTTATCTTTCAGTTCAGGATGTTTGCCCTTATGTTTGGGATCCCAGGTTCCACCCATGTAAAACCAAGGCCAACCATAAAAGCCTCCTTCCTGGACGTGGGTGATGTAGTCAGGCACAAGATCGTCGCCCAGCGTATCGCGTTCGTTTACGGAGCACCAGAGACCGCCGGTTTCGGGCTGAACTGCAATGCCCACTGCATTACGAATGCCGGAAGCATAGATGCGAAAGCCTGTCCCATCAGGGTTGAATTCCAGGATATCGGCGCGATGCAGTTCGTTGGGATTGTCGTCCATGTCGTCGTGGTTGGAACGCGAACCGACGGACACAAACATCTTCTTACCGTCGCGGGAAAAAGCAATATCGCGCGTCCAGTGGCCGCCGCCGCGCAGTTGGCCACCGCCAGGCAACTCGGAAACAATCACTTGCTGTGCTCCGGTCGCCTTCATATCTCCTCTCTTGTAAGGAAAGCGGACCACCGAGTCGGTGTTGCCCACATAGACCCACTGAGGATCAGAACCAGGCGGATAAAACGCAATTCCGAAAGGCCGCTTGAGGCCTGTTGCGAAAATCTCGCTTTGCTGGGCTTTGCCATCGGCAGTCAAGCCGCGAAAAACCTTGATTTCGCCGCTGCGGCTTTCAGCAAGAAAAATGTCGCCGTTGGGAGCAGTCCGCATCAACCGTGGATAATTCAGGCCAGTCGCATACAACTCGACCTTAAAGCCCGGCAGGGTCTGGGGCCACGCGTCTGACGGACGCGCGACCTCCTCAGGGCCATTGTCCACTGATTCGCTCGCAAAAGGTTCCGGAAGATCGGCGACCGTGATTTTTCGGAAGGTACCCGGCTTTTGTTGCGTGTAATCGGCGAAGGCTGCTTTTCCCGTAATAATGTTGGGCGTTTTAGTTCCGGCATTGGCAGCTAACAGAAAATAAGACCCAAGAGAAATTACCAGTATCGCCGCAAGGAGTTGAAAAGCTGATTTTGGGGACCGCATCTGGCGCCTCCGATCAACTGACGAGAAAGACTGATTCAACAACCCTCTATTGTATGATGCGTCGCGGTTTTTTGCCTCTGGTCTTATGTAGTTCAGCAGTTCAGCAGTTCGTCAGCGATTTCCGTAATCGTTTGAGCGAACTTGCGCAGGGCTAAGAGCAGGCTAACCAGCCGCTGGCCTATTTAGCCGGCTTTCCCAGAACATATTTTTTGACTACCATCGTCTCATCGCTACCTTGTGCGGCCATAAGGTCCTCGCCGCGCTGTTGCGTCGTTGGCAAACCGGAAGAATAATCGCTAACCCAGTATGAAATGCCCGATGGAGCTTTGAGAGCCAGTTCCAGGTCGGCTCCTTGAGCATCCATCCCATGGAGCAGGAGTACCAGACCGGTTGAACTCGGACGAGGAGTCAAGTTGCGCCCGGCAATCTTGATCGAGCTGACTTTCACGCTGGGATCGAACCTGACGAGGATGCGATGCGCATCTCTTTGCGACCGCACGTTCATGCGAAGAGTGCGAATATCGCCGTTTTGTTCGTCGGCTTCGATTTCGCTGATCGGCGGCTGCAAATCAACTACGGGCGCAGCTCCCGCGAGAACCGAACGCTGCGAACCCGCCAGAAAATCTGGCATCGGTTTACGAGCAGGCGCCTGGCCTCCAAAGAACTGCGTCGTATAGGCGTCGGGAGCACGGTCATCGCTGATCCAAGCCGCGGTGTGATCGTCCGCATTGAGACTATAGAGAAGAGTATCCGGCCACGGGTGCAATGAGCTCGGATGGGATTTTACGACGCCTATTCCGAGACAAACACTTGCTACCAGCAGTGGCAATGCGATGGCAGGCCACGGCGATCGGGGAACAGTTACATTGATGAGTGGAATGGCAATGCAAAAAAAGAGGCCAAGCAGCACTCCGACAGCAGCTATGCTCAATAGATTGAGAGTAAGAAAGACATAAAAGAGATAAGCGACGGGAGCGAAAAGCAATATCGCGACGATGGCTCCCGGCAACGTCCCTCTCAGCATCTGTGCCAGCGGAGAAGTTGATTTCGTCCGCCCGCGTACGAAGAGCCCGATTACACTCAGCAGAAAAGGCCAAAACAAAAGATAGCTACCTGCTGGGAGCAGGAGAGCAATCGTCCAACTCAGAACACATACAACCACCAACCCTGCGAGCGAAAGTTCCTGAAGGTTGAAACGTGCGCGCAGCTTTCCCAAAAGTGCGCAGCCTGCGGCAGCACCAAGCAAACTGAGCCCAATCAGCAAAAAAGAATTGGCTGGAGTGTCACCCAGAAGCAGGCGTGAGCCCAAGAGTTGGAGCAATAGCCACCCAGCAGCGGTCATAGCCACTGGTATGCTAAGCAACACAACGAGACAGACAAACCCCGCCAGCACCAGGTTTCCCGTCCGCACATCTCGATTCCGCACGCTGACAACAATTGCCAGGATCAAGAAAATCGTGGCCAAACCTTCTCCCATGATGACCCAGCGTTCGCTGTAGGTAATCAACATACTGCCCAGCCAGTCAAAGAAGACGTTATCCCCGGTTTGTTTGAGGTTGGTCAGTTCCATCTGGCCGAAATGCCGTACCAGTGCCAAAGCATACGAACCGTGGTGCTGAAGCGATGCGAGATCAAGATTGCCAGGTGTGTCCAACCGCGAATGGTAGGCATCGAGATGGCCACCAAAGGCAAAATTCAGTCCCGGGATGCCGGTCGGACGAAACACAGAAAAGTCCGTATCATTCGGCAGTTGTTTATATAGTGCGTAAAAAAGAGAGGAACCGATCGGATAGGGCGCCGCCTTGGCGACTCCGTTGATCAAAGCCCCATTGTTCTTGCCGGTTTCAAAAAGCAGCGAAGGACCATGATTCCCACGTGCTTCAAAGTTCATGATC
Source organism: Candidatus Angelobacter sp. (assembly GCA_035939495.1). Classification (GTDB taxonomy): domain Bacteria; phylum Acidobacteriota; class Terriglobia; order Terriglobales; family Acidobacteriaceae; genus Angelobacter. Next base: position 135,383 of record DASZFU010000021.1, on the reverse strand, counting down.
AGGCCAGGGTCTTTCGCCCAAGGATGAGACGAAGCCGAGGCTTCTGCTCCCAAAAGCCCCTGTTCTTCCCCATCTGTAATAAGAACGATCAAATCATTCTTTAACGAAGAACCCGCCTTCAGTGCGCGTAGAGTTTCTAAAATAGCTGCCACTCCTGCGGCATCATCGGCTGCACCCGGGGCAGTGGAAACAGAATCGTAATGCGCCATCAGCATGATGGCTCCGGAACTCGCCGTACCCGGCAGACGCGCTACAACATCGTTGGTCTTTCCGGCGATGACGGCGCCAGACCCGTTATACGTCCCGATTCCCGTGACTACCTCAGGACTCAATCCGAGCGCGGAAAGTTGCGCCACAAGATAATCTCTTGCTTCCCCATCGGCCCGCGATCCAAGGGGATGGGGCACACGGGCAATAGCGCGAACATGGGCAACAGCGCGCTCTGCTGAAAATTCACTCTGAGGAGCGCTTGCCGGAACGGGATCAGGGGCCTTCAGTTCAAAAATTGCCCAAGCTGCCAGCAGGGAAACAAGGCACCACACAACAAAAGCTCTCACAACAGAGCGCGATGGCGCTTCCTGCTGGCCGGTGCCTGGGGTTGGTCTCGAACTCATGTGCTTTTCTCCGTATTGATGATTTTTGTTTTTTGCTCCTCGTCATGCAGGGTTCCGTGAAAGCCAGGCGAGCACCTCGTCTGCATGAGCATTAGGAGGAAAGATGGGATAGAAGACGTGGGCGATATGTCTCTTCCGCAAGATCAATGTGAGGCGTTTGATAAAGACTTTTTGATCGATTTCGAATGTGGGAAGATTGAGGGCTCGTGTCAGGGCCAGTTCACTGTCACTCAATACCTCATAAGGAACATGCAAGCGACCGACCATTTCACGCTGATCCTCGATGGTTTGCGTGCTCACTCCCAAGACTTCCGCCTTTAGCTTTTTCATCTCTTCATAATGATCGCGGAAGCTGCAAGTCTCAGGGGTGCAACCCCGTGCCCCAGGGATTGTATCCCACCCCGGTGGCAGCGGCTCTCCGGGCTTGCCGGTCATGGGATAAAAATAAAGAACTATCGTAGGAGCTTCGATCTCGGCCAGGTTCAATGAGCGGCCGGCTGTGGACTGAAGCCGGAGAGACGGCATCTGCATGCCAGGCAGATGCCGGCAGGCGCCATCATCAGCCGGAGCAGGAAGATTTTCGGGAAGTTGCCCGTAATTCGTGGTTGCGCCGCTCAAGAAGATTTGTCCTCGACAACCAATTCTAAATTGTCGGCTTAAATAATTTGGTAGAAACGCAAGCAAATCTCAACAAGTTACGAAAGTGCTCAAAAGTGTGCTGACCTGAATTCATGGAGTGGCATTGCAGTTGCTCATGCAAAATAGAACAACGCGTTGTTCTGAAAGCAGAACAAAAAATAAAAAGTTATTGACAAATTCTTTTCGAGAGTACATTTGTTTCATACCCCCCAAGCCAAACGATTTGAGTTTTTGTATGTCTACAACTTTTTCTGAATGCGATAGCGGCCTGGGTGGTCTCCAGTTTCTAGTGGTCAGCAATGACTACAATACTTTGCGGTCGTTCACCGCAGCCGCCGAGGAACTTGGCGGGCAAATCGATTCAACCCCGAGCCTTACCACCGCAAACCGTTTTGTCCAGCGTTATCGACTGGATGGAATTGTCATCGACATGCAAATGCAAGGCGCGCTGGATTTCATCGAGACTGTGCGAGAAGGCAATTCCAACCGGTCTTCTGTGATTTTTGCGTGCGCCGGCGTTCCCCTGGAAGAGAACTCTGCGATCCGCGCCGGCGCAAATTTTGTCTTTCATAAGCCATTTTCGGTTGAGAAGATACTGACCCTGCTCTCGGCCACAGCGCCCTCGCTCGAAGAGGAACATCGCAATTATTTCCGTCACCAGCTAGTCATCCCCGTGACCATTGATTACGACGGCGTGCAACACCGGGCGCTAACGGCTAACCTGAGTGAAAGTGGGATGGCAATCCGATCGTTTCGTCTGTTTCAGGCCGGCGCTCCGGTAGGATTCTCTTTCCAATTGCCTTCCGGACCTGTGGTCAAGGGCAGGGGGGAAATTGTCTGGACCGATGCTGGAGGCTCTGCCGGCATCAAGTTCTTGAGCGTTTCCGGATGCGGCCAGAGCGATTTCACCGGATGGCTGGACCGCAATGAAGTGCTCCAACGCTAGTTGGCGGTAACAAGATGGTAGCCCTCCCCTCACCCTTCTTTGTTCGGCCAGGCATTGCCGTATAATTCTCAGTAAGAACTTCTTCTGTGGCCACCGCTCCTCGCCAATTGCCGGTAATCGACATCAGCCGCCATAAGCTTTTTCTGATTTCCCTGTTTGTACTGATCGTGATTGCAGTTGCGGTTTTGATTCAACTGAATGCCCCGGGAGAATCCGAAACCATCTACTACGTAACCTCCGCCGCAATTGTCCTGGCATCCTTTGCGTTTTTGCTGCAGCCGCTCGTTTGTCTTTCGTTGATCCTGCTTTATTTGATAAGCCCGGCGCCGCTGATTCTTGACGTGAACATTTCTGCGGCAATTACATCGCTACTCGCCGTCAATTGCTTTTTCGCGACGTTGTTGGCTTCAGGTTTCAACAGTCCTTTTCCGCGAAGATCGCTGAAGGTTCTTTTCTTGTTGTGCGCGATTGCCGGCGCCGGCGCTCTGTGGGGAGCCGCGCAAGGGAACCGCCTGTCTCTGGTGCTTGGAGATTTTTACCAGGTGGTCGAGTTTGCTGCTTTGTTCTTTCTGGCGCAAACACTGGTAAAAACCGAGCAACAGTTCCGGACACTCGCATATTTCCTGATTGCTTCAACCATTGGCACCTCTGTGCTTCAGATGGCTGATGCGCTCCTAGGGGCGCACTATCTTCCGCATCTAAACCAGCAGGGCGTCGATGTCGCCCGGACCATTAATCTCAATGCTCCAATTGCCTTGGTCGTTTTATTAGCGACACTTGCGACCACAAAAAGCAAAAAATGGGCCATTGCAGGTATAGGAATAGCCGCCATCAATCTCATTTGGAGTTTCACGCGGGGGTTGTGGGTGGCGGCTGCGGCTTCTGTGATTTTCTTAGTGATCATCCAGAGGGGCGCGGTTCGGCGCATGGTGCTTAAGTTTGCGCTGGTGACATGCCTCGTTAGCGCACCGCTGATATATCTCTCCGGCCTTGGCTCCGTTATAGCAGATCGCATCAGCTATAGCCTTGTACAGATCGACAACGCATCGCCAGAAGAACAGGTGCTCTCGGGCAGGAGACTGCTTGAGTATCTACTGATCCTGCCAAGCGTGGCGGAACATCCCCTTGCAGGCAAGGGTCTAGGTGCAACTTTTGAAATCGCCGGCGATGCCGTTCTGGAAGGACCTAAGGGAGAACAGGTGGACCACCACTATATTCACAATCTCTATCTGCTGGTCGCCTTCCGCCTTGGTGTGCCCGCCCTGCTGGCACTTCTTGTGATTTTATGGAAATACTTCCGGCGATCGATCAGGAATTTACGAAGCCCGAATTTCTCCCCAGCCGGCACTGCATTGCTGGCTGGCCTGATTGCTGCCATGTTCGGCGAGGTGGTGCTGTCTCTGACTTCGCCGACATTTCTCAATCATCCGACTGCAGGCGTACTGGGATGCATCATGGCCATCACGACCAATGCATTCCACCGGGAACCGGCTTCCCTTCCCCAACCGTAAACTCCTCCTCCCTGAAGGTGACTACTTCGCACTTTGATACTGGATCGTCACGCCATTCCATCGCGCTTGCCTCGTACTTGCATCGGCGCAATCGCGACAGCGAATGGTCAGATGGTCAGGCAGATCCCACACAACCGTAAGATGGAGCGCTTGCGCGTCCTGCTCAGCAGAAAAGATTTTTCCATCCTCAGCCTTCCCAGAAAAGAATCCATATGTTATCGAACGATGCGCGGACCGTAGATTAACATGGGTCGCGAATGACGCCTCGTCGCCGCATCTGCGCTGTAAGGTGGTGGCCACCCACTGCTTATTGGGGCTGACGGACTCGCCTATGATTTCCTCGGAGCATTTTGGATGGATATGAAAATAAATCAGTGTGAAAGTGGCAATCATAACCAACAGAACCCCAGCGAAAGCCAGGCCGCTGTGAACCATTTTTCTTGCAAAGGGATCTTTTATTGCCATAGGCAATTATTCTGCTGCGCGCTCCCGAATCGCCCTCCATAGTTCGCTTTTGCCTGCACCGGTCTTGGCGGAATAGGGAAGAATGTCTTCAACACCATGCGCGCGAGCCAGAGTGCTTAGCGCCGGGCGCAACTTGTTGCCTGAGAGTTTGTCGGTTTTGGTGGCAACCACCAGGAAAGGGCGGCCCGCTCTGCGAAGGAAATCGATCAGTTGCGTGTCGCTGGGCTGCGGCGGAACATTGGCATCAACCAGGCAGATCGCGAGTTGAAGTGCTTCCCGATGTTTCAGGTATGGCTCGATGAACTTTGGCCACTCCGCGGAGATGGCGCGGGAAAGTTTGGCGTATCCGTATCCGGGCAAGTCTACCAGCAACAATTCCGGCGTTGGCTGTGTAGGCTTGGCATAAATGCCGATGAAGTTGATCGTCCGTGTTCGGCCAGGAGTAGAGCTGACATGTGCAAGCTTTTGCCCCAGCAGAGAATTGATCAAGCTGGACTTGCCCACATTCGACCGTCCTAAAAAAGCAAACTCCGGTGGGCCGGCGGAAGGGAAATGCTCGGGGTTGGCAGCCGAGGCCAGGAATTTAGCGTGAATGGGTTTGATGGACAAGTTTGTTCCGGTGACTCAGGACAGGGTGCTGTGCTCACATTTCATTTTTCATTTTTATTTCATGGTTACACAAAAAAGCCCGCATTCCAGCGGGCTTTTTTGAAATATGCAACAGCTTCAGAGATATTGTCTTGAAACCGGGCTTTCCACCGTCGGAGGCACTACTGGCAATGCCTCGACCGCCTCATCGGGTAGATCGGGAAGTGGTTGCTCGAGCGCGACCTTGAGCACCTGATCCATGTTTTCCACCAAGTGAATCTTCATCTGGCTGCGGATGTTTTCAGGAAGTTCCGGCAGGTCTTTGTCGTTTTCTTTAGGGATGATGGCTTCCCTAATTCCAGCCCGAAGCGCTGCCAGCAACTTTTCTTTCAGGCCACCGATGGCGAGCACCTTGCCTCTTAGGGTAATCTCGCCGGTCATGGCGATGTCCCGGCGGACCGGAATCTTGCTCAGAGCGCTGGCAATGGCGGTGGCCATAGTGATGCCGGCGGAAGGTCCATCTTTCGGGATCGCGCCCTCTGGAACATGGATGTGGATGTCCACGTTGCGATAGAAATCTCGCGCAACTCCTAAGCGGCCAGCACGGGAACGGACATACGACATTGCAGCTTGGGCCGATTCTTGCATTACGTCTCCGAGCTTGCCGGTCAGAGTCAGCTTACCTTTCCCATCCACAATAGCGACTTCGGTACTCAAGATGGAGCCACCGATCTCAGTCCAAGCCAGGCCAGTGACCAACCCGACTTCGCTCTTCTCATTTGCCAGCGTGTCGCGGAACTTGATGACGCCGAGGAAATCGCCAACATTTGTTCCTGTAAGAGTCACGCTGTAGGCCGAACCCTCTTTGATTACCTTGCGCGCCACCTTGCGGCAGATGTTTCCAATCTCGCGCTCCAGGTTGCGGACGCCAGCTTCCCGCGTGTAGGACCGGATGAGTTCTTTAATAGCGTCTTCAGTAAATTGAATCTGGGCTTCGGTCAGCCCGGTGGCTTCGCGTTGCTTGCGTACCAGGAATTGTTTGGCGATCTCAACCTTTTCCAGCTCCGTATAGCCATGCAGCCGCAGCACTTCCATGCGATCCTGCAATGCAGGCGGGATGCTGTGGAGCACATTAGCGGTAGCTATAAAGAAAACCTGGGAAAGATCGTACTCAACGTCGAGATAGTGGTCCTGGAACATCCAGTTTTGCTCGGGATCGAGCACTTCCAGCAGAGCGGCCGCTGGATCGCCCCGAAAGTCAGATGCCATCTTGTCGACTTCATCCAGCATCATGACCGGGTTTTTCGTGCCTGCCTTCTTCATCATCTGGATGATTTGTCCCGGGAGGGCGCCGATATAGGTCCGGCGATGGCCTCGGATTTCGGCCTCGTCGCGGACACCGCCCAGTGACAACCGCACAAATTTCCTTCCGGTAGCCTTGGCGACTGACATGCCGAGCGAGGTCTTGCCAACTCCGGGAGGCCCGACGAAGCACAGAATCGATCCTTTGGGATTCTTGACTAATTGCCGTACAGCCAGAAATTCCAGAATTCGCTCCTTGATCTTTTCCAGCCCATAGTGATCTTCATTCAGGATCTTTTCGGCGTGCTCGATGTTGCGGATCTCTTTGGATTTCTTTTTCCAGGGAACAGCCAACAGCCAATCAAGGTAATTGCGGGAGACTGTGGACTCAGCCGACATGGGCGGCATAGCTTCCAGCTTTTTGAGCTCCTGGATGGCCTTCTCGTGTACGTCCTTGGGCATACCGGAGGAATCGATTTTCTTTTTCAGCTCATCGAATTCGCTTTTTTCGCCGCGTCCCAGCTCTTTCTGAATGGCTTTGATCTTTTCGTTGAGGTAGTACTCTTTTTGGGCGCGCTCCATCTGGCGTTTCACTCTGGTCTGGATGGTGCGGTCCATATTCAGTTTTTCAATCTCAATGTCCAGAACATCCGCAATGCGGGTCAGCCGTTCTACCGGATCAAAGATGTCGAGCAATTCCTGCTTTTCCTCAATGGAGAGCTGAAGGTTTTCTGCAATCTTGTCGCTGAGTTTGGCCGGGTCGCTCATGGCAGACGTGTTGATGATGGGATCGAGATTGAGGGACTGGCAAAGTTTTACGTATTGATCAAAAAGGGTGTTGACTCGCTGGATGGCCGCTTCGATTACGGGCGTCATCTCTGGAAAATATTTAACGGTGCGAACCGTGGCTTCAAAGTACCCATCGTTGCTTACCAGGTTCAAGACCTTGCCGCGTTCCACACCCTCAACCAAGACCTTGATGTTGCCATCGGGCAGCTTGAGATTCTGCACGATATTTGCGATGGTGCCGACCTGGTAGATCTCGTGCGGCTTAGGCTCGTCGACGCTGGCATCGTGCTGGGTAGCCAGAAAGATCTTCCGGTCCGACGCCAATGCCTCTTCCAAGGCCCGGACGCTCGACTCGCGGCCTACTACAAACGGAGTCATCATGTGGGGAAAGATGACCACATCGCGTATGGGCATCATGGGGAGTTTGCGAGTTTCGAACTTCTCTCTACTTTGAGTCACAGGGATTCCCTTTTTTGCTGCCGGACGAGACCTTCTCAGCAGCGTCTGATGTTAAGAATATCATGTATGGCAAGTATTTTTGGGGAGAGTATTTAAGTCTGATATCACATCTGCCAATGGAATCAATATTTTACCATCTGGAAATCCGCCCGAAAGGGCGAAAGTACTTTCGTACCTAAATCTAGATGTCGTGAAAGATCATTGCCGAATGCGAATGCAGCCCCATTTCAATGCCGAGACAAGAATGATTGAACTTCCAGCGTCACACGTTACCGAGCGTAGCGATTAGCCGGCCTTTTCCATCGTCGGCAAAGAGACATCACGCCGGTCAACCATCTCTTTGGTGACTTCGAATTCCTTCACACGCTTCTGGCTGGGAAGGTGGTACATCAGGTCCAGCATAAGTTCTTCCAGGATCATGCGCAGGCCGCGCGCGCCAACTTTGCGATGCAGCGCTTCCCGGGCGATCGCTTGCAGTGATCCTTCAGAGAAGCGGAGTTTCACGTTCTCAAACTCAAACATTCGCTGATACTGCTTGGTGATGGCATTGCGAGGACGGGTCAGAATCTCAATCAAAGCAGATTCGTCCAGATCGTTGAGGATACCCACCACCGGAAGCCGCCCTACGAACTCAGGAATCAAACCAAAGCGCACCAGATCCTGCGGCTCAGATTTCTGCAGCAGCTCGGTATCGCGCTTGCTGGCTTCAGTGAACTCCCGCTCTTTTTGCTCGCTGGTGCGGAAGCCCATTGATTTCTTGCCAATCCTGCGGGCCACAATTTTTTCCAAACCGACAAAAGCTCCGCCGCAGATGAAAAGAATGTTCGTGGTATCGACAGGCGTGAATTCCTGATGGGGATGCTTGCGTCCACCCTGAGGTGGAACGTTGGCGATAGTTCCTTCGAGAATCTTTAGCAGGGCCTGCTGTACACCCTCTCCACTTACGTCCCTGGTAATGGATGGGTTTTCGTCTTTGCGTCCGATCTTGTCGATCTCGTCAATGTAAATAATTCCGGTTTGGGCGCGCCCGACATCGCCATCGGCCGCCTGCAACAGCTTAAGAACGATGTTTTCGACGTCTTCGCCTACATAGCCGGCTTCGGTCAGCGTAGTAGCGTCCACGATAGCAAAGGGCACATCGAGCATCCTGGCCAGGGTTTGAGCCAACAATGTCTTGCCTGTTCCGGTAGGGCCGATGAGCAGGATGTTGGATTTGGTCAGTTCCACCTCACTGCCCTTGGTGCGGTTCATGTGAATGCGCTTGTAATGGTTGTAGACGGCCACGGAGAGCTTTTTCTTGGTCTGGTCCTGGCCGATGACGTACTCGTCGAGAAAGGTCTTCACTTCCTGTGGCTTGGGGAGATGATTCGGCGCAGCGGTGGCATGGGTCTCCGAGCGGTCATCTTCCAGGATGGAATTGCAGACCGCCACGCATTCATCGCAGATATAAGCTCGAGGATAGTCGCTGGGAGAAGAGATAAGTTTGGCGACAGCGTCTTGCGACTTGTGGCAGAACGAACAACGAAGCGTTTCTTCCGGAGTCCGAGGCTTCACAGCTACTCCTTGTGTTATGCGGCCGGGCAACCACACATCCAAGCCAGGCCGGTTCCAGCACGTTTCAGCACTTATTTGTGCTTATAAATAATATCGTCAATAATGCCATATTCTTTGCATTGTTGTGCATTCATTATAAAGTCGCGTTCTACATCTTTTTCAACTTTATCCAGCTTTTGCCCGGTATGTTTGGCTATCATTTGACTGGTGATCTCCCTCATACGCAGGATCTCTCTTGCATGTATATCAATATCTGTGGCTTGGCCGCTAAGGCCAGACATCAAGGGCTGGTGAATTAGTATCCTAGAAGTGGGTAAGGCAAAACGCTTACCCGCAGCTCCGGCACACAAAAGCAGGGCTGCCATACTGGCCGCCTGGCCACAACAGATGGTCATAACGTCGGGCCGGACAAACTGCATGGTGTCGTAAATGGCCATTCCGGCAGTAATCGACCCGCCGGGTGAGTTGATGTAAAGCTGGATGTCCTTTTCCGGATCTTCGGCTTCCAGAAACAGCAACTGCGCGATGACCAGGTTAGCAATCGTGTCGTCAATAGGGGTACCAATGAAGATGATGTTGTCGCGTAGCAACCGCGAGTAAATGTCATAGGCGCGCTCTCCGCGGCTTGTCTGCTCCACGACCATAGGTACAAGTGCCATAATCAGAAATTCCTTTCGCTAAAAACCAGTCTATCTTTCGGCGGCTTCATGCCGATTTGCTATAAAGCGATTCCAGGGCTTTGTTGGTGCGCATGCGTCCCCGCAATCGATCCAGACCGTCGGCGTCCAACTGCTTGCGCAAGGTGTCCGGTGTGGTCTTCATTTGTCCCGCAAGGGCATCGATTTCCTGCGCCAGTTCCTCCTCGCTGATTTCAATGTTCTCCACTTCGGCGATCTTGTCGAGCAGCAACGTGGTTTTCACCTCTCGAATCGCGCTCTCACGCTGCCCCAAGCGAAGCCTTTGGAAGTCCATGCGCTTCATGTCCTCTTCCCTCATGCCCTGGGCGGCCAGGGCGCGAAGGCCGCGCTCCAGGCGCGTGTCAATTTGCCGTTCAACCAGAGCTTCAGGCACAGGAAAGTCGTGCTGTTGCACTAACTGGTCCATCAGCTTCTCTTTTGCGTCGTGCTCAACTTTGCTCTTCCTCTGTTGCTCCATGCCTTCACGCATCCGGGTTTTCAAGGCATCCAGAGTCTCGAATTCCTGGCTGAGCTCTTTGGCAAAATCGTCATTCAGCTCGGGCATGGTTTTCTTCTTAACACTATTAACTTTCACTGTGTAGGTGAGGCTTCTACCAGCCAGCCGCTTGTCATAGAAGTCTTCTGGATACGAGACGTCAAAAGTGCGCTCTTCCCCTGGCTTGACCCCGCGCAGGTGTTCTGAAAACTCTGCCAATGTATGGGCTCCACCGATCTCTACCAGAGCGTCTTCCAGTTCATTGCCAGGAGCTTTTTCTTCTGTGGCGGTTGACTCGCCTCGGGATTCCTCCTGATTGGCCGAAGCGTCTGTGCCGGCGGCTGCCGATTCATTTGTTGCCGACGTCTCTTTTGGAATCGCCTTGTAAGCTATCTGTGCGAAGTCACCATCTTGCAGGGCACGATCCTCTTCCACTGGATCAAAGCTGGCTCTGTTCTCCTGCATCCGCCTGAGTTCGTCTTCGACATCTTCGTCAGTGACCGGAATTTCAGGCCTCTCGACCTTGATTTCCTGATACGGTCCCAACTCAATGTCGGGAAGCACTTCAAACGCGGCTTTGAATCGAATCGGCTGGCCTGATTCTATCTCGAGGTTGTGCACCAGAGGCTGCGAGATGGGCCTCAATCCCTCTTTCTGAATGGTTTGCCGGAAATAGTTGGGTACAAGTGATTCCAGCAAATCGCTCTTAATCTGCGATCCAAACCGCTGGCGAATGATGCTGGCTGGAACCTTGCCATTACGGAATCCAGGCACTCTCGCCTTCCTGGCGTAGGCCTGGATAAGGCCGTCCCATTCCTTGTTAGCCACGTCCGCGGGAATTTCCACGGTGATCTCACGGCGCAAGGCAGGGTTCATTCCATCTTGTAGTTGAGGGGTCTGATCAGCCGCCTGAGACTCTGGTTCGGCAACAATGGGCTGCATCTCAGGGCTGTCTGGCTGGGTCTGAGGGCTACTCTCGGATGCTTGTTTTTCGGTTTCTGCGGAACTCAAATGACTTTCCTTATCTCTTTGCTGATAAAGGATTAAACGCGGGGCATTCAATGCAGAATCCCCCGCTTTCCAGTGTAAGAGACGTTGCCCTACGGGTCAATGCGGCAAGAACAAGCTTTTGACTGCGGATTCACGCGGATGAGCGGGGATTCAAAAGTTTGTCACGACAGATGTCCAGGATCAATCAGTGGGATCAGTGCAAATCAGCGGCAAAGATCTTCGCTCATCCGCGTAAATCCGCAGTCAAGCTTCGCTGTTAAACTGACAGTTAAGATGTCTTCACCCCTCGTTCAGCTTAATCAGGAGCTCGTCGCTTGCACGCGCTGTTCCCGTCTCATTACCTATTGCCAGAAGATTGGACGGGAAAAGCGGCGCGCCTACCTCCACTGGGAATACTGGGCCAAACCTGTTCCCGGCTGGGGCGATCCTAACGCACGTGTCCTCATTCTCGGCTTGGCGCCCGGCGCGCACGGTTCCAATCGTACAGGAAGGCCTTTTACGGGCGATGGTTCCGGAAATTTCATGTATCCGGTTTTGTACCAGGCAGGGTTCGCCTCTCAGCCAACAGGCACGCATCGCGAAGATGGCTTACGGCTCAAGGACGCTTACATCACAGCCGCAGTGCGCTGTGCTCCGCCGCAGAATAAGCCCACGCCTCAAGAGATTGCCAACTGCACGAGATGGCTCGATCGAGAGCTAGCCCTGCTGAAAAAAGTAAAAGTTGTGGTCGTGCTGGGCAAGATTGGCTTCGATGCCTATTTGAATTACATGAAACGGCGAAGATTGCTGGATTCCAAGGGGGGATTCACCTTTGCTCATGCCGCAGACTACGAACTTCCGGACAAGCGAATCCTGCTGTGTTCTTATCATCCTTCGTTGCAAAACACGAACACCGGTAAATTAACTGAAAAGATGCTCCTGGATGTGTTTCTGAAGGCGCGCAAATTGATCGAAAAGTAATTCTTTACTGCGACACCCTGATGAACGCGGATTTCAGAGCTGTGCAGGTCGAATTCGAACGGAAGAACCTGCACTTGTTTGTTGATTTGACCGATTCTTTGACCTCTTGTTACCTGCGTAAGGCAGACTCTATTGATTAGTCTGGCAGTACGGAAAATGCCTTGAGATAATCGCCTGAAATGCTGATTGTTTGTGTCTCTCAGAATTCCATTAGTGGTGAGGAACTAGATGCGAAATAGAATTTTCGGGCTGATTGGGGTGCTATGGGGTGGGGCGCTCACCCTCGCTCACCTATTCAAGGCAAACCCTGGTGAAGGTGTTTCGTCTGAAGGTCTAAGTGGCAGTGTGATTTTTGGAAGTCTCCTCTTCTGTGTCGGACTGTGGTACTTGATAAAGGGCGACGGATCGCGGAAGAGTGCGTGATCTTGTTGGCCACGTTGAAAAGCAATATTGAGGTCCGGTTTTCGGACAGTCAATATTTCACTTGGAAACTTCGGCTGCGGCCTGAAGGGATGGGAAATCCTGCAAAGCCCGTTCCCGCAGTTTGTATTTTTGCAGCTTGCCGCTGGCGGTCTGTGGAAACTCTGAGACAAACTGGATGTGCTTGGGAATTTTGAAAGAGGCGATCTGCCCCTTGCAATAGGCGATGATCTCTTCCGGCGTGGACGATTCGCCGTCCTTGAGCCTGATGGCGGCAGCGACCTCTTCTCCGAATTTGTGGTGAGGAACGCCATAGACCGCCGCGTCACTGATCTTGGGATGACTTCTCAGGAAATCTTCAACCTCGCGTGGATAGACATTCTCGCCTCCGCGAATGATCATCTCTTTCTTGCGGCCACGAATTGCGATATATCCGCTTTCATCTTGTGATGCCAGGTCACCTGTGCGGAGCCAGCCATCCGGGGTAATGGCCTCCTGGGTGGCTTCCGGTTTGTTGTAGTAACCCTTCATCACCAGGTAACCGCGCACCCACAGCTCTCCGATCTGATTCGGCGGCAGCGGCTCGCCGGTTGCGGCATCAACGATTTTCACTTCTGCTCCGGGCAGAGGTTTGCCCACGGTTTGTGTGCGCCGGGCCATATCGTCATCGATCTCCGTCATGGTAACTACCGGGGAGGCTTCTGTGAGTCCGTAGGCAATGGTGATCTCCGGCATGTGCATGTCGCGTATCACCCGCCGCATAAGCGACTCAGGACAAGGCGCGCCTGACATGATTCCAGTCCGCAAGCTGCTCAAGTCGTATTTGCCAAATGACGGGTGTTCAAGCTCGGCGATATACATCGTTGGGACACCATACAGCACGGTGCACCGCTCGCTGGCTACGGCATGCAAGGCCTTTTCAGGATCAAACGAAGTCAGCGGAACAATCGCCGCTCCCCAGGTGTAAGCCCCGAGAATTCCCAGGACACAGCCAAAGCAATGAAAGAAGGGAACCGGCAAACAGAGGCGATCTTGCGCAGTAAATCGCTGGGTGTGTCCGATCCAGTAGCCGTTGTGAACAATGTTGTGGTGAGACAGCATGGCTCCCTTGGGAAAACCGGTTGTACCTGATGTGTACTGGATGTTGATGACCTCGTGAACGTCCAGCCTGATATTCGACAGGATATCGGCGGGCGCGCTCGTTCCCAATTCCTGAATTTGCGCATACGGCATCATGCCCGCTGGAGCGTTCTCCCCCAAAAAAATAACGTGACGCAGACGAGGCAGCTTGGCGCAGGAAAGTTTTGTTCCGCAGACGCGGCTACGCAACTCCGGAACGATCTGGTAGATCACTTCTGGATAATCAACATCACGGAATCCCTGAGACAGGATTAAAGTACAAGATTCCGACTGTCCAAGCAGGTACTCGACTTCATGTTTACGCAGGAGAGTGTTCACCGTCACCATGGCCGCGCCGATCTTAGCCAGCCCAAAAAACAGTACCACCCATTCGGGAAGGTTGGTGGACCAAATTGCTACCCGTTCGCCTTTTTCGATGCCAAGCTCAGCCAGGCCGCGAGCGCAACGCTGCGCCAACTCTTCCAATTGCCGAAAAGACCAGCGAAGCCCCAGTTCGGGATAGATCAGGGCGTCTTTGTCAGGATACTGTTCCGCCTGCCGGGAAAGAACATCTCCCAGCAAACTCGATAAAATGGGCTGCGGTGCAGGTGTGGCCATGTGCTAGCCTCCACGATGAAGCAGGTTATTTTCTCATGATAGAGATTCCTATTGGCAGAACCTACTCTAGAAGCTGAATCAACGCCCGTGCCGGCGCTTCACAAAGGACGAGCCGCAGGCATCGTGGGTATTTTCACCATGGTTGTCGCGGTTTGCGGCTATTTCCGCGAAGCCATGCTGGCCGCGCGCTTTGGTGTTTCCAACACCATGGACGCCTATTTCGGCGCGGTCTTCATTCCCAACGTCATCTATTACGTGCTGGTGGCCGGAACGCTCTCCCCGATTTTCATCCCCATCTTGCTCGATGAGAAAGGAGGAGAGGATCGCGCCCGCATTTCAGAGACCTTCAGCGTGGTCATGAACTTCGTGATGTTGGCGCTGCTGGCCGTCGTGTTGTGTGGACTGATTGGCGCTCCTCAATGGGTGCCTATTCTGTTTTCTGGCTTCGATACAGCCACGAATCAATTGGCAGTACGCTTTGTTTACCTGATCTTTCCAGCCGTGTTGTTCCTGGCCATTGCCGGGCTTCTCACCTCGGTCTTGAATGGATTTCACAAATTTGCGCTGCCCGCGGTGGCTCCGGCATTCTCGAGCATCACCGTCATATTGGCGGTATCGCTCGCTCGTGGCCCCCGGGCCATCTATGTGGTGGCTATGGCTACAGCCGTTGGATTCATGTTGCAGGCTGTCTTGCTGTTTCCGTCTACGGCGTCCCTTGGCATTCGCTATCGCCCTGTCTTTAACTTGCACCATCCTGCGATTCGTAAGTTGTTGCGGCTCTGGTTTCCTCTTTTTCTCTATCTGGCGGTTTCCAATATTTCACTGCTTGTGGAACGCAACCTGGCTTCGCGGCTCTCCGCGGGAGCGGTTTCCGTGCTCTACTACGCTCTTCGACTGTTTACTGTGCCCTCCAATTTTCTGGCGGCCCCGTTGGCAATTGTTGCTTATCCCGGCTTTGCCCGGGAGGCAAAGCGTGATGGCCGTGGCGAGTTGGTCGACCAGCTTTCGCGCATGTTCGGCCTGGTTATTTTCTTGTTCGTCCCCGTTACCGTCTGGACTCTGCTCAACGCTCTGCCTGTCACTCGTCTTCTTTACGAGCATGGACGATTCCTTCAGGCAGACTCCCTGGTAACCGCGCACGTATTGTCCATCTACAGCTTGGGCGTTATTGCCAATGCCATCGCTGTCCTTTTGCTGCGGTGCTACTTTGCCATTGAGGATACGGTAACGCCTTTGATCGCCGAACTTGTGTCTCTGGTGTTCTTTGTCGCTGCAGCGCCTTTTCTCACCCACCGCTTTGGTATTTCCGGATTGGCTGTGGCCCGCTGCGCGACCTTCTGGCTGGTAATCGCTATTTATATGTTCGTGCTGTGGAGGAAACAGCGCCTGCTGCGATTTGATTTCCAGTTTGTCCGCCTGCTGCTTCTGACGCTCGCGGCCACGGCCGTAATGGCCCTTGTGAGCTGGTCGAGCCTGCATCTACTGCAACCGTGGTTTGATACAGGCCACATCTTGGTGCGCCTGGCCGTTCTCTTGATTGTGTTGTCGATCAGTTTGGGTGTATTCCTTGGGCTTGCGCGTCTCTTCAAGTTGAGCCAGGCAAAGCAGATCGTGAGAACGGTGAGAGACTTGCTTCCGGGCGCCGCGAGTCGTGATGGGCGTGAATAACCATTGGCAATCAAAACATGCTTTTGGACGTTCTTCATTACTCAGAGGCTGTTAAAATAAAATATCGGCAAGTCGTCAATCTGAATGAAAATCGGTTCTTCAACTGAGTCTACGCTTGACCCGACGCCTCTTTTACTTCTTGCACCCGTAATTGCGATCCTGCTTTGGCCGGAATCGTTTGGGACTACCTTCGTGGCCCTGGCCGGCGCTATCTGTGTCGTGCCGGTTGTTTATTGGTTTGTGCGCAAGCCAGAGATAGCTGTTATCGCCATGGTGGTTGCCTCGGCTGTCCCGCGCTTGTATGTCGAGATAGGAGGGTTGAAGGCCCGGCCGGAACACATCATTGGCGGCCTTGTTTTTTGTGCTCTCCCATTTGTTTTGAAGAGACGCCGGCAACCGGTTCGCTGGACAGTCGTTGACTACCTATTGGTAGCCTATATCGCCGTCAACGTCGTCAGCTCGGTTTTCATGTCGGTTGAGCCGTCTCAAACGCTGAAGTGGTCGATGCAACAGGCGCTCGTCATCCTTCCGTATTTTTTTCTGCGCGTACTGATTGCCGACAAAGAGGGATTCCAACGCGCCTTCCGCGTGCTACTGATCGCCGGCACTGCTACCGCAGGGTTTGCCCTTCTTTGTTTTTATAGCAATCTGCTTTTGGGCACCGACATTGGCGTAGACGTCGAACAATACAAAGGCATTCCTGCGACCTATGGCTTGCAATACGAAGGCAATATCCTGGCGGCTTATTGCGGGGCGCTGGCCGTGATGATGATGACCATGTACGTGATGAAACGCAAGCGAGGCTACCTCCTTGGTTATGGAGCATTTGGCCTGGCTGGCATGTTCATCAGTCTTTCCCGCGCCGCTGTCGGTGCGACGGCAATCGGCTTGTTGCTGGTAGTAATTTGGGGATTGTGGCGGAAGTTCCTGAACGGGCCAATGATTTATAAGACTGCCGCCGTTACGCTTGCCGTCCTCGTGGTCCTCATGCCGATCATCTTGCCGTTCTATTTAGACAGGTTTTCAACGGTGGATGTCGCCGACGTCAGCGAAGATCCGAATACCGCTCTCCGCCTGGTGCAAGCGGCCTCGGCCGTGGACAACATTCTCGCCCATCCCATACTGGGCAACGGCACTGCGAGTTTTCAACTTAACTTCGGCTGGGAGGAACTGGGCGTAAAAGATTGGGGCGATGCCTGGATCAGCAACACGGAAATGCGCGTGCTTCATGATACCGGGATCATTGGGTTCGGAATTTTTGTAGCCTTTCTTATTGGATTGCTGCGACAAGCCTGGAAGGCTTTGAAACAAAAATTGAATCCTGAATTACTGGCGTTGCTATTTGCTGCCGTGGTTTACTCCATAACGTTCCAAATCACCGAAGGCACATTGCTGGCATTTTCCTGGGTCCATTTGGGGCTTATTGCATGCGCGGTGTCGTACCTCAACCGGCAAAAATCGGTTGCGGAAAAATGATTTTTCGCGGGCGAAGGGCGACAGCAGGGACTAAAGCCAATACTGTTCATTTAAGGATGAACAGTATTGGGGTTAAGAGCCTGTATTCTCTGGGAAGTTTTCGAGCAGCATGGACATAACGAACTTGGTAAAAACGAACCCGATCTATCAACGCAAGCTTCGCCTTGCCATATTTGGCGGCCGGGGCATCCCTTCCACCTATAGCGGGTATGAAGCGTTCTTCATCGAACTAGCTCCGCGCCTGGTGGAACGCGGGCACGACGTCATCGTCTATTGCCGCAAATCACTTTTTCAGGAGCGTCCACCTCTCTATAAAGGCGTGCGCCTGATCTATCTGCCCAGTATCGAGACCAAGAACCTGGGCACTCTTACGCATACCGCTGTTTGCATGTTCGATGTGCTGCACCGCCGCGTGGACGCCATGCTGGTGGCCAATGTTGCCAATGCTTTCCATTGCATCATCCCGCGCCTCTTCCGGCAGAAGTGCGCAATCAATGTGGATGGAATCGAATGGAAACGCGGGAAGTGGGGCCGGGCAGGCAAGACTTATTTTTATCTGAATGCCAAGCTGTGCGGAAAGATACTTCCCAAAGGGATCGTAACGGACGCCTATGCGATGCGCGACCTGTACCTTGAAGAATTCAATACGCCTTCAACATGTATAGCCTACGGCGCAAACATCGAGAGTTCCACGCAGCCAGGGGTTGTTCGCCAATATGGTCTCGAGCCCGGCAACTATTACCTGATCGCCAGCCGCCTGGTACCCGAGAATAATGCCGACTTGATTGTTGAGGGCTTTAAGAATTCCCTGACCAGCCGCGTCTTGGCTATCGCCGGAGATGCAAACTATCGCAGTGAGTTCATCAACGATCTCAAAGCCAATGCCGGCGAACGGATTCGTTTCCTGGGGCATGTAGATAACATTGAGCACGTCAAAGAACTGCATTGCAACGCTTATGCCTACATCCACGGGCACATGATGGGCGGGACCAATCCTGCGCTTCTGAAAGCCCTGGCCTACGGAAACTGTGTCTTAGCCCACGACAACCGGTTCAACGCTGAGGTACTCGACGGACATGGCTTGTTGTTTTGCGATGCTGCGGAGTTGGCGGAAAAAATCAATCTGGTTGAAACCCGGCCTGACTTGGCCGAAGGTTACCGGCGCCGGGCTCCAGATCGGATCCGTGCTGCCTACACCTGGGAGCACATCACCGATCAATACGAAGAGCTGTTCTACCTGTTAGCAACCGGACAAGATCCGACGAAAGTTCATTCAAGCGTCCTCGGTCCTCGAAATTCTGAGGAAGCTGAAGCTTTTGTGACTTGAGCAAAAGTGTTTCCCCCTTGACCAGAAGGGCACACCAGTTTCCTATCTGGGTTCCCAACGATCCCTGCGTTGGATGGTTTTGATTTTCCAAGGGCCAACAGCTAAGAACCAAAGGCTAACCACAAGAACAAGACAAACCCTTCACAATGCCATACACTTTTGGGTCAGAAATTGCGAGCAGCTATCTCAAGAGGTACTCCATGTCTAAAAAACTTTTTCTCCTGCCCATCACCTTGTTGCTGGTTACCGTCGCGATGGCCCAGCAGAAGCGTCCCGGCCTGAGCGTGGAAGACATTTTCAACCTTCAGTCCGTTAGCGATCCCCAAATTTCCCCTGACGGACAACGCATCGTTTATGTTCGCGGCTTCGCCGACATCATGACCGACCGGCGATGCTCCAACCTGTGGATTATCAACGCCGACGGCAGCAACAATCGTCCTTTGACCAGTGGCGTGCATAACGACAACAGCCCACGCTGGTCTCCCGACGGCACGCGCATTGCCTATGTGTCTGACGACGATGGGCACGCCCAGATCTATGTTCGTTGGATGGATAGCGGACAAACCGCGCGCATCACCAGTCTGCAAGCTGGGCCTTCGAGAGTCGAGTGGTCGCCGGATGGCAAAGAAATCTCTTTCGCCAGCTTCGTTCCAGCAGAGCCAATCCGGCTGATGCAGATGCCGAAAGCGCCTCCTGGAGCCAAGTGGGCAGAGCCGGCAGTGATCTACGACAAGTCTGTCTATCGCTTCAATGCCGCAGGCTACCTGAAGCCGGGGTATACCCATGTTTTCGTCGTATCTGCCGAAGGCGGCACCCCGCGGCAGATCACAAGTGGCAATTTTCATTTTGGCGGACCAGGGATCCAAGCCAGCACAGCAAGCTGGTCTCCAGATTCCAAATTCCTGCTGATCTCGGCCAATCGCCACGATGACTACGAGTACAACCCGAGCGACACTGAGGTCTACCGGTTTTCTTTGGAAGATGGCTCCGTCAAGGCCCTCACCGATCGTCGTGGTCCCGATAGCTCACCGGTAGTCTCGCCCGACGGCAAATACATCGCCTATGTCGGCTACGACGACAAGTTCCAGGGATACCAGGTTGTGCGTCTTTATCTGATGAGCAACGATGGCAGCGGATCGCACGAAATCTCTACCAAGCTGGATCGTGATGTTCGCGATTTGGTCTGGGCTTCCGACAGTAGCGGCGTGTATTTCGCCTATGACGACCAGGGCGATACCAAACTTGCATTCTATTCGGCCAGCGGCCAGCTCAAGCAACTTGCCAACCACATGACCAATGGAGGGAACCCTTTCAGCGTCTCGCGCAACGGAACCGTTGCCATGATTTACACCGCGCCGGAACATCCAGGTGAAATCGCGGTTATGGGCTCCAGCCACACTGGAACCAAGGTCATAACCGACGTAAACCGTGACCTGCTCGCGCAACGGCGGCTGAGCAAGGTCGAAGAAATCTGGTTCAACTCATCGGTGGATAACAGGAAAATCCAGGGCTGGGTTATGACTCCTCCGGATTTCGATCCTGGAAAGAAATATCCACTGGTTCTCGAGATCCATGGAGGCCCATTTGCCAACTATGGCGACCGTTTTGACCTTGAAAAACAGCTCATGGCCGCCCACGGATACGTGGTGGTTTTCATCAATCCGCGCGGCAGCACCAGCTACGGTGAAGCTTTTGGCAACCTTATTCACCATGCCTATCCAGGCGATGATTTTTACGACCTGAACTCGGCGGTGGATGCCGTGATTGCCAAGGGTTATATCAATCCAGACAACGTCTTTGTTACCGGCGGCAGCGGCGGTGGCGTGCTCACCTGCTGGATGATTGGACGAAGCAACCGCTTCAAGGCCGCAGCCTCGCTTTATCCAGTGATCGACTGGTTCAGCTTTGCCCTTACCGCCGACATTCCAATTCTGGTGACCAAGTATTGGTTCCCGGGCAATCCGTGGGAATATCCTGAGCAGTACGCCAAGCGTTCTGTGATCTCCCTGGTCAAAAACGTGAAGACGCCAACACTGTTAATGACGGGTGAAGCCGACTATCGGACTCCCATCTCGCAAGCTGAAGAGTACTACGAAGCTTTGAAACTTCAGCACGTCGAAACCCTCCTGGTACGTGTGCCTGACGAGCCTCATGGGGTTGCCCAGCGACCCAGCCATCACATGGCTAAGCTACTGATGATTATGGGATGGTTCGACAAGCACAGAGGAGACGCAAACCGCGAAGGACCGGTAAACAAAACTGCGGGAGAATAAAACAACCAAGCCAGGTGGTTGTAAAGACTACCGTAAGTCTTTTACGACCTTTGCAAATGTTTTTTAGACCACTAAGTCGTGTTCGTCATCTCTCCGCTCTACCCGCGCGCCAGCGAGGGTAGAGCGGAGGGACCTTGCGTTAAGCCGTTTGCAGATCAAAGATCAATAGGACTATCGCGGGGTTTTTCGCGCACGGCGAATCCCAGGCAACGCAAGAAACAGTTTGCCCGCTGATTGAGCTGATTATTGGATGATCAGAAACCAGCGCTCATCAGCCAGATCAGCGGCGAAGATTTCCTATCCGAAATGTACTCCCTTATCCTCCGGCCCGACCAGTATCACCAGTCCACCCACGATCATCACGACGACCATGGAATAGGTAAGTGATTGTGAATAGGTAAATTTCTCACCCACTGCGGCTTCCAACCAGCTAACACCTGCGGAACAAAGAGCACCGATCTGATAGGCGAAGCCGGGAAAAAAGCCACGCGAGGCACGGGGTGACAGCTCATTGATGTGGGCCGGAACCACACCCCACGCACCCTGAATCATGAACTGCATCAGAAATGCTCCAAGGAAGACGAGAGGCAAGCTGTGAACTTTGACCCACAGAGGAATCATGCACATGGCCAAAGCCACGGCCAGAACCATCGCGCGGCGGCGTCCAATGTGATCGGATATCTTCCCTACGATGATCCCACCGATGATCGCGCCGACCATAGAAAAAATTGTGATCAGAGATGACCACTTCACCGGGTCCAATTTCAGCTCAGGCAGCAACTCTTTCTTGAGAAACGTTGGATACATATCCTGGGTGCCGTGAGCAATGGCCACCATCATCGTCAAGAGCAGCGCCAGATAGAGGAACCTCCCCCATCTGCCAAGAATCGCCCTGCCATAACCGCTCCAATCGGTGCGTGACCGGTGCCATGCTTCCGGGTCTTTGACTTTGGCGCGAACAAAGAGGGAGAGCAGCGCGGGTAGCCCGCCAACAAAGAATATGTAACGCCAGCCCTGCCCCGGATGGGCATGCTCGAAATAAGGATAGACCAGGAAATAAGCGGCGGCCGCCAGCATGTACCCGAAGGCATATCCTTCCTGTAATAACCCGGAGAGGATGCCGCGCCACTTTGCCGGTACCGATTCCAAAGCCAGGGAGGCCCCAACACCCCATTCACCACCCATTCCGATACCAAAGAGCAATCGCAGAATGAAAAATGTGGTGTAGTTGGGAGCCAGGCCCGAGAGCACCTCAACCACTGAGAAAAAGACAATATTCAGCATCAAGGGCAGGCGGCGGCCAAAACGGTCGGCCATCGTGCCAAAAAGAATTGCCCCCACGGGGCGCATCCAAAGAGTCGCGCTGAGTGCGAGCGCCATCTGCGGACGAGTGCGATGAAAATCCTTCGCTACCACATCCAGCAGCATCACCAGGATGAAGAAATCAAAGGCATCAAATGTCCAACCCAAGAAACCGGAAAGGACGGCATTGCGCCGATTGGCGCGCTCCTGCTTAGAAAGTACAGGCGCTGCTGCAGCAGAATTCAAAGACGAGGCACTCATGTTTTAGACCCCAGCTTGATACACAATGGAGGGACATTGTATGGATTGGGGGGGAATAAGCAATGAGAATTTCAAATCCCCCCATAGTTGACTCCCTCAATCCCCAGAAACTGCGCTCCCTCTCCCAGCTCCTCTTCGATACGCAAAAGCTGGTTGTATTTTGCGATGCGATCGGTTCGGGAGGCAGAACCTGTCTTGATCTGTCCCACGCCGGTAGCGACGGCAAGGTCGGCAATGAATGTATCTTCGGTTTCCCCTGATCGGTGAGAAATCACCGCCGTATAAGCATGGCGCCGGGCCAGATCTATTGCGTCGAGAGTCTCGCTGACCGTGCCAATCTGGTTGACCTTAATCAGAATGGAATTACCCGCCGCCTGGTCAATGCCTTGTTGAAGCCTGGCTGTATTGGTCACAAACAGATCATCGCCAACAAGCTGGATTTTCTCTCCCAACTGGTCGGTCAGATGCTTCCAACCTTCCCAGTCGTCTTCGGCAAGGCCATCTTCGATGGACACAATAGGATATTGGCGCACCCAATCGGACCAGAAGCGAACCATATCCTCGGAAGACTTTACCGATTTGTCGGATTTCTTAAAGACATACTTGCCCTTATCTTTGTCGAAAAACTCGCTGCTGGCGGGATCGAGAGCGATCGCAATCTCGTCTCCAGCTTTGTAGCCGGCCTGCGAAATCGCTTCGAGGATCAATTCAATGGCCTCAACATTGGCTTTAAGAGAAGGCGCGAAGCCACCTTCATCACCCACGGCTGTGTTGTAGCCGCGTTTTTTCAGCACGGCCTTGAGCGTGTGAAACACCTCTGCTCCCCATCGCAGGGCATCAGAAAAAGTTTCAGCGCCGACCGGCATCACCATGAATTCCTGAAAGTCCACGTTGCTGTCGGCATGCGCTCCTCCGTTGATGATGTTCATCATGGGAGTTGGCAATATGCAGGCGTTGACGCCACCCAGGTAACGATAGAGTGGCAGTTTCATGGCCGCCGCCGCCGCTCGTGCGCAAGCCATGGAGACTGCCAGAATGGCATTTGCGCCCAGGTTCGATTTGTTGGAGCTGCCATCGAGATCCAGCAGGGCAAAGTCGATCTCGCGCTGTGCGGTGGCATCCATGCCCGTGAGCGCCTTCTCAATCGCGTTGTTCACATTTTCGACTGCCCGCAAGACTCCTTTGCCGGAATAGCGCTGTTGATCGCCATCGCGAAGCTCTACCGCTTCATGCTCGCCAGTCGACGCCCCACTCGGAACTGCCGCTCGTCCCATCGAGCCATCGCCTAAAAACACGTCCGCTTCGACTGTAGGATTGCCGCGTGAATCAAGAATTTCTCGAGCATGAATTTCAGCTATGGTGGTGTCCATCGATTCTCCAGGTGTCGTAGTGAGAACGAAAATTATAAAGCACTCAGCATTCAGCACTCAGCATTCCGCCCGCATGGCTTTTTGGACTAAAGGGAAGCAGCATCGTGGGCATGGTTGGTGTTGGAATGTCGAGGGTGCCTTCAAACCGCAGCCATGCCCACGGCACCTTATCTCTTTAGCCAAAATGCTTGCGGGCCGATTACTGAGTGCTGATTGCTGACTGCTGAGTGCTTCTGTTATGTTTGCATCCCAGGAGAAAAAACCATCCAAATGACTATTCCTTCGCAGCCCAACATTCGCTTGAGCAACATGGCCGACTATAGAGAAGGGTACGCCAACTCTGTGCAGGTGCGGGTGAGCGTATGGGATTTCCTGCTGGTGTTTGGCCGGCTGCAGCACCAAACCAGTTCCGAAGTTGAAGTGCAGAATTTTCAGGGCATCTATCTAAGCCCGCAGCAGGCCAAAGCTCTGATGACCATTCTGGAGCAGAACGTAATCCAATACGAAAAGACTTTTGGAGAGATCAAACTTGATCCCAACATGACGCCTCCCGGCCCGATTAATTAATCATGATCACCGCCGCTGATCGGCCATGGATTATCAGCCTTCAGATCTTCTCGCCTATATTCATTGCCATTCTGATTCTTCATGCCCCTTTGTTACGGCTTCCATTCTTCTGGGATGAAACTGGCTTCTATGTTCCTGCGGCCCATGATCTGGCTACTCTCCATACAGTCATACCCACCACTACAGTAGATACGGGCCATCCTCCGTTGCCTGCGGCCTATCTGGCCCTCTGGCTCTCGCTCAGCGGATGGAAGCCTGCGGTCGCCCGCATTGCCATGCTGCTGGTAGCAGCATTCGCCCTGAGCAATGTATTTCTGCTTGCCCGGCGCATCGCCAATCTTCCTGTGGCGCTGGCATCGACCGTCGCCACTGCCATGTATCCGGTCTTCTTTGTCCAAAGCTCCATGACTCATGCCGACCTGTCAGCGGCTGCGTTTACGCTCTGGGGCATTCGTCTCAGCGTTGAACGCCGAATCGGCCTGAGTACGATGGTTTTCTCCCTGGCTGTACTCAGCAAAGAAACGGCAGTAATTACTCCGATTGCGGTGGCAGTTTGGGAAGTTTTCCTGGCGCCCGAAAGAGATGCCGCGCGATTTCGCCGCGCAGCTATCTCCCTCATCCCCGTGATTCCACTTCTGCTATGGCTCTTCTATCATCACCATGCAACCGGGAGATTCTTTGGCGATGCCAGCTTTTATCAATACAACGTTAGCAACGTCCTGAGTCCGCTTCGGTTCATTCTGGCACTGGGTATCCGGGTGTGGCAATTGCTGGGCTCGATGGGCATGCTGGCCTTGACCGCAGCCACCATTGCCGCTATGTGGTTCCCTGCCCTAAGGGATCCCCAAGACGAGCGCCTCGAACTCCCACGTATCGCTATTCCGACTCAATTGCTGTTTGCTCTGATCATGCTGGTGCACGTGCTGGCGTTCTCTTTAGTTGGGGGAGCATTGCTCAGCCGCTATCTGCTGCCTGCCTTTCCGCTGGTCATCATCATCGGCATGTCGACGCTGCGGCGGCGTATCTCCCGATGGGAGTGGCCTTCCGCGTTGGTTGTGATCTTCTTTGTGTTATCGCTCTTCTTTGATCCGCCCTACAAGTTCGCTCCGGAAGACAACCTTACCTATAAGGATTTCGTGGAACTTCATGTCCGGGCAGCACATTTCCTGGCTGAGCATGAAGCGACATCCACCGTACTCACCGCTTGGCCTGCTGTCGACGAACTAAAACATCCTTACCTGGGATACGTGGCCAGCCCCGTTCCCACGGTGGCCATCAAGAATTTCACAGTCGAAGAACTGCTCAGCGCGCACCGGATGCGCAACCACTATCAGGTTGCCTATCTCTTTTCCACCAAATACGACCGGCCCGCATGGTTTAGCTCATATTTCTGGAAGGCGTTGAACCGCCGCTATTTCGATGACCACACCGATGTCGATCCGGAAACCGCAGCCCAGTTTCTCGGCGGCGAAATAGTTTTTCTGGCCCGCCGCAAAGCCGAATGGGTGGCAATTGTCGAGTTCGAACCACCAGCCAGAAGCGTCAAAAATGCATTGCCATAACTGCCCAAAATTGCCAGAATTTGGTTTGGACGTGCTAATGGCTAAGATCTAACAGCTAAAAGCTGCTTTCTAAACATTGCTTAACATTCGAAACATTTCGACTTACGCGCACAAATTTGCCACTACAATTTACGAAACTGTAACAACTCCTTCCAGTCCTTCTGTAATCTTGAAGCTTGCAAAGAAATGTGACAAAAGGTGGAATATCCCTAAGTTCGCAGACGTTTGGATTATTGAGCAAAACACCGATTGCGCTGCCTGGAATTTAGTTCTATGTTAGCTGAGACTTGCATTTTATGTAGTCAACTTGGCGCAAGAAAAACTGTTCAGGTTCGTTCATTTGTTTTGAGCACTACCCGGCCCCGGTTACCCAATATTTATAAGCTAGGAGAGACGGCCATGTTGGTTGTACGTAAGAATTGGAAGACTTCGTTTCGCGGATTGGTTCTGGTAGCAATTGCTTGTTCAGCCCTCGCGGCATTAGGACAGGGACGAAAGGCCACCACCCAGGACTTAGCAGACAGCCAGATCAGCAAGGGGATTCAAATCGTCCGCTCCGAGGTTCATCATGATGTCTCTTTGCCGTTGCGCGATCTGATTAGGACACAGCAGCGCGTAATCACGGCTCCAGGGGAAGTCGACGAAGCCGAGCCGGTGCGCTTGATTCCACTCCCGCCGGGTATGAAGCCAGAAAGTGAGCCGGATCAAGCGCAACAATCCACGACTTTGCAGGCCCCGGCGCAGCTAGCTCCCTCATCGGGCATTAGCTTTGACGGCTTGGGGAACTCCTCTCTGGGATTCTTCGTCCATGCGGCGCCTCCTGATACCAATGGCGCAGTTGGCCTTACGCAGTATGTCCAATGGGTCAACAGCTCTTTCGCCGTATTCGACAAATCGAACGGAGCGCTCATTGCCGGCCCAACCCCGGGCAACGCACTTTGGACTGGTTTCGGCGGCACCTGCGAAACCTTCAACGATGGCGATCCAATTGTGCTTTACGACAAGCTGGCCAATCGATGGGTATTTACCCAGTTCGTGGTAAGGACCCAGCCATTTATGCAGTGTGTCGCCGTGTCCACCACGGCAGATGCTCTGGGCACTTTTAATCGTTATTCCTTCCAGTATTCCAACTTTGATGACTATCCGAAGATGGG
Source organism: Candidatus Angelobacter sp. (assembly GCA_035939495.1). Lineage (GTDB taxonomy): Bacteria > Acidobacteriota > Terriglobia > Terriglobales > Acidobacteriaceae > Angelobacter. Next base: position 108,255 of record DASZFU010000021.1, on the reverse strand, counting down.
TGTCTGGCCAGATGCTTATTACATCACGTTCAACATGTTCAGCAGCACTTTCGTGGGCGCCGATGCTTGTGCCTATGACCGCAACGCCATGCTGAACGGCCAAGCTGCAACTCAGATATGTTTCCAGCAAGGTCCCAGCGTAGGTGGACTATTGCCTTCTGATGCCGACGGCACGACTCCTCCGCCCAACGGCTCTCCTAATTACATGGTGTTTTTCGACAACAACCTGGAGCTATTCAAATTCCATGTAGATTTCGCAACTCCTGCAAATTCCACTTTTACCGGTCCCACGGCCATCAATGTAACAGCGTTTACTCCGTTGTGTAATGGAGGTGGAAATTGTGTCCCTCAGCCCGGCACTACGCAAAAACTGGATTCCCTTGCCGATCGCCTCATGTACCGCCTCGCCTATCGTAATTTTGGCGACCATGAATCACTGGTGGTGAACCACTCTGTAAACGCCGGTTCCAGCGGCGGCGTCCGCTGGTATGAATTGCAGAACCCTAACGGAGCGGTAACCGTAGCCCAGCAGAGCACTTTCGCGCCCGACGGCAACTTCCGTTGGATGGGCAGTATTGCCATGGACAAAGCAGGAGATATGGCGATGGGCTACACTGTCGGCAGCGGCACACTCAGTCCCTCCACCGCCGTTACCGGGCGCGCCGTTACCGATCCCGCAAGCACCATGCAGGCGGAGACCATGGTTATCGCTGGCTCTGGATCGCAGACTGGCTCAAGAGCTTTGTCCCGCTGGGGCGACTACAGCGCCATGCAGGTTGATCCCGCAGACGACTGCACCTTCTGGTATACCAGCGAGTACATGAAGACCACTGGCGTTTTCAACTGGAACACCCGCATTGCCAGCTTCAAGTTTCCCAACTGTGTTAGCACTCCGATGGCAGATTACTCGCTTTCAGCAGGATCCCCGAGCCTGATACTGGCACAGGGAGGCATGTCGACATCCAGCATCACCATCAACCCTCTTAATGGTTTCGGCGGCTCGGTTAACTTTACAGCTTCGGGCCTGCCCTCCGGCGTGACAGCAGGTTTTAGCCCAACCAGCAGCGGTTCAGGAACAACGCTGACGTTAACGGCTAGTGGCCCGGTGAGCGCTGGCATCTCCACGATCACAGTTACTGGAACTGCTGGAAACCTGAACCACGTTGCCCAGATCACGGTAGCCACGGGCCTGGGTTTTGTCCCGGTTACGCCTTGCCGGATCGCAGACACCAGGAATCCCAATGGCAGTTTTGGTGGGCCATTTGTTAATGGAGGGTTCACCCGCGGATTCTCTGTTCCCCTCAGCGCATGTAGCATTCCATCAAGCGCTCAAGCCTTCTCGCTCAATGTTACGGTTGTTCCGCATGGTTCGCTCGGATTCTTAACCATGTTCCCTTGCGGAGAGCCTCTGCCGCTGAGTTCAACTCTCAACTCAATTGACGGCCGCATCAAGGCAGGCGCTGCCATTATTCCTACGGGCATCAGTGGAGGCGTTTGCGCCTTTGCCTCCAATGATACTGATATCGTTCTCGACATCAACGGCTACTTCGTATCACCAACGGTCAACGCTTCAGCTCTACAGTTCTTCCCTGTGACTCCGTGCCGCCTGGTCGATACCCGCAATGCAGCAGGACCGCTGGGTGGACCTTCGCTGATTGGGAACTCAGCCCGGACGTTCCCCATTCTTTCCAGCCCCTGCAATGTTCCTGCAGTGGCTCAGGCTTATTCGTTGAACTACACCTCTGTGCCGAACGGGCCGCTGGGCTTCCTTACAACCTGGCCTGCAGGACAATCGCAACCTTTGGTCTCTACCCTCAACGCGCCCACCGGAGCAGTAACAGCCAATGCTGCCATTGTGCCGGCTGGCACGAATGGCGATATCTCGGTATTTGTCACCAATAACTCGGACCTGGTGATCGATATCGACGGCTATTTCGCGCCCGCTGCCGGAGGGGGACTGTCACTGTACTCTTTGAATCCCTGCCGAGTGTTGGATACGCGCAATACACTCCCGCAGCCCTTCAATGGAAAGATTGATGTAAACGTTGTAGGCAGCGGTTGTGGCGCACCCAGCACTGCTCAAGCCTTCGTGCTGAACGGTACTGTGGTTCCACCAGGAGGGCTAGGGTTCCTGACCTTGTGGCCGCAAGGCGCACCTCAGCCCTTGGTGTCAACGCTTAATGCCGCTGACGGCGCTATTACCTCGAACCTGGCGATCGTCCCGACCACCAATGGCTCGATCAGCGCATTCGGCGCCAACCCGACCCATTTGGTATTGGATATTTCCGGGTTTTTCGCCCCGTAAGTAGAAGGATCAGCCACGGTCTTCTGTCATTCTGGAGCCGCCCGGCGCGCTTCGGGCGGCTCAGAATGAACATCTTCGAGGAACTCCATTGGCAGCAGCCATCCACGCCACCTGTTTATTTCTCTTTATCAAGAATTTGATTGCCATACCTGGCGATTGCCGGTATGTTGTAAGGAAACCGTGTTTTGACGCTCCGTAAAATTATCAAAAAGTCCCCCTTGTTCTTCTCCCCACTAAGCGCCAGGCTTAAGAACCAGTTATCTGAACTAGGAGAGAAGATTATGTTTGTTGTGCAGGCAAGAACCAAGGCTCTATTCCAAATTTTCATAATTTCTGTTCTCAGTGGTGCGACACTCTTTGCCCAATCAGGAAGGCCACAATCAGCCGATCAATCGATCCAAGGCATTCGAATTGTTCGCTCCGATGCCCATCATGACGTGTCGCCGACGTTGCTTGAGATGATCAAGATGCGCAATGAAATGGCGCCTGTGTCGCAGGAACAGGAAGCCGAACCAGTGCGTCTAATTCCGCTGCCTCGCGGCCTGAAACCGGCCACTGATCCTGATCCTGTCTTGCAGGCAACAACCAATTCTCCTGTTGGCACACAGTCTCCTGCCATTGGTTTGGGCTTCGAAGGCCTGGGAAGTGGGTTCCCGAATTTTACGGTAAGTTTGGCGCCGCCTGACACCAACGGCGCGGTGGGCGCCACCCAGTATGTTCAGTGGGTGAACAATACGATTGCAGCTTTCAATAAATCCACAGGGGCCCTCATCGCCGGTCCGGCTGCCGGCAACGTGTTTTGGACAATGTTTGGCGGCCCGTGCGAGACCAATAATGATGGTGATCCGATTGTGCTTTACGACAAGCTGGCGAACCGCTGGGTTCTCAGCCAATTCGCGGTGCGCAACCAGACGACAACGTTCTTCCAATGCGTGGCAGTGTCAACAACCTCGGATGTTACAGGTTCTTATAACCGGTATGCCTTTACATACTCGAACTTTGACGATTATCCGAAAATGGGTGTCTGGCCCGATGCCTACTACGTCACTTTCAATATGTTTAGCAACACGTTCGTCGGCGCAGATGTCTGTGCCTATGACCGCAACGCCATGCTGAATGGCCAGCCGGCAACCCAGATATGCTCTCAGCAGGGACCCTCCATCGGGGCTTTGCTGCCTGCCGATGTTGAAGGAGGCATGGCGCCCCCAAACGGTTCTCCGAATTACGTGATCGGGTTCGGCTCGAATTCTCTACAGTTGTTCAAGTTCCACGTTGACTTCGCCACGCCTGCAAATTCCACTTTCACCGGCCCCACGTCGATCCCTGTGGCCGCCTTCACTCCGTTGTGTAATGGCGGCTCGGGCTGTGTCCCCCAGCCCGGCACCACGCAAAAACTGGATTCACTCGCCGACCGTCTCATGTACCGCCTTGCCTATCGCAACTTCGGCGACCACGAATCGCTGGTCGTGAACCATTCTGTAGCAGTTAATTCCAATTCAGGTGTCCGATGGTACGAACTCCAGAATCCCAATGGAGCGGTTACCGTAGCGCAGCAAAGCACCTTTGCCCCCGACACCGATTTCCGCTGGATGGGCAGCATCGCGATAGATCGCGTCGGAGACATAGCGATGGGTTACAGCATCGCCAGCACCGCTACCAGCCCATCAATCGCCGTGACCGGACGAACACCGGCTGATACAGCCAGTACCATGCAGGCCGAAACCCCCGTGATTGCCGGGACCGGATCACAACTGACAGGTCTCTCCCGCTGGGGTGACTATAGCGCGATGCAGGTTGATCCCAGCGACGATTGCACCTTCTGGTACACCACTGAGTACATCAAGAACAATGGGACCTTCAATTGGAACACTCGCGTTGCCAATTTCCGGTTTCCCAATTGCGGTCTGCGCTTGGTGCCGGTTGCGCCCTGCCGGGTTGCCGACACCCGCAATCCTAATGGAGTCTTTGGCGGACCATTTATCGGTGGCGGAACTACTCGCGGGTTTCCTGTACCCAACAGCGCTTGCAGCATTCCTGCAAGCGCCCAGGCTTACTCCATCAATACCACGGTTGTTCCCAAGGGTGGGCTTGGATTCTTGACTATGTTTCCATGCGCACAATCGCAGCCTTTAGTCTCCACGCTCAACTCCGTCGATGGACGGGTGAAGGCATCTGCGGCCATTGTACCGGCGGGGGCAAACGGCGCTATCTGCGCTTTTGCCACCAATGACACCGACCTGGTGATCGACATTAACGGTTATTTTGTGCCGTCCACCAATGCTAACGCGCTGCAATTCTTTCCGTTATCACCCTGCCGCCTCGTGGATACTCGAGGACCAATCGGCTCGCTCGGTGGACCTTCCCTGGTTGGCAATATGGCCCGATCCTTCCCTCTTCTTTCGAGCAACTGCAACGTGCCGGGCACGGCGCAAGCTTATTCCCTCAACTACACTTCCGTACCCAGACCCAGTGGCCTGGGCTTTCTGACCACGTGGCCGACCGGACAATCCCAGCCCTTGGTCTCAACCCTGAATGCTCCCACAGGAGCAGTGACCGCCAACGGAGCCATCGTGCCAGCGGGTACCAATGGAAATGTCTCAGTGTTTGTGAGCAACGATTCCGACTTGGTGATCGATATCAACGGTTACTTCGCGCCGCTCGGCCCAGGTGGATTGTCGTTCTACACTCTCTCGCCCTGCCGGGTGGTCGACACGCGCAATCCCCCAGGCTCGCCGCCTTTCAGCGGCCAAGTTGACGTGTTCGTTAGAAACAGCGCTTGTGGAGTACCTGCAACTGCTCAATCCTACGTGCTGAACGCAACGGTTGTGCCAACCACTGTGCTTGGCTTCCTGACCTTATGGCCACAAGGCGCCACTCAACCTTTAGTCTCTACACTCAATGCCGGTGACGGCTCAATAACCTCGAATCAAGCGATTGTCCCGACCACGAACGGCTCGATCAGCGCCTTCGCTTCCAACTCAACGCACCTGGTGTTGGATATCGCAGGATATTTCGCGCCGTAGAACTTGGGAATCCCAACCGTCAAAATATCGAGGAGTTATGAGAAGGCGTAATCTTACAGGGTGTTTCCAACTTAGATATCGCTTCGTGGTCGTTTTAGCAGTGCTGATCGTGCTCTTTGCGGCAAATTTCATGGCTGCTCAAGCGCAGGAGAGGGGAATCGTAAGGCCGTTGGGTAAAGCCAGCCAGCAGCAAGCCCCGCAGCCGGAAGCTGTAAATACCGGCAACGGCATTGAATACCACGGCGGCCCAGTGATGCTCGGACCGCACAATGTCTATTTCATCTGGTATGGCAACTGGAGCGTAAATACTGCGACTACCATCTTGCCGGATTTCATCTTCGGGCTGAACAAATCAAACTATCTCAATACCAACACTACTTACGGAGATAACAGCAACGATATCGCAAATACCATGTCCATGGCCGGACAGTCTTTTGACAACTATTCGCAAGGCGCGTCCTTAGGTAACACCGGGGTAGCCGCCGCAGTGACCGCCGCGCTCAACAACAATTCTCTTCCCGCGGATTCGAATGGAATCTATCTGGTGCTGACCTCCCCTGACCAGATCAGCGCATTCGCATCCAACCCAACTCACCTGGTGCTGGATATCTCCGGATACTTTGCGCCGTGAGAAACGAAGCTGAACCTATCGTATGCGAACAAAAGAGTAGCCGATAGCTCTGCAACCAATTTTTGAGCGGGCCGCCAGCTTGAATGGTCTGCTAGTCACTGACTCCACTTATAGTCTGTAGACTTGTAGACAACTGCGTCCATAGAATGTCTACGTGAATCGCCGTAGAGAAACCGATCCTAAGGTTGTTTTTGGAAGGGCTGTCAGGTAATTGCGCCTGCGCAGGAACCTGTCCTAAGGAGATGTCGGGAATCTGGCACAAAATTCATACAACATACGTCGGCTCTTGGAGTTACGCGGAGCCGTGTAATTTACGACATGAAACGGGATGCATGATGATCTGTTCACCGGAAAGCCAGCAATCTGACAAACTCAGTAAGATAACTAAGTCTCGACTCGATAAAGAGCCTAAGACAGAATTCAAGTTTGGAATCGGTGAATGGTATGGAAGGTCGTTTGCCGATTTGACGGGCGATCAGCGGCGGGAGTTTGCCGCAATTCAGTCCCTGCAAAGGGAGAACCGGCCAAAACAATTGTGTCCATTTCTTTCACAGGCTGAAAAGCCAGTCAACTGCCATAAGGATGGTGGAATTTGCTCCTTGCGATCTTACGAGCGGTCCCGCACGACCGGCGTGGTCACGCTCGATTCGCGGCGGAGTCCGCTGGTAACAACTTGCCCAAGCCGTTTCGAGCAGAAGGGAACCATCTATTCATGGGTCAATGAGATCATGCTCCCGAATCAAACTGCAATACCCATCGGAGAAATACCTTTCCTGCTTCCCTCCCCCAAAGTAGGTCATGGAAGAAAGACAGGACGGAGGGAAATTGGAAGCATGGACAATGTGCTCGCTGTCCCCGGTACAGATCCATTGATATGGTGCCCCTTGAATCTGCAGTCCGTGTGTTTTTTAAGCAAGAAGATGAACTTTGAATTCGATGCCATAGCCAAGACCACAGGCGAGGGCATACCCTTTCCACTGAAATGTCGTCGTCCAGACTACCGTAATAGTTTCACCAAGCGGCTTCTTCCTCAGTTACAAATGATGGTGCCCTCTCTGAGCAGATCGGCAAAGAAGATGGCTGTAGTTATAGATGAGGAGTTCTTCGGACAGTTTGCTCCAATAAAAACAGAAAGGCACATTTCTATGGCGGAAATTCTCTGGTTTGTTGTCAAGTTTGTCAAGTACGAGATAGAAGCGAAACAATTTATTTTACGTCCACAGTTTGTTCATATGACAACCTTAGAAGCCTCGGTTGCTAGTATGCTGCATCTGGAATAGTATCGCTGCCTGGATTTTAAATAAGTTAACTAACACTGATTGTTAATGTTTGTGTTGTTAATATATCTCCCGGATCACTGAACGGTCCGTATCTGATTTGCCACTGTGCGATTTTAGGGGTGTCGGCTTAGAGTATCTAGCTAGCTATACGAACGGCCAGATTGAGCCTGAATCTGTCGTACATCGCTCCCTGTAGAAAGATGAACGTAAATTAAATTCCGGTTAAATCAGGCAGAGAATTTGGTAGTTGGCGACGAATCAGTAATGCCGGGTTTGGTTTTCGATCACCTGATCACCCGATGTATAGCCTGCACTAAGGTTCGCCGAAGTGATCACCCGATGGGATTATAGGGCCGGTGGAAGGTCTTCTCCCCTTGGCAGTTTCTTGCCTGAAGCTTAATCCACCGGCCCTCTCGTGCCACTCCGTTCATCTGTCTATATAGTGCAGCGGCCAGCGCAAGTGTTACACTCCGGACCGTTTTTTTGGTTTTTTGGATCGGCCAGGTGAACACTTGATCTCTGTTGAATTTCTCGGATCGGCTTGGTGAGCCTCGATCTACTAAAAATCATAGTTGACGAGTCCGCTTGCGTAGTTTCCTACTCAGCCGACTGAAATAGCCCCGTCCTAAGCAAGGCATCGGTGTCGCCACTGTTCACAAATTGCTCCGGCTGGTCGGCGGAAAAGAAATAAGTGAGGCTGGAATGGCCGCCTTTCACCAGAATGGACGCGCTTCCCACATAACGCACCTTTGACTTTCCGCTGTCAGGAGCGTTTGCCTGAAACGCAGTAGCGCCTGAAGCATCAATTCGGGGGCTGATGCCTGCCCTGATTTGCTCCCGTCGATTTCCACAGCAGCCCATATTGAAGCCTCCCTATTCAAAAATTGTAGGAACAGATTTTTCTTTCGATTGTTCGAGTAAACAGGCCGCTCCGGAGAGCGCCAGCCATACCAGCAGCCACTCAAATGGCTGTCGGGTAACAAGTAGAGCCGTGGGCGCGGCCACCCACAGACTCAGGCAATAAAAGCAATCCATCAGTGTGCCCAGGAAACTTTTCCCCAGGCGGAGCCGAACCCGCGCAATCACATCCAAAGGCCCGTCTTCAAAAGCCAGCAGATGACTGACGCGCCAAGTCGCCAACGCGGCCAGAATACAACGTAACCAGATGTCTTGAATAACCATTCGAATCGGTAAATGCAGTGGGCCTGTCCGAGTCGGATAGGCCCACCTTGTTGTATTACTTCTTGGTTTCCAGGCAGAAGCCGGCAAATGCCTGACTTAGGTGATTGCTTTGACCGCTGTTGACGTTGGTACGATCCCAAACATTCAGAGTCAGTGAATAGCCACAGACAGCCATACCTGTGGTGTTGATGGTGAAGGGCTGGCCACTGAGGCCTGGGTCGCCGATGGATCCGCCAAAATAAATGGATGCTCCAGATGCCGGAGAAGGCAATACTCCGTTGGCAGGGCCCGGCGGCAGAATGACGAAACTGAAGCCTCCGAAATCGTCATCCGTAGCGGTGAAATGCCCTTGAATGGTGTCTCCCGGATTAAAGTCGCCGCAGACACCGCCAAGTGTCAAGCTTAACGGCTCAGCAACCGGCGCCGTGTTGTCCACAAGCACCGTGACAACATTGCTGTGTGCATCGTGGGCCGGATTGCCGTCAACGCTGAGGTCAATTCGCAGGTCATAGGCGTGTCCGGTATCTGCGGCTGTGGTGTACCACTGCCCCATGATGTTTGCTTCCACCGTGTGGTTGACACTGTAGTTCTGATACAAGTAATAGCCGTCCGCATCGGCGGGTTCAGTTAGTGACGTTTGCGTCCAGTTGACTCCATTAAATTGATCAATCGTGAGTGTTAGACCGCCGGGCACTACAATCGGAGCGTAGAGCATATCCGATGCGCCGTGTGGTTTCTTCATGACGCGATACTTCATTCCCGGAACCGGATTGGAAATGAATCCCGCCAGCGTGACCAATCCGCCAAAGGGCGCGTTGATGAAGTGAGCACCTGTTTCGAGGGCATAGGCGTCCGTGATGCGTCCATTGCCATCGATCTTCGATTCAACAATATCGCCCGCCCGGCTTAGGAATGGGATTTGCGTTCCAGGTTGCACCGATGGGCCTGGGGTGACAAGGATCAGGGTCTCGACGCTGTTGCCCCACGTGACCGGCGCGTATGGATCAATGTTGGAAGGCGGCACGTTCCAGGAGAGGACCGCCCGTACCTTGGCCGTTTTGGGCCCTACGTCGCAGGGCTGTCTATGTGAGGTCATGTCCAGCGGCAGGAACACGCTGTAGCGCAGGCCTGCGGCGGGAATGGAGCTGTAGTCGTGGACATTGACAGAGGTGGTGCCCACGTAAGTCCAGCCGCTGCCCCAGTCTACCCAGAACGCCACAAATTCATTGCTTCCTGCGCTGCATGGCGTGCCCGAATATCCGTTTGCCAGCTTCACGTTGATGACCCCAGCGAGTTGGCTGGTGTTGGGATTTAAGCCTACGCAGTCCAATTGCTCAAAAGTCGTGTTGCCACTAGTGTTCACCAAGGTCTCAAGAATGCCCGCCAAGTTAACGTTCTCAATTCCTAGAAAGGTGGACTTGAGGGCTGAGAATGGAGCCGGCTTGGTTTCGATCAAGGAGGCAATCTTAGGTGGGTGGACCGGCGTGGCCGCGATCCCCTTCTTTAGATCAGAAAACAAGTAGCGATGCGGTGGAACACTCTTTCCCTGGTATAGAGCGTGCAAATCCGTGGAACTCAAAACCTTGGGCTGAGCCGCTTTAACCGGCTGTGACAACTCAATGGCGCTCGAATATTTCTCCGCCACTGAAGTCTTCAGCTCAGAAAGAAAGTTCTCGAGTGGAATGAACTTGAACCCGGCGATCTGGATCTGCACATCCACAACATTGCCCCACACGGGATTCCATCCCGGCTGGTTGACAGGAGGCGGGACGTTCCAGGAAAGGATGGCCCTTGCTTTTGGTAGGTTCTCAAAAAAGCAGAAGCCTTCCGGGGGGTTGATACTCAGGGTGGCGTCGTATTCGAGGGGCTTGGGCCCAGGCACGTCATACACAGTGAAAGTGGTCATGCCCTGATCCTGCCAGGTGGTCCCGTTATCGTAGGAGAGGTAGAAACGGACGAATTCCTGCGATCCGTTCGAACAAATGCCTCCTTCATATCCGGTGTCCTGTTTGATATAGACCACTGCTTCCAGTCTCTTTACCTGGGGGTTGAATCCCACGCATCCAATGTTTTCGTACGTGGTGTCGCCTTGAATCTTCAGGACAGGAGTGAGTTCGCTGTCTGTAAGATTGCCGAAATAATTCGGGTTAGCTAGCAACAGCGTTTTGAAATTTTTCCGTCCCATCTCCGGTGTTGGCTTGGACAGAGAGATCTTCTCCGGTGTTGTTGCCGATGGTTTGCTGGGTAGATTTGCCATGATTACAATTCTCCTTTGTCGTCGTTTCTGTTTATCGAACAGGGCACGGCACATGCAGGTCTGGCACGTGATCCGAAGCCCGACTAGTCCACGGATATAGGCTGATTGCTTCTTGAAGAGAATCGAAGTTTTGGTTTCGAGGCCCAGAAGAACGGTCTTACCGCTACAATCGGCGTGGAATGTGTCCAATTTTGTTTAGTAACTACGCTCTTTCTAACTAAACGTAAACTCTTGGAGTTTCCCGCAGCTTGTTTCAAAATATCTTGCAGATTGAGTGTGAGGTTTTCTACACTGTGTTCCCACAGACACGCACGTCTAAATCCATACACGCTTTCTTGACACACTCTGTTTCACACCTCACCAGATTTCAGCCAAATTCGTAAATCATTTCGTGGAAGACAACGTGCTCTCGTGCCCCGCGAGTTCAGCCCATCATGCGCGGAAGCAGCGACGACCGGTACACCACATTCCTTCGCCGGATTTCCTCAGAAACATTTTTTCAGCTACGGCGGTTCAAAGTGTTTGCCCTGCGCTGGTGGTTATACATCGGCTTAGCGGTAGTCTTGTTGCTGGCCGCGACCGCAGGGCTGGTCTACCGGAATGCTACCAGGGCTGTAACTGCGGCCCGCGATAGCGTTCGTTCTGAGCAGGAGTTGCCATTCATCCAGCGCCCGCTGCCTCCTCCGATTGAAACCGGTTTTAAACCGATCAGCGGTCCGGCTGCTTTTTCGAGCGCTGCCGTTTTTCAGGGCAGTCTGTATGTTTGTGGGGCTGCGGGCCTGTTTGAATATGACCAACATGGCAAGCTGCTGAAGCAATACCGGGTGGGCCAAGAGCTGCCCGCGACTCCGCTGCTGCGCATGGTCTCCGGTTCGCTGGCTGATGCCCATGAACCTGAACTCATGATCATCACCGCTGGCGAAGGCATTCTGGCCTTTAATGGAAGATCATTCCGCCAGGTTCGTCCACAACAGCCAGAGTTACGGGATATCACCGCGATTCTCCCCCTGGGTCCCGGGCACTTGTTGCTCGGGACCCGCAAGCGCGGGGTGCTCGTCTACGACGGCAAGGTTCTCCGGGTCTTTCACCCTTCGCTTGCGTCGGCCCATGTGACCGAGCTGGCCGGTACTGGCAGCGACCTGTGGGTAGGCACATTCGATCAGGGAGTCATCCATTGGAGCGCAGGCCGGGCGGAAAGAATCTCGGATGCCCAAGGTCTGCCCGATGCCCAGGTTTTCTCGATTGCCGTAAGTGGCGAACAGGCCTTTGTAGGCACGGCCCTCGGTGTCGCGGAGTTTGAGGCTGGACGCTTCAAGCGGGTCGTTGCGCGCGGCGTCTTCGCTCACACCTTATTTATAAGCGGCAAAAAACTCCTGGTCGGCGGCCTCGACAGTGAACAAGGTGTGATGGAGATCGCCCTCGACCCCAAACGCATCGGCGCATCCCAAGCGAACAGCGCTCTGCTTCACGAAAACGTCGAGCAGATCTTCTCAACCGGTAGTTCCCTGCTCGCAGTAGCTCCCGGAAATGTCTATGCCAAGAGCGGAAGCGAGAGCTGGCACACAATACTCTCACCGGAAGCCACGCTGCTCAAGGACAGGAACATCTCCTCCCTGGCGCTCGACGATGCCGGACACATCTGGGTGGGCTATTTCGACCACGGTCTTGACCTGCTTGATCTCAATTTAAAGACCGTTCGGCATATCGAGGATGAGCATGTCTTCTGCATCAACCGGATCCTTCCCCATGTCCACATGCCGGAGAACGTCGTAGCCGTAGCCACCGCCAATGGCTTGGTGTTGTTCGATGAACTGGGAAAGCCACGGCAGGTGTTGGGCCGAGCGCAAGGACTACTCGCCAACCATGTCACCGATGTTGCCCATTACGGGCGGGGTTTGGTGATCGCTACCCCCGCTGGCCTTACCTTCCTCGACTCCTCCGGTCCGCGCAGCCTCTATGCCTTTCAGGGATTGGTTAACAACCATGTCTATTCCGTTGCAGCTTCCGGCAAGCAGGTTATTGCTGGCACTCTGGGCGGCATCTCCATCCTCGAAGACGAAAGCGTCATTTCAAACTTCACGGCGGGCGCGCAAGGCTTGAAGCACAACTGGATCTCCGCGGTCTCCCCGGCTGGAGCCGGCTGGATGATCGGCACCTACGGCGGCGGAATCATGCGCTTAGCCACTTCAGGCCCCGCGGCAGGACGTTTCGAGAGCTTCGAAGGAGCTACCGGAAACTTCGAGGTCTATCCCAACGCCATGCTCACCACCGGACACCATGTGCTCGCTGGAACCTTGGGCAAGGGACTCTATAGCTACAACCGCGACAACAATCGCTGGACCGCAATCACGCAAGGTTTGCCCTCTTTAACAGTGACTGCGCTAGCGGCGGATAAGAACACCATCTACGTTGGCACGGATAACGGCCTGGTGCGTATCTCGGAGCAGGACTTGCCATGAACACTCCACTAAAGCTGATGGTCGTCGTCTGCCTGCTGGCCTCGCAGATGCTGGGCGATGCCGGCATTCTGCTCCCCCGCGAGAAGTCCCAGCCCGATCCCGCCATCCTCTCGCTTGAAGAGATGGAGATCGACATTCGTATCGATAATTCCGACGCCCGCGTCTTCGTCCGCCAGATCTTTGCCAACCATACCGCGGTTATTGAGGAGGGCAACTACATCTTTGCCTTAAACAGCCGCTCCGTAGTTTCCGATTTTGCGACCTGGGATGGGCCGGTTCGGATTCCAGCGGTCATACTGGAATGCAAACGGGCTGAAGAAATATATGAGAGCCTGAAGCAGCAGGCGATCGATCCAGGCTTGCTGCAAATGGGAGAACACTCGGCCACCGAAGCCGGCCGGGCCTCCATCTTCAGCGCCAAGATCACCCCCATCGCTGCTTATGGCACCAAACGCCTGGAGTTCGAATATCACGAAAGCATTCCCGTCGAGAGCTTCAAATCTTATTTTGGCATTGCCTTGCGCCCCGATGCCTATCACGCCCAAATGGCCGGGCATCTTTCTATAAAGCTTGAACTCCATTCTGCCCACCCCCTTCGCGATTTCAAGGTATTGAGTTCGATCTATCCGCTCAAGATCGAAGAGCGAAATGCCAACACCATTCGAGGCAGCTTTCAGGGGGAAAACGTCGCCCTGACTGAAGACTTCAGCGTGCAATATAGTCTGGTTCCGGCCGGCGATACCATGCATGTCCTTACCTATCGCAACCCTGATGCAGGGCAGCCAAATCCCACTGAGATGGCTCCACAACGCGGCACCCATGAGCCGGGTTTTTTTGAGGTGATGGCCCTGCTGGGAAACCCGGCAGCGAATAATCGCAAAACGCCAACCCAGCCAAACCAAGCCGCTACCGACGGGCAAGCCTTACCTGCACATAACATCGTCATCCTTTTCGATAACTCCCTCTCCATGCAGTGGGAAAAGCTGGAGAACAGCTATGCAGCCTTGCAAAAGGTGCTGCACTCTCTTACTCCCACCGATCGCTTCAACGTGCTGCTGTTCAACAGCAAAGTCAGCCTTTTCCAACCCCAGATGAGCGCAGCCAGCCGTCTTGCCATTCAACAAGCCAGCGAGTTTGTGCAAAGCAGCAAGTTGCGCGGTGGAACCAATCTTCAGCAAGCCCTGGAGGCAGGTCTGAATCAATGCTCCCAGGGCGCTGCCAACAACTACCTCGTTCTGCTCACTGACGGCGAGGCAACACGCGGCAGCATCCAAAACGGAAAACTGGCTGCCTGGTATGCAGAGCATTGGAAGTCCCTGCCGGAAGCCAAGCGTCCGAAGACCTATATCTTTGCAGTGGGCGACGATGCCAACCTGGCATTGATAAAGATGCTCACGCGCAATGAAGGCGTTCTGGAGCATGTGCTCTCCACCGAGCCGGTGGATTTCAAGCTCAATTCCTTTATCGCGAAGCTAAGGATGAGCCCGATACGGCAACTGCAACTCGAGGTGGCGCCTCATGCAGCGGTTGAGCTTGTCTATCCGCTTCAGGACACGTCGTTTGCGGGATCTGTCGCCTCCTGGGTTGGGCAGTATCAGGTCGCCCAAAACAACGTCGCCTTTCATGCTCAAGGCCTGCGCGACGGTCAATCTTTTGATATCGCGGCCACTGCCGACCTTCCGAAGCAGTCCCTCATTCATGAGCAGCTACCCCGGCTTTGGGCGAAAGCCCGAGTCGACGCCTTGCTTGAAAAGATCGAACGGGAAGGCGAAGACCAGGCAACCATCGACGAGATCATCCGCCTGGCGCGCAAATACAAGTTTGTTACTCCCTATACCTCATTCCTGGCAGTGCCGCGAGCATTGTTGCGTCCGCGCGTCATCCGGCCGGGAGACCCGATTCTGCGTGTGCATACCGACCCTGCGATCACTTCCGTCGTTGCGTTGTTCCCCTTTGGATTAACCAAGCCTCTGCATTTTCTCAGCAAAGAGAATGTATGGCAGACTCGCTTTCTTGCTCCCACAGATATGGCTGATGGGACCTACAATGTGCGCCTGGTTCTGCGTGACCGTAGCGGCAACACCTATCGCGAGTCCAAGTCGTTTGTGATTGCCAGCAAGCCCCCCACAGTCAAATTGGTGGTGGAAAACAAGCAGATCCATCGAGGCGGCTCGATTCACCTTAAAGTGCATGCGTCGTCGAGCACCCGAACCCTCGTGGCCCATCTCGAAGGCGCTCTTCCCGTAAGCCTGCACTGGAATCCCGACGCTGCCGCAAGCACTGGAGAAGTTGCGGTTCCCGGCGATCTTCCTCCCGGACGATACCGCCTGACAGTCACCGCCGAAGACATCGCCCACAACCTCGGCAGCCAGGAGGTGCAAGTTGAAGTTCTTCCGTAGCTTTTCACTCAACAGTCTCTTGGCTATAAAGCAATATAAAGATGATTCGTCATCCCGAAGGCCGTCAACGGAGCGTGCGTTCTCTTCAGTGCGCGTAGTAGGCCTGAGGGACCTTGCGTTGCGCTGGCTTCATCCAAAAAGTTCTTCGCCTTGCGCTCTGCACAACGCAAAAAGCTCTTGTCGGACTGGAATTGCAAAACTCTTCTTGCTTCTCTTCGCCACCGCCGCCCTCATCCTGACCGCCTCCGCCGCGATGCCTTCCTGGATCCAAAACATCGAAGTACGCACGCTCCTGGAAAATGCCATCTTCCGAACCGTCCATCTTGCGGGCGGACCAATCACCATCCGCAAGCCTCCGGCAGAAACAGTTCCTGCGATTTCCGGCTTGATTAAGACACAACCCCACTCGGAACAGCTTTATTCTCTGCGCGCTTTGGAAGAAGAACAGCAGCTCGACTTTGCCTCAGCCGAGGCGGACTGGAAGACGTACCTCCAGCTTTCTTCCGACAAGGTAGCCGCACAACTGGCGCTGGCCGATTTCTATCATCGCCGTCTTCGTCCTCTGGATGAGATCAGCGCGCTCACAGCGCTCGGGAGCCTTCCAGATTCGCCTTTGGATGAGCGGCTTGCAATTACCGAACGGCCATCCTGGCAGGCTTTTGAGCGTGCTCTTCAAGTTATCCACGCACACATGGTAGGAAAGGCCGCAAGGGAGGCCACCATGCGCCAGTATCAGGGCTGGATGGCTCATTATCCCGAAACGGCTGAAGTCTATGCGCGCTACTTTGATTACTTGATCGAGGTTTCGGAGTTCAAGGCAGCAGAGTCCCTTGCTTCCACGTATCACGGCAAGTTTCCCAAGGACGAGGTCTTTCCCGTAAGGGCGGCGGCGGTGCTTGCCTTCGAGAAAGTTTCTGAGGAAAAGGCCCTGGCTATCTACGACAAAAACTTCAAGCCTCTCTGGCCCAAAGAGTTGGTCAAAAACTATTTTGAACTCCTCAACACCACTCACAGCTTAGGACAGTTTTTGGAGCATGCTCGCGCTTCTCTGCGCCAAAACCCCAGTGATCTGAATGCTGTTTGCAAGGTCTTTTTCTACTACCGGCAAAAAGGCAATGTTGATGCAGCCCAGCAGGCCGTGACCGAATATCGAATCAAAAAGGAGTCACGCAAGGCTGCCTGGAGCTCACAGGAACTCTACACCTTGGCCACGCTGTTGCAAGATGCGAAGGCCTATCCTGAGGCCGCACGCTACTACTTTGCCCTCTACAACAGCAAAGAAATGCCCGAGGCTCAGGAGAAAGCGCTGGCCGGCCTGACCAACGTCCTGCTGGATGCTCCCGAGCAGCAACTGAATTTCGGGGCCGGTGATCTTTCGCTTTATAGCAGCATTGCCACGATGGATTCCGGCCCCGGCTATCTGAACGGTACCTTGTCTTTGATTCTGAATTCAACATCGCCTCAGAATCGCTATGCCGAAGAGGAGCAGCGCTCAGTTCCCTATTTTCATCGCGCCCAAGCCGCTCAATTGATCACATTAATCGATGAGAGGTTCCCTGCATCTGAGGCGCGCTCCTCTCTCCACGCCAAACTTCTGGAAAGCTACTCCGGTTATGGCGAGTACGATGCAGTAATTCGCCTGGGCAAAGAATTCCTGGCCGAGTTTCCCACCGCTGGCCAGAGGGACCAGGTCGGTTTGTTGATGGCCAATGCCTATGCTGCCAAAGAAAAAATCGCAGATGAGTTTGCCATGTATGACTTGCTCCTTAAAGAGCTGGCAAAAAAAGCCGGAGACATGCCGTTAGGAAATAAAGCAGCGGGCATTGCGCCGGAACCACGCCTGGTGATTCAACACCACACGATGCACGGTGAAGACTTTGACCAACTTGAAACAGAGAGCGACGAAACGGCCGATGGTCTAAACGGCTCAACATTCTCAGGAGCGGCGTCATCTGGAGTTACGATCTGTTCGACAGGCCCTGGCAGCAATTGCTCGTTGTCGCAATCCCCAGGTGGAGCACTGTCCGTTCATTCCGAGCAGGCAACTCCCTCTTCAACAGCCAACTCGATGCAATATGCCAATGTGCTGAACCTATACCTTTCACGGTTGGCAGTCACCCACGCTGTTCCCCAGGCTCTCGCGGTTTTACGCCAGGAACTCTATCGCAATCCCAACGATCCGGGCCTTTATGAAAGGCTTGCCCAATTCCTCGAGCAAAATGAATTGGGAACGGAGCAGGAAGCAGTCTACCGGCGCGCCATACAGCAGTTCCAGGGCAAAGGTTGGTACCACAAGCTGGCCCGCTGGTATGTGCGCAGCAAACGCGACAAGGAGTTGCGTTCTCTGATCGAGGAAGTAGCGCAAAGCTTTTCCGGCACGGAACTGGAAGACTACTTCCGGCAAGTCACAATGCCTTCGGACCTCACCATCAAACTCAACCTTTATTCCAATGCAAGGTTTCCCCACAACCTCACATTCGTTCGCTACCTGCTTGACCATTACTACGCCTCTCACAACTACGCCTCATGGGAGGCGCTTATCCGCCAGCATTGGTTTGAAGATCCCACCCTGCGCTCCTGGTTTTTCGAATACCTGTCGAAGACCGGAAGACTGCAATCTGAGCTTGCGGAGCTGAAACTCAACCCTAAGGCAACACTCGAAGAATGGGCGTCTGCAGCGGCGGCCAACCCTGCCGCTGTATGCTTTGCTGCAGAGGCGGAAGTCTGGCGCTCTCATTTCGAGGACTCAGCCGCGCCTCTGGGCGCAGTCGCGGCTTTGTATCCTGCCGATGTCACCTTGGGGCGTGAGGCATCGTCCGTATACCGCTCGCTTGCCTGGTTCAATTCCAAGAACACCGGGAAGGCCGTCCAGGTCGAGCTCAAACTATTGGACGCCCATCCTCAAAGCCGCGACACTCTGGCCCGTATCGGCGACATCTACGCCGATCATGGCCAATTCAAATTGGCTGTGCCGTATTGGAACCGCATGGCCACTATTGGGCCCGGCAATCCCCGCAGTTATGAATCGGCAGCAACGGTCTTCTGGGACTACTACTTCTTCCACGATGCCTTGCGGTTATTGAACCAGGGCCGGACTCGACTGGAAGACAACAGCCTCTACAGCTACGAGGCAGGAGCTATTTATGAGGCAACTCGCGACTATCCCAAAGCAGTAGCCGAATATGTAAAAGGCGCAATGAATGAAGAAGGACAAGAGGAAGATCAGCAAGAGGATTCTCCCTCTCGCAAGCGCCTCCTCCAACTCGCAACTCGATCCCTCACTGCCGATCTTGTGGAAGCAGCCACGCTGAAAGCGGCAACCCACAACGGCTTCGACCTCAAAAGTGTCCAGTTGCGCGCCGAGATTTTGGAAGCGCAATTGAAGCACAAGCACGCCGAAGCATTTCTCACTTCGGTGTTGGACCATTCAACATCGCTGGAGGTGATGGAAGGAATCGAGCATTTTGCCGAAGTGAAATCTTTGCATCATGTGCATCGTCACGCCCTGGAACGGCAGGTGGCCCTGAGCCATGATCCGCTCAGGCGCTTGCAATTACGCTATGAACTTGCCCGCTTCTGTGAAGAGATGAATGACCTGGCTTCCGCCCAGGCCAACATTGATTCGATCTACCGGCAGAATCCCAGGATCATGGGTGTGGTGCGGACCACTGTTGATTTCTATTGGCGCAATAAGAAGCAGCAACAGGCGATTGATGTCCTCATGCAGGCGGCCAAAGATTCGCACCACGAGCTGGCTCTTCAGTTTACTTACGAGGCTGCTCGCAAAATGACCGATGCGCGGCAATTCGAGGCAGCACGTGAGCTGCTGACTGCCCTATTACAGCAATTCCCTTACAACAACGAATATGCCGCGGCAGTGGCCGATACCTATTTGCATAGTGGAGATAAGGCCGGTTTGCGCGATTTCTATCTTCAAAGGATCGCATTCTTCCGTGCGGCGGATATCTCCGGAGAGAAACGCCAGGCCGACATCGCGTCGTTTCGCCGCGCGCTCATTCCTCAACTGACTGCTTTGAAGGACTATGCGGGCGCCGTGGACCAATACATCGAAGTTATGAATGCCTATCCTGACGATGAAGATCTGTCCACGGAAGCCGCACTCTATGCGCTTCGTCACGGACGCAAAGACCAGCTTGTAAATTTCTACCGCAAGACAGTCACTGCATCTCCGCAAGATTCCCGCTGGATCGTGGTGTTGGCCCGCTTGCAGACTGTCAACGAAGACTTTGAGTCCGCAATCGATGCCTTTTCTCACGCCATCAAGATCAGGCCTGACCGCGCAGACCTGCTCTCGGCACGGGCTGCTCTGGAGGAACGGCTTTTGCGTTTCGACGAAGCTGCCAGCGACTACACAACCCTCTACGAGCGTACCTATCATGATCCCCAGTGGATGGAAAAAGTGGCGGAAATCCGTGCCCGACAGAGTAACCCGGATCTGGCGGTGCAAGCGCTCAAGACCGCCTTCATTGAAAACCGTCCAGAGGCGCCCGGCAAATACTTCACGGTCGCCGAACATCTGGAACGATGGGGCGTGTTGCCGCAGGCTCGGGAGTTTGCCGAGCGCGGCATTGCTGTTGCCGGCAACGACCTGCTGGCCTCACCGGAAAATCACTCTGGCGCAGAAACCTATGTTCGCATCATGACCAGGATGAGAATGCAGGAGGCTGCATGGAAAACTCTGGAAACAGCAGCAAACGCAACCCGGCAGCTTCCGCCATTGCCCAGGCAAAGCGATGTTTCCGAACAAGAATGGCGTGCAGTCACGTTGCAAAACCGCGTGCGAGTCGGCCAGGACGGGATGGCTAAGTGCATGAAAGCCATGGGCACAGCCACAAGCCTCTACTTCACACCGGAAGAGAAGCAAGCCTTTCTGCAACTGGTTCAAAGCAAAAATGCGACAAGTTCAAGACAAGATGCTTACGACTACCTGACTCCGTTGGCGCAAACCGCCGGCTTTGCCGGTCTCCAGGCTGACCTGATGTACGAGAGTCTGAGGACACGGATTGACGCCGACACATTTGTCAACGAACTCGTGGAGCTTCAGACCAGGCGCCTGAAGTTGGCTGAATTGGGGCAGCAGCTTGAGGAGATGGTCGCAAGTTGCCGGCAGTGCCATCCGGAAGAATTTCTTAGCCGGGCGGCAGACATCTATCATCTCGCTGGACAGCCCCTCGACGAATTGCGGGTACTGAAGAAGATGGACAGCCGGCAACACTGGCTTTGGTCCACCGCTCAGCAAACACGCTTCTTCGAACTACTGTTGAAGTATGAACCTCAGGAGTTGCTGGCCCGAGCTCAGGGCAATGATAAGCGCGGAGACGAAAGCGCCGACTTCATTGTGGCCCATGCTGACATGAAGATGGTGCGCGCCGTCATCAAGGCGCGCGGTTCCCACGAAGAGCCTATTTGGCGTCAGGCATACCTCGGCTTGGCGGGCCTCTATTTCAAAGACACGGCTCCTGAAATACGCTCAGCTTTCCTGCAAGCCCTCTCGAACCAGACCATTGGACAACGGGTGCGGCAGCCGGGAGACCGCTCCGAGGAAATGGCCGGAGACGTATGGTTTTACTATGGATCGCGTTATGGCGAGTATTTAGAAGTTACCCACCAGGGCGATCCCGAGGACTGGCTGCCTGCTGAACTGGAGCATTCCCCTGGCCGGTCCAGCGCGTATTTCGATGCTGCCGGTCACTACGAAGAAATTGGTGACATGACTCATGCCATTGATGATTATCAACATGCCTTGGAACTGGCTCCCAGACGAGTGGATGTTCACGACCACCTGGCTGAGATTGATTGGGGGCAAGGCCGCAAAGACGAGGCTCTGGAGGAGTGGCATCGAGCACTTTCAGCCCTGAAAAACCAAGTCAGCGCAAAAATAACTTATGACCTGCCCGACAGCTTCTCAGACGACTATTCAAGTATTGCCGGCCACCTCGGAAGCCATCGGCTCCTGCCGCAGTTCCACGCCCAGATCAATGCGCTATTGCGTCTTTACGTCAAGCATGCTTGGTCCCATGAATTGCCGCGTCTCTTGCAAAGTTCGCTGAGTGACCCAAGCAACGTCCAGGACGCCACAACGCTGGTTCTGGAGCTTTCGCACGAGGCCCCCGACCAACTGGATTTTCTAGGCTCTTTCGCAAAACCCAAATCGAAATTGCGCCTGAATCTGGAGCCCGTATACCGGCGGATTCTCGAATT
The DNA here is from genome assembly GCA_035939495.1 of Candidatus Angelobacter sp. Lineage (GTDB taxonomy): Bacteria > Acidobacteriota > Terriglobia > Terriglobales > Acidobacteriaceae > Angelobacter. The sequence goes on along the minus strand of DASZFU010000021.1, from coordinate 86,497 downwards.
GGCCCAGCAGAGTAGAGAAAAAGAAATGACCTATGATTCCCGGTATATCTTGCACGATTGGCAGATGAAGTGGCTTGAGTTCCTTCTTGAAACGAAACGATATAGCCAGCTACGAGTCGAGATCGATGAAATCACAAAAAAGATAAAGAATGAACACGTCTTTTTTAGACACAAAGCCGTTCCTGACGACGATCTATATGAACAAGAACATCAGGATAATGAGCATGATCTGGTTAAGATTCAGCTACGGCTTGCGGCTGCAACCAATACGCTGGATTCATTTCTGGAAAGCTTCAACGATAGTGAAAATGCTCCAAGCTCCAAGTTATTGAAGGTCACGGCGAGAGAACTTCAAAAGGCGGGAGACCGGCAATCCGCTCGAAGAATTCTGGAATTCGTCTTTCGCCGGGAAGTCGAGAACCACAACCTCAGCGCCGCTAACATGCTCGCCCTGGCCGAGATCCGCCTCGAGGCTGGCGAAGTGCAATCGGCGGTGGAACTCATGCGGCGAATGACCTTGGCGTCCGGAGCGCCCTTTGAGACGCAAGAGCCGGCCGCCGCGCTGCTCATGAGCACCGGCCATCCGCAGGAAGCTATCGGCTTCCTCAAAGAGCTGGTAAGCGCCGCGCCCTGGAATGCAGCTTATCGCTCCAGCCTCGCCCAGGCTCAAATCGCTGCGAATGTTGACGTATCTGGCGCTCGCAAGATGCTGGCGGCAGTAGCGTCAGATAAGGCGGCGACTTATGAAGTTCGGGCCTCCAGCGCCAAAGCTCTTAAGCTGCCCGATTCCACGCTGGACTTTGGCAGTCAGGAGTTGAAGTTGCTCGCCTCTGGTTATGGGCTGACCGTGGAAGCGTCGAACCATCCCTTCTACTGGGCTGCTCGTTTGCAAGCCTCTCAAAACCTGGAACCAGGCCAACGCGCCCATCTGTTGCGCCTTGCGCTCGAAGATTATCCGCATGGAGATTCGGTTCGCCCAACTTTGCTCCGAACAGCCATGCAGGCAGGCGACTATCACCTGGCAATTGCCGGCATGAAGCCGTTGGTGAAGAGCTATTGGCTGGATATGAATTTGCGTTACGGCTATAACGTATTCGGTGATCCCGATGATATTGACGATGAGGACTCTGATTCTGCCGCAGAGAGTGATACTGACACTCCCATCGCAGACCCCGAAGATGATGAAGGAGACCCCACTCCATTCGATAAATTGCCAACAACTGAAAAGGCCGAACTGACCCAGTACGTTGCGGAGGCATTTGAAAAATTAGATGAGCTGCCACAGGCCCTTCAGTATTTCAAAGATGCAAAACGACTGGAAACCAGGATAGCGGCCAGGAAGCAGCTCGAACAGCAAATTAGCCGCATTCGCGAGATCGTGGACCAAAGAAAAGAAAACAGCAGCCGCCAACCGCAGATTCATGATGAGCTGGAACAATCCAACATCGTGCGCCCGCGGTTAACATCAGGGACCTCGGTACACCAAAAGCTAGCTCATAGCGTTGCTGCACATTCGACAAGATGAAAAAAGGAGTTCACCATGAAACCACGCTGGCTAGTTGCCATTGGCTCATTGATCATTTCGTTTGTGGGCGCGTGGAGCTTGTATCGGCGCCACGCTTCGAATGCGTTCATCCCTCGTCCCTCTGCTTCCCGTCCACTCGCACAAATAACGCCCGAGGGTGCGCTCCTTTATATTGAGGCCAAGGATTTTTCCAGCCTGTTGAGCGATTGGAACAACTCGCCAGAGAAAGCTCGCTGGCTGGAAAGCGACAATAACCGCGTCTTCTCCGAGTCGCGCATGTTGCTCCGCCTGAGGCGCTTCTATGAGAATTTCGCGGTGGCAGCGGGTGCCCCGCCGGACACCCGCTTTGTTTCCGATGCTGCCGGCAAGGAAAGCATCTTTGCTCTCTACGACATCGGCCAAATCGAGTTCATCTACATTACGCACTTGCCTTCTGCCGGATTCCTGAACTCTGTGCTGTGGCAATCACGAAACAAATTCCAGCCACGTTCGGCGGCCGGCCATCCATTTTTCATCTGTAACGACAAAAGCTCTGGACAACTGGTGGCCTTCGCCATCGCCGGAGACTACCTGCTCCTCGGAACGCGGGAAGACCTTGTAGCCCACGCGCTGGAAATGCTGAGCGGCCAATCAGGGCGGAACCTCCAGCAGGAAGAATGGTTTTCGAGAGCCCTATCGGAAGCCCCCGCAACCAGCGGCGATCTGCGCATGGTGCTGAACCTGAAGAAGATCGCCGTGGCTCCTCAATTCCGTACCTACTGGATCCAGCAAAACATTACCGAGATGCAAGGTTATGTCGCATCAGTATCTGATCTTTACCGCCAGGGCCGCGTCTATCGCGAAGAGCGCGTTCTGTTGCGGAAATCTCCGCCGGGAGAGAGGAACGAAACTCAAGACCAAACCCAATCGTCTTTATCCACCGCTTCCCTTCTGTCTTTTGTGCCTCCCAGCTCAGGCTTCTACCAAATCAAGAAATGCGATCCGAAAGAGGCCGCGAATATTCTGGAGCAGAGAATTCTCTCGCCCCGTGTAAGCAGCGATATCACCCAAAGCCGCGCGCCCCAGATATCGCTGACCGCTGGAGAAATTGGCAGCGAATCCGATCTCGATACCAGAATTGATGTAGCGCCGCCTCTCTCAAGCGAGAAATCCGCCGCATTGCGCCAGCAATTCCAACAGGCAAATGCGCAAGCGTTCCTGATCGTCCAAGGCACGCGCCGTAACCATGACAATGTCTTGCTGACGATCCCTTCTGCCATGGTCGTAGCCGCATCCAACGACTGGAACCCGGAAGCCCTGCAGTCGGCCTTGCAGGCAGATCTTGGTTCCGGTATGACCGTTGCCACTCTTGGCGTAGGTTGGAAGCTGGTACACGGAAAGAGCGGCTCAGCCAGTGACTATTTCGAATCGGATGGTATTCGCCCAATTCAACTGGCCGTGCGCGGCAAGCTGCTATACATAAGCACCGAGCCTGAAATGCTGGAGGCCATGCTGCGATCAAACAACTCCGAGACTCTACCGGCCGGCGTTATTTATGCCGCAGCTTTCAACCACCGGCAAGAACGCCAGAACTTCTATAACTTGACCTCAGACATCGACCGCTCCGCCCAATCTGCATCTACCTGGGAGAAAAACCAACCCCGTTTCTTCTCCCAAAACATCTCGAGCCTCAGCCAAACATTGGAGCGCCTGGAATCCGAGAAGGTTGTAATCCGCCAATCCAAGGACACTGTGTTTCAGGCGGTGACATATCAATGGGTTGAATGAGCACTGTGTAACGGTCGCTTCTTTGCTGGACAAGACATGGACAAGACTGGACATTTGACAAGTAACCGCCCATGCCCTACACTCCTGTCATTGATTGACAGGAGCTATGGGCAAGCCAACCGATCTTCTGCAAGGTACTCTGGATTTGTTGATCTTAAAGACCGTCGCCTTGCAACCGATGCATGGATGGGGCATTGCGCAGCGTATCCGGCAGCTCTCCAAAGAAGTACTTCAAGTTCATCAGGGCGCCCTCTATCCAGCGCTTCACCGGCTGGAGCAGCAAGGTTGGATTCAGGCCAAATGGGGCGATTCGGAAAACAACCGCCGCGCTAAGTACTATTCGCTGACCCGTGATGGAGCCAGATATTTGCGCCAGCAACAGGCAAGCTGGAACAGGTTATCCGGCGCTATTGATCTGATACTGGAGACCGCTTAGCGGAAGATCTCTATGCGCTGGCTGACCAAGTTGCCGCTTCGTCTCATATCGTTATTCAGCAGGCAGCGCGCCGATCAGGAGCTCAGCGAGGAGCTTCAGTTTCATCTCCAAACCCAAATCGACGAATATGTCGCTGCCGGCATGGAGCCAAAAGACGCCCGTTGCGCGGCTCTTCGTTCCATCGGTGGGCTTACACAAGTGCAAGAGGAGTGCCGGGACATGCGCCAGGTCAGTCACATTGAAAATCTGCTTCAGGATCTGCGTTATAGCGTGCGGACGCTGATCAAGTACCGTGGCTTTACCACCGTGGTGGTCGTGACCTTGGCCTTGGGCATCGGCATAAATACCGCTGTGTTCAGCCTGGTCCACGGAATTCTTCTTGAACCTTTGCCCTACGATCATCCTCGTGAGTTAGTAAAACTTGGGAAAAGCAGCCTTACCAAAGGCATCCTGACAGGATTGCAACAAAGACTGAAACAGACCGAGGTTGCCACGGTTGCCCTGGATGCAGGGTTCAACCTGAGCGGCAATGGCCAGGCAGTGCGCCTCACTGGAAATGAAGTCTCCTCGAATCTGTTTTCAATCTTGCGCACCACGCCACACCTGGGCCGCGTGTTTCGCCCTGGAGATGAAGTTCCCGGGAAGGATCGCCTGGTAATCCTCGGCGACGCACTCTGGCAAAGCAAGTTTGGAAGCGATCCGGCAATCGTCGGCCGCACCGTTGTGCTCGACGACGTGGGCCGCGAAGTTGTGGGCGTTATGCCCTCCGGATTTTCATTCCCTTCTCCGGCCACACAGCTTTGGGTCCCGGCGAAAATTGATCTTTCGAATACCGGCGACCTGTGGAATTTTGGTTACAACATCATCGGGCGCACCCGGCCAGGCGCGACTCTGGCGGAAGCACGGGCGGAATTCAGCATCGTCTTTCCGCAGGTCTTCAAGACCTGCCCCTTCCCACTCTCCGACTGGTTCTGGAAGGACACCGATATGGGCCCTTTGCAGGAGTTCACCACCTCTGGCGCGCGAACCACATTGCTCAGTTTGTTGGGAGCTGTTGCTTTGATCCTTCTTATTGCTTGCGTGAATGTGGCCAGCCTCCTGCTTTCTAGGTCAACGATTCGCGAAAGGGAGATGGCGATTCGGACAGCGCTGGGCGCCAGCCGTCCCCGGATCGTAGCCCAGTTGCTCACGGAGAGTGTGCTTCTGGGTGCAATAGCCGGAATGGTGGGCTGCGGACTGGCTTTTTTTGGTCTCATGGCATTGAAGGCTGTGCTTCCCGCAGAAACACCGCGTCTCGCGAGCGCCGGCATTGATGGTTATGTGCTCGGGTTCTCGGCTGCGCTCTCGGTGTTTTCGGGTGTGATTTTTGGCTTGGCTCCAGCGCTCCAAGCCTCGAAACCTGATATCGAGCAGACGTTGAGAGCCAATAGTCAATCGGCCGGCATAAGCAATCGCCGCAAACGGCTCTCGGCAATTTTGGTAGTTGCCGAGATCTCCATGGCCGTGATTCTGGCGAGCAGCGCTGGACTGCTCATCAAGAGCCTGTGGGGCCTGACCCATCTGCACCTGGGGTTCAGCGGACATCAACTTCTGCTCGCCGATCTTGCTCCATCCGATGGCTTCTGCGGCAAGCACAATGGATGCGTGGAGTTCTATCACGATATCGTAGGCCGCGCGCGGGCCTTGCCGGGAGTGGAGAGTGCAGCCCTGACAGCCGTAGTGCCGTTGGAATCGCTGGCGGGTGTGCCTCTTACGGTACAAGGCCAGCCTGACACCATGACGTCTCCTCATCTTGCATGGTACGCACATGTGAGTCCTGAATACTTCAGGACGATGGGTATTGCGCTTGTGCAAGGCCGGGATTTCAGTCGATCGGATCGCCAGGACGCTCCTTCGGTTGCCGTGGTGAGCAAGACCCTGGCGCAACTGTTGTGGCCCGGCGACGATCCATTGGGAAAACATGTCAGGATGTCGGATGCCCATTTCCCCAACGGCGATCAATGGATCACGGTCGTAGGAGTGGTAGATGATGTTCGTCATTTCAAGGTGCCCCCGGCAAATGCTGCCGCAACCTTGAGAGGCGACATCTACTTTCCGTTCACACAACTGCCTGCGTCACCGATGAGCCTGGTTTTGCGTTCGCAAACCGATCTCGGCGCCCTTGGGCGGGCCTTGCCGGGCACACTTGCGACCCTGAGCGCAGAGGTGCCGGTCACCCGCGTGCGCACCATCGCTGAGATCGTCGCCCATTCTGAATCATCTCCGCGCTCGACCATGTGGTTGTTTTCTATTTTCGCCGGACTCGCTCTTTTCCTGGGAGCGATCGGCATCTACAGTGTTCTTTCGTATTCCGTTGCGCAGCGTACCCGTGAAATCGGCATCCGCATGGCAATGGGTGCAAGCAAGGGGCAGGTGCTGAGGATGATCCTGCGCCAAGGAGCCAAGCTGGTCTTTGCAGGCATCGTTGTGGGGTTGGCCGGAGCGCTTGCTCTGACACGTCTCATGGCCAGCCTGCTCCATGGTGTCCGCCCGAGCGATCCGGTCACGATGATGATGGTTTCCGCCGTGGTAGCCGTCGCTGCTACATTGGCAACCTGCATACCATCCCTGCGGGCTACGCTGGTAAATCCGATCATAGCTTTGCGGTCGGAATAAGATTCATCGGTCTTTGAGCCGATACATAAACTTCAGTCCTGACCACACGTCATCCACGGCGCAGACTTTCACGTCAACCAAACCATTGCTAAGGCCGATCTCCCGAACAACATTTTCGTTCAGGTCGGTTTTCACTTTGGAGGCTCCTTTGGGCCAGGAAATCCAGAGCATTCCCGCAAGGGTGAGGTTCTTTTTGAGCTTAGGAAAAGCGGCCCCGAGCGCAGATTTTTCCGTAGTGAAAAACTGGATAAAGTCGCACGGTCCCTTCAACGACTTTGCCGTAGCGGCCTTGGCCGGAAGCTCGCCCAACGTCTTGTCGTAGCCGGCAGGCGCATTCCCAATGTAGACGCGATATCCAGGTTTGATTCCTAGCTTATCGACCAGCGATCTTTTTGAGTAACCAGCCATCAGGAGCCTCTCAGAAAAGTAATACCATAGTTTGATATTGTCTTACCCTAACCAATCCATTCCCCGCACGTCTTACCCATAACCCTCTTCAAAAATAAATTGGAACGGTCTCTCCATCTCGCGGCAAGTCATAGTAGGAGCAAGGCTCACGTACCCGGCAGACCAATGGCAGAACCGGCAACCAACGAACTGGAGTTGCTCCGGCAACTCGCCAAGGGCAGTGAAGAAGCCTTTCGCGCTCTCTACGATTGTTATCAGGGCAGCATTTATCGTTTTACGCTCCACATGAGTGGAGACCCTTCGACTGCCGAAGAGGTTACCCAAGAGGTCTTCATGCAACTGATCAGCAACTTCAAAGGTTTTGATCCAGCAAAAGGTCCTTTGGCAGCGTACTTGTTCGGCATAGCGCGTAACCTCACGCGGCGCGCGATGCGAAATCTTCCCCGAGAAGAAGAGCTTCTCGAAGACGACGTCATGGAGCCGGTCAGCAACCTCGATCTGCTCGACGAGTTAAGCAAGTCGGATTTGCTGGAGCACCTGAAGAAGGCAGTATTGGCGCTGCCCGAGCCATACCGTGAAGTTGTGATCTTGTGTGATCTGGAAGAGATGAGCTATCCCGCGGCAGCCGAAGTCCTGCAATGTACCACCGGCACGGTAGCCTCGCGGTTGCACCGGGCCAGGACTATGCTGAAGACAAAGTTAAGCGTCACCATGAAAGGCGAGGGATGTGCAAGATGACACCTCAAAGGAAACAATCTGAAGAGCGGCTATCCGAGGCATTGCGAAACCTTGGGCAGGCTTCACCGCGTAATGCACCCCCGGAGATCTACAGCGCACTCGCAGGAGCATTTCGCTCGCACTATGTCCGCCGGCGGCGCGTTCAGCGTATGAGAATGGCCCTGGCAGCGGCTGCTTGCCTGGTCCTGTCGGTGGCTCTGCTGTTCGCCCTTCGAGGTTCTGCGCACAATTACCAAGAGAGCAGGGGAAATGCGCCTGTCCATCTGATTCCCCCACAACAGACAGACGTTGCCGATCAGCAAACAGTGGAGCAAGCCAGTCATCGAGCGGCCGCCAGGCCCCTCGCGCCGAACAGGTCATCACAAACCGCAACTGTAGAAGATTTTGTAGCGCTGCCCTCCTACGATCCAACGATTGCGACTGACGGGTTAAGAATCATTCGCCTGGAGGCGAGTGGGAGCGATCTCCGGTTAGCGGGAGCGCCTGTGAGAGAGGATCTATCGGACCGCCGCGTCGTGGCTGATTTTATGGTCGGACGCGATGGCACGCCTTACGCTGTGAGATTTGTGCAGTAAGCAGTAATAGTCTTGATACTTTCGAGGAGAAGAAACAATGAAGAAACTTTTGATGTTCTTAATGGCGGCTGTTTCGTTCGCAGCCATCTCGTTTGCTCAAACGACTACGGCGTCTGAAGAGCATAACCGGGTGTTCGTCCAAAAGGGTTCAGGAGAAGGAATTGGCCTGGGTGAAGGACGCGGAATTGGAATCGAAAATATCGAGGGAGCGACTGCCAGGGCCTACACCTTCGATATCGGCGGTGATCGAGAAGTCGTCAAGAATGCTCCCTATACCGCAACATCCGTGACCGAAATCACTCAGTCTCTGGCCGATGGCAACCGCATCGTCAATAAGAACACCTCGTTCATAGCCCGAGACAGCCAGGGCCGCACACGGCACGAAGAGAATTTAGGAGGAGTTGGGGGCTTGCCACTAAAGGGCATGAAGATCGTATCCATCAATGATCCAGTTGCCGGAACAAGCTTCATCTTCAAATCGGGCGATGAGAAGTCTGCTGACAGCGAAAATCACGGTGAGGCGAAGGTCGTCAGAGTTGAAGAAAGGAAGAAGGTGCGGGTATTCACTACCGGCGGCAAAGGCGAGGCTTGGGTTGAACAACGAGGAGACGTAAAGCACGAGTCCCTGGGGGTCAAGACGATCGAAGGCGTTTCCGCCGAAGGAAAACGCGAGACTCGGACGATCGCCGCGGGCGCGATAGGCAACGAACGTCCTATCGAAATCACTTCAGAAACCTGGTATTCGCCCGATCTGCACACAGTTGTGCTCAGCAAACGCAATGACCCGCGCATAGGCGAGACCACCATGCACCTGACCGGGATCAATCGCGGGGAACCTGATGCGTCGCTGTTCCAGCCGCCACCAGGCTCGAAGCTCGATACCGATCATCAAGGAAAAACTTTTATATACAAAACACATCCCAAGGAAGAGGAATAGTCACAGTACGCTCCATGGCAGGCCAGGCGGAAGCGCTTGGCCTTTTTTGGTTCATGAAAAAAGCGCCGGAAGGATGCCGGCGCTTTGATATAGGTTTGGTTTTAGCTGCACTTACGGCAGGACATAGCGGATGTCAACCCAGCCCATGAACAAATGGGCATTCTTGGGTGCGCCCGCTGCGACAAACCACGGCGCCCGCGTCAAGTAAGAGCCCTGGGTGATGAGTTGAAGCGCGCCATATTGGGGATGCTTCCAGAAAGTCTGAATCCATCCAAAGGTTCCTTCCTGGATGGCGCGATTGTTATTGTTGGCTGAATTGGGACCGCCAAAACCTATAAACCTGTTTGGCGGGGCGCCAGGAGTTGTATCCAACGCGAAGTTACGCTGGAAGTAAGCTCCACCGTAGTAGCCATAGAAGTTCGTTTTTGGAGTAGCCTGCCACTCAAAGCCGCCGATGCCCGAGCCAGAGTGAACCAGCGACAGGATTACGTCTGTACCTGCGGCATTGTTCAGGGCAACCACATCAGGCCCCATACCGAAGATATAGCGTCCACCGCCGTTGCTGTAAAATCCGTTGGCAACCACGCGGAAGTTCTTTACGAGTTCCAGATTCATGGCAGCCTCAACGCCGCCGCCTTCCTTGGTGTGCTTTACGAACGATCCGGCTACAAGGTTGGTGGTTTTCAGGCCGGTCAATAGCCCGGCAGCTTCAAGGTGGAAATGCCTACCCGCATAATCGGTGTCGTACGAAACTTTGGGAATAATGTCCGGATGCAGGTTGGGCGTGCTGCTAATGTTGGCTTGGTCGATCTGGCCGCTCAATTGAGCATTGAATGCAGTGGGGAAGGTGATCTCACCCTGCCCGCCAAACTGCTCGGGATTCTCCATCGCTATGCCCAAGGCCCAATTGTCATTGGGGTGGTAGACAAAGCGGACTTGTGGAGCGCGGGTCCAGGTAAGACCGACCTGGTAGTTGAAGTCCATGTTTTGGCTAAAGAAGACGTCCGAAGGATTGGGCGACAAGCCAACCCGATTGGGGGTAAGCCAGCTCCAGCTTTGACCAGCCAGAAATTCAAACTTGTCGCGTTTGAGATCGACCCAGTAGAGCCGCTGCCGCAGTGTATGGCTGTTGCTGGTTACAAAAACGTTGGCGGCATCGTTGCCAAGAAAGTCGATCTCATAGTACCCGCTCACGTCGTTTTTGCCGAACTTTTCGTTGGCCTTCAGGCTGATTCGAGAGTTCGTAGCCGTGAAACGGGTTTCTGTAAGATGTCCCCCGATCGTGTTGCTGAAAGGAATAGCAAAGAAGTTGGTTCCGCCAGGATTCCCGGTATTAGTGGTGCGGAAAATGGTGGTGAAATCCATGAATCCGCCAGGAGTGAACTGCGCCCCGCCGATTTTGAACGAGAGAGGAGACTCTTTGGTCTGCTCCTCTTGAGGTGGAGCATCCGAGGCAGGCTGTGCAGTGGGATTATTGGTGGTTGTGTTGTGCAGAGACGCATTGACTATGTGAGCTGATACGTCGCCGGGTTTCGCCGATACGTTCTGCTGGGTGCCTAGCTGTTGTCGCAGTGCCTCGATTTGCTGCTGTTGTTGTGTGATTTGCTTCTGCTGCTCCGCCATCGCATCCTGTAGCTTTTTCAATTGCTCGGCCACGTTGGATGTGCTGGCGGCATCATTGGTCGTACTTGTCTGTGCGAATGCCAGGCTTGACATCAGCACGATAAAACCAAGTCTCTTTGCCAGTCTCATTAAACTGCTCCCTTTTGTGATCAAGTGTTTTGCCTTTTTGCTTAGCAAGTTGGATTTGAAAATTACCCTGACCCTATTTTTGTTTTATCTTGTCTATCTTTGGAAGAACCGAACACAAGAACTGTATCTATTAATTCCCTTGGACTCCGTTGACTTCGAAATCCAACAAGAGATCCTCTGGACGAGCAAAATGCGCACGTAGAACTGCGAATGTTTTCTCTTTTTTCGCCTTCCGCCTTCCTCAATCCAAACAATTTCGGGTCAGTACTGAATAACACAGATTCAGGGCGTATGAAAAGATTTTGATTGTTAAACCTCTGTTAATAAAACTCGCTTTCCATAAGCCTTGTCTGCATTGTGGAAATTCGCATTACCATGACTTGAATCGTTGGACCAATAAAAAGCGCCGGAAGGGAAGGATTCCGGCGCTAAATTTTGGATCGGGTTATTAGTTAGGGCAGTGTATAACGCAGGTTTACCCAGCCCATGCTGAGGTGAGCATTCTTGGGAGCACCCAACGCAACAAACCAGGGTGCGCGGGTTAGGTAGGAATACTGAGTCATCAACTGTACGGCTCCGTATTGCGGATTCTTCCAGAAGGTCTGCGTCCAACCAAGAGTTCCCTCCTGGATAGCGCGGTTTGCGCTGTTCGGGGAATTGGTCCCTCCAAACCCGCCAATTCTTCCCGGCACCGGGTTGGTTACATCCAGGAAGGCATTCCTCTGAAAATAAGCTCCGCCGTAATAGCCATAAAAAGCGGCTTTCGGAGTAGCCTGCCATTCGAAACCACCGATGCCTGATCGAGTATGCACCAGGGACATGTCAAGGTCGGTGCCTAGGGCGTTCGGGCGCACCACAACGTCCGGCCCCATACCGAAAACATATCGTCCACCACCATTGCTTATGAAGGCGTTGCCCACCAGCCGGAAGTTCTTTATGATTTCCAGGTTGGCCGCAGCCTCCACGCCTCCGCCAGTCTTGCGATGCGATACAAAACTAGTTCCGCCTATCGGAATATCGGTTAATTTGAAGGTCGTAACCAGTCCGGCAGCTTCAACGTGGAAGTGCTTTCCGTTAAGATCTGTGTCGTACGCGATCTTGGGAATAATATCCGGATGGACGTTGGGTGTCCCACTATTGTTAGCTGCATCGAACTGAACTCCCAACTGGGCATTGAATGCAAATGGGAAAATCACCTCTCCCGCTCCCACAAACTGTTCCGGATTCTCGAGCGCCAGGCCAAGCGCCCAGTTCTCATTGGGGTGATACACAACGCGGAATTGCGGCGCGCGCGTCCAGGTTAATCCCACCTGGTAGTTGAAATCGACATTTTGGGAGAAGAACACGTCGGCGGAATAAGGCGATAGTCCATTCCGGTTAGGATTGAGCCAGCTCCACGTTTGTCCGCCAAGAAACTCCCACTTGTCCCGTTTCAAGTCCAGGAAATAGTGACGCAAACGGAATGTATGACTGTTGGAGGTCACAAAGACATTGGCTGCATCGTTTCCAAGAAAGTCCGCTTCGACGAAGCCGGTAACATCATTGGCCCCGAACTTCTCGGTCGCTTTCAGGTTGATGCGCGAGTTCTGTGCCGTGAAGCGATTCTCGGTGAGGTGCCCTTGAACGGTATTGCTGAATGGTATTGCAAAAAAGTTCGTGCCTCCGGGGTTGCCGGTATTTGTGCTCCGGAATATGGAGGTGAAGTCCATGAAGCCGCCCGGAGTAAATTGTGCGCCTCCGATCCGGAAGGAAAGCGGGGAATCTTTAGACTGATCCTCTTGAAGAGGTGCATCCGAGGCCGGTTGCGCCGTGGGATTATTGGCGGTCGTGTTGTGCAGAGACGCATTGACTATGTGAGCCGATGCGTCGCCGGGTTTCGCCGATACGTTCTGTTGAGTTGCTAGCTGTTGGCGCAGCGCCTCCATCTCCTGCTGTTGTTTCTGGAGTTGCTGCTGCTGCTGTGTGATTTGCTTTTGCTGCTCCGTCATCGCATCCTGTAGCTTTTTCAATTGCTCGGCTACGTTGGATGTGCTGGCGGCATCGTTGGTCGTACTTGTCTGTGCAAATGCCAAGCTCGACATCAGCACGATAAAACCAAGTCTCTTTGCCAGTCTCATTAAGCTGCTCCCTTTCGTGATCAATATGTTTGCCTTTTCGATAAGCAAGTTGGATTTCAGAATTACCCTGACCCGATTTGTGTTCATCCGTTTGTTATCTTGGAGGAACCGAACCCAAGAACTTCATCATGAATTCCCTTGGACTCTGTTGACCTCGAAACAACAAGAAGCCCTTTGGACGAGCAAATCACGCACTCTTAGGAGAGCGAATGATTTTTTCTTCGCCTTCCACTTTTCCAAACAAAGTTCTGGGGGTGAGTACTGAATAACATAAATCGAGGCGTTATGGAAAGACAATTGAATTGATAAATGGCTGATAATGAAAGGTGTAGCTGGCTTCCCGGCAATGACACCAAACTGCTGATTCGAAAAACCTCACGCGGAATATCGTTGATGCTTGCTTTTACCTGATTCTGTTTTTCATACACGAGCGAAATCTGGTTGTGGGGAAAACCATCGCTCATGCCACCTCGAAAAGCATCCATATTGAAGATTAAGAGGACAGTCTTGTAAGCTGTTTTTAAATTAATAGCTTACGAAGAGAATCTCATGGATAGCATGTGGTTCATTCGCTCAATCAGTTGGCCTTGTCCTGGATGAGATCGGAATCCCATCTATTGTAGGTACCCATTTGCCGTTTCAAGCCAGAATGGGATTTTTGAACATGAAACTGTTCTCACGATTGATCGAGCGGTTCACCAGGCTGAGCGATTCACGAATGTTACGAAAGTTACCATTCACTAGATTCTAACCTTACTAACTGGCAGGTGACTGGGTGGGAAACAGTGGCGCGGCACTGGACCGCAGCAAAAATAGTCGCAGCCATCCCTTGCCCTTCACCCTGTGCGTATTTGGATTTCGCATACGACAAGTGCTAAACTCCCTACTTTCATTGATGTTTGGGGACATTCGCTTGTGTCGTTCGTCCCTGAGGAAATTGCCTCTTTTACACCCGCCAGCATCCAAAACTGCATGCGGGGATCGGAGTGAGCCATGGCAATTACCAAGCTTCAGACAGCAGCGCGGCGTAGCATCGGAGCAAGCGTTTTTGCGGTCGCCTTTGTGCTTTGCGTGGGAGTCTCCTCTGAGATTTCCAGAGCTTCCGATGTGGACAACAAACCTGTAACCTTCAGCAGGGACGTCGCCCCAATCTTACAGGCGAAGTGTCAGGAGTGTCATCGTCCAGGAACGGTTGCTCCGATGTCGCTTTTGACCTACGAGCAGACTCGACCGTGGGCAAGAGCCATCAAGACACGCGTGCTCTCGCGCCAAATGCCGCCCTGGCACCTGGATAAGACCGTAGGGATTCAGCACTTCCAAAACGATCGCTCGTTGACCGATGATCAGATCAAAATCGTTGTCCGCTGGGTCGACTCGGGTGCGCCGCAGGGAGACCCCAAGGATCTGCCGCGTGCCCGGCAATGGCCGGATGACATCGGCTGGCAGCTCTCCCAGCAGTTCGGCGAACCGGATCTAATTATCAAATCGACGCCGTACACCATGCCAGCCGAAGGCCAGGACGTCTGGTGGAAGCCAACGGTCGATATCCCGATTACTGAGGCGCGATGGGTGCGGGCCGTCGAGATGCGTACCGGGACGGTCGCCGGACGCAAGATTACCCATCATGCGCTCGCCCAATTGGTGCAAGATGAAGCGGGCCTGAGACTGGCTGAGGTCGAAGACGTGAATGCCCGCCGGAATGGCCCAGGGCTCCTGATGGAGTGGGCCATGGGAAAGAACTTCGACATCTACCGTCCTAATGCAGGCAAATTACTGTTACCTGGGGCAAGGATTCGCTGGGAGATTCACTACCACGCCATCGGCGAGGAAGTTCAGGACCATGTGGAGCTGGCCGTATATCTCTACCCGAAGGGCGTGACCCCGAAATATCGCACCCGGTTGATGGCTCTCCATGCGTTGCCTGCGCCGCAGAGTCTCGATATTCCTCCCAACACCATTACCGAAACTCAGGGATTTCATGTGTTGCAAGAGCCGGCCCGGATCGAGAATTTTCAGCCGCACATGCATCTGCGCGGCAAAGCGATGGCGATGGAGGCGATCTTGCCCGATGGCTCCACACGGATGCTCAGTTATGTCAATGCTTTCAACTTCAACTGGATGAATAACTATATTTACGCGGACGATTCGGCGCCTGTGCTTCCCAAAGGCACAGTAATCCGCATTAGCGCCTGGCACGATAACACCGCTGCCAATCCCAATAATCCTGATCCGAACCAATGGGTCGGGTGGGGCGACCGCACCATCGACGAAATGGCCCATGCTTGGGTGAACGTGACCTACATCACCGAGGAGGACTATAAGCAGTGGGTCGCAAAGCAGAAGTCCAAACAACCATCTGTTCCGTAGAGCGGGAGCCGGAGAAGGCCAGCCGCAAAATAAGACTTACCGCAGATTTGCGCGGATGCACGTGGATTACTGCATTCTTGCTCATGAGCTGTGCGCTATTTCCAGCTGCGCAGCCCGCGCATGCACAATCGCATCTGCCCATGGAACCGCTGCACGATTCCGGCCAGAGCGTGACTGGGGCCTTTGAGGGTTGGTTCAAAAACCCCGATGGCACCTTCAGTCTTCTCTTTGGTTACTTCAACCGCAATCTGAAGGAAGAGCTGGACGTACCCGTTGGACCGAATAACCGCGTTGAGCCAGGAGGGCCGGACCGGGGCCAGCCAACCCATTTCTTGTCGCGCCGCCATTGGGGCGTATTCACCGTCATTGTCCCTAAAGATTTCGGAGACCAAAAGCTAAGTTGGACCCTGATTGCCAACCACCAAACCACTGTGATTCCAGGAACCCTGAATCCACTTTGGGAGATCTCGCCATTGTTTGAGGTAGGCCTGGGCAATACTCCGCCGGTTGTCAGCTTTGAGGAGAACGGCCCTTCTACGCAAGGGCCGCAAGCCATTACCGCGTCAAGCACCGCAACATTGGCCAGTCCGCTCGCATTAACCGTGTGGGTTGCCGATGATGCCAAGAGCTATCCGGGAGCCAAGCCTCCCGATACTCCTCCTGTCACTCTCAC
The DNA here is from genome assembly GCA_035939495.1 of Candidatus Angelobacter sp. Taxonomy (GTDB): domain Bacteria; phylum Acidobacteriota; class Terriglobia; order Terriglobales; family Acidobacteriaceae; genus Angelobacter. The sequence goes on along the minus strand of DASZFU010000021.1, from coordinate 70,547 downwards.
CTGGAGCAAGTTCCGCGGACCGGGCACAGTGATCTTCTCTAACGCCAAGCCTCCAGTCGAAAAAACGGCCAGTAAAACGGCCGCAGCATTTAGCGGGCGCTCTACAACGACGGCCACGTTCAGGGAGCCGGGAGAATACGTGCTGGAAGTCGTAGCGAATGATTGGTCGGGCGAGGGAGGCCGTGGATTCCTCTGCTGCTGGACGAATGCTTTAGTGAAGGTTTCCGTGAAGCCCTGACACAAGCACTCAGCCATCAGCACTCAGCATTCAGTGCGCGAACACTTTGGGCTAAAGGAAACAGTATCCGTGGGCATGGTTAATGTAGGGTGAGATGTTCCAATTGATTTTGTTCACCTTCTCAGCAGCCAGGCGCTTCCAGGCATCTAAATTCACATTAATTTATTGCTCCGGCGTGCCGGTCTCTGTCATGCTCTGAATTTAGTGTGTTAAGGAGTGCACGATGCAAACGCTCATCCAGCAGGAACGCGGAATCCTTTCCCAGCAGGAACTCTCCAATATGGACCGCTATTGGCGCGCAGCCAACTACCTTTCTGTGGGGCAAATTTATCTGCGCAACAATCCATTGCTGCAGGAGCCTTTGCAAATCACGCATGTCAAGCCGCGTCTGCTGGGGCATTGGGGCACAACTCCAGGGCTGAATTTTATCTACCTGCACATGAATCGGCTGATTCGGGAACATGACCTGAATGCCATTTTCATCACTGGGCCAGGACACGGCGGCCCTGGCATTGTTGCGAATACCTATCTTGAGGGTTCTTATACAGAATTGTTTCCTCACATCGCTCAGGACGCTAACGGAATGCAGCGGCTCTTCAATCAATTCTCATGGCCGGGCGGGATTCCCAGCCACGCTGCTCCTGAAACCCCCGGCTCCATTCATGAGGGTGGAGAACTTGGCTATTCGCTGCTTCATGCTTTTGGTGCTGCACTCGATAACCCCAATCTGTTCGTCTGTTGTGTTGTCGGCGATGGAGAAGCTGAAACCGGTCCTTGTGCGACCAGTTGGCACTCCAACAAGTTCCTGAATCCGCAACATGACGGGGCGGTGTTGCCAGTGCTTCACCTGAACGGGTACAAGATTGCAGGACCGACGGTATTGGCCCGTGTGCCCAGGGAAGAACTCAGCGATTTGTTTGTTGGCTACGGTTATCAACCTTATTTCGTCGAAGGCGATCAACCTGAGTTCATGCACCGCATTATGACCGAGACTCTTGAGAAAGTCCTGACAGAGATTCAGCAGATTCAGAACGATGCCCGGACCCACGGTTTTTCTGTTCGTCCTCGTTGGCCCATGATTGTCTTGCGCACGCCGAAAGGTTGGACTGGACCCAAAATCGTAGATGGCACGCCTGTTGAGGGAACGTTCCGCGCGCATCAGGTTCCAGTGACCGACCTGCAGAGCAAGCCTGAGCATTTGAAAATCCTTGAGCAATGGATGAAGAGCTACAAGCCCGAGGAACTTTTCGACAAACAAGGAAAACTTGTTCCCGAACTGGCGGCACTCGCTCCCCGAGAAAATCGCCGCATGGGAATGAATCCTCATGCGAATGGAGGCTTGTTGCTCCAGGATTTGAAGCTGCCGGATTTTCGACGGTACGCTGTAAAGGTGCCGAAGCCGGGAACAGTCCATGAGGAATCTACGCGAATCTTAGGCCAATTTCTGCGGGATGTGCTCAAAGAAAACGAGAGCGCGAGAAACTTCCGCATCATGGGGCCGGATGAGACCGCGTCCAACCGGCTCTCTGCGGTGTTTGAAGTCACCGACCGGGCTTCTACGGCCGAGATTCTGCCCACCGACGAACATGTATCTCCCAATGGCCGCGTCATGGAGATTCTCAGCGAACATAGCTGCCAGGGATGGCTTGAAGGGTATCTGCTTACCGGCCGCCATGGTTTCTTTTCCTCTTATGAAGCTTTTATTCATATTATCTCTTCCATGTTCAACCAACATGCCAAGTGGCTGAAGGTCACGCGCGAGATACCGTGGCGAAAACCGATAGCGTCGCTGAACTATCTGCTTACTTCCCACGTCTGGCGACAGGACCACAACGGTTTCAGCCATCAGGATCCCGGCTTCATCGATCATGTGGTGAACAAAAAAGCGGAGGTCGTGCGCGTCTATCTGCCGCCGGACGCGAATACCCTGCTCTCGGTCGCCGACCACTGCCTCCGCAGCCGCAACTATGTCAATGTAATCGTCGCGGGCAAACAGCCGGAGTTGCAATGGCTCGATATGGAGGCTGCCGTTCGCCATTGCACTGCCGGAATCGGCATTTGGGAATGGGCGAGCAATGACCAGGGCAAAGACCCTGACGTAGTTCTGGCCTGCGCCGGAGATGTTGCTACGCTTGAGATTCTGGCTGCTGCCTCGCTTCTGCGCGAATCTCTGCCGCAGCTTAAGGTGCGCGTGGTGAATGTTGTCGATCTGATGAGGTTGCAGCCTGCCACCGAGCATCCTCATGGCTTGAGCGATGGAGCCTTTGACGGAATCTTCACCACCAGCAAGCCAATCATCTTTGCTTATCATGGCTATCCTTGGCTCATTCACCGGCTATGCTACCGCCGCCACAATCACGACAATCTCCATGTGCGCGGCTACAAAGAAGAAGGCACAACCACTACACCCTTTGACATGGTCGTGTTGAACAATATGGACCGCTTTCAATTGGCCATCGACGCCATTCGCCGGGCGCAGGTTTTAGGAGACACGGCTAAGGCCGCAGTCAAACTGTTTCAGGCCAAGCTCGCCGAACATCATGATTACATCCGCGAATATGGCGAGGACATGCCGGAAGTGCGAGAGTGGAAGTGGAGCGGAATTTAAAATTCTAATCAGTGCTAAGCAGATGCAGAATCATCTGGCTTCTGCTTGTAGAATCAGCAACTCACCCTTAACGAACCGATCCTTTGCTTGTTCCTGCTCTTCGATAATTCTCTCCGGCGCACGTGCAACTTTGCACGGGTCATTTCGCTTTTGCACTTAACGATCTAAGAAAGAACCGCGCCCTCTTCGAACGATCTTCTGCTAGCAGGTACCCGCTCGATTCTCACGTCTTTAGTAGATAGAAGAGCTAGTAAACCACCAACGGACCTCTAGCAAATGCACATAGCAATTTTTGGCGCCGGGATTGCCGGTCTCATGAGCGCGATCACCCTACGGAGGCAGGGACATCGTTGTTCTGTGTATGAGCGAAGCCGCCTCGCACACGATGCCGGAATGGGATTCATCCTCATGCCTGCGGCCATCGACTCCATGGATCGTTTAGGAATACAACTCCGCGGCGTTCCTCTTGAGCGTTATGTCTGCCGCAGCAATAAGGGCGAAGTGCTCTATGAAGAGACCATTCCACCGGGATCACGGGGAATCCGCCGGCGTGAGTTGATTGGCGCGCTCGCAGATGCCGCGAAAATACAGGACGGTATAACGTTCGACGCCGAACTCAAGCTGCTGGAGTTTGATGAACATGGTCACGTAACCACTGCCGTGCTTAGTTCCGGCGAGCGAATCACGGCCGAGCTGTTTGTTGCCGCCGATGGTGCGCACTCGCAGGCTCGCCATGCTCTGTTTCCCAACTGGCCTTTGCACCAGGCCCGTGTAGCTGAAGTGGTGGGACTGGTTCATTGCCCCCAAACAACCAGATGGGCAGGGCACAACCTAAACAAATTCCATGCCGCTGATGGCGGTCTGGCAGTCGGCATCTTGCCGGTCGATCCAGACCACATTGTGTGGTTCATGCAATTCGATTCTCTGAAAATTTCTCTGCCTTCCAACAGAGATGCGGGCAGCCGGGAGTGGCGGGACTTCGTTCAGAAGCTGGCCCGTGAATGTGCTTTTCCCGTTGCTCATTTGCCCGCAACTACTGAGTCGCGGCTCATGCATGTCTGGTACCCTCTTGATACTGACCTTGTTCCGTCTTTCCATCGGCAAAATCTGGTTTTAGTTGGGGACGCCGCCCATCCCTTATCGCCGTTCACCAGCCAGGGAGTTTCCTCGGCGATTGCCGATGCCGTGGCGCTGGCGCACGCCCTGCCGTCCAAGAACGAGAGCGGGGCGCTGGTGACGGGACTGGCGTCTTACTCAAGCCAGCGCCGGAAGCAATGCGCTCCGTATCTGAGCAAGGGGCGCGAGTTGATGCAGAGATTTCTAGCTCCAGTTAACAGCGACAGCTTCATGCTGCCGTTGGCGAGATAGTTGGCCCTGGAAATACAAATTTTTCTCTGAATCGGGAGGTCCCAATGTACGACGCGATTATCGTAGGCGCTCGCTGCGCCGGTTCACCGACAGCCCTGCTGTTAGCACGCAGGGGTTACCGGGTCCTGCTGGTAGACCGCTCGAAATTTCCCAGCGACATGTCATTCTCGAATCACTTTGTTCATCAGGCAGGCTCTGCCTGTCTCCAGCGGTGGGGACTGCTGCAGAGGCTGGCGGACACTGGCTGTCCTCCCATCACAGAGGACTATTTCGATTACGGCGCCTTCTCTCTCACCGGCCCGGTGCCGCCTGCGGATGGCGTGAATACCGCGTTTGCGCCACGGCGCATCGTGCTTGATCCCCTGCTTTCCGAGGCTGCCGTCGAAGCCGGAGCAGAGTTGAGAGAAGGGTTCTCAGTCCAGGAGCTCGTCTGGGATAAAGACCGGGTAGTTGGGATCCGTGGACGGCAAAACGGTAAGGTGGTAACGGAGAGGGCCCGAATCGTAGTCGGGGCAGACGGCATGTTCTCGGTCGTGGCCAAGGCTGTGCAAGCACCTGAGTACAGGAGCAGTCCCTCTCTGGAAGGGTCGTGGTATGCGTACTGGAGCGGAGTACCGATGCAAGGGTGGCATCTCTGGCTGCGGCCAAATCGAGTCATCTTTGCTTACAACACCAACCACAGTCTCACGCTCATCGGAGTGGCCTTTGCGGCGAAAGACCTTCCGGCCATCCGCGGAAATGTAGAGCGCAATCACAGCGAGACCATTGCGCAATTCGCCCCGGACCTGGCGGAGCGCATGCACGGTGGCCATCGAGAGTCGAGGTTCGTAGGAGGCTCCATTCCCTATCACATCCGGCGGCCGTATGGACCTGGCTGGGCACTGGTGGGCGACGCAGGTTATCAGAAAGATCCCTGCACGGCTTCGGGAATTACAGATGCCTTCCGCAGTGCGGAGTGGCTGGCGGAAGCAATTGACGCTGGATTTAGCGGCCGGCGCCCGATGGAGCAGGCGCTGGCGGCGTATGAGGAAAGACGCAATCGATCGGAGATGCCTTACTTCGAGTTGACCACACAGTTGGCCGCCCTGGAGCCTCCGCCTGATGATATCCAGCAGTTGCTGGCTGCATTGCGTCACAATCCGGAACAGCGTAGCCGGTTCTTCGGAGTGTTTTCCCATTCCGTGCCCGTAGAAGATTTCTTTGCACCGGAGAACGTGCGGAAGATCCTGGCGGGAGAGCCTGCCATTGTTTAAGGACACCCGGAAAATTTCTGGAGGAGAACACGGAGCAGCGTCTATGGCAAAGATCTACATATCGAGCGTGATCAAGGCTCCCATTGAGATAGTGTGGGAATACATTCGCGATTTCAACGGCTTGCCAAAATGGTTTCCAGGTGTGACCGACAGCCGTCTGGAAGCGGACAAGCTTTCCGGCCAGGTTGGCTGCATTCGCAACTTCGGTCTGGAAGGAGGCGCGCGCATGCGCGAACAGTTACTGGCGTTCTCGGACCACGCTCATAGCTGTACCTACAGAATGCTCGAAGGCCCATTGCCGGTCCAAAACTATGTGGGTACAGTCCGACTTCTGCCGGTGACTGAAGGTGATCTCACATTCGCCGAGTATCAGGTGGACTTTGAGTGCGCGCGCGAGCAGGAAAATGAGCTGACAAGTTCTTTGAGCAAGATTTACCGGGGCGCATTTGAGCATCTTGTGCAGCACCTTCCAGCGACCGGCAAGGCCGTTGGTTGAGGCTTGACTGACGACTCTATGAAAATCACTTTCCCTCGTGACCAATTCTCGTTCTCGGATGATGCCGTTCGGCTCGACCTGCTGCGCGAACGCGCATTTAACCTCCGCTGGGCCCAGCAACCGGCCGATGTAATCCCGCTCACGGCTGCGGACCCAGACTTTCCTGTCTGTCCGGCGATTCGCGAAGAACTGGTCCGCTACGTGAGCGATGGAGTACTGAGTTACGCCCCTGCGGAAGGTCTGCCCCAGTATCGCGAAGCGGTGGCTGAGTGGATCTGCACGTCGCGCCAGATTGAATGTGCAGCGGGTTGCATTTTTGCAACGGACAGCGCGGCTTCAGGTCTGGCGGTGATCGCACGAACCAGCCTGAAGAGCGGCGATGAGGTGCTGGTCCCCGATCCGGTCGACTTCCTGTTGAAACACGCAGTGGAACGGGCCGGGGCGGTTGCGGTGCGGGTTCCGGTAACATCCACAACTACCGCCGAAGAGTTCATTGCCGGAATGGCAAGCCGGCTGACACCACGTACAAAAATGTTATGGCTGTGCAGTCCCCACAACCCGCTCGGGATAGTGTACTCACGCGAATGGCTGACCAGAGTAAGCGAATGGGCAATAGATAAGGGCCTGCGCATTCTCTCCGACGAAATCTGGGCAGACATTGTTTACAGTCCGCATCGCCATGTGAGCGTAGCTGCTCTTTCGCCTGAAATTGCGCAAAACACAGTCACAGTATATGGGTTTTCCAAGAATTTCGCTTTGGCCGGCCTGCGCGTGGGCTGCATCATCTGTACCAATTCGGAATGGTATAGGGACATCGTTGCCGCATCGGATGCTGCAAGTACTGTCTACGGTGTCTCCGTTCTTTCGCAGGTGGCAGTGATCGCTGCCATCACCCATGGACGGCCCTGGCTGGATGAATTCGTCAGCCATCTGCACAGGCAAAGAGATTTCGTGCTTGAGCGCCTGGCGCAATGGCCAGGATTGACCGTCCATCCGCCTCAAGGGACCTACGTCGTGTTCCCTTGCATCAACAAACTTGACGATGATGCGGAGCGGTTCTGCGGCATATTGCAGGAGCAGGCGCGTGTTGCGCTCGTACCGGGCGCGCCGCGCTGGTTCGGGCCAGGCGCCGGAGGGCATGTGCGCATCTGCTTTGCTACATCACACGGCATCCTGCAGCAAGCCTTCGACCGAATGGAACCGGTAGTGAAGATGCTGAGCGACAACCTTCATCGAAGCGGTCCCTCCAAGCGGCGGTGAGGTTGTCGCGCACTATAATATGATTTCTGGTTTCATGGAAAACATTGTCTTGTGCTTGAACGCCGGCTCTTCGTCTTTGAAGTTCGCACTTTATGCAATTTCTAAATTGGCGGAAAAGAAGATTGCTGAAGGAGCCATTGAGGGCGTCGGCCAGCCCAGCGCTCGATTGTGGATTCGAGACTCTCACGGCGATCTCCTCGAAGATCGCAAGACAAAATTTTCTGATGCCCACGAAACCATTGGCGCTTTGTTCTCGGCACTAGAGAGACCCGAGCTATCACCTCCGGTCGCGGTTGGTCATCGCGTTGTGCATGGAGGAATGAATTACACCGGACCGCAGAAGATCACTGCGCAATTGCAGGAGGATTTGCAAGCGCTGGTTCCATTGGCGCCGTTGCATCTCCCTGGCCAAATTGAATTGATTGAGGCAGTCCGAAAATGGAGACCTTCTCTGCCCCAGGTCGCCTGCTTCGATACTGCCTTTCACTTCGGCATGCCCGAGGTGGCTCGCCGCTTTCCGTTGCCACACTCGTTTTGGGAGCAAGGTGTAAGGCGTTATGGATTTCACGGACTTTCTTATGAATACGTCCTGAGCGTGCTCGAAAAGCAATCAGAAAAGCCCTCTCAAAAAACAGGTTCAAGGACGATCATTGCCCATCTGGGGAATGGCGCCAGCATGGCGGCTGTGCGCGATGGCATACCTGTTGATACATCGATGGGAATGACTCCCACCGGTGGATTCATGATGGGTACGCGTTCGGGTGATCTTGATCCTGGTCTTGTGCTTTACTTGCTCCGCTCCGGGTATGACGCACGAGGACTGGATGATCTTTTCAACCACCAATCAGGCCTGCTAGGTGTCTCCGGCCTTTCCGCCGACATGAAAACTTTGCTGGAGAAGCGAAGCTCTAATCCACACGTGGACCAGGCGATTGCGATGTTCTGCCGTGGGATAAGGAAGTTCCTGGGCGCATTCGCAACCGTGCTTGGCGGACTTGACACCTTGGTATTCACCGGCGGAATCGGCGAGCACGCCGCACCTGTGCGCCAGGAAATCTGTACCGATATCGAATTCCTGGGAGTGGTCCTCGATCCATCTCAAAATGAAAAACATGCCGCCATCATCAGCGCTCCAGAGAGCCGCTGCACCGTTCGAGTAATCCCCACCAATGAGGACCTGATGATCGCCCGGCACACGGCGAAGATAGCACTCAGCAACTAGCACTCAGCACTCAGTCCGCTCGGCATTTTGGGCTACGACCAGCAGTGTCGTGGGCATGGTTGCAGTTTCCCACCCTCACAAATGAGTCCCAAGGCCGAATTAGGTGATTTTTAAACCGCAACCATGCTCACGAGACTGTTTCCCTTTAGTCTAAAATGCCGAGCGGGCTGAATGCTGAGTGCCGAATGCTGAGTGCTATGCTACATTGTGCTAAGAATCCGATGAGATCACTTCGATTTGCCGCCTGTCTTCTTGTCTGCCTGCTTGTTGCTCTGGGTATTCTGGCACGGCCTGGCCGAGCTGATGGACCGCAACTGCCTTTGACGGTCGACCCACAGAAGACTCCGCTGCCACCTTCCCTGACCTCTACTTCCTTTCCAGGGGTTGATCCTGACGGCAAAGATGGTTTGCCGCGTTCGCAGAGAGTGGTGAATTACAACATTGATGCCCGCTGGGATCCGGAGAGCAAGATCATTACCGGACAAGAAACTCTTGTCTATCGCAACCTTACCGGGCAGGCCCAGGATACATTCCCATTTCATCTTTATCTCAATGCATTCCAACCTAAATCCACGTGGATGCGGGAAGCCAGACGCGATGGGGGCGGACGTGATGTCGGCTCAACTAATTTCGGCTCGAATAAGGTGCTCTCCATCGAGGTTCCCGGCGCGGGCGATGTAACCCAACACATGAAATTTGTTTCTCCGGACGACGGCAATCCCGACGACCGCACCGTGTTTGAGGTCAAGCTGCCCAGAGCTGTTCCGGCGGGTTCTGAGGTTACGTTCAAGATCCGTTTTGAAGCCAAGATGCCACAGGTGGTAGCGCGAACCGGCTACAAAGGCAGCTTTGTGCTCGGAGGACAGTGGTTTCCCAAAGTCGGCGTATGGTGGCACAACGCATGGAACTGCCATCAGTTTCATGAATCCACAGAGTTCTTTGCCGATTTTGGCGTCTTTGACGTGAAGCTCACGGTGCCCAAGGCCTACACCGTTGGCGCCAGTGGTGAAGAAGTAGCGACCAGGAGCAATGGGGATGGCACCACGACCCACGAGTATCGTGTAGAAGATGTCCACGATTTTGCCTGGACTGCCGATACTCGCTTCCTTCAAGTCGATGATGCCTGGAAGGCATCATCGGGCCATCAGGTTAAGATCAAGCTGCTGCTTCAACGCCAGCATGGCGATCAGACCCAGCGGCATCTCGACATCATCAAGCAATCTCTCGATCATTTTGACCGCTGGTTTGGGCCTTATCCTTACAACACGCTTACCGTGGTCGATCCTGCGGATCCGGCTGCAGGAGGAATGGAATATCCCACATTCATCACCGGAGACACGTCGTCGCCTGCGTTGCGCCGTTATTTGATAACTCCCGAGGTAGTGGTCGAGCATGAATTCGGCCATCAATATTGGTACGGCATGGTGTCCACCAACGAATTCGAGGATGCCTGGCTCGACGAAGGGATCAATAGTTATTCCGAGAAAGTGCTCGACGACATTTACGGTAAAGACACATCCATCATCAACAACTTGCTGGGAGTCAACCAGGGCGAATTCGGCTACCAGCGCACGACCTACCTTGTTCTCCCCAACGCCGACCCACTCGTGCGGCGCGGCTGGGAGTTCATGAACAACAATTCCTATGGAATTATCACCTATGGCAAGACTGCCACGGTGCTGAAGACCCTGGAAAGCATTATTGGCGAGCAGACGTTGCAAAAAGCCCTGCATGTGTACTTCATGCGCTATCGCTTTACTCATCCCCATCGGGAAGACTTCCTGCGGACCGTGGAAGAGGTCAGCGGAAAGAACCTGCGCTGGTACTTCGATCAGGCTGTCTATGGCACCCAGGCCCTCGACTACGAGGTCACGAGAATCAACTCCGAACGACTGGATGAGGAAACCGGCAAGTCTGGCCTGTATCGCGATCAGGTTGTGGTTTCCCGCAAAGGAGACTTTATCTTCCCAGCGACGGTCGAGATCAAGTTCTCCAATGGAGAGATACGACGCGAGCATTGGGATGGCCGCGAACGCTGGGTCCGCTTCATGTATGACAAGGCAGCGCGGATCGAATCGGCTGAGATCGATCCGGATCACCAGGTGTACCTGGATTCGAACTTTTTTAACAACAGCCAGACGGTCAAGCCCAACGCGACAGCGTCAAGAAAGATCAGCAACTACTGGCTATTTGTATCCCAGTGGATCGGGCAGATGCTGGCGTCGGTGGTTTGAAAGAAGCATTCAGCAGTCAGCACTCAGCATTCAGCCCGCAACCGATTCGGGCTAAAGGGAAACAGCGTTGTGGGCACGGTTCGAGCATTGAGTAGCTGAAGTTCGAATGTTTTCTGATTCGTGTTCATTCGTGTTTATTCGTGGCTAAATGGGTTCCCTGACCATGCCCACGATACAAGTATCTCTTTAGCCCAAAAAGCGTGCGGGCTGAGTGCTGAGTGCTTCGCAGTCCAAGAGGAAAATCAGTGGAAACAAACGGCAAAAAACCCGGAGCTTGGAGCTCAATGGCGTTTGGAATGGGCTTGGTTCTCAGACGGCAGCGAGTTTTATGGTGGCTGTTTCTGGTCAATCTCTTTCTGGGCTTCGTTGCTGTTTTGCCGGTAAGGCTGACGCTTGGACACCTCCTCGATCACTCTTTGGCCTCCCGTTCGCTGGCCGATCATTTCGATCTTAGCGCGTTCATTGAGGTACTGAGTTCGCCGCAATTCAATTTTGGCATCTTCCGGAGTTTATCCCTGCTTACCTCGGTGGCGTTTGCACTGATCGTGTTGTTTGCTGAGCCGGGTGTGATTCAGGAATTTCGTTGTAGTGCTGGTGTGAATGCGCCAGCGCGAGGGCAAGCTGCCGGCGAGTTTTTTGGCGCTTGTGGAACATACCTGTTACGCATGGTCCGGCTGCTGTTATGGTCGATATTGCCGCTTGCCGTGTTTGCACTGGTCTTCGCCAGTGCAGAACTCATTGTTGCTTTTGTCAATGAACAAGGAGCGAGTGAAATCACCGGCTTCAATCTCGAGCTTTTGTTTGGCCTGATCCTCTTTCTCGTGTTGGCGGGAGTGCGTGTTTGGATCAACATGGCGGAGATCGAACTGATCGCAAGCGGGGAGAAGCTGACTCGCCATACGCTGTTTGACAACGCCCGCAAGCTTACCTTCGGCAACTTCGGAAAACTCTACACGATTCAACTGATCACTGCGTTCGCGGTCGTAGCCGTAACCCTCTTGGGATTGACGATCTGGATCAAATTCGTCCCGCCTGCTGCTGTTGGAATGGCCTTCATTGTCTCGGAAACAACGTTATTGCTGCTGCTCGCCTGCCGGCTATGGCAGAAGGCGTCATTAGTTGCCTGGTATGAGCGGTGGGTGAGCCTCCAGCCGAAACCCGTGGAAGAGCCAGTAAGCCCACCGATAGAACCCCTCGAGGAATTGGCCAATGTGGCAGTGGCAGTGACCGCCGCTCCTGAGGTTGCGTCAAGTACAGCGCCGCCAAACGATGGTGAAGGACCTGCATAAGGATGGCAAAACCAGCCTTAGGGCATTGGTCGACTTGATCGACGATGGAGATAAAACCGGTGCCGCCCCGCTGGGGCTTGGGCTTCTTTTTCAGGATCCCAGGGTTCCGCTGCGCTTCACCCTGGGCTAACCTCTGGTCGCCCCATCCGGGGCTTAGGTTCATTGTTCTGCAAACCGTTTTCCCAAACTTATGCCGCTTTAAGATCCCGAACCATCATTGCGGATTTGAGAGAAACCTTACGCCGGAATCTCCTTCTTACTCCGTAAGCCCAGAGAAGGATGGTGCTTCCGCAGCACGCCAATCATGTGCTCTTTGGTGATATGAGTGTAACGCTGGGTAGTAGCAATGGACGTATGTCCCAGGAACTCCTGCACCACGCGAATGTCCACACCGTTGCGTAGCAACAGGGTTGCCACAGTATGCCGTAGCATGTGTGGGGTAATGTGACGTTCAATCCCCGCTTCTTTGCGTAGCTGCGAGATCACATTGGCGATGCCCTGTGTTGAAAGCCGTTTTCTCGAAGCATTAAGAAACAATGCCGGAGTGTCAGTCTTGATCTGCTTGCGGGATTCCAGATGCTCCCGCTGAATTCGTGCCGTCTCCTCGTCAACAGCAAATGCAAGCCGATCTCGTCCGCCTTTTCCCTGCACCCTGAAGATCCCTTCCTGGGCCATGAAGTCCTGGAGGTCAAGCGCCGAAACTTCACCCACACGCATTCCGGTTGCGAAAAGTAGATCAACCAAAGCAAGGTTGCGCAACGCACGATAATACGTGCAGAAGACTGGTACCTCCTCAGCTAGCTTTGGTTTCAAACGCTGGCCGACTGCTCGGGAGTAATTCCCTCGCGCCTGGTCAAGCAACGCTCGTATCTCATTCGCCGTAAGAGTCCGAGGAAGCTGCTCAATTCGGCCAATGCTCAGCTTAACGCGCCAAAACGGAGATTCAGGAAGAATTCCTTTTCGTACCCAATAGGAGCAAAACACCTTTAAGACTACGATCTTACGGCGAATCGAGGCGGGAGAATATTCTTGAGCGCGGAGGCAAGCTGCCCATTGCTCAATCAAATCCCCGGTTAGCGCTGCAATACTCAGATCGCCTCCAGTAAACTCCTGGAACTGAGCCAAATCTGATCGGTAAGCCGCCTTAGTTTTCTTTGTGCGGTCATGAGTGGAAAAATAGCCATTTAAGAAACAGTCGTTAGCCTCGTTGAGTTGCATATCTCAGCCCAACTAGCAACACAGCCGCTGTATGGGCAAAATCTCCTCTAAGTTTTGTTATTGTGAAGTGAAAAAGGGCACCCGTTTATATCGCATCATAAGCTGTGGAAGCAAAACTAGGTGACGTAGTCCATGGTTTCTTCTCACATTAGCTTACGGCTAAAAACCATAAGGCCCTATTTCCTATCGCCTAAAGAGCCTTAATTGCTTTAAATAAATCTGCCATTGTGCAGATCCACTTTAAGTTCTTTCTGTACCAAGTTCAGGGCATAACGGATCCTCAACTGGCCATGGATAACTGGGAATTATCTATATGCCTGAATCGTGATTTGCATCCAAACTCGTGATTGATACAGACATACTCATTGTGGGTGGTGGCCCTGCAGGTTTATTGGCTGGAGCGCGTCTTGCTGACTCTAACAGGGTCGTCCTAATCGAGCGCGCTGTCCTTGGACGGACGACAAAGTGTTGGGTCACAACACAAAGACGGCTGCAAATCAACGATTTGACACATTGCTTACTTTATGCAGCAAGTGAGATGTGTGCAGGAACTTTTCTGGGTAGTCGAATTGAAATTCGAGGTGACTTGGCAGTCGTTGATGATCAAGCTTTTCTACAAACTCTCATCGAACGTTGCGCTAAGAAAAATGTGCAGCTCTATGATAAATGCCCTATTGCCAATTTGAGATGGAATAAGGACAGGATTCATGTCGAGACTGCGCAGCACTCTTATGCAACCAGGATGGTAGTTGATGCAAGTGGAGGCCAATCACCTCTTGCACATACGTTCCGGTTGCACAGGATAGAAGGATTTTTATCTTGTCATGGTGCCCATGCAAGGCCAATCAAACTCCTTAACCGAAATATTGTTCTTGCATATGTCAATCAACTGGGAGATCCACCACTTGGTTTAGAGGTTGCTCCTACCGGGGAAGACAGCGCCTATTGTCTGGTTTTCACATATTCAAGAAAATTGATTACACCCAACGAGCTTAGATCGGCTTTTCAACAGAGTTGTCAACATAATCCCTTTTTTCAAGTATTTCCTGATACGAAATTTACCACTGGTAGGGTGGGAGTGGTACCTATTGGAACAGTCCGGCGAAAAAGTCTTCCAGGAATCATTTCAATAGGTGAAGCGGCAATGGTGCAACCTCCATTAATGGGGACAGCCTTCAATGAGATACTTGAATACAACGATTCAATCTGTTCTCATATTACTCACCAATTAAAGGAGTTTCGGGATATTCCACCCTCACCTGCTTATAAATACCCTATAGTGAAGCGAATTCAAGATCGCATCCAACTCGCAATGGTGCGTGCACTGATGAACCGGAATGTTGAATCCTTTGATCAGTTTATACGTGCGATGTCACAACTGCCCGAGCGTACACTATTTAATTTCTGTTCGAATGAATTGGACTGGTCAGAGTTGTTTACTATTGCCCGTAGAGTCCCATCGGTCTTATTCCAAATGCTTTAGGGATGTGCACCTGCTAGCTTTGAAACAAGAGTGACGACATTGAAAGCTAAAGGCAAAAATGTCCGAAATGCTACGCCCCAATCCATCACATAGTCAGGGGTAGCGCTAATGCGATCGAAGAGTTGCACCAGGTTGTTCGTGCGTTGAACATCCTCCGTTGTCATATCACCGTACCGGCTTAGGCGGTCATCTATTTCACGTTGATATGATAAAAGCATTTGTTCTTTCTCACGCTTTATCAGTCGATGCACCACGAGATGGGGATAAATCAGAGCAACAGAGCACACAGGAACGTAGACAAAGGGCCAGAAGAATAATACAGCCTTCACGTACTCCTTGTGTCCGATCCAATGTGCTTTCGCTGTGCCAACTAGGGAAAGCGCATATCCCAGGGTTAACAGCAAAGCGACAGTTGTAAAGTAGTTGATGATCTCCCGTAATTCCTGTGTACGCGCAGGAGCATACCGGAATACCTTAATCTTTACATATTGCAGATTATGAATGCTGCTCAACAGATCCAGAACGTGCAAGCTTATTACCCCAACTGAAAAACAGAGGCAAGCTCCAGCCACATACATAAATACCAGGCTGATACCATGCACGTTGAAACCCTCAGCGCAAAGATTCAAAAATGTTAACAGCAAGATTATTGTGATAAATACACCGCGCACGATTCTATTCGTCAATAAAGTATCCGGAACTAATCCATCCGACGTTATTTTTGACATCCGCCTCTTGAATGCTCCAGATCTTATCAATAACAGCAGCATTGCAGCCAACGTCATCAGCGGGAAGGCCTGCAACAAAAACCACTCGCGGACAAATTGTTGTAGACTACCTTGGAAAAACGCCAATACGGAGCCAATAAGCGTCCAGAGAGCTCCGGTTCCGATTCCGAGTAGAGAATAAACCAGCAGCGGCAAGTGTCCTTCGAGTGCCTGAGGGCTCGCCTCTGGATCAGCTTTTTGTAGCACCGTCGAGACCATATAGATAATTCCCAGTTATCCAAAGCGATAGCAAAGTTTAGCCATTTTGTTCTGGGGAATCCATTTTTATGCTGAAAGCTTCATTATGATGACTATTGCTGATTTTCGCTATAAAAATCGCACATGACAGTGAAAAGACATTCCGATTTTGGGGCAAAATTCTTGCACCTGGAACCAGTCGCAACTGTATTATCCTTGCTATCCTTTGGCCTTTTGCGGCTTGATCGCCTTCCATTGCTCATCGGTTAAGGAATCACCCATTTGGTTGAACGATCCTGCCCCTTGGAGGAGCGCTCCGCCGTCCATGACGATGAACTCGCCGTTGATGAATTCTGATTGGTCGCTGATCAGGAAGGCGGCCAGGTTTTCCAGTTCTTCATGTTTGCCAAACCGGCCCATGGGGTTGCGTTTTTTGGCTGATTCTTCGAGTTCTTTGATTGGGAGCAGGCGGGAAAAGGCTCCTTCGGTGGGGATCGCGCCGGGAGCTACGGCATTGAAGCGGATGCCTTTGCTGCCCCATTCCACTGCCAGGCTGCGGGTCATAGCCAGGACACCTGCTTTGGCAATGGCCGAGGGCACTACATAGCCTGTACCGAGTTCAGCATAGGTAGCGGAGATGTTGAGGACGGTTGCTTTTCGATGTTCTTTCAACCAGCGGCGGCCGCAGGACATGGTGCAGTGGATTGTTCCCATCAAGACAATGCCAATCACGGCTTCATAGGCGCGCGTGGAGAGGTCTTCGGTGCGGGAAATGAAGTTGCCGGCTGCATTGTTGACTAAGACATCTAATGGCCCGTCCTGCCAGATGCTCTCGATCATAGCTTCGACACGCTCAGCATCGCGGACATCGCAGACATAGGTCTTCACCACGCCGCCCGTGGCCGCGCGAAGCTCTTCGGCAGCTTCATTCAACACCTGCTCACGGCGTCCGCAGATGCAGAGAGAGGCGCCAAGATCGAGGAATCGCCGGCCCATACTTTTGCCCAGGCCGGTCGCTCCGCCGGTAATCAGAATCCTTTTGCCGGAAAGCAGGTTGGGTTGGAACATGGGGAGTCCTTTGGTTCAATGGATTTTAGCTTGAGTTCAGCAATTTGTAATTTCTAATTTCCAATTTCTAATTTGAAAAACAAGAGCAATATGTTCTTATTTCGTCGAGAACTGCGGCAGATGGATGTCGTTGGTGCAGGTTGGGTCCAGGCCATCGACAGAACCTTGCACTACGAATTTTGCGATCAGGCCGTCGATGCATGGAGAACCTGTGCCGTGGGTACCTTCCTGGATGGCAACCAAACGGCTGTGAGGTAGATCTGCGGCGGCGTGCTGTGCCATCTCCGGCGGCGTGGCTGGATCGAGCACGCCCGAAATCAGCAGCACCGGGACGTCGGAGTGGATGGCAGCGAAGAAGTCTTTCGGTGTGCTTCCCCGGGGCCACTCCTGGCAAGCTTTTTGATACAGGCGGACCTGAAAGTCCCCCAAGGCTGTGCCCTGGGTTTCGTTCTTGATCTCTGTCTCTGTGATGTTCGGCACATCTTCGGCGCAGATGACGGAAAACGACATGCCACGGGCCAGAATTCTTTCAAACTGAACATTCAAGTTCAGGATGGCCGCTCCGTAACCTGTCCAGTCATTCTTAAAGACATGGTGAATCATCGACGGGAACTGAGCAGCCAGAGCAGGGATATAGAGCAATGGCCGCAAATTGGCGATAAACATGCCGCGGGATAGAGTAACCGGCTGAGTCGTCCCGGAAATTGGGTTTCTTAGGTCGAACTGGGCAGGCGACTTTTCCAGGCGGTCAATAATTGTTTTGAATTCGGCTGACAGATCGGGAAAGCTCCTCTTGCAATCGTCATCGGAAGCACAGGCATCGATCAGGTGCTCAGCCGACATCTGGATTGTCCTGGCAAATGGCAGCGGAATCTTGTACTGAGGCGGCGCGACTCCCTCCAGGGTCAGGGTGCGGAGATGTTCCGGATGGCGGCGCAGGTAGACCAATCCCACGCGTGTACCGTAAGAACCACCGAAGACGTTGATCTGGTCGTAGCCCAGAGCGGCACGCACCTCGTCGAGGTCCTCTACAGCAATGGAGGTGGTGTATTGGGTAAGATCGGCACGCTTTTCCAGTTCTGTGCGGCAAGCCCGCAGCTTCTCCAGGTTGTAGAAATCGCCCACCATGGACTGCGCACTGGCTTTATCCTTCAGTTGGCACTGCAACAGGTTCGATTGTCCAGTGCCGCGCTGGTCCACCAAGACCACATTCCGCTGTTGCCGCAGCACGTTGATATATCCAACGTTGGGAAATGCCTGTACAGCGCTTTGTCCGGGACCGCCACCCAGCGGGAAGAATGGATCGGGTGCAGGTTTGGCGCTGAAGGCCGGCAACACCATGATGTTGAGGGCAAGCTTGCGTCCGGCGCGGGTCTGGCGGTTCTCATAAACTTCATATTTACCGCATAGTCCTTCGGTATTGCCGTCTTCTGTACGGCAAGGCTCAAAGGGAATACGCCCTATGGTGGCCGGCTTGAGCCGTGAAGATACCGTCACGCCCGGCCTGCGGAACAACAGTGGCACAGAGTTGCCACCCTGCTGCCATGTACCATAAATTTCCGCCCAGTCTTCACTGAGCTTGCCTTCATAAACGGCGCCGATGAGCTTAAGGTCCAGACGCAATGTGCCGTTCTGCAGAGAAACCGTCTGGATAGGAATGCTGACGTTTCCCTGGTCGAGGCTGACAAGATTTCCGTTCAGCGCGCCATCAGCCGCTTGCTCGAGTTTCAACAGGAGGCGAAGCCCACCAACCGAGCCTTGCCACTCGCCCGATACCGATCGTGGAATTTTGGATTGCGAGGCGGACACCAGAGCGGCTATGAGTGAGAGTGCAAGGACAAAGGTTCGGTTCAGTTTAGAAATTGCCATAATTGCCATGAGTGCCAAAATTGCCAAAATTGATTGTAAAACTTTGCGAAGTTGCCGCTACAGGATCTGGCAGATTCTCTCCCCCAGTGCTGGCAGCAGGCAACTGAGACATTGAGACAAACCGCGATTTTCCTGGCTAGAATGCATATGGGGCACCAGATTTCTTTGTTTACCGGGTTAACAGAGCTTTTTGAGCAAAACTGCCGCTACAAATCGTTGTCAGGCAAGTCCTCGGCTGAAGTCGATTGATTCTAAATGGCTTACGGCAACGATGGGAACAATGCTGCGAGACATTCTTTGTGCAACTGCCGCTACAGGATTAACGATCCATCCCCCTAGCCGCCTGCAGCAACTGAGACGTTGCGCAAGCCTATTCCTTCCCTAACATCTGAGACAAGCCGCGATTTTCCTCATTCAAACGTTGGCTTTGCGGCACTGGGCTAAGACGGTTCACTATACCTTTCGAGTGCTTAGTGGGTCCTAGTATTCGCTAAAAAGTTGGTTTAATGTTGGTTTAAAGTTAATAAAGGGGTGGGGGGGTCTATTTAGGTCGGGTGATCACTTCGGCTCCCGTTGGTCACTTCAGTGCAGGCTACTTCGGCTCGCTCCGCTCACCTCAAGTGCAAGGTCGTGATCGGAAACCGAGGTCCTCCCAGCGAATTGTGCGTTGCACAGCATAGAATCCTCCGAAAAAGGTGGTTCAAGGGTGGTTAAAAGGTACCAGGGGGGGAGTACTCCTGGGTGAACTCAGCATTCGTAATCCACGTTTGTCCGAAAATTGGGGTAAGCAAACGGCTGACAGTTGCACTGGATTGTGGGCAGAGCTACGCCAACCTGATGAAATGAGCCACGGAAGTTAATAGTCCCCGCGAATGACTTCGAATTGTGATAGACCCTTCCCCGTTCGCTTCGCTCAGGGTCAGGGTTTCGCCTGCGTGCTCCCGCTTCGCTCACGCCCGCAAAGCGGCTCAAGTTAATAGTCCCCGCGAATGACTCGAATTGTGATAGACCCTTCCCCGTTCGTTCCGCTCAGGGTCAGGGTTTCGCCTCGCGGCTCAGGTTAGCATCCCCGCGAATGACGATGCCCCGCAAATCCAAATAACCCGACTCTTCAAGCAAACATTATCACGTTTGAGCCTTTGTGTCAAGAATCACTTAGTAGTAGTTATATTGTTACCGGATCGAGCGATCATGTATGCTCTGTTGCAGCTTTCCAAGATTTTATTTTTGTGGCCGGCGGCTGTTTAGGGCCGAAACCTGGAGGAACATCATGGAAAAAGAACCACAGACGTACGCAAACCACGCGCGGCTTGATCCGCCGTTTCATTTCTTCGTGTCACTGGTGTTCCTGCTCACCGTCATTATTGCCACGGTCTTGTTTGTACGCTCATTCTCTCCTCCGGTGAAAATGGAGACGCTGGTGATCCGCGGCTGGAATGTGATCTGGTCCGTCGCCATGGTCGTGGCCATGACCCGCATTCGGACATATCCGCTACGCGTACAAGACCGGTTGATCCGCCTGGAAGAGCGGCTCAGACTGATGTCAGTGCTCCAGGAACCCCTGCGCTCGCGCATTGGCGAACTTGAAGATGCGCAGCTCGTCGCTTTGCGGTTTGCGTCCGATGAAGAATTGCCCGCATTGGTGAAACGTGCTCTCGACGAGAGGCTCAGCCGGGATGACATCAAAAAGGCCATCGTGAAATGGCGCGGTGATTACTCGCGGGTTTGACCGCCAAACCAACTCACTGCAAAGGGCGCGAAGGACGCAAAGGAAGCCAAGAACACGAAGGAAATCAAGGCTCACCGCGGATTAACGCAACGCAGCGTAGCCACAACCAAGAACAAAACCGACCAACGGAGACACGGGAACACGGAGAAGATCAAGCCAATCCACCGCAGAGTACCCAGAAACCGCAGAGAGGAATTTGGTTAGTTGAAGCCGATCTAGAATTTGCGAGAAAAAAACATGATTTCAAAGCACATTGCAGTAGGGAGGAACGCGGATCAAAGATTTCCATTTACCACAGATTTTCATTGACACCACTGATCTTAGAAAAGAAAAATAAGCCAGGTTCATCAGAAAAAAGCCTGTTCGTGAATGATTACGAGACGCAGGTTTCAATAAGAGCTGCGAGAAAACCACGATTCAAGCTGTTTGGAGAAGAAAAATGTTTCGTCGCATTGCAGTTGTGTTGATCTTGGCCGGGGCCAGTCTTGCGCAGGATGCCGCTGCGCGGATGGAGGAGCTTGTTCAGTCCTATGTTACAAACAAACAGTTCATGGGTTCGGTGCTGGTATCGCAACAAGGCAAGGTTTTGCTCAGCAAGGGGTATGGTTACGCCAACCTTGAATGGGAGATTCCCAACTCATCTAGCACCAAGTTCCGGCTGGGGTCCGTTACCAAACAGTTCACGGCGTCCGCAATCCTTTTGCTGGAAGAGCGCGGTAAGCTGAAAGTCGAAGATCCGGTCAAGAAATACATGGCCGATGCTCCTGCGGCGTGGGACAAGATCACGATCTTTCATCTGCTGACACATACCTCGGGAGTTCCCAGCTTTACCAGCTTTCCTGACTACGCTACTACCGAGGCTGCTCCGGCAACTCCCGAGAGCCTTGTGGCCAGGTTTCGCGACAAGCCACTCGAGTTTCAGCCTGGAGAAAAATGGAACTACTCGAATTCCGGCTACGTCTTGCTCGGATATCTCGTTGAGAAGATCAGCGGCCAGAGCTACAAAGAGTTTTTGCAGCAGAACATCTTTACTCCTCTGGGCATGAAGGATTCGGGTTACGACTCGAACTCCGAGGTCATTGCGCACCGGGCGGCTGGCTATGCGCCCGGCGCCAATGGCCCGGTGAACGCCGGCTTCATTCACATGACAATTCCCTTCTCTGCCGGCGCGCTCTATTCAACCACCGAAGATCTGCTGCGCTGGGAGCAGGGCCTCTTCGGAGGAAAGGTTCTCTCCCCGGCTTCGCTTGCGAAAATGACCACGCCCTTCAAGCAAGACTATGGGTTTGGTCTGGCCATCTCCACGAACCATGGATACAAGGTCATCGAGCATGGCGGCGGCATTGAAGGTTTCAATACGCAGCTCTCTTATTATCCAGACGACAAACTGGTTGTCGCGGTTCTGGGAAACCTAAATGGACGCTTCCCCGGAGAGATCGCCGCAAAACTCAGCGACCTTGCTCACGGTGTAAAGCTCATTCCGGCTTCGGAGCGAAAAGAAATCAACGTGCCGCCGAAGATTCTTGCGGATTACGCCGGCACTTATGAGCTTGCGCCCACCTTCAGCATTGTAATGACCCTGGAAGACGGTCACCTCATGACGCAAGCTACGGGCCAGAACAAATTGCAGCTTTTCGCGGAATCGGAAACCATGTTTTTCCTCAAAGTCGTGGATGCGCAAGTGGAGTTCGTCAGGAACGACAAAGGCCAGGTGACGCACTTGATCCTCCACCAGGGTGGGCGGGATATGAAGGGGGTTAGGAAGTAGATTGGGTAAGTGGGTACGTGGACAATTGGGTAATTTGGTAAATGGGTAATTTGGTTTTTGCGGCTGTTTTCCTCTCGCCCAGGCTAGCTCTTTTATTTGCAACTGGCGTCTATTAGCGGTATAGGATATCGTGTTTCGCACCAAGGGCAGCGGGCGATCGATGTTCTTTCTATTCAGGGAAGCGCCACAGCCTGCCGGCACTAAAATAGTTCGATAGTGAGGAGACAACAGCTATGAGCAAAAAAAAGGGGAAAGGCGTATCGCGCAGAGATTTCATCAAGATCGCAGGCGCTGGGGCTGTAGGGGCCGGACTTGGACCTGCTTTCCTGTTTCCCGAGAGGGCCGCAGCTCAGCAGAAGACCCTCAAGATCATGCAGTGGGCCCACTTTGTTCCTGCATACGATGATTGGTTCGACAAGACTTTTGCCAAACAGTGGGGAGACAAGCACAACACTAACGTTATTGTCGACCACGTAAACCTGACAGACCTGCCCGCCAAGGCGGCGGCTGAGGTCCATGCCGGCAAAGGACATGATCTTTTCATGTTCCTGTCTCCGCCCGCAGCCTATGAAGGCAGTGTCATCGATATGACCCATGTCTACCAGGAGGTAGAAAAGAAACACGGAAAGAAGATCGACCTGGCTCATAAATCGACTTTCAACCCCAAGACCAAGAAGTATTTTGCCTTCTCAGATTCCTACGCTCCCGATCCCGGAAACTGGCACAAGGATTGGTGGGCCGAGGTTGGATATCCAAATGGTCCGGATACCTGGGAAGATCTGCGTGTTGGAGCCAAGAAGATTCGCGACAAGAACGGACATCCTTGCGGATTGGGGCTTTCCCAGGAACTCGACACCAGCATGGCAATGCGGGCCATTTTGTGGTCCTTTGGCGGCGCTGAACAAGATGAGCACGGCAATGTAGCCATTAACTCCAAGCAGACCATCGAGGCTTTGAAGTTCATGAAAGCGCTCTACCAGGAATCGGAGACGCCTGAGGTATTTTCCTGGACTCCTCCTTCGAACAACCAAGCGATGCTTGCCGGACGCGTTTCTTATGTAGCGAATGCCATTTCCATCACTCGCCAGTCGGAACGGGACCACATGCCCATCGACAGCAAGATCATGATCAGCCAGGCGCTGAAGGGGCCGGTACGCCGTATTGCCGCCGAACACGTGATGGATTGCTACGTCGTGTGGAATTTCGCCGAGAATAAGGAAGGTGCGCAGCAATTCCTGATCGACTACATCGATGTCTTCCATGATGGCTTTGTCGGCGGCCAGTTCTACAATTTCCCCTGTTTCCCCAGTACCGTTCCTAACTTGCAGAAGGAAATCAGCAACGATCCCAGGGCCAATCCGGCGGACAAGTACAAGGTGCTGGGAAATGTGCTGAACTGGGCCACCAATGTTGGTTATCCGGGCTATGCAACCGCGGCCATCGACGAGGCTTTCAAGACGTGGCTGATTCCCACCATGTTTGCCAAGGTGGCGCGTGGCGACGAAACTCCAGAAAATGCAGCCAAGGCAGCAGAGCAGGAATACAAGCGCATTTGGGAGAGAATGAAATAGGGGGGAATTTGGTAAATGGGTAACTTGGTAATTGGGTAATTGAAAATCAAGGCGGACCCTGGACTTTAGTCCGGAGAAACATCGCATTCAGCCAAGTGGGTTTTAGCTCTGGTGGCAGCCCATAAATGGAATAACTTAATCACGAGGATTAATGGCCGTCGTTGAAACCCGGAACCTTACGAAGGTATTTAAACAAGGAGAGCTGGGAGCTGTTAACAATGTAAATCTGGTTACTCGCGAAGGTGAGTTTCTGGTCTTTCTGGGTCCTTCCGGCTCGGGCAAGACCACTTTGCTGCGGATGATCGCCGGCCTGGAGCAGCCCACGGCCGGCGAAATTCTGATTGGCGGCCAGGTCGTGAACCATCTCAGCCCCAGGGAACGCCGCATCGCGATGGTATTCCAGAGTTATGCGTTGTATCCGCACCTCACGGTGTATAAGAATATCGCTTTTCCACTGAAAGCCCAGAAGGTTCCAAGCAACCTGCATCAACAAAAGGTGGAGTGGGCAGCGTCTCTGCTGGGAATCGGCTCGCTTTTGCAGCGCAAGCCTCGGGAACTCTCGGGCGGCGAACGGCAACGGGTAGCGCTGGCCCGAGCCATTGTGCGCGAGCCCTCGGTCTTCCTGCTGGATGAGCCGCTCTCGAACCTCGACGCCAAACTTCGTCTGGCGGCCCGGGAAGAATTGGAACGATTCCACCGGCGCGTAGGCACAACCACCATCTACGTCACTCATGACCAGGTAGAAGCTATGGCCATGGGTGATCGCATCGTCGTCTTGAACAAAGGAGTCGTTCGCCAGTTTGGCACGCCCAAGGAGGTCTATGACGATCCGGCGGATACGTTCGTTGCCACCTTCCTCGGATCACCGCCCATGAACCTGCTGGAAAATGAGGACGTGATTGTTGGCTTCCGCCCTGAACACTTCAGGCTGGCAGAGACTGTGACCGATGCAGATAAGATACTTTTCAACTATCGCATAGAGAATGTGGAGTATTTAGGCGCAGAGTTTATTCTCGCTGGAACACTGGTGGGCGGAAAGCTCGAAGGCAAGATTGTGATCGCGCGGCTGCTCTTGGGACATTCTTTCGAGATCGGGGTTACTTATCAGTTTGCTGTAGCCGAGCGGCACTTAAAATATTTTGATCGCGCGACTGAGCAGAAGGTTCCAGCGAGGTCGGTCGCGTGGTGAAAAGCGCCATAGGAAGTGCTCGATTATGAACTTGGCGATTGAACAAATCATGGAGTGGCTTTTTGAAAAGCTGTTGATCGATCCTTCATCCGCTCTCATAAAACGCTGGCAAAGGAACAAGTTTGTGGCTAGCCCGCATGGGTTTGTGCTGGGATCCATTCATCACGTCATCGTTGAGTCTCTCCGTCGTAGGCATAGTTTGAAGGTAACGTGTTCGTATAAAGTCAAACACGACTTTTATTCCACAGAGTTCGAGTATTGGGACCGCCCTGATGATTCAGATGAGGCACAAGCATTGGCGAAGTTTCTGACAGGCCAAAGAATCGTCATACGGGTCTCCGAGGCCAATCCCGAAAAAACGATCTGTCTTGAAGAAGATCAGGAGAAATCTGCCTCTTTGAGACAACTGGAAGAGCAAAGCTCAATCCCTCATGCAAAATAATGTGGATACGACCGCAAGAGAATCTGCTCAAGTGAGTGTCGAACTGCGTAAACCGGAACAGCGCCGGCATAAACAGGCCAAAATCAAAGCTGCCGGTGCGGCCCAAAGTCCTGCGCTTGGGGCTGTGATGTTCGCTCCTGCCGCCCTATATATCGTGTTGCTGATTGGCACGCCCTTTGTACTGGCGCTTTATTATGCCTTCAGCGATGCTCGCATCGGGACCTCAGACTTGCACTTCGTCGGCCTTGAGAATTTTCGCAGCATTCTTCAGAGTCCCAGTTTTCGCACGGCCGTTAAGAACTCGATCATCTTCACCCTCATTGCCGAGAGCATTGTGATCTGCTGCTCCTTGATGCTTTCGACCGCGCTGGAGAGCAAGTTCCGTGGACGCGGCCTGATCCGGTACCTGATTCTTCTGCCCTGGGTCGCTCCGATTGCCTTAGGCGCGATTGGATGGAAATGGATTCTGGACTCGATTTACAGCGTCATTACCTGGGTATTCGTCTGGCTGCATATCTTCAAGCCTTACAGTGCTCCAATGTGGCTGGGAGAACCTAAGCTGGCTATGGCATCGGTCATCCTGGTGCATTGCTGGCGCCTGATTCCGTTTTCTACGGTCATCATGTTGGCAGGCCAGACAGCCATTCCTAAAGAAATCCCCGAGGCTGCCGCGATCGATGGCGCAGGCTTTTGGCGGACGCTCTTCCAGGTGAAGATTCCGATGATGAGATCGATCATCAGCGTTGCGGTGCTGTTCGGCACTATTTTTACTTTCACCGACATGACGGTTGTTTATATTCTGACGGCGGGCGGGCCTTACGATTCCACGCAAACCTTGCCGTCGTTGGCTTTCGCGACTGGAATTCAGGGGAGTGATCTGGCGGCTGGGGCGGCAATCTCGGTATTTTTGGTGCCGGTCTTAGTTGTGGTGGCATACCTGATGTTGCGGGTAGCCCATCGCACGGAGGGGGCGTAGCCACAGCCCTTAACCACAAAAGGACACACCGTAGCTGAGCACAACCAAACCCCATTTCACTGCAAAGTACGCTAAGGACGCAAAGGAGAAGTAAAGGCAGATTTACCACAGAGGCCACGGAGGAACACAGAGGAAAGTCAATTCAAGATCAACCGCAGAGGTCGCAGAGTTACGCAGAGGATTCTATCGACTTTGTCCGAAGCAACTCGTGGTACGAAGGAAATCAAATTAAAAGATGGACCGCAGATGCATAGCGCAGCGGAGCTACAACCAAGAATTTAAACCGCAGAGGACGCAGAAGGCGCAGAAAAAACCAGTCCTGAAGAGCTTGCCCTGAGGCGAGCCGAAGGGGACGGCCAGAAAACAGACCGGCACGTCAGTGCCGGGTGGAGCGATTTAGAAATCCGAGTCCCGGGGACGACAGAAGTCTTAACGGCCCTAGATAATTTGATGGTGACAATGCCGAGAACGTCCAGGAGGCTTGTCTGTTTTTTCATCGGTCGAAGTTTGCAAAAAAGAAATGAATCAGTCGTCCCTAAAGGGACTCGGACGATTTTTCGATCGATCCCCAGCATTGGGTTCGGCGCTCAAGGACAGCGCCGAACCATGCTGGGCTACTTTCATGCGTCCCCCCTTGGGGGACTTTGGGATGAGATATGAATAACGTCGAAAAACTCAGGAGCAATTTAGCTCCTTTGGACCAGGCATAACGATGACTCAAGTGAAAAGGCCGCTTAGCGTAATCATCATCAGCGCTCTGCTTTGGATTGTAGGTATCGTTCACCTTCTGTTGGCTGTGACTCCGCATACGGAACGATGGGTTGTTGTGGTGCGCCTGGTTTTGGCTTTGGTTTTCGCGCTGACTGGATTCGGGCTGTGGAGGCTGCGAAATTGGGCTCGAGTTCTCCTTATGTTGCTGCTGGTGCTGAATGCCGGCGGGAGCCTGGTTGCTCTGCTGGCTTATGCGTTGCCTCAGAATCGGTATTCGCTGGCTGTTATTTTGATTCTCCAGTTTGTTGTTTCGACGGTCATCATTTATTTTCTGAATCGCAGAAATGTCCAGCAGGCTTTTATCAGCATGAGCGCATGGCCGACCACCATGAAGGCCTTGGTGCTGGTCGTTTTTACCGTGCTCCTGGCCTTCCCGTTCTACTGGATGGTGATTGCCACCTTCAAGCAAAACCTCGATCTATACACGGTCGAGAACAATCCATTCATTTTCAACGCTGGGCCTACGCTCGATAATCTGCGCCTGTTGTTTCAGACACGATTTATACAATGGTTGGGCAACACCGCTCTTGTGGGCGTGATCGTGGTGGCGATCACGCTGTTGCTGGCGGTGCCCGCCGCCTACGCGCTGGCCCGCCTCACCGGGCGCTGGGGAGAGCGTCTCGGAATTGCCATTTTCCTTACCTACCTGGTTCCACCTACCTTGCTGTTTATCCCGCTTTCCCGGGTCGTAGCCGTTCTTGGCTTGCAGGATTCGATCTGGGCTTTAGTCCTGGTGTACCCAAGCTTCACCATTCCATTTTCTATTTGGCTTCTCATGGGATTCTTCAAATCTATTCCCAAAGAGTTGGAAGACGCCGCGATGGTGGATGGCCTGACCCGCTTTGGCGCTTTCGTAAAGATGGTCATTCCAATCTCCGTATCGGGAATCCTTACGGTCGTGATCTTTACCTTTACACTTGTGATCCAGGAATTCGTTTACGCCTTGACATTTATCTCTTCTGAATCACGGCAGATGGTTGGGGTCGGCATTCCCATCTTCCTGGTGCGTGGCGATGTCTACTTCTGGGGATCGCTGATGGCCGCGTGCCTGATCGCCAGCCTGCCTATTGCGTTTCTTTATAACCTGTTTCTTGATCGATTTATCGCCGGATTTACCGTGGGGGCTGTTAAAGGGTAGATTATTGGGGTTTGAGGCTGCGTCGCCAATCGGTTGATCGGGTGATCGGGTGATCAAAAACCAAACTCGAACCACACTGGTTGTGCTGTTACCATCGAGATTTGAATCCAAAAGCAAGGAGACCCTCACAATGATCATTATTAAGCTCGCCCTCCTAACCTGCGGGTTCTATTTGGCGACGGCTCTCCTCCTGCAAGGGTTGTTGTTTGTGCTCGCACTTATGAAAGGCGGTATTGGATTACATGCAACCAGAGGGGGATGGTTCTTCTTCTTCGCTATCGTTTGGTTCATTTCCTTTAGCCTTGCGTGGCACATCGTGTCTAAGGGCCTACCATTCAAGATGTAGGCAAAATCAGTCCTTGACCCCCAACCCTTCAACTGCCACCATCATCAGTGGCTAGATTTTTTGATTTGCGGCTCTGCGGTCTCTGCGTACTCTGCGGTTGAGCTTTACCTTTGATCTTCTCCGCGTCTCCGTGTCTCCGTGGTGGGTTTTGGTTTTTGATTTTCCTTTGCGTCCTTCGCGTACTTTGCGGTCTTTTGGTTTTGGCTCCGCTACGTTGTGATCTTTGCGGTTCGCGGCTGAACACAAGGTCCCTTCGGCTCACCTCAGGGCAGGCTCCTCCCATCTACCCTCGCTGCGCGCGAGTAGACGGTCGGGATGACGGTTTGTTTCTTTTTGGTCTATCGGAATGACGGCTCGCTTATTTTTGTCTCATTTGACTCGCCCGTTTTAATGCGCTCATCTTTACGCTGGGTTTGCGCCTTTGGCATCCTTTGCGGTAGAAATTGATTTACTGGAAATTTTCATGGATTTTCGTCTTGTCAGCGACTACAAGCCCAAGGGCGATCAGGTTCGCGCTATTGAAGAGCTGAATCACGGCCTCTATGCTGGAGAGAAGCATCAGGTCTTGCTCGGCGTTACCGGTTCGGGCAAGACCTACACGATGGCCAAGGTGATCGAGCGGTTGAATCGTCCGGCCATCGTGTTGGCCCATAACAAGACCCTGGCAGCACAGCTCTACCACGAATTCAAGCAGTTCTTCCCTAACAACGCCGTAGAGTATTTCGTTTCGTATTACGACTACTACCAGCCTGAAGCTTATATTCCTGCGGGCGATGTTTACATAGAAAAAGAAGCGACCGTCAACGACGAACTCGACAAACTGCGGCTTTCTGCAACGCGATCGCTATTTGAGAGGCGCGATTGCATCATCGTGGCTTCTGTAAGCTGTATTTATGGTTTGGGCTCTCCGGAAGCTTATTACGGCATGTTGCTCTTCCTGGAAAAAGGCCAGAAGATACGCCGCAACGAGATTTTCAGCAAACTCGTCGAAATCCTCTACGAACGCAACGATACGGACTTTCGCCGGGGCACGTTCCGAGTACGCGGCGACGTGATCGAGGTCTTCCCTACTTACGAAGACAACGCTTATCGCATTGAACTTTTTGGAGACGAAGTAGACTCTCTCTCCCAGATCGATCCGCTCTTTGGCACAGTCAAGCAGAAATATGTACGATTGCCGATCTATCCCAAGAGCCACTACGTAATGTCCGCGGCCCAAAAGAATCACGCCGTCGAGACCATTCTTGAAGAACTGGCGTGGTGGGAAAAGGAACTGGAAAAAGAAGGACGGCTGGTAGAAGCCCAACGCGTGCATCAGCGCACCCGCTTTGATCTGGAGATGATCAAGTCGATGGGCTATTGCCATGGCATCGAAAATTACTCGCGCCATTTTTCCGGACGGCAGCCGGGTGAACCGCCGCCTACGCTGCTCGACTATGTTCCCCGGGACTTCATCATGGTCATCGACGAGTCTCACCAGACAGTTCCGCAACTGCACGGCATGTGGCATGGCGACCGGTCACGCAAGGAGAACCTGATTCAGTATGGTTTTCGTTTGCCGTCGGCTCTCGACAATCGTCCGCTCAAATTTGAAGAGTTTGAAACCCGGACCAACCAGATCATCTATGTGTCGGCAACTCCCGGACCCTACGAACTGACGAAGTCGGCAGGCGTGGTAGTCGAGCAGATCATCCGGCCTACGGGACTGGTTGATCCTGAAGTTGAGGTCCGCCCGGTCAAAGGACAAATCGATGATCTGCTCCATGAGATTCGTACTCGAACCAGTCAAAGCGAGCGCGTCCTGGTCACCACGCTGACCAAGCGCATGGCCGAAGATCTTGCCGAATACTACAGCGAGGTTGGCGTGCGTTGCCGCTACATGCATTCCGAGATCGAGACCCTGGAGCGGATCAAAATACTCCGTGACCTGCGCAAAGGCGAGTACGATGTGCTCATCGGCATCAACCTTCTGCGTGAAGGATTGGACTTGCCCGAGGTCTCGCTGGTCGCGATTCTGGATGCCGATAAAGAAGGCTTCCTGCGCTCCAGTGGTTCGTTGATCCAGACCATTGGACGTTGTGCGCGCAACGTGAATGGCAGAGCGCTTCTCTATGCCGACCGCATTACCGACTCGATGAAGCGTGCCATGGACGAGACCGACCGCCGTCGCGCTATCCAACAAGCCTATAACCAGGAGCATGGCATCATTCCACAAACGATTATCCGTCCGCTTTCGATGTCGCTTGCCGGTATCGCAGAATCCGATTACGTGGATATGACGGCCGAGGCGGATGGCCTGCCGGAATTCAAATCGCAAGAGGATTTGGACGCCTATATTACCGGGCTGGAAAGCGACATGCGCGAAGCCGCTAAGAGATTTGAATTCGAGAAAGCCGCCAAACTGCGTGATGCGGTAAAAGAACTGCGAGCGAAAGAGTTCTTGTTCACCTAGTACATGCCCAAGAGGACATGTCCATCAGCGAAGTTGCACCTAAGATACCGGGTACAACTTAATAGGCATGTTAATGTATCTTAATACAAGCAGTCTGCCCTTATCCCCAAAGGGCGGGGTACGAATTTGAGGAAGATTCATTTGGTTGCAGCAGTAAAACAGGCTCCCGATCCTGAAAATACGCGGCTGACGCTCGGTGATTATATCGCCGACGTGTTACTCGACACTCGTCACGATGCCAAGATTTTCCACTGGATCGTGCAGAAGACCGGCTCCGCCAGTATCATTCATTGGGGACAGGAACACACGTTCGAAGACGCTAAGGCGGCCGCGCAAACTTATCTGGAAATCCTGAATCGCAGCGGCAAACAGAAAAAAGCCTGATCGAACTGGCCAATCTCAGCCAGCCCCGCTAAAGCGGGACTCATTGTAAAGACTCAGCCGTCCCTACGGGACTCTGTGGGATCTTATTGTTTACCCGGCATTCCGCTAACGCTCCATGCCGGGCTACTTTCAGCCGCCCTTCGGGGCTGCAATCGTGACTTCTGAGCTCCCTCTTCGTTTCCTTAAGTGAACAGTATTGAGGCTTAACCAGCCTTGTAAACGAACCGTAAACCCACCACCAACCGTTCCTCACAAGTCTTAAACAATCCAAACTGCCAATCAGCTCTGGATTGGGTTCAATGGGCCAGAACGAAGAAAGGCGCGCCATGGCTCTCGGACTTATCTGGCTGATCATGTTCCTTTGCCTGCTGATCACAATCATCAAGTACACGCTGGGGGCCATTTTGAAATGGTCGGTTCGCGGCGCAAAAATCAAGAAAGACTTCGGCTATCAGCCCACCGTAAGCGTGGTGATTCCCTGCTACAACGAAGGCCAAGCGGTTTACGAAGCTATCGAGAGCCTGAGCCGAAGCAACTACCCCACCGGCAAATTTGAGGTGATTGCCCAGGATGATTGCTCCGTCGACGACAGCTACCAGTGGATGCTTAAAGCCCAGCGTGACTTTACCGGGATACGAATCATTGTCGATCGGAACGCCGTAAATAGCGGCAAGGCACGGACAGTGTGCAATGCCCTGCGCCATTCCAATGCCGAAATCATTATCTCGGTTGACTCCGATTGCATCTTTGACTCTGAAGTGATCCGGGAATTGACCTCTTGCTTCTGCGAGCCCAACATGGGCGCCGTAGGTGGCCGTGTAGGAGTGCGGAACCCCAACGATAACACCATCACGGCGATCCAGACATTCATTTATTACGCGGCTTTTCATTTGTACAAAGTCCCTGAAAACTGGACGCGCAGCGTAGGCTGCATCAGCGGCTGCCTTTTTGCCATCCGGCGCGAGATCCTGCTCAAGATTGAACCGATGCTTCGCGAACGCAACTGGTTTGGGATCCCCGTCAACCAGGGCGAAGATCGCTTCATGACTCATTTGGTCCTGCTGGAAGGCTATGGAGCTTACATCAACAACGATGCCCTCTGCTGGACTATCGTGCCGACGACGCTGGGGCAGTTATTCAAACAACAGTTGCGTTGGCGGCAAAGCATCTTGCGCGACTTGTTCTTCACACTCAGGACTCTGCCGCAACATGTTTTCAAGCTGCACCCCAACGCCGTGCTGCATCTGGTGCTGACTCCTCTGGGGGCCGTGCTCGCGCTGCTCATGGCAGTCATGATGCTTACTGGAGACCCCATGGCATGGGCGTCGCCTGGTCCCCTGGTTGTCTATCTGGTGATCGCAGCAGTCCTCGCGTGGTCCATCAAGAGATACAGCGCTAAGGAGGCCGTGAAGAATCCGCTGGCTTTAGGCGCGTATGTGGGTTGGTGGCTGGTGAGCAATTTGTTTCTCACCCCATTGGCCCTTTGCACCTTGGATTCCAACGACTGGGGTACCAGAAACAAAGAAACTGCAAAAGAACAGGAGGCCCACCTTGGCCACAACAACGGTTGAAAAAGTCCGCACTGCCAGTCACAAGACGTATAGCTTGCAGGCGCTTATGTACAAGCCAGTAGTTGCCCTCTACCGGGTCGTCGCCATTTTGACCCTCTATGGTGTCCTTTTGGGCGTGTTGTCTTACGGTTTTGTGATGGGCTTCTATGCCCTGAACACTTCCTGGGCGGCGCCGGTCATCCTTTCTCCGTCGGACGACAAGAGCCTCGACTTCACGCAAAAACTGGTCACCAGCAAGCAAACCCTGGAAGATGTTTCGCTCGACAAGAAACGCCTGGAAGGCAGCATCTCTGAGATGACGCTCCATCGCGCTTCCCTGCTGGCGCTTGAACCCGAGTTGCAGCGCGCCATCGCGCGCGAGAAGACCCACGCTCGCGCCACCGGTCCGCAACTTGCTCAACTCGATCAACAGAAGCAGGTTGATAACCAGAAGACGGAGGGGATCATGACCCAAGTCAAGCAGCTTGAGGCCAGCATCGATAAAGACCTGGCTGCCGGCCTGATCACTAAGGGTGATGCCGCAACTCAACATGTGGCCCTTAATCAGGCTCAAACATCCTTCACCGACAGCCGGATCAACGAGGTTCTGCTCACTGATAACGTTCTGGAAAAAAACACAACCGGCACAAAGTCCCTGGATATTCTCGACAAGCAGGCCGAGCTGAGGTCGGAAATTGCGCAACTCGATATTGCCATCGGCCTTGCAGAAAAGCAGATTCATGAAGAGTCACAACAAATCGATCGGCTCAAGAAAGCCCTGGCCACGGCCAAAGAGACTCCCTATTACTTGAGCGTATCTGGAGGCAGCAAGGTGTACTTCGCTTTCGTGCCTTATGACAACCAAAGCGGCGTCGCAGTGGGTGCTCCAATCTATGACTGCTACCTCAACATGATTGCCTGCCGGAAAGTTGGAACCGTAAAGCAGGTATTCACCGGCGAAGAACACGCAATTCACCCGATCTTCCGGTCCGACATGCGCGGCTTCATGATCCAGATGCAGTTGGACCATCCTGAATCGGCCAAATCCAAAACAGTATTTCTCAACCGTAAGCCGCTGTTCTTCTAAAGGAGAATTGCCATGTCGTGGAGGCCAGGAAAGCTGTTAATTACCGTTGTACTTACGATGTCATCGTCGATGTTCGCCCAAGCTTTCACTGAAACCGCAGAATCGCGGACCAGCCAACAAGCGTATTGCGAATACGTTTCCCAGCAGGCCCAGGCGCAACGCGACCTGCTGCGTACGCCCAGTGCCATTACCGGCATAACGCAGCCCAGCGCGGCCTTGCCAATGCAACTCGTCTGGGGCGTGACTGCCAGCTTGTCGGACATGAAGAAAGCCAACCTCACCATGGACGTGGCAGGGAAGAATTGCGAACTCTACACCGCTACAACCTCTGCCCAGCAGGACATCCAATACGCTTTGCCGGGCCTGGAGAAGCAGGCTCTACAACACCGGCTCGAACTGATTCAGCAAGCGTCCGCCAAGCTCGACTCTCTCATCGGCAACAACACGAGGATGCTGGATTCGCAGAATGTGACTCGTCCCATGCTGTTTGCCCTGCAGACCACGCGCATCAAGTTGGATTCAGACAAGGCTGATACCGAGTCGAAGATCGCCACGCTTTATACGCCAACCATCAGCGATCAACCCATTAAGGCCCTCGTTGCGCAAAAAGAAGAAAGCGAAGCAGCCGCACAAAATGCGCTCGACAAGTTGTCCCGGCAGAACGATTGGGATGTCTCGTTTTCCTTCGGGGCGCGCCAACAGGTGAACCCTCTTGACAATCGTGGTGCTTACGGCGCGGTCACCATCAGCTATAATCTCGCCAGCCACGCCATCAACAAGCACTTGGATCAGGCCGCAAATGCCTACAGTGACTGGAAGAAAGCACAAGAAGGCGAAGTCACCCGTAATGCAATCATCCTGAAACAGCAGGTCACCAACGGAATCTCAGCCCAACAAGCACGTTTGAAATCGCTTCAGGAAGAGCAAACCCAGCTCGAAGGCAATTTACAACTCGTGAACAACGTAGATACCACAGCCGCCCTCCAGTTCCAAAACCAACTCGCCAGCACGCAATTACTGTTGGAGATCGAAATAGCTGATGCCAGCTTTAGGGTGGACGAAATGAGGAATTTTCTGGAAAAGAACTTCTATTGACATCTGCATAATGAATGCAATGCCACAATGGGTTCACAGCACTAGGAACGGGATGTGGTTTGTATCAGGGCACGACTTTAGTTAATTCACCCTCCCACCCGACGAAGCACTCCGTTCCATAACCTCGAGTTGCACGCAATTCTCGTGTTCGCGATTGATCTGGGCCAGCACAGCTTCCAGATCGCGAAAAACATTGGGCGAGAAGAGTCTCAATAGCTTCCAACCTTGGCCTTCAAGCACTTCGGTGCGAAAAACGTCCCACTCCACCAGATCGTCGGTCTTGTCATAACGCGTCCCATCGCACATGACTCCTATCGTCACATCTTCAAACTTACTCGGATGGATCAGGGCCACATCGACACAAAAACCTTCATTGCCCCAATGAACCTTCGACGAAAGTGAAAACCGTTGTCGCAAGGTTTCCGCCAACTGTTCTGCCTGAACGGATGGCGCCCGTGACGGTTGGATATCGACCGTTGGCTCCGAGACAACCTTGGGCACAGCCTCGGCCGCAACCTGGGAGTAGATCGCCTGCAGAGATTCCGCATAGTTCAGATAGGAAAACAGCAGATGCGCGCCGTTGGGTGATTGGCCGCCGGCGAGCGCGGGAAGGGCGAGATACTCGCTCCGAGGTATCGAAGTTATCAGATGAATGGCTTCCCGCGCACGCGTCACAAGTACATTGAGCCGCCGGCCTCCTCCAGCTTTGGTCAATGGGCCGAAGTTGCGCCGGAACTTACCTTTGGGATCAGGCCCATAGGTCGTGCTGATAATGATGTGGTCGCGCTCATCGCCCTGAACATTTTCAAGATTCCTTACAAACAATCCTTCAAAGGTTGCTGCTCCGTGGCGATGGCAAGCTTCTTCATAGAGCGCCGCAAACCGCGCGTCGTTAGTCGCTTCGGCCTTCAGCAGTTCGTCAATAAGATCACGCTGTGGCAAGTTGAAACAGGCGACTCCGATGGAAGGCGGCTTCTCCGACGATAACAACTCCCGGACCTTTTGGACGACTGCCCGCGCCTCCTCGACGTTGGTCCGCTCGTTGTACACGCCATTGACATGCTGCAGGAGAAGAGGTGGGACTTCGGCCTTATGTGAAGGATGAGCAGGGATTGCCTGGAGACGGGAGCTATAAAAGTGGCTGTTGGAAAATTGAATCAGATCGGCATTCCGTGAGCGGTAGTGGACATCCAGGAAGCTTTGCTCAACCTCCAGGTTCAACGCAGCCGAGAGCAGGTCTTCAATCTCACTCTGCTGGATCTCGAACCAGCCTTGTTCATCGTTGCCCTCCAGCGTCTCACTGCTGGCCACCGCCGATTCAAAGAACCGCGTAGGCGGCAACTGTTTAGGGTCTCCGGCAATCACCACCCTGCCGGCCCGCGTCAGCACTGGCAAAGCTTCTTCCATGCGGCACTGCGAGGCCTCATCGAAAATCAAAACATCGAAGATCTCTTTGCGTGGAAAAATTTGTGCCACGGTTTCCGGGCTTGCCATCCAGACCGGCTTCAGATCAAAGAGAGGATCTCCGCCCACAATATCGTTTCCGGCAGCAATCACCTGCCTGAGCCGCATGGCCTTTGGCCCCTTCAGATACAACCTGCGTTTCAGCTCAGCGCCATCGCCATTCAGGCGGGAGCCAGTTGCCGCCAGTAGGCGGTCGCGCTGCCTTTTCAACCAGACGGCCTTCGCGGCTTCGCGCACCGCGCTGCATTTGGCTGATTTGAGTTCCCGGTAACGTTTGAAGGTAGAAGCGTAGTATTCGGCATCAACGCGATGCAGTTTCGGAACCGTCCGCAGGATGCCTGAGATCTCCTGCTGCAAGATGGCGCGTTGCAAAGTCGCCTGCCACTTGGACGGCGCTTCCACGCTCAAAAACGTCTCGGACATGGCTGATGACAACTCTTTAGGAACGCTCGACATCAAGTCTTTCAGCCGCAGCAGGTTCTCGACGGTGCTGAGGCGTTCGACTAGCTCTGCAGTCTCCCCACCGATCGGCCGTAAGCTCAGCGCTTCAGTTTTCAAGCTCTCGATAAAAGCAGGATTCAGAAGAGCACACTCCCCTGCTGCCTCCAGAATGCGCTGCACCTTTCTCACAAATTGTGCCGAGCGGCGCAGCCTCGCGGGGACATCTTTCCATTTCTCCGGGCTGTCGCACAAGACCTTGATGGTGCTTAATAAGTCTTTGCACTGGCCGCCGGCAAAGACCAAAAGCACCGTATCCAAACGGCCAAGCTCGTCGATCGTCTCCGAATCTCTCTGCACCGCATGCCCGGACTTGACGGGCAGCGATTGCAGGAACTTAGCAATCATCCGTTTGCTGCGCTCACGCTCATGCTGTTGCTGCGCCCTTTGCGCATCGGCTATGCTCAAAGCCAGCCCAAAACCTTTCAGCACCGTGGCAGCGGCCGCTTTGCGTTTGGTGTAGACGAATGAATACCAGCGGCTGGCAATCTGCAGATACGATGCAAGATCGGCGTTGTTGCTGGCCAATTGCGGAGCGCTCAGTCCAGAGAGCGCCTCGCTGAACTCTGGATCATCAGGAGTTTCTTGCAACGCCTTCCGTTGCCGCGAAAGGCCCAGCAATTGTTGCGACGCATCGTTAACCAAATTGGGGCTGCACTGCGCCCACTGCGCGACACACTCGATCCCCATCGTCCCAAGAATCGTGTCGAGTCGAGATGCCAGGTCCTCTCGCAGCACCGCCTGCTCCTCAATTGGCTTCTCCAGCGAGAATGGGACAATTGAATTACCCAACTCTTCATCCGCAGCGCGCGCCAGTGAAGAGAGCGCCGTGACTTCCGATTGCCATTCCGAGAGCGGACGTGAGAGAAAGGTCATCAGCTCCGTGCCAATGGCATTGACCCAGATATTCGTCCGGTAGCCAATCGCCTCGGCCCTGGTGAAAGCCTCCTGCAAGGTGCGCTGGTTGCCATCAAGGTCATTGAGAGAAAGTCCATTGCACGCTGCCTTGATCTTCTCCCCTGCTCTCATGGATGCCAGCCACAATCCCACCAAGTGATGTAGCTGGTTGGCGGGCTGCTCGCCTCCGGTTGCTGCCTGCTCGTATCCGCGCAACTCCGCGTGCAGGCGTTTCAGTTCTGCATTGATCTTTTCCAATTGCTGTGTGGCGCTGCTGTTGAGCTTCTGTTCCGGCAATTCTTCCAGGTAATTGCGGATGGCTGCATACAGTGGTTTCTGGTCGCGTTGCGGATCATGCACGACCGCGCACAGTCCCGCCAAGCCGAGCGTTTCCAGGCGATACCGCACTACATCCAGCGCATTTCGCTTGTCGCACACAAAGAGCACCCGCTGCCCACGGGCAAGATGGTCGCCGATGACGTTGGTAATGGTCTGCGACTTTCCGGTTCCCGGTGGCCCATGCACAACTAGTCCTTTGGAGACTCGAGCCAGGCGTACCGCCCGCGCCTGGCAAGGATCAGCGGTGCTCACTAAATACTCGTCGTGGACGTCGCCCGGCGGCGTGGGGTTGGCGACCTTCTCGGGCTTTTCTTCTCTGGCGAGAGAATGTGAAACCGACAAAAAGCTACTGATTGGACCGGCAACTTGCGGAGCTTCAATCAGGGCAGAAGTATCCTGAATCAGTGCCTGATTCGACGCCGGAAACAATCCGAGCACGCCCGCAAGCAATGTCCCTGGTTGTTGCAAGTCGTCGGAATCGGTCTTTGGAATAGAAGTGAGTTCACTATCAGACAAGAGGTTCGGGACATTCAGATTCAAGGCTGAACAGACAGCGCCGACGGTCGCACTGATTTCCGTCCACGGATCTTCTTTACTCAACTCCGCTTTACCTGGCTCCGTGTTCCCCGAATCTGTGCCTTGGTTGTCGTGCACACCGATGTCAATTCGTTTGCCGGTCTGGTTTTCAATCCAGGCAAGCAGCGCAGAGTTTGGAACAACACGATCAATGCCCTCCTCCGTGCATTTCAAAGTCACACTGGGAGCGCGCCCCGCTTTGATCTCCAGATTAAGTGGAATAAAGAGGATAGGCGCGAGAATGCGGCGCAATGTCCGCTCTCCTGTACTTTGCGGAGGAAAACTGAGGATCGGAAATCCAAGATACAGAACATGGGCGCCGGTGTCCTGCTCATAGGTGGCCGCGTCTCCGGCAATCATAAGCAGCTTTTTGAGCAGCCCTTGCTGGTCCTGCCAGGCCTTGACCACTGCCTGCTGCTCCGGAGTTAATTTATCCGCTTCAGTTGATTTTTCTGGACGGGATTTATCTGGATGCATCAGTTTATCTTGATGAATCCAGGCCGCCGGCGGCTCTGCCACCTGCACGATCAGCTTTGCCTGCGCTTCCTCGCCCAGGAGCCCAGCAAGAATCGTCTTAGCCGAAGTTCCATCCAACACAGTGAGCTGCGATAGATCAACTCTCTGCCGGCTGGAATGAGGTCGGCAGTTAAGTGCTGGTCCAGAAAGTATGGAGGCATAGAGCCGCTCCAACATTTTGGAAAGTATGGCGTTTTGAGGCATTGATCAGGGCCTTGTCCTGAGCGTGAAAGCATCATAGCAAACTTGCAGCGAATGCCCGATGCAGAAAACCAAATCTTCCCTGTCTACGTAATTCCAGGAGGCAAACGCTCAGCATAGAGCATTCAGCCACGTCAAAACCGTTTAGCCACGAATGGACGCGAATGAACACGAATCAATTATTTGGCCGTATTACCCTTCGTTTTAACCACAGAAAACTACGATCGGTTCTGTAACTGTTTTGCATCATAGGGTTTCGCGGGCATCCTGAATGTTCGGCGGTTTTTGCGCGCCCAGGTCTTGAGTCCCCGGATTGGCCGGAGGAGGCTGCGACCTAATCTGGTAAGCTGACCTACTGACAAAGGAGAACTTAATCATGCAAGAAAAGACGGGATCGCTGGGCAAGAGTATTCAGGAAGACGCCCTCGATCAATTGTTCCGGCAAGCTCGAACCTTCCAAGCCTGGCAACCCGAACCAGTGCCCCTCGAACTGCTGTGCCAGGTATATGAATTGGCCCGATTAGGCCCGACCAGCGCCAATAGCTGTCCTGCGCGTTTTGTGTTTCTCACAACCAAGGAAGCCAAGGAACGTCTGCGGCCGGCGCTAGCTGCCGGCAACGTGGAGAAAACTATGAGCGCTCCGGTGACCGCGATCATCGCCTGGGACACCGAGTTCTACGAAAAACTTCCGCGACTCTCTCCGCAGGCCGATTTCCGCTCCTTTTTTGCCGGCAACCAGCCTTTGATCGACGAAACCGGATTTCGCAATGGCTCACTGCAAGGCGCGTACTTCATTATCGCCTGCAGAGCTTTCGGGCTGGATTGTGGCCCCATGTCGGGATTCGACGCCAGCAAGGTAAATGCCGAGTTCTTCCCCGATGGCAAATGGAAAGCCAACTTCCTTTGCAATGTCGGACATGGAGACCAAAGCAAGCTTTTTCCCCGAAACCCTCGTTTGGAGTTTGATGAGGCTTGCCGGGTATTGTGAGGTTTCTTAGAGACTTAAAAGGAATCAATGTGCTCGAAATGAAATTGATCATTTGTCGCCGAAAATCGCATATGTTGCCAGTAGCACAACAGACGGTCATACTTTTGGTATGAAAACTGCGGTTTCGATTCCCAACGAACTTTTCTATGGAGCCGAACGTCTCGCCCGGAGCACCCACAGATCGCGGAGCCGACTCTTTAGCGACGCTTTGCGTGAATATCTAGCCCGCCACACCCCGGATAAAGTGACTGAATTAATGGATCAGGCTCTGGAGGAGATTGGCGAAGGACAAGATACGTTCGTTTCCACCGCAACTCGGCGCGTGCTTGAGCGGACCGAGTGGTAATTTCTCAGGGCCCTTCTGACAACACGCGCTGATAAACTGCAGATTTTAGAAAATCGTCCGGTTTTTTTGCGATGCCCTTATCCCCCCTGTCATCCCGAACGGAGCGCCACGAAAAACTGAGTTTTGGGAATTAAAGATGGGCGCGGAGTGAGGGACCCCGATAATGTGGCAGTCTAGATCGCTGATCCGG
Organism: Candidatus Angelobacter sp.; assembly: GCA_035939495.1. Lineage (GTDB taxonomy): Bacteria > Acidobacteriota > Terriglobia > Terriglobales > Acidobacteriaceae > Angelobacter. Next base: position 29,463 of record DASZFU010000021.1, on the reverse strand, counting down.
GGTATTCGACCCAGATTAAACGAGCGTCCCGGACAATTGTTGTCTCCAACATTCCTGCCATCCTCTTATTGTTTAGTTTGGTTCTTTTTTAATGGTTTTGTGGTGCGCCTGGCACCCTGAACTCTACGCCGTTCACGCTGTTGGCTTGCTGGGTTGCGGCGATGTCGAGTTCGGAGAGGGGTATCTTCTTGGCCGATTGCTCGGAGATTATCCAGAGCGTGTCACCGGCAACTGCGTAGTTCTGGACGGATTGCTTGTGGCCATCACGAAATACAAGAATCGTATAGGCAGGCGGTTGTTGGGCCGACATCGAGCCCTGGTTTTGGAGCGCAGCAGCGCGAGACTCATTGTGCATGCGGATATCTTCATCCCTCAACAACTGGACTTCATCCGATAGCCTTGCTACCTCGCTTGTCAACTCGCGGCTGTTATCGGACTCCACGATCATCTGTTGGGGCGGCGGAGGCTGGTAAGCGGCGTAATCGACTGGGTAAGAAGGATAAAAAGGAGCATACCCAAAGGAGCCAAAACCAAGAGTGCTGCCAAAGAAGAACTGATTACAGAACGGATTAAAGCTGTTGAAACATCCGCCACCAAAGAAGAAAGGACGGCGAAAACGAAAATCGTCAAAATCACGAAAACGATGAAAACGGCGAAAACCAAAACCTACGTCGAACCGCACACTGCCGCGAGGAACAAAAGCGCGCGCAGGCACAAAAGTGCGATTAGGAATAAAAGTGCGGTTAGGAATGAAGACGCGCGGGCTGCCCATCGAGCCAGCGAAAGCTCGTCCCTGCGGCGGTCCCACGAAACGCTGACCAAAGGAACCGGTTGGATGAGGACTGAAAGCAGGCATGCCGTGGGGAGCAAAGGCTGAACCACGAGAAGGGGCCGACATTGAGCGACCACCACCGAAGCCGCGCTGGGCATAAGCCGAAAGAGGCGCGAGCAACGCTCCAAGAAGGACGGCAGTAAACAAACGCCGTTGCATGCACATAGTGTAGCAAAAAACAAGAGGACGGGCGTTAAGAATTAAGGACATGTCCAAGGAACGTTGTTGGCCGTCAAGCTTGCGTATTAATGGAATCGGCGAATCAGGAGATCGGCGGCCACAAACACGAAGAACACTACGGCGATGACGCCGTTCATGGTGAAAAATGCGGCATTGAGCTTGCTGAGATCATCGGAAGAGACCAAGGAATGTTCATAGAGCAGCAGCAAGGCAACTGCCACTACACCCAGGGCTGCAAGTTTTCCTAAACCAAAGGCAACAATCAATCCGATCAGCAGAAACAGCATGAGCAGGTGGAGCGCGCGGGCAAAATTGAGCGCGCGCTGAATTCCATATACCTGTGGTACAGAATAGAGGCCGTAGGAGCGGTCAAAATGAATGTCCTGGCAGGCATACAGCACGTCGAAGCCGCCGACCCAAAAAGTTACAGCCGCGGTAAGGATCAGGATGCGGGAATCGAGTGATCCGCGAACCGCAATCCAGGCGGCTGCGGGAGCAATTCCCAGGGCAAAACCCAAAACCAGGTGCGACCAGCGGGTAAAGCGCTTGGTCAATGAATACAACAGCACAACACCCAACGCCACCGGCGAAAGCGATAAGGCCAGCCGGTTCAATTGCGCGGCAGCCACTACGAACACACCGCAAGAGACCATCACAAACAAGGTAACGAACTTGTGCGAAAGCGAGCCTGCGGGGATGGCCCGAGTCGCGGTCCTGGGATTGGCGGCATCAATTTGCGCATCGGCCAGACGGTTAAAAGCCATGGCGGCAGAGCGCGCCGAAACCATGCAAAGGGCGATCCATCCAAGCTGCGCCATCGTGGGAAGACCCCTGGCAGCCAGCATGGCGCCACACAGAGCGAATGGGAGAGCAAAGATGGAGTGCTCCCACTTGATCATCTGCAGCGTGGTCTTAATGTCGGAAAAAATTCGCACCTTATATTGTACCGTGCTATTCTGGCTTTGGTCCCCCGCGCTGCAATGAAGTTTCTATATTCAGATCTCCCCGCTGTGCATGTGGGTGGGCGAAAGCTGGTTGGCCGAGTTGTCTTTAGCCTGCTGTTGCTGACTTCTGCCCTGGTGGGCACCTTCGCAGGTCTCTTGATTGTTTACTCCACCGACCTGCCGCAGATCGGCGAACTGGAGCACTACCGTCCCAGCACCATTACCGAGCTATACGACGACCACGACAAGGTGATTGGTTCTTTTGCATTGCAGCGGCGCGTCCTGGTTTCTTACGACGATTTTCCCAAGGTCTTGCGGGACGCGATCATCTCGATTGAAGACAAGAACTTCGAGCGGCACTGGGGCATCGATCTGTGGCGCGTGATGGGCGCTACCTATCGCGATGTGGCGTCGGGATCACGCTCTCAAGGCGCTTCCACGCTCACTATGCAGCTTTCCCGAAACCTGTTTCTCTCGCCGGAAAGGCATTTCAGCCGCAAGATTCAGGAGATGATGCTGGCGATCCAGATTGAGCGCCATTTCACCAAGCCGCAGATCTTTGCCCTTTATTGCAACCAGATTTCGTTGGGCCATGGCGTATATGGATTTGAAGCGGGCGCGCAGTACTACTTCGACAAGCATGCCAAAGATTTGAAGCTGGAGGAGGCGGCGTTGCTGGCCGGGATACCCAAGTCTCCGGTTCACTATTCTCCGATCTTGAACCCCGAGCGCGCGATGCGACGCCGTAATCTGGTCATCAACAATATGCTCGAAGATGGCAAGATCACAGCCGATGAGGCAGTAAAAGCCAAGGCCGCTCCCCTCGCCTTGAATCTCCAGCCGACGGCAGGTTCGTTGGCTCCTTACTTTGTCGAGGAGGTTCGCCGTTACCTGGAAAAGAAATATGGAGCTGCTGAGGTACACGAGGGCGGGCTGCGGGTCTATACGTCGCTGGATATGGATCTGCAAAAGACCGCGAACCAGGCGGTATTGGATGGACTGGCCGCGTATGAGCGCCGTCATGGCTGGAAGGGCCACTTGAGAAATGTCGTCCAATCCGGCATTTCGTTGGAAAAATATCAGCACCCCGATTGGGAGCAACCGATCACCAGCGGAAGCTACGTTCATGCGCTGGTGTCAGATGTCACGCCCGAGAGCGCACAAATCAAATTTGGCCGCTACGCAGCTACGCTCACTGGGCCTGAAATCTCATGGACCAAGCATAAATCACCCCAGGAAATCTTTGTTCCCGGAGATCTGGCTTATGTAAAAGTTATCTCGCTCGATCCGGATCAAACGGCGAAGGTGGTTCTGGAGCAGGATTCAGGCGCGCAGGGAGCATTACTGGCGCTCGACAATGCTACCGGAGACATCAAAGCCATGGTCGGAGGGCGCGATTTTCAGGAGTCAAAATTCAATCGTGCGACGCAAGCGCAGCGTCAGGTAGGGTCCTCTTTTAAGCCTTTTGTCTATACGGCCGCGGTCGATCAAGGCGCAGAGCCGGACGACATCATCCTGGATGCTCCTACAACCTTCTTGAGCGGTGGTGTATCCTATAAACCCCATAACTTCGACTATAAGTTTCAAGGCAATATTACGTTGCAACATGCGCTGGCCGATTCGCGCAATATTCCCGCTTTGAAACTCGCGCAGAGAGTCGGCATGAGCAGCGTGATTGAATATGCGCGGCGTTTCGGCATCAATTCTCCACTCCCGCCTTACCTGCCGGTGGCTTTGGGAGCCGCCGATCTTACACTCTACGAACAAACCGCCGCTTATTCGGTTTTCCCCAACGATGGCGTGCGCATTGAGCCCCGGTATATTCGGAAGGTAACCGACTATGAGGGGCACGTGCTGGAAGAGAATTTTCCCGACGCAAAAGATGCAGTCAGTCCCCATACGGCGCGGACAATGGTCTCACTGCTTCAAGGTGTCGTGCTGCATGGAACGGCCGCAGCCGCAGCCAAACTGAAACATCCTTTGGCCGGCAAGACAGGAACGACGAACGAGTATACAGATGCCTGGTTCGTCGGCTTCTCTCCTTCGATTACCTGCGGCGTATGGATCGGCTTTGACGAAAAGAAGACGCTGGGAAACAAAGAGACAGGCTCAGAAGCGGCCTTGCCGATCTGGATTGATTTCATGCGTGTGGCTATCTCGAATCCTGCTTACAAAGATGAATCCTTTGCTCCCGTAGATGACAATGAGCAACCGGCTGCGATCAAAAAAGCACAGGTCATTCTCCCCAGGCATGTCAGCGGCCCGGAGACCCGCTAGCTTGTGCGCAGGCTGTTTCGCTATTTTCTTCTGGGATTGATCCTTCTGCTCGTCTGTCTGGGTTCGGCGTTACTCGCGATGCGCTTTGCTATCCATGGACGGGAGGTCCTGGTTCCCCGTTTGCAAGGGCTGGCAACAGCAGATGCCGAGCGCGTGGCAGGTGAACAAGGCCTGATCGTCTACGTGGAAAATAAGTTTTACAGCCCGGACGTTCCTGAGGGACACATCGTCTCCCAGGCCCCCGCGGCAGGAGCAAAGGTGCGGCGCGGCGGAAGAGTCCGTGTGGCGCAAAGTCTGGGGCCGCAACGTTCGGGAGTTCCGAATGTGATTGGCCAGAGCGAACGTGTAGCCGCGATCAATATCAGCCGCAGAGGACTGGAAATTGGAACCGTGGCTGCCATTCGGATGCCAGGAGCAGCTCCACGAACTGTCGTGGCCCAGAATCCCGCTCCCGACGCCAAAACCGCACTCTCACCCAAGATTGGCTTGATCGTGGCCTCCAATGACTCAACCCAGACTTACGTGATGCCGAACTTTGTAGAGCACTCGATCACCGAGGCGATCACAGCAGTAGAGGAAGCCGGTTTCACTTTGGGAAAAACCGAGGTTGTAGAAGATATGAATGGCCCTTCAGGAATAGTGTTACGCCAGTTTCCACCCGCCGGACAAAGAATTCCTGCCGGGGCGGTCATCAGCTTTGTCGTGAGAAAGTGAGAGAGATTGGGAATTGGGTAAGTTGGCAATTGGGTAATTGACCGGAAACGCAGTTCGCCGCAAGCTTTCGCAGATCATTGGTTGATGTGGTTTCAAATTACAACTTATCAATCTTATCAATTACAAATTAGAAATTCCCCTTAGTTTCCTTGAAACACCGGTTTCTGTTTAGCTACAAAAGCTTCGTAAGCGCGATGAAAATCTTTGGTGGCCATGCAGATCGCCTGGGCCTGGGCTTCAGATTCAATGGCCTCGTCGACCCCCATGTTCCATTCCTGATGCAACATCTTCTTTGTCATTCCGTGCGCGAATGTCGGGCCCGTGGCTAGTTCTGCCGCCAACGCTTGCGCTTCATCGAGGAGTCGCTCGGGTGTGCACAGGCGGTTGAGAAAGCCCCAGCGCTCGGCTTCTTCGCCGCTCATGCTACGTCCGGTGAAGAGCAGTTCGGCAGCGCGGCCTTGTCCGATCACGCGTGGCAGCAGGGCACATGCTCCCATATCGCATCCGGCGAGCCCTACGCGGGTAAACAGGAAGGCAGTCTTGCTGCGGGCCGTGCCCAGCCGCAGGTCGGACGCCAGGGCAAGCAGCGCACCGGCTCCGGCACAAACGCCATCAATGGCCGCAATAATGGGCTGAGGACAAGCACGCATTGCTTTGACAACATTGCCGGTCATACGGGTGAAAGCCAGGAGCCCGGGCATGTCGAGTTTGGTCAATGGTCCGATGATTTCATGCACATCGCCGCCCGAGCAGAAGTTTTCTCCCGCTCCCGTCAGGATGATGACATTGATGTCCTCAGCTTCAGACATCGAGCGAAACAGGTCACGCAGTTCGGCGTAGGAATCGAACGTCAAAGGGTTCTTGCGTTCAGGACGGCTGAGGGTGATTCGCGCGATTCTGTCGTTTGCCTGGTATTGGAAGTGCCGCCCTTCATAGCCGGCGAGCGATTTGTGGGGGAGGGGAAGAGGTTCGCCTTGCATTTGGGTCTCCTTCGATGTGCCATCCAGTCTTTGTGCGAATCTTTGTGCGAAAACCCGGCTGTGCCGGTAAAAGCTTTCATGGACTGAAATCAACTTGCTTGCGAAGACCTCATGAAATCGGATTTGGGCGGCGAGCATACTGATTCAAACCAACGGCTGATGTAAACCTGCGCATGGCTCTCGCCGCAAAAGTGCCTTGCCCCTTTTGCATTCGCTGCTTCGGAGTTCCATTTGATTACTGTGAGTTCTGAGTTTCCGCACTGAATTACAAACCAGTGAATCGGATTACGGCTGGTGATTCCGCAAATTTCACACGTGAATTCCTGAATAGATGTCATAGGCTTGTATTGTAAAACCTTCAGATTTCAATAGCCCAGCCTGAACGCAACGGAACCCTGGCAAACAATCATTCAAACTTTTTCGCTGTGGGCGGCTGCCAGCGGGAGGTACACCTGAAAACGTGTGTCTCCGGGCTTTGAGCTGATCTGAATGCTGCCTCTGTGTTTTTTCACGATCCGTTGTACTGTATCCAGGCCCAGGCCGGTTCCTTCTCCTACTGCCTTTGTGGTGAAAAATGGCTCAAAGATGTGCGGCTGAATCTCGGGAGGAATCCCCGGACCATTGTCGGCAATCTCAACGACCACACAACCATCATCGCGGTAAGTGCGTACTTGAAGTTTGCCGTTACCATGCATCGCGTGAATTGCGTTATCAATGATGTTGGTCCAAACCTGATTGAGTTCGCTCCCAAAGGAATCGACCAGCAGAGGGATTCGTTGATAATCCCGTTCGACCGCCACGCCGTGTTTGAGTTTGTGATTCAAAATCGTAAGCGTCGTTTCCAGGCTCTTCACGATATCGACGTTCTGCACCGGGGCCTGATCCATATACGTGTATTCCTTGATGGCGCTAACGAGGTCGGAGATTCGGGAAACGGCGCTTTCGATTTCATTCACGATGCCAAAAACTTCCAGCGAGGCGCAGAGTCTCACCAGGGCGGCGCGCGCAGTCTCGGCATCGAGGGAGGTAAACAGGGAATCCAGCACGTCCGTCCTGGCGCCTTTGCGCGCGAGGCTGGCTGAAAGCTGCCACAAATCGTTCAAGCCATGACTGCGCAGCAGCGCATCCAATTCATCTTCCAGGGTGGCAACAGTCAGCGTATCGGGCGGTGGTCCATCATGCTGGAGCAGCGAGGCTTCCAGGTTATCGATCTGGATTTTCTGTGCAGGAGTCAGCTCGCGCGCGCCCAAGGAATGGCTGGCGTCCTTGATCACTTTGAGCATTCCGCGCAGTTGACTGGCGGCACGTTTCGCCGCGGAGGCGGGATTATTCAGCTCATGGGCCAGGCCGGCGGAAAGCTTTCCCAGGGCAACCAGGCGATCACGCTGCTGCTCGATCCTGGTGGCTTCGCGAATCCGGTCCGACATGAGCCCGACAAGACGGCCGGTGAGTTCCGGCATCCTGTGTACCAAATCAGGGAACAGCGAGGCGGGAAATTTCAGGACACGGCCGGCCGTGAGTGCGCGCCCCGTCAAGGGAAATTGCTTCATGCGTGAGTAAGGCAAGGTCCCGGTTATGTCGCCTACCTTGTGGGAAATGGTGATGACTTCGCCGGCCAGTTCACCGCGTGCCTGAAGCTGTCCTTCAAGGATCACATAGGTAGCATCCGCAGGTTCGCCTTGATGCATATAAACGTCGTCCGGTTTGAGTACCAACTCTTGCGAATGGTTCAAGAACCAGGAAATCTGGTCGTCGGGCAAGTCGGCGAAGACCGGGATTCGCGCCAATTCGGATTTTTCGGCCATGCTATACCTTGCTCAAATATTGATGGATAAACTGCACGGCGACAGAACCTTCGCCGACGCCGGAGGCCACCCGCTTGACGGAGCCGTGACGAACATCGCCGACGGCAAACAGCCCGGGAATGTTGGTCTCCAGCAGGAAAGGATCCCGTGCCAGCGTCCATCCCTTGGGACGCGCGCCATTCCAGAGCAGATCGGGCCCAGTGAGAATAAACCCACGTTCATCACGCTCGACAACATCCGCCAGCCAGTTTGTGCCGGGCAGCGCGCCAATGAAAATGAACATGGAATTGGCGGAAACACGCTCGATCTTGTTGGTATCCGAACAAAGAATAGAGATTTTCTCCAGGCGCTTCTCACCATGCACTTCGGCCACGGTTGCGTGTGTCCACAATTGAATGTTGGGTGTCTTCTCAATCTGGTCGATCAGATACTGCGACATGGTGCTGGAAAGCGAGTCGCCACGAACCAGCATGACCACCCGCTCAGCGTATTTGGCGAAGTTCATGGCCGCCTGTCCCGCGGAGTTAGCCCCACCCACTACAAATATGGTTTCCCCTTTGCAGGAGAGCGCCTCGGTCGCGCCGCCGCCGTAATAGACCCCGGCGCCCTGAAGCCGGTCGACTCCCGGAACTTCCAAGCGCCGCCACTCGACGCCAGTAGCAATCATGAGCGCATGGCAGGAGATATCACTGCCATCGGCCAGTTTGATGATGCGATATGAGCCCTCGGTGCGGAGGCTGACGGCTTCCTGTGGAGAAAGTATCTCGACTCCGAAACGCTGTGCTTGAACAACGGCCCGCCGCGCCAGGTCCCCGCCGCTGAGTCCTACAGGAAAGCCAAGATAATTCTCAATGCGCGAACTCATGCCTGCCTGGCCTCCTGGCGCTTCGCGTTCCACCATCACCGTGTGCAAACCCTCGGATGCGGCGTAAACTGCTGCTGCCAGCCCTGCTGGTCCGCCGCCCACGATGGCCAGGTCATAGAAGCTGGTTTGCGCGCGTGTTCGCAAGCCCACTTTTTGCGCGACTTCCGCGGGGACGCTTTCCAGGAGTTTCGTGCCATCGGGAAAGAGCACGACTGGAAGACTCGCTGCTTCAGGTCCAAGGGCTTCGAGAAGACGTTTGGTTTCCGGATCGTTGGCGGAAAGCTCAACGTCAATCCATTGATAGGGCACGTGGTTTCGGGCAAGGAAATCGCGCAACTCGTAAGAGCGCGGCGACCACCGGGTACCCAAAACCCTGATTCCCTCAAATGCCGGCCGGTACGAGGCCTGCCAGTCGTCCAGCAGGTCGTCCAATTGTGGATATAGATGCTGTTCCGGCGGATCCCAGGGTTTCAGAAAGAAATAGTTGATGTTGGCTTCGTTAATAGCGCTGATGGCCGCATTGGTGTCCGCATAGGCGGTGAGCAAGGTGCGCTTTGCTTCCGGAAAAACTTCTCTGGCTTCCTGAAGAAAATGCACGCCATCCATCTTCGGCATGCGCTGGTCCACCAGGAACAAAGCGACGCTGTTGTTGTGGGCCTTTAATTGGTTGAGAAGATCGAGCGCAGCCTCAGGAGAATCGCTGGCCAACACCCGGTACTGCGAGCCATAGTGTGAACGCAGGTCACGCTCAATGGCCCGCAAAACATCGGCATCGTCGTCCACGCTGAGTAAGATTGGTTTTGCCATTGGGTTCTAAAGCGCTTCAGGATTACCTTAGACCGTCCACATCCCTACCATGTTCAGATTCCACGAAAAAGGTCCAGTCAGGTCGACACCAACTTTAAGAAACTTTTTAGTCTACTGAACTGAAGGATCGTGGCGTTTCCAAGAAAGAACAGAGTAAATCATTTGGATGCCCAAGATCGGTTTTGGTCGCACTGCGTCTTCGATGAAATGTCATCGGCACAGGACACTGTGCTAGACTATTGAAAACCAGCGCCGGAGAGATGGCCGAGTGGCTGAAGGCGGCGGTTTGCTAAACCGTTATAGGGTCAAAAGCTCTATCGGGGGTTCGAATCCCCCTCTCTCCGCCATGTTTCTTTCTGGACCTCAACTCTTATAAAGATGGCTCCGGGTAACCCGGGAAACTTCAGCAGATATGATCTCACCACCCAAGTTTGCGCACTTCGCTCACAACAGAACGCAGCATGCTTACCCGTGAAGGAGACTTCGAATGCGCTTTTGCGGTAGGTCGATCCAGCCTCATCGATTGGTAGGTTGACGATTATAAGGAGTACTGAGCATACTCACCTCCTGGACCTAACGTGCAAAAAAGCCTACGGACAAAAAAGAACCTTCGACCTTGTCGCGGTAGACAGTGCCTGGCTGAGCGTTTTAGCGACGATGCCATCATTGCTGCTCCTGGAAAAGCTATGAGGAACAATGATCAAGTCGAATCTGCCGCTGTCGAACATATCCGCTACAGCATGTTGATCAGTAGCGGCAATTAGCTTTGTTCGCAGTTCGATGCCTTCCTTTGCCGCTTCCCCGGAATACACCTGAGTCAGACGATCAAGCCAGCCCCGCTGCCATTGATGGTCGTCCGGTGAGGACGATGGCTCAAACCTGTCAGGCTGCACCGTGAAGATGCCGGCCAACTGAACGATTGCCAAGGAGCGCGATGCCAAATCCAGAGCCAATCGGAAGGCCCGGTGGCTTTGTTCCGAGCCGTCATGAAAGACCAGAATCGATGTGATTTGTGCGAACGAATGAAACGAGTTTGGGTCGTCGATTCGCTTCTGGCCTTCGACTTCTCTTGCCAAGCCCAGCAAACGTTCTGCTAGCGCTCGGGCCAGTTCCGCGCTAAGAGAGACTCCAGCCCACGGCTGCCCGTCGGGGCCGAGGCAGACAGCATCTTGCGACAATACCACTGCGATGGTATCGCGGAATGAATCATCCTGGGTTCGAACAGCTATGATTTGGGGCATTGATCAAAAGAAGCGGGCGGGATCAAGTTGCTCCGCCCGCCTGGGCGATACCTATAACTGAACCGTTACTGTTTTGACTTCGGTGTATTGTTGCAGTCCGTATTCGCCGTTTTCACGTCCGATTCCAGACTGTTTGAATCCGCCAAAAGGCGCAGCGGCGTCGAAGACGTCATAGCAGTTCACCCAGACTGTGCCTGCTCGGACGCTGTTGGCGATGGCGTGCGCCTTGCCAATGTCCCTGGTCCAGACTCCCGCAGCCAAGCCGTACATGGTTTTGTTGGCGCGCTCCACCAGTTCGTCGGTGTCACGGAACTTGAGAATGCTCATGACCGGGCCGAATATCTCCTCTTGAGCGATCTTCATGTCATCCTTTACGTCGGCAAAGACGGTGGGACGAATAAAATAACCGCGGCTTCCGACGCGGTCGCCGCCGCACAACATCTTTGCGCCCTGCTGCTTGCCGGATTCGATGTAGCCCATGACTTTGTCGAACTGGGCATCATCAACCTGAGGCCCCTGCTCGGTAGCCGGATCGAGCGGATCGCCCACGGTGCGCTTCTTCGCTCGTGCGACGCTGCGTTCCACGAACTCGTCGTAAACCTTCTCTTCTACATAGAGCCGCGAGCCTGCACAGCAGCATTGTCCTTGATTAAAGAAAAGAGCGAAGTGGGAACCTTCCACGGCTTGATCGAGATCGGCATCGGCAAAAACAATATTGGGACTCTTGCCGCCCAATTCCAATGTCACACGTTTCAGATTGGATTTCGCGGAGGCTTCCATGATGAGATGGCCAACTTCCGTGGATCCGGTGAAGGCCACCTTGTCGATGTCCATGTGCCTGGCAATGGCTGCTCCGGCCGTAGGTCCATAGCCGGGAAGGATGTTAACGACACCTGATGGGAAGCCCGCCTCAAGAATCAATTCCCCCACCCTCAATGCGGTAAGCGGCGTCTGCTCGGCAGGCTTCAAAATCACCGTGTTGCCGGTCGCCAGCGCGGGAGCTAGTTTCCACGCCTGCATCAGCAGAGGGAAGTTCCAGGGAATGATCTGGCCTACCACACCAACGGGTTCCAAACGTGTATAGCAGAAATAAGGGCCATTGATCGGGATCGTGCGCCCCTGAACTTTGTCAGCCCATCCCGCGTAATAGCGATAGCATGCGATGGTCAGCGGAAGGTCGGCAGCGAGTGCCACCGAATACGGCTTTCCGTTGTCGAGCGATTCCAGCCGGGCCAGTTCGCTGGCATTCTTCTCAATCAGGTCGGCCAAGCGATTGAGCAAATGGCCGCGCTCGGCTGCCGACAAGCGGCGCCAGGGGCTTCCCTGGTGGAATGCGGAGCGGGCTATATGGACGGCCCGGTCAATGTCTTGGGCATCCGCTTCAGCGACTTGGCAGATTTCCTCGCCGGTCGCTGGGTTGATCGTCGGAAATGTTTTGCCGGATTTGCTGTTCACCCATTCGTTGCCGATGAGCAGTTTGGTCATGGGTAGCGCAACAGAAGGTTTCGGTTTTTCGAGTACGGTTGCCATAGGTGCCTCCTTGCACAATATACGGTTTTAGCCTGTTACAACCGTGTTGTCAATTCGACTTAAATCGTTTTTAAAACTGCTGCTCTGCTATACTTTGTCGCAATGAAAACTCTGCGCCTGGTCGCCATTTGCTCGATCATTCAGCTTGCTGCGCTTGCCCAACCAGGGCCTGCGCCACTCCTCGAAATCAACGGAGATATTCTCCACCCGCGAACTTTCCAGGAACGGGAGTGGGAACAACTGAAACACACAACGGTGTCAGCAACCAACGCTCACGAGAAAAAGACTGCCAGATATGGCGGTGTTCCTTTGCGTGACTTGCTCAGAGAAGCAGGGGTGCCATCGGGTGATGGCTTGCGAGGTAAAGCGCTGACTACGTGCGTTGTAATCAGCGCCGTCGATGGCTATCAGGTTACGTTCTCGATTGCCGAATTGGATGAGAGCATTGGGAACCTGCAGGTGCTCGTGGCAGACAGCGAAGATGGCAAGCCCCTGCCCCGAGCAGCAGGACCGTTACGACTGATCGTACCTACGGACAAGAGGCCCGCTCGCTGGGTACGGATGGTGAAGACCATCCGAGTCGTTGCTAGTCCTTCAGCAGCATCACCTCGGTAGACTTGATCACTGCCTTAACACTATCGCCCTTTTTTAGGTTCATCTCTTCGACGCTACTGCGAGTGATCACGCTTTCCACCAAGTTGTCGCCAACTCGAACCGTTACGTGGGCCATTACACCACCAAGATGAATGTCTTCGACGATGCCCGGAAGTTGATTTCGTGCAGAGAGAGTCATTCAGGCATCTTACTACATCGCCGGCCAACCGACCGGAATGCATCCCGCTGCTTCCATGTCCATTTCCGGACCTTCAACTCATCCGTTTCAGGGCCGGGCTTCGTAAACTATGTTGAACGGCGTTTCCGTCGCTCGGCGGAAACGGCTGAAGCCCGCCGAGGTCACCACTTGTCGGATGCGCGCCTCTCCGGATTGCGCGCCCAGGCAAAGACCTACTTCCTGCGATCGTGAACAGGGCGTGCACAGCAGTGTCGAGAACGAGTAGTAGACCCGGCCCACAGGATTCAGATTGTCCTTCAACTCGTCATTCGCGAATGGTTCCACAACCATCCACGTACCGTCTTCTCGCAGGGAGCGTCGAACGTGGGCGGCGGCGCCAACAGGATCGCCCATGTCGTGCAAACAGTCGAAAACCGCGACGAAGTCGTAGTCCTTTCCTGGATACTCCTTGGCTTTGACCACCTCGAACGTGGCCCGGTCGGCAACCCCTTCGCGCTTAGCCGAATCACGAGCTGCTTCGATCGATTTATCGTGGTAATCGAATCCCCAAAAGGTTGATTTCGGGAATGCTTTCGCCATCAACACTGTAGAAGCGCCTTTCCCGCAGCCTACGTCGGCGACTCGCGCGCCGATCTCGAGTTTTTCTTTTACGTCATTGAGCGCGGGGATCCAAGAGCTCACCAGATTGGCGGCGTACCCAGGACGAAAAAACTTCTCACACCCGTGAAACACGCCGTCGTCATGTTCATGCCAGCCCATCCCCGCTCCCGTGCGAAACGAATCGGCAATTCGCGGAACGGCTGCGAGCGACCCGAGAGCTAGCTGGAATGCGCCAGGCAGATACGCCGGGCTGTTTTCGTTGGCCAAGGCAAAGGCCTGCTCCTCTGTGAGGCTGAACTTGTTTGTTTTTTCATCGTACGTGACATAGCCACCCGCTGCCTGTGAGGCCAGCCATTCCCGCACGTAGCGTTCATCGGTTTTGGTTTTGGCGGCAAGTTCGACCGACGTCATCGGGCCCTCCGCGAGTGCTTTGTACAGTCCAAGCCTCTCGCCAATTACGACCATTCCGGTACCCACCGCTGCACCGAGATCCCCGACAAAACGCCCGATAAAAGCATTGAGCTTGTCCATGTCGATTGCCATATATTTGGACTCCCTTCGCAATTGCAGGATTTTAGCTTAGATTCGCCGCAGTTGCTTGGTCAGTTCGGGATACCGTTGGCCGAAAAAGAGCAGCAGGCAGGTCGTTAACTTCCGGTTGGCCGACAACTCGATCATAATGGGCTAGGCGGGGGAGTGATTAAAAGTGCGAGTCAAATTCGAGCTTGGGCGTGGTTTCGGTGGTTCGCCGCGAAGATTGATACTGAACAAATCAAAGTTCGAATCCCTTCGAGTCCGCCAGAACGATCTACCTTTCAAATCAATGCGTTACGACCGCATCTTTCCTCTTGTTTTTTAGAAACCAAATCGTGAGTTCGTTTACTTTCTGTCTCTCACGCATAGTTCTAAAGTCGGGCCGCTCCAGAATCGGACTTCAAGTTGTCAGTTGAGATTGATTGCTGGCACCAATGGCCCTGTATGTTCCCCATCACTGTACGTTAAATGAGGCCTTTGCCGCAAAGAAAGTAGGTTTATCGCTGCGCTTCCAAAAGAATGCCGCATGGACTCTTGGGTTACTGCGGGAACCGAGTGGATACCGCGTGGGCGGAAGAAGTGAAAAAGGTTGTTTTCATTGATAAAATCGGCAGATCGTCATGGAAGCGACTCCGACTCTCGTCATCAACTATTACAGCGGGTTCAAGCAGAACGTTGTGCCGCTGTTCCAGCGCCCGTATACTTGGTCTGAAAAACAATGGCGGACCCTCTGGGACGATGTAATGGTTTTCTATCCCGCTGAGGATACCGACGACAAAGCTACGCACTTCATGGGTGCGGTTGTTACCATGTCCGCCCGCAGCGTGCCGGTTGGCGTCTCCAAGTTTCTCATCATCGACGGCCAGCAGCGCCTCACCACCATCTCAATATTGATGTGCGCCGTGCGTGACATGCTCAGATCTGAGCAGCAGGTCGCACGAAGGCGCATCCAGCAGTTTTACCTGACCAATGACGGATGTGAAGGAACTGAGTTTTTCAAGCTTTTGCCGACGCATGGGGACCGCGCCGCATATGCTTCACTGATCCAAGAATCCGACGCTCCAAGCGTGGATTCTCAGTTCAAGAAGGCATACGACTACTTCAGGCGCCGTCTGCGCAGCGAAAACGATGAAGGCGAAAAAATCGAGCCCAAGCGCATCCTCGACATCATCGAGAAGCGGTTGATGGTCGTCATGATTAACCTGAGTGACACCGACGATCCATATCTGATCTTCGAGAGCCTTAACTTCAAGGGCTCGCCATTAGAACAGTCCGATCTGGTCCGCAACTACTTTCTAATGCGCTTTACTGTAACCGACCAGCAAGGCATATATGACGGATTGTGGCTGCCAATGCAGAACCGGCTGGGGCAAGGGCTCACGGAGTTCATGCGCCACTTTCTTGGTGCTGAAGGCGAGGAGGTGCGCAAAGGGGATGTGTATACCGCCGTAAGAAGGCTGGTCGCCGATTCGGACTCCGCATCCGTGCGGATTCTAATGATCAGGATGGAACGACTTTCAACCATGTATAGCAGGCTCTCGGGAACAGCAGGAGAGCCTCATCCGGAACTGAATCAGTACTTTGACTATTTTCGCCGGCTCGATTTCGGAAGCGTCTATCCCCTACTTCTTTCGCTCTATGAAGATTATGCCGACGGCCAGTTCGCTTTGGCGGAGTTCGTGTCAAGCATGGGAATACTTCTCTCGTTCATCCTGCGCCGGATGGTCGTAGGAGTGCCCTCGAATTCTCTTTCCGGTCTTTTCATTACCCTGTTTAGGTCCAAACCTGTAACGGAAACGCCTTCCGCGTGGTTATCGACCTCGCTAGCGCGTGAGAACAAGAACCGGCGCTGGCCCACGGATGCAGAGTTCGAGGAACGGTGGGTGCGGTCTGACATCTATGGCGGCCGAGCCTGCCAAGTGATCCTCGAACGTCTCGAACAGTCGTACGGACATCACGAGGTCGTCAGCTTCGACGAATCCAGTATAGAGCACATCATGCCACAGACGCTTACACCTGAATGGTATGAACTGCTCGGGGCAGATGCGGCAGATGTCCACTCGGAGTGGCTACATACTATCGGCAATCTGACTCTCACAGGCTACAATCCCGAGCTTAGCAACCGGTCATATAGTGAGAAGCGAGGTCTGTTCGCGACCAGTCATTTCGAATTGAATCGTCACTTTGGCGACCATGAGAACTGGAGCGCGTTTGAAATCGAGGCACGCGCCAGAGGACTGTTCAAGATCGCGGTCAAGCTTTGGCCGCGCCCGGAAGTCTTTATCATCGAATCGCCGATTGTTGGAGATAAGGGAGCCCCGGCGGCCTTCCACGGTGAGTGCATCAAACTGGCTCAGCGACACCTGGGCACAAACCTGTCAAAGCTCTCCCAGACCCGGTACGAGTCCGGCGACGGCCGCACGCGACTGATGTGCGCAGTTTCGGCGACCCATAAGGAATCGGGCGACATACCCTACTTCTGGTTTGCGTTGCACCGGGCACAGGTTGATTTTCTCGATACGGCAGAGTCTCCTTACGTTTGCTTCGGATGCGCCTCAGCAGAAACCACGCTCCTGGTGCCTTTATCGGTCATTCGTGGAAATCTCGATTCTATGAGCGTGACCAAGACAGGGGATCGGGATTACTGGCATATTGTCATTCAGAAGAAACAGGGAAAATTCGTTATCCGGCTACTGGGTGGCAAGGACGGCCCTGATTTAACAAACTACAACATCGGTGGATATTAATAATGATCACCACCTCTTGGGTCAGTGATTCTAATGAGGTCGGTAATCGTGGCTACAAGTCGCGTGTCGTACCGAGCGAGATGTTTACGCATTTAAGAATGTAAAAGTTCGGAAATCGTCCTCTAATCCCCCGTAATCCTGTAATCCCCGATTTAAATCCCGATTTAATTTGACAAACTCTCCATGTTCGTATATTATTCGCTAAGGTTGAGCCGTATTGCAGGCGTGAGCGGAGCGGGAGCCTGCAGGCGAAATCCTGAGCGTAAGCGAAGGATCATACCGGGAACCATTTGATAATTCGAGTCATTCGCGGGGACTATAAAATCCGTGGCTCATTTTGCACAGGTTGGCGGAGCTATGCTCACAAGTAAAATTAGAGAATTTTCAAAGAAGAATTCTTGTTGCCCCCCACCCTGGTATCCTCTAACCACCTTCTAACCAGCTTTTTGGTCCGCAAAGCGTCAAAAAAGGCAGCCATATAAATTAAGCTTTGCTAATTAATGCGTTCACCGAGCAAACGGCCGCGCCCTGACTCGCACTTTTAATCACACCTTGCTTGGCGATGGTGCCGGGAATCATTCAAGAAGGAGTACTCTCGCCGTTTTTCAACACGAGCGGCCTTCGTGTCGTTGAGAAAGCGTTCCGTATCTAAATGAATAGTCAGGTCTCCAACACAACTTGCCTAAAGAGGTATCAATGAGCAATCGAGAAGCGCAAGCACAACCCGTCTCACCATCGATGCAGATGATGCAGATGCTGTGGCCAGGAGCAATGGCGGTGCAGGCGATCCATGTTGCCGCCAAGTTCGCCCTTGCCGATCTTGTCGCCAACGGCCCCAAGAGCATTGAGGAACTGGCAGAAGCCACACATACGCATGGCTCGTCGTTGGGCCGGTTCTTGCGGGCGCTCACGAGCCTCGGGATCTTCTCCGAGGATACGACTGGCCGGTATCGACAAACCGCGTTGAGCGACACGCTCCGAAGCGATCATCCGGAATCGATCCGGCCCTCGGCCATGATGTTGGGCGCGCATTTTGTCTGGAAACCGTCCGGCGCGCTCGAGGAGACGGTTCGGACCGGGCAACCATCGTTCGAACGCGTATACGGCGCTCCATTCTTCGAGTATCTGGCTGGGCATTCGGACGATGCTGCTGTCTTCAACGCCGCGATGAGTTCCGCGGCAGACTACCTGTCTGCCATCGTCGGCGCGTACGGCTTCTCCAAGTTTGAACGAATCGTCGATGTGGGCGGAGGCCATGGCAGGCTTCTCGCCGGAATCCTCTCTGCCAACCCTCGTCTGCGCGGTATCCTTCACGATCTGCCCGCCGTAGTCGCCGGCGCGTCCGCCCTGCGGGAGGAGCCGATAAGCCAGCGCTGCGAAATCATTGGCGGAGATTTCTTTAAAGACGTTCCCGCCGGAGCAGACGCGTACATAATGAAGGGCATTATCCATGACTGGAATGACGAAGCCGCTTTGAAGATCCTGAAAAACTGCCGGCGAGCGATCCGCTCGGATGGTACGCTGTTGCTCGTCGAAGCGGTGTTGACGCCGTCCACTGATCCCACAAGGGCACTGATGGACATGTTAATGATGGTCTTGACCAGCGGCCGAGAGCGCACCGAATCGGAATTTCGGTCCCTCCTTCAGGAAGCGGGCTTTTCGATGGTGCAGGTGATTCGGGAGACGGGTGTCTCCATCATTGAAAGCCGGCCTGTCTAGGGAGGCCCGTGGTGCCGAAGGCATTGAACCGTAATAACCCAAGTCTGTTTTGTTTGGACTGACTCTTCATTGAGATCGCGAATTGCGTTGGCAGACGGTGAGCCAACCCGTAAGATTCTGCAATGGCAGGATTGGCAAATGCGCGGTTAAGTTCGCGGCTACTCGGGGTGCTCTATCTGGAATTCGCGCTGACTGGAGCCGCCACCACTCTGCTCGGTCCTCTGATTCCGCTGTGGATTAAACGTTGCTCCCTGTCCGACGCCAATGCGGGCTTGCTGGTAGCCGCGCAGTTCGCCGGTGGTTTTGTTGGGTCCCTCTTTGCCAACCACAACCTTCGCACCAGCATTTTCCTGGGCATGCCGTTGATCGCCCTCGGGTTGGGTGCGTTCGCGTTTGCGTCTTGTCCTCTCAGCTACCTGTGCACCGCTTGCTACGGTGTGGGGTTAGGGCTGACCATGGCGGCCATTAACTTGATCGTCGCCAGCGGGCACAGCGGACGGCGAGCTTACTCGCTCACGCTGCTGAATTTTCTATGGGGAGCTGGCGCTCTTGTTTCACCTGTGCTGGTGGAGTGGGCACGGCGGCATCAGATCGTCTCATGGAGCGTGCTGGGCCTGGGCCTGGTCAGCTTCATATTATGGCTGATAATCATTTTTGGCGGCTTCTCGCCACCAGCGCAAGAAACCCATGCTGGCAGCAATTGGTACTCGCCTGCTTTGCTCCTCTTCGGCATTCTTTTTTTTCTATACGTGGGAGTGGAAACTTCAATGGGCGACTGGACTGCCCTCTACGCCACGCGAATGCAGCATGTGAATGACTCCATTGCTGCCTCCTCTGTTGGGTGCTTTTGGCTGGCGTTGCTCGCAGGACGATTAATGAACGCAGCGCTTCTCCGGCGCGTGCCGGAACCGGTGATTTATTGGTTGTCACTGGCGCTCGCTCTCGGAGGGATTTCCATCTACCTGTTTTCACATTCCAGCCTACAGGTCTTGTTTGGAGCTGCTGTCACTGCATTGGGGCTTGCGCCGATCTTCCCTCTGATGCTGTCTTTCGCCTCCGATTCCCTGCTGGCCCATCGCCACAGCGGCTGGGTCTTCGCTAGTGCCTCGTTAGGAGGAGCTCTGGTACCGTGGCTCACCGGACAGGCCTCTGCGAGCTTCGGTTCCCTACGCGTTGCTTTTTTAGTACCGGCATCGGCAGCGGCCCTCATCGTGGCGCTCAGCCTGGTCCGGCTCAAGAGAAGTCCCCGATCGATCATGAATTTTTCTCTTTTTCCCCTGCACGCCAAGCCCGGCCAGGAGTAAAATGGCCCAACTTAAACGTTTCAGGCAACAGATCACAGGTATCGGAGTTTTCTACGAGCAGGTCTAACGCTTAGGATTTGTAATGATTCGCAGAATTTTTCGCTGGCCAAAGTTGTGGGTGCTGGTAGCCATTTTGTTTTTGACCTCTGTCTATTTGTACGTATTTCCCGCCCCTAATCTGGCATACATTGTGATCGTGCTGCTGCATGCGGCCTTAGGTGTTGTCGCGGCGGTTTTTCTCGTCCCGAAAGTGCTTGCTGTAGTGCGGGCAAAATCGTTCTCTCGCGACCTGGGCTGGCTGGTCCTGGCGGTTGCTGCGATCCTTGGCGTCGTTCTCCTGTTTATCGGCACGATCCGGCCACACTGGTCATGGATGTATGCCCACGTTGTGCTTTCGTTCGCTGCGGTCGGTATGCTGTTAGCGAAGTGGATAGGCGCCAAAAGGTCGTGGTCAGTCTCACGAGGCGTGTCGTTAGCTACAACGGCTTTGTGTCTAGTGCTTGCAGCGGGGCTTGCTTATGGCGGATGGAACTTGCGCCAGGGAATGTGGTCTCGCGCTCACAAGTTTTCAAATCCTGCTTCTCCACCTGCGTCCATGAACGAAGAAGGCGATGGTCCCAACGGACCATTTTTCCCTAGCTCCGCGCAAACCGCTCATAAGGGCCGGATCCCGGGAAATTACTTCATGGAGTCCGATGCCTGCCAGCGCTGTCACAAGGATATCTACAAGCAGTGGTTCAGTTCGGTTCATCATTTCTCGTCTTTCAATAATCAGTGGTATCGCAAGAGCATTGAGTACATGCAGGACGTAATCGGGGTGAAGCCATCGAAATGGTGTGCCGGTTGCCATGATCCGGCTCTGCTGTATAGCGGAATGTTCGATACGCCAATCAAGCAGATCGTGGATCGTCCTGAAGCGCGGGCCGGCCTGGGATGCATGATGTGCCACTCTATCGAACAGGTAAAAAGCACGATGGGACAGGGCGATTTCCTGCTCGAATACCCGCAACTACACCAGATGGCGGCCAGTAAGAACCGCTTCGTTCGCTGGGTTCACGATTATGTGACCGAACTGAATCCTGAGCCTCATCGCCGCGTCTTCCTTAAACCGTTCATGCGGACGGATACAGCAGAGTTTTGCTCCACATGCCACAAGGTTCATTTGGATGTCCCAGTGAACCACTATCGCTGGATTCGAGGTTTCAACGAATATGACAACTGGCAGGCCAGCGGCGTTTCCGGCCAGGGAGCGCGCTCCTTTTATTACCCACCGAAGCCGTCGCAATGCGCCGATTGCCACATGCCGGCAATGAAGTCGAACGATGCCGGCGCGATTCACGGTGAAATACATTCGCACGCCTTCCCCGGCGCGAACACCGCTGTACCCGTAGCCAACGAGGATTCCGATCAACTCGAATTGACGAAGAAGTTCCTCAAAGACAGCGTGACGGTTGATATCTTCGCGATTGCCCCGGCGCCAACCAAGAGCAGTCAAGTTGGGCCACAGATGCCCTCTTCAGATCTTGCAACAAACTTTGCAGTGGGCGAAGAAGCGGAGGTCAACACTCCAAAAGCCGATGCCGAGGCACTGGCGATCAGCGGTCCTCTCAACAGAATCTCTCCCACTGTTCGCCGTGGCGACACGGTGGTTGTTGAGGTTGTGGTCCGCACACGCAAGGTGGGGCACTTCTTTCCCGGCGGAACCGTCGACGCCTACGATACCTGGCTGGAACTGAAGGCCACCGACGACAAGGACCGGGTCCTCTTCTGGAGCGGCAAAGTCGAGGATAACGGCAAGGGTCCGGTAGAGAAAGGTGCTCATTTTTACCGTTCGCTTCAAGTGGATGCCCATGGGAATCCTATTAACAAGCGCAATGCCTGGTCCAGCAGGGCTGTGGTTTACACCCGCCTCATACCTCCGGGCGCGGCGGATACGGTTCACTACCGCCTCAAAGTTCCCGCAGATGCGGGGAACGAGATCAAACTGGAGGCGCGTCTCTGCTATCGCAAATTTGCCTGGTGGAATACGCAGTTCTCCTTCGCCGGAGTCAGTTCGGAAGGCGGCAGTACCACCACCACGCCCGACTATGACGATCGCCGCGTTAATTTTTCCGGGGATACGTCACGAGTTTCAGGCAAGCTCAAGAGGATTCCTGATCTGCCGGTTGTGACGGTTTCCGGCAGCCAGACCAGCTTACGTGTTTTGCCGGCCAACGCGAGTCAGAGCGCTCCAGTTGTCGAGTTGAAATCAGACGATTGGACCCGCTGGAACGATTATGGGATCGGGCTCTTCTTACAAGGCAATCTGAAGGGCGCCCGTCAGGCATTCGAGCAAATTACCAAAATCGATGCCGCTAATCCCGATGGCTGGGTCAACCTGGGACGCGTGGCTGTGCAGGAGGGCGACATGGAGGGAGGACGTAGAGTTCTGGAGCGTGCCCTCCAATTGTCGCCTAAGCTGGCGCGTGCCAATTATTTCTTCGCGCGTGTGTTGCGCGCTGAAGGCAAATATGAAGAAGCGGCGAACCATCTGCAAACGGTGCTGGCACAGTATCCGCGTGATCGAGTCGCGCTCAATGATCTTGGTCGCATCTTCTTTCTTGAGCGCAAGTACTCAGAGGCAGTTGCGACATCCCAGCGCGTACTCGGCATCGACCCGGAAGATTTGCAGGCCCACTACAATCTCATGCTCAGCTATCAAGGATCGGGCGAGTCTGAGAAAGCAAAGCATGAACAGCAGCTTTATCTCCGCTTCAAAGCTGATGAGTCGGCCCAAGCTTTAACCGGCGCGTACCGCCAGGCGCATCCTGAAGACAACAATGAGCGACAATCGATTCATGAACATGAATCAGTTCCGTTGGAGCCAACTCGCATGGCTCCGGCGCGCCGTGAGATTTCGCGGCGAAATGGCAGGAATCGTGCGGTTTCGCAGAATGGTGAATAGCCAGCGCTCAACATATTAACTTATATCATTTATCACAATTGATACTATAAAATATATTGATATGTTATATTATATTTTTAATGAGAAAAAATATAACGAAGCATATCAAGCTACTACGCCTACAAGGTCTTCCTCTGTCGATGCGACGTACTCTGAGGGAAGCGAGAGAGGAACGCAGTTGGAGCCAGAGGGACCTCGCTAGCCGTGTTGGCCTAACCCAGACACACATCTCAGGCATCGAGTCAGGCAAGATCGTGCCGCGCTACGACACCCTTCTTGAGCTGGTGCGTATTCTCGACAGCGATCTGCTTATGGTTCCGCGGACTCTCGTCCCAGTAGTCCTGTCTCTTATCCGCGATCATGTACAACCCGGCCAGGGCGAAGGTGAGGAACGTTCCCTTTACGCCGACCACGACGAGGAGAGCGCCAAGGACCTCCGCGATGAAGTTTGATCCCAAGAAACTCAACGCGCTTTCTGTGAGCCTCCATGGCAACCAAATTGGCGTCATCAACCGTCTCGCTGGCGATCGTCAGATCTTTGCATTCGAGCAGGATTATATTGACAATCCAACGCGCCCTACGCTGAGTCTCTCTTTCAAGGGACGCACTGGCGGCCTCGTTACAGCCGTGCGCCCTGTCCTTCGCCGTGTGCCGCCGTTCTTTTCAAACCTTCTTCCAGAAGGACACCTGCGCGAGTATCTCGCAAAAATCGCTGACGTCAACCCCGAGCGCGAGTTCTTTCTTCTCGCGGTCCTCGGCGCTGATCTTCCTGGAGCGTTAGTCATTGCGCCTATTCAGGGCAATACAAGGGAAAAGGATGATCACCATGATCGTGATGATGATCGCCAGTACGAAGCTGTGCTGCGATTTTCGCTGGCAGGTGTCCAACTGAAGTTTTCGGCGGTAATGGAAACGTCCGGAGGTCTGACTATTCCTGCCGGCGGCATTGGAGGGTCGTGGGTAGTCAAACTACCTTCAGCACGCTTCAATGCCGTTCCCGAAAATGAATTCGTCATGCTTGAGCTCGCGCGGCGCGTGGGCATCACTGTTCCGAGGAGCCGGCTTGTCAAGATGGCGGAAATTAAAGGGCTCCCCCAAGAGGCGCTCGCGCCGGGAGGCAAGGCGCTGGCCGTGCAGCGCTTCGACCGTGCCGCTCATGGCGCGACCATTCACATGGAGGACTTCGCGCAAGTGTTTGGGCAATATCCGAACGACAAATATCGTGATCGTAGTTATGCCAATATCGCCTCTGTCTTGTGGGCAGAAATTGGCGAGGATGCTGTCGCTGAGTTTGTTCGCCGTCTGGTGTTCTCCGTAGTGATCGGCAATGCCGACATGCATCTCAAGAACTGGTCCCTGCTCTATCCCGACCAGCGCACTCCCGTGCTGTCGCCGGGATATGACTTCGTAGCAACGCTTCCTTATATTCCCAACGACACACTGGCCTTAAGTTTCGGTGGCAGCCGCAGCCTCTCCGAAGTCACACAGAACCAGATGCGCCGTTTTGCCGACACGGCCCGGATTCCTGCAAGTCCGCTCTGGCCGATCGCAGTTGAAACGGCGGAGCGCGCTGCCTCCGAGTGGAAGAAACTCGAACAGACAGACATACTGCCCAAGGACTTGCGGACCTTGATGGAAAAGCAGATTTTGGGGGTGGCTGCCAAAAGTAGGTGAATGTTCATCGTCGTCACCCAGGATCTACGGTTTGTCGATCTCCATGCTTTCGCGTTTCTTCAATCTGTTTGCTTCTATGAGTTTCTGGTACGCGGCCAGTTCCCGGCCTGCTTCCTGCATGCGGCCGGCGCGACGATAGGCCTGGCTTAGTTGAAAGTAGACAGCGTCATGGTCGGGAGCAAGTTTCTTGGCTATTTCCAGGCTTTCGATTGCGCTGGTTGTATCTTCCTGTTGAAGAAGGGCGCGGCCTAACTCGAAATGGGCCATTTCATAATTGGGAATTGCCTTCACGACTTTGCGCAAAAGGGCAACTGACTCCGGCAGTTGTTCCTGCAAGAGCAACGTGTAGCCGAGATGGTACATGGTTTGTGCGTCGGCTGGGCGAATCTCGAGTTCGGCGCGAAATTCCCGCGCTGCCGATTCCAAATCTTTCTGGTGCAGGTAGACCAGGCCGGTGTAGTAATGAGCTTCCGGAAGCCGGGGATCGAGTTGCGACGCCTTCCCTAGCTCCTGCAGTGCAGTGGGATAATCGTGCTGCTGCGCATGTGCTTGTCCAAGTAGAAGATGAATCGAGGCGTTGCTGGCATTTTGCTCGAGCAGCCGTTGGAAAATGGTGGCAGCAGCAACGGATTTATGCGTGCGCACGAGCGCCGTACCCCATGCGAGAAGCAGGCCGGGGTCGTCGGGCGGATGGTCGAGCATGGGTTGGAAGACATCGACGACCTTGAGATAGTTTTCCAACATGGAATAACTGAGGCCGAGAACCTGGCGAACAAATACATCGCTGGGTTGAGCTTTAAGCTGGCTCTCCAACGGCGTAATGGCTTCCGCGTATCGCTCGGCACGGAAGCTGGCCAAGCCCCAGTTGCGAGCCAAGCCGGGAAGATCGGGCTTCCATGCGGAAGCCTGTTTGAAGAACTCGGCTGCTTCGGGGAATTTCGAATTCTTAGCCCGCATAACTCCCAGGTCGTTATAAGAGCTGCCGAGAATTTCTGCCACGAAGGATCGATACTGTTTAGCTACTCCTATATTTGCAGCCTTTTGCTTCGAGACCGGGGTTGCAGACAAGCCTTGCTGGGCCAGGGATTGTCCGGTTTGTTTTGCTTCCGGAGAGCCCACCTCCAGCACATCGGCGATGGGATCGGAAACGCGGCTCCCGCGCTCTTCTTCGGGATCCTTCTTTTCATCGAAGATGTGCTTCACATCGTATCTGAATTTTGCTTCCCGTATCTGCTGGGAGCGCAGCAACGCTTTCCTGGCTTCTTCCTCGCGGCCGAGGCGGCGAAGATTCTGGCCGAGCAAATAGTAGGCCCGGCTGACTTCGCGCAGCTTGTCGTCTCCAGGGGTGCCAACCATCTTGACGTACTTATCGAGAACACCAACTGCGGCCTTGATGCGAGTGGTGGCCGCATAGGTTTCGCCCAGATAGAGATAGATGGAGGATTCTTGCGGGTGCAGCCGCGCCGCTCGAAGAAGCGCAGCTTCGGCGGCAGGGTAGTCACGCAAATTTACGTTGGCGATCCCCAGTAGTTCCTGCACCTGATATTCATCAGGATGGAGCTTGACCTCTTTTTCGAATTCTGTGCGCGCCTGGGGATAACCTTCTTCCTGAAAGTGTTCCAGGTAGGCGTAGCCGAGAAAGCCGTGTGCGCGAGGATAGCTGGGATCAAGCTTGATAGCCTGGCGAAATTCGGGGATCGCCTGTTCCGGAACCCTGGAAACCAGATAGGCGCGGCCAAACAACATGTGGAGCGCCGCCGAATCTCCCATTTTGGACTCAAGTTGAAGGAACCATGAAGAAGCTTCGGGCAATTTCTTTGCAATCAGGTAGGCGATGCCAAGAAAATAGCTGGTTTCAAAATCGTCCTCGAGTTCGACTGAGGTCTTCAATTCCTGAACTGCATTACCCGCATCTCCCTCGAATACGTAGATTCGCCCGAGAAGTCCGTGGGCCCGCGCATGGCGGGGCTCTTGGGCAATCACGGATTTCAACAGCGCCTTGGCTTTGCTGACATCTCCCTTACGGAACCAAACAGCCGATGCATCTACCTGGGTTTCGGTGTCGCCCGGCTTGAGCTTGAGTGCGGAGTCGAGATAAGCGGCGGCTTGATCCGTCTCTCCTAAAGAGAGCGAGAGTTGGGCGAGTTGCCGTAAGCCGAGTGCGATCGTGTCGATGTAATGGTTTTCCGCCGAGGAAAGATCGCCTGCGGCTAACGATGTCTTAGCAGCCTGGAATTCCGACTGGAGGGCTGTGGCGGGATTATCGGGGGCAGGCATGGCAAGGGACGCGAGAGAGATCGCGTGGATTGCCATAATTGCCAGAATTGCCATGATTGCCAAAATTTTCCCGAAATGCTCGTACGCCCGTATCCCACCCAGGTTTCACAAGTATCGATCCAATTTCCTCTCTGCGGCCTCTGCATTGCTAACCTTGAAAATTTTTGCCGCGAAGAATTTTCTTTGCTTTTTTGCTTCGTGTCCTTGGATTTCTTTTCGTGTTCCTCTGTGGTTAAGATTTTGGTTTTCCTTTGCGTCCTTGGCGTACTTTGCGGTGAGATCTATTTTGCTTTTCTTGTGGCTTGCCGCACTGTGCCACATTCCCATTCAACGAGTGGCGCTCGGCGTGCTATGACTTGCAGAGAGAGCCGGCAGCGGCTTTTTGTCTTGGATTCCCTTCCCTTCCACGATTGTATAGATGTAGTCGGCGGCGACGTCTTGCAGAGGTTCAACATTGCCGTTCGGCCAGCGGATCTGGATTGATTCTATCTTGCTTGCCGTGCCCAGGCCAAAATGCAAGCGCAAATCATTTTGGGACAAGTAGCTGGCTCCGCCGCGCACTTCGCCGAATTGCTGGATGCCGGCGGAGCGGATCGTCACTCTGGCGCCGATCGCAGCACGATTGCTCTTTGTGCCGACCAGTTTGAAGAGGACGCGGTGATAACCATTGGCATTCGTGTTCTTGAGTAACGAAGGTGGCTCGCCGACATTTAAGAGAAGGATGTCGATGTTTCCTGTGTTGAAGACGTCGCCAAAGGCTGCGCCCCGGCGAGAATGGGCCGGGAGAGCGGCGAGGCCCGACTCCTTAGAGACCTCGTCGAAAGTGCCATCACGATTATTACGATGGAGCAGGAGCGGCTCACGATAGCGAGGGCCGGTCTCCAGGGTGTCAATTTGCGGATAGACGTGGCCGTTGGCTACGAGAAGGTCGAGCCATGTGTCGTTATCCATATCAAAGAAAGCTGTACCCCAGCCGACGTAGGGATAGCTGGGTTGGCCTACACCGGAGGTCCAGCTCACATCGTTGAAGCCCTTGGCGCCCATGTTGCGATAAAGGGAATTCGGCTGCTCTTCAAAGTGAGTCACAAAGAAGCTCAGGCGTCCACTGTGGTCGTAGTCGCCAAAGTCCACTCCCATATTTCCCAGTTCCAGTCCTTCGCCGCTCAACGCGACACCGGCCAGCAGGCCGACATCGGTGAAGGTGCCATCATGGTTGTTGTGATAGAGATAGTTGGGCACGGAGTCGTTGGCGACCAACAGGTCGGGCCAGCCATCATCGTCGTAATCGGCCCACATTACGCCCAGGCCATAGTAGCCGATGTCGTCGTGGACGCCGGCCTTGACCGAAACCTCTTCAAAAGTGCCGTCGCCACGGTTGTGATAGAGAAAGTCGGTTTCGCCTTCAAGTCCCCAAGGGCCACATTGAACAAGCAGGCCTTTAAACCGGCAAAACTTTTTGCTGCCGAACTGAGGCAGATTGTTCATGTCGAGGTGGGAATAGCGGGCGACAAACAGGTCCACGTTGCCGTCGCGATCATAATCACCCCAGGCTGCGCCGGTGCTGAAACCTCCTCCCCGGACTCCGGCTTTTTCGGTCACGTCCTCGAATTTGCAATTGCCCAGGTTGTGATAGAGAACATTGCCGTTGTATCCGGTCACGAACAGATCGAGTTTGCCGTCGTTATCGTAGTCAGCTACGGCAACGCCCATACCCCAGCCTAATCGTGTCAGACCGGCTTCTTTAGTGATGTCTTTGAATGTGCCATCGGCCTCCTGGTGATAGAGAGTCACCATGGGGTCGCCTCCCTGACGTAGTCTCTCTACCGTCGAGCCATTCACCAGGACAACATCGAGGCGGTCATCGTTATCGCAGTCAAAAAGACCAACCCCGCCGCTGGTGGAATCGATCACATAATGCGCTTCGGGGGCTGCGATGTGGGAAACGGTGAGGCCGACTTCTTTGGCGATGTCTTTAAACGTAGGGACAGGGAGAAATCCGGTTCTGTCTTTTTTCAGGGGGAGGCGCTTCGCAGGCGCAGGTACAGTCTTGGGACCTTGGGCCTCGACGGCTAATGTGATGATCAGAAATGCGGCCCAAAAACAAAATCTTACTGCCATCTGGATTTGCGTCAATGAAGCCATTTTATTGGTGAAATCTCGGCATTGTACAACCCACTGGGCGAGAACACATTCACCCCACAAAGTATCAAACTTTCTTTGCTCATTACAAAAAACATCCTGCTGGTTGTTACCCAGCAGGATGGTTTTTTCATCGGATGAGGCACATCCGTCAGAAGGTGAAGCGGACTGAGTACTGAAATTCCCTGCTTCGGTCGGACAGGGTGTTTACTGTACCGGCTACCGCCGATGCCGTTGTGTTCTGGAGACTGACTGCATTCGCCAGATTGGTGGTGGAGTTGCCGTTGGCGTCTTTGAATTCCGGACTTCCGGCGGTGTTCGGAGCACTGAAGCCTATGTTGGTGCTGCCAGGGTTGCCGTACTGCGGAGTGTTGAAGAGATTAAATGCATCGATCCGGAATTGCACTCTGACACGCTCGGTCAATTTGAAGTTCTTGGAGATCGAGGTATCGACGGTGCGGGTTGGCGGCCCAAGGCAGTCGCCAATCGGCGCGTTACCAATGGTGCCCAACTTGAAGCCGTTCAGGGTGTAACGATTGGGGTTGATCCATTGGAAG
>DASZFU010000020.1:0-1726 GCA_035939495.1 Candidatus Angelobacter sp. | reverse complement strand
GTTTGCTTCGGGAGCCTGGTATTTGCTGCGAGTTGCTGGCTCAACACCTGGATGTCACCCGATTATGCCGGCGATCAATTCGTGTTCTCGAATGTGATCCGCGCACTGGGCCAACCATTTACTATTGTGCCGCTCTCCGCTGTAGCGACCTCTCTGTTGCAACCGAAGGACGCTGGAGACGGTTCTGCCGTTTTTAACATCGCACGAAACCTTGGTGGCAGCCTCGGAACGGCCCTGCTCGACACGATCGTCACCTGGCGGGAACAATTCCACGATTTCCAAATTGGAGCCTTTATTAACAATTATCGCCCGTTAGTCACTGATCGCGTTCAGGCCCTGACCACTGTATTTGTAAACAAAGGTTACGATTCAGTTACCGCCACGCAGCAGGCGTACGCCCAAATCAAGAACGTCGTCCGGGAAAACGCTTACATCATGGCGTTTAACGATGCATTTCTGGTGGTTGCCGGATCATTGCTGGCCGGCGCAGTTCTGGTCTGGCTTTGCCACCAGGCAAAAGCCGTTCCCGGCGCCGTAGCCCATTAAGCGAGACCCTATGAAAGATCTGTGGATTCAACCAAAGGGGTCAGTCAACAAATCTTGACAAACCTACATGAGGGAGAGATTAGCAGGAATGGCTCGGCAACTACGGATTGAGTATCCCGGAGCGATTTGCCATGTCATGGCGAGAGGGGATGGACGGGAGCGGATTGCGCACGAAGAGGGCGATCGGTATAGCTTGATCGAGACATTGGAGAAGAGTGCGTCAAGACAGGGAGGTTGAGGCAGGCGTGGATATCGACGGACAATTCGCAGCACGGCGGTATGACAAGGGTGCGTCGCAGCACGGCTTCGAATGAAAAGTGCGGCGACTGTCAGCCAGCAGTTGGGACGGGAGCGGAAGTTGGAAAGAGCCAGCCTGAAAAATAGGTGTGTAAACGAGCAGTCTGTCAAGAATTGTTGACTGACCCCTTTGTGTTCGCGCTAAACTCTGAGTAGGCGGGCGCTGGCAGCAACGCCGAGTAGCAGGACCGCCAGGATCATGAAGGCTGTCTGGAGGTTGGTGCTGTGAGAAACAAAGCCAATTGCCGCCGGCCCGACGAGGATGCCGGCGTAGCCGAGCGTAGTGATCGCCGGGATGGCCACGTTTTCAGGCATGGTCTTCTGTCGACCGACGCTGCTAAACAGGACAGGTACGATGTTGGAGCAGCCCACGCCAACCAAGGCATAGCCCAACAGCGCCACTTGCCATGAGGGAATGAGCGTCGCGAGTGCAACACCTCCTGCCGCACAGAGGCCCCCAAAAATGACGATTCTAATGGGGCCGACTCGGCGTACGACCCGATCGCCGGTCAGGCGTCCAATCGTCATCGTGAGGGCAAATGCGGCATATCCCAGGCCTGCATGTGATGCATCCATTCCACGCACCGAGGTCAAGAACACCGCGCTCCAGTCAAGTAAGGCACCCTCGGTCAAAAAGAGGATGAAGCAGAGTGCTCCGATGAATAGGACGATGCCATGCGGAATAGCAAAGGCTGGCCCCTCGTTCTTGCTGCCATAAGGAAGAAGACGCGAAGCAGATAGTGCTAGAGCCACAGCGATGGCGGCGATGACCCACAATACTGCCGTGAGCGGCGACGCTCCCACTCCGAGCAGAATAGTGATACCCGCCGCTCCAGCGATGCCACCGAGGCTGAAAAGGCCATGGAACCCCGACATCATCGTT
>DASZFU010000019.1:0-3006 GCA_035939495.1 Candidatus Angelobacter sp. | reverse complement strand
GGTTGCTGCATCACTTCCCACCACGACTTGTGAAGTCAGTCTATGTGTTTGTAAATGGCTTCATCACAATTGGAGTGCTTGCCCTGTTGGCGCTGGTGAGCCGCAATCCATTTGTGTTTCCATCGCTCGGGCCCACCGCGTATCTTTTGTTCTTTTCCCCACTCGCCAAGACTTCCAGCCCGCGAAACACAATTTTCGGTCACGCTATCGGGCTCATCTGCGGCTATGCCGCGTTTGTTGTGACGGGCGCTGGAGCGCTACCGTTCGGGGTTCACGAAGGTATCTTCTGGCCAAGAATCCTGGCGGCGGCCCTTTCGCTTTCAGTTACGGGGGCATTCATGGTTCTTCTCGATGTTAGCCATCCCCCGGCGGGTGCCACTACACTGATCGTTTCTCTCGGGATTATTTCGAAGCCGCGTGAACTGCTCATCATCGAAGTGGCCGTGTTCCTGCTCGTTGCCCAGGCTTTGGTGATCAATCGGCTCGCCGGATTGCCCTACCCCATGTGGAACGCTCCGGCCTCGGTTCGTCCGTCGGATTAGTACCGATAAACGCGCTTGTGGGAAGCGATGACCAGGGTTCCTCCAGCGCGCCTGAAACTATCTTCCATTTTCGAATGCTTTCGCGTGTAATAGACGTGTAATGAATCGCCCACTTGAGCGCGTTTAGCGAATCGCGCGAGTGAGTGATTGCAATAACTTCCGTAGAATCAGTGAGCCGGGATGTTCCGACTCCCGTCGCCCCACCACTTGTGTTTTCAACGGCTTACAAGCATTCGAGGAGTCCTCGAATGATCCAAATCTGCACTGAACACCGGCTCTGCACTTTCAGGATATTCTGTGCGCATAATTTCCGGATTGCCGATCAGTTTCTTGCCAGGACTGCGTATCCAATGGAGCGGCGAGAATCCAAGAGCAACTAACGCTTATCGTAGCCGAATAGAAACCGTTCCCAGACAAGGCGGGTTTCCCGATTACTGGTGAGATCGCGAAGTTACGCCAACCATTCATTAGGCATGAAGAACTTCTGCGTTTTTTATTGACTTGCCGTGCACGCTGCCTAACCTGATTTCGTCGGGGTGTATGCTTTGTTAAGCCGAGCATGACAACTCGGAACACGAGAGGGGAGACTCATGTGGCACCGCGGCCCTTTCGCAACAACCAGAATCCGCCTTCACTTTGTCTTCCTCATTCTTTCCCTGGGCGCGTCGGCACAAGTACAGAACGGCGAAATCACCGGCACCGTCGCTGATCCATCTGGCGCCGTAGTCCCAGACGCAAAGATCATTCTAGAAAATCTGGCTACACGCTATGAGATCCGGATCCAGACCAACAGTGAGGGGATTTATACCGCCGAGGAACTGAGCGTTGGTGCTTACACGGTCCGCGTTGAAGCCCGCGGCTTTAAGACCGCAGAGGCTAGCAATCTAGTCCTCAACGCTGGCACCGTGCTGCGCGTCGACTTCGGGTTGCTCCTGGGAGAGCGCGCAGAGATCGTAGAAGTCACGGATGCCGTCGCCCCAGTGAACACAGAAACCTCTCGGCTTTCCCAGACCGTGGATTCCACTCAGATTGCCAACCTCCCGCTGAATGGCCGCAATGTCTACGACCTGATTCAGTATGCGCCGGGCGCGACCAACGTCCGCGGCGCCATTCTTGAGAACGGTGCCAACACGGTTGTGAATGGCGTGCGGGAAAACTTTAACGGATTTCTGCTAAATGGTGTTTCCAACAAAGGCTTGAGCGGAGGAGCCGTCAACCAGCCCATCCAGGATACGGTGCAGGAGTTCCAGTTGCTGACATTGAACAACTCAGCAGAATTCGGCAACAGCGCAGGCGCCATCACTAATTTGGTGACTAAGTCCGGCGCCAACCAGTGGCACGGCAGCGCCTGGGAGTACTTCCGCAATGACGCGCTGGATTCGAATCCATTTTTTGCCAACCACTTTTCTGACCCGGCTGCCCGCCAGAAGACACCCCTGCACCTGAACCAGTTCGGCGGAACCCTCGGCGGCGCCATCAAGAAAGACAAGCTCTTTTTCTTTGCCGCCTACCAGGGCGACCGCTTTATCACTAACAATCCCGGCTTGGTGCTGGCGGAATCGCCCGAATTTCGCAGCGCTGCCATTTCGACCTTCCCCAATTCGGTTGCCGCCCTGCTCTATTCCAACTTTTCCCCTGCCCACAGTGGCACGGAGTTTGAATCGCTTCGCGACTACGTGGCCAGCGGCTTTTCCGGATCGGGCTTTACCGGCTTTGCCAATTATTTATGTCCAGCCAAAACGGACGGGACAGGTGTGATGGCTAAGAAGTTCGCCAACCTGTTCGGCGTGGAGCAGGCCGATATCGATCAAATGAACCAGGGGAGTTGTCCCGGCGGTTCGATCTTTAGCGCTCCCCAACCAGGGGCCTTCAGCCGGGATGCCAGCTTTCTGGTCAACGTTCTGAACGTGGGCAAGTCGCAGGTGAGTGAAAACCTGTTCAATGGCAACGAGGCGTCCATCAGGCTGGACTACAACTTGGACTCGAGCGATCGGTTATTCACTCAGTTCAATTGGTCGCGGGCGGCCAATCAATTTTTCGTAGTCGGGAACAATTCAGTGCGAGGGTTCCCCACTCCTTCCAAGACCACGACACCTAATTTCCAGTTCAGCTACATTCATACTTTTACCCCGACTTTGCTGAACGAATTTCGTGCCGGATATGCCGGCAACGACTCCTCGGCCACAGCGACGCAGCCTGGCGTCCCGTCCATCTTTTTTGATGATGGCAGTTTGGGATTTGGCTCCTATTCCGGCTATCCGCAGATCTTTCACGAGAACATTTATACCTATGCGGACATGGTGTCTTTGAGTCATGGGAAACACAGCGTGAAGATTGGCGGAGATTTGCGCCGCAATCTTGAAAACAGCGAGTATAACTTCGGACGCCCCAGTTATTATTTTTTCGATCCTCTGTTTTTTGCTATCGATGCTCCGTATCTTGAGAATGCAGGCGTGGACCCTGG
>DASZFU010000018.1:0-24208 GCA_035939495.1 Candidatus Angelobacter sp. | reverse complement strand
CAAAGCCATCCATCCACGCTTCCGCACGCCCTGGATTTCCACTCTCACGGTCGGTCTTGTCGTGGCGGTATTGGCAGCGTCTCTACCCATAGACCAACTGGGCGAGATGGTGAATATTGGCACCATGCTTGCGTTTGCCATTGTATGTGGCGGCGTGTGGGTGCTCCGCCGCAGCCATCCTGACCTGCCGCGTCCGTTCAAAACGCCCTGGGTGCCGTTTGTCCCGATCATGGGCATCATTGTCTCACTCTACTTGATGTATAACGTGCAGACCAATACTAAGTGGCGGCTTATCATTTGGCTGGTTGTAGGGATGTTCGTCTATTTCGGTTACAGCCGCAGTCACAGCCGAGTGCAACGTGGAGAGATGGCTTAGCGTAGCAGATATTTGCCTTGGTGGGTCGCCCGAGCCTCGATGCCCAAGCGCTGAATTTCTCCCCATTGGCCTAGAATTAACGCAAGAGGGATCTACGTTTGGATCCTCTCTTCGCTTTCGCCTGCTGAAAATCGTGACGTCGCTCTGCTGTTGCTTGCGGCCGGTGGGACGGCCGGATTTCACTATTGAGCATTGCATAATATAGCTATCGTTCCGGTTCTCGGCATCGTCGTTTGCTTCTCTTTTATGGCAGTTCTGGATCAGGCAACGTGGATTCGGCTGGTCATTTGGTTCACGATTGGGCTTATCATCTACTTCTCCTGGAGTTGCCACCATAGCCATCTCGCGCAGCGCGCCATAAAATACCAGACAACCCGTTGGTCAGAGTCATCCGCAGACGATTGATTCCCTTTCCAGGGCGGACGAAGGAGGAAAACTTTGAAGCAGCAGCGCCCGCTTGAGTGGCGTGGAAGAAAACTCGCCGTACTATGGATCATTCTGGTAGTTGGCGCGGCCGTAACACTGATCTGGCGAGAGATCCGGGAGACCCAGACGGAAAAGGGTGAACCAGGTTTGGCGGGGATAAGCCTTCCTGAACTTCTCAACGTCCGGATCACCTCGCCCATGCTAGCGGAGAACAACCCAGGTCTCAGCGCCGCCCTGTTAGCGCACCTGGCGCGAGTGTGCCGTGAGCTTCCCAGCAGCAAAGATGTCGCCAACTGCCTTGGGGTGGTCCAACCGGCTTCCGAAAACCTCTCCTCCCTGGACCAGTTGCCACCGCCGCTGAATCAATTCCCTCCGGTGAAAGCTTTCTTTGAGGACTGGAAGAACGCATGGCCGGCCGCAACAGTCCCTCCCGCATTTACGCCCGTCGAAGCAGGAATTACCGACTGGACCGTGCAAATAAGCCATGTACAGAAGACCGCCATTCTTTGGCTCCGGCCGACAGGCAAACTTCAAGGCCAATGCGGATTCCTGCGGCCTCCTGAAGGCTTGAAGCCACCCGGGGTGGTAAATCTATTCAACCACCTGGGAGAAACAGTCGAGCCAGTCCAGATATCCGGACTTGGCCCTTCCACGATTGGCCGGGAGTATATTCTCTTCCCTACGGGCGACATCGTGACATGGCGTCCCGGCAAGGAAACAATCGAGCCAGAGCTGAAACGGTGGAAGACGCTCGAATCCAGACCTTGTTTCATTCAGGCTTCGTACTTTGCTCCACCATTCTCACCCACATTCCGCTACTCAAGTCCTTACCTTGACCGCGCCGGCCTTGGCTTTAACGTGACCATCACCGGCCCGCCGCGAGAGTACAGTGGCGTCCCCATGATTCCCGGCATGGACGTCACGTTCGATCCTGAGAGCCTGGCTGGGCCCATGGGCCGCTTTGCCGCGCTCGTCCCAGTGGAAAAGGAGGCCCCGTTTTGGGAAGATCTGGCGGCGGCCCTCAAGCATCTTGATCAAAGCGATAAAAGAGAGTTGAGCGAACGGTTGCAAAGGTGCATCAGCAACCAGGGAATTGCGGGGCACAGCGACGGACGGTTCCTACAATGTCCGGAGCGGCTCACAACCTCGGGAGAGCACACCATTGCAATGCACCTGGGCGAGAAGAAATGGCTAATCGCAATTCTCGCGCCCGAGGCTGCGTCGAGCTGGCCCTTATGGATGGGCCCGCTCCTGGCCATCAGTCTCTTGGCGGGCATCGTTTGGCTGGTCCTTCGCACTAGGCGCACAGAGCGCGGCTCAGAAGCATTGGTGGATGCATTCGACCGGCTCGGCGTTCCCATCTTGATTACCGATCCCAATTCCGACATCATCCATGGGGCAAGTCTTTCCGCCCTGAAATACGGTTTTGTGCCGGAGAAGAAGTTCCTCGATAGCGTGGAGGAAACGGCGCAGGCCCAATATCAGACGAATCAATCCGTGGGCCAGGAGCGACGTGGGTATGGAACACGGATCAAAGACGTATCGCATGCGCGGAGTGTAGATGCTATTGTCCGATCTGCGGACGTTCGCGCGAATGTTGAGCATTTGGGCGCTGCCCCAGGCGATCGATTAGCCTTGGTCCTGCCACTTGACCCCGAGAACGACCTCTTCTGGATACAGGCGGACCTGCGGCAGCAGTTCGCCGAGCTTCTGGATCATGGGATCGTCGCGCTTATCAGCGGCCTCGACGTCCTGATCAAGAACAATCCTGCGCTGGCTCAAGACGTGTTCCGCTTGCTGCTCAGAAATCAAAAATTTGTGCTGGCCTTGTTTTCCTCACCGGATAAAGCGCCTGCCTCGTCCAATCCGGCGGACGTAATTGTGCTGCGGGACGGGTTTGATTTGACCCTGAGCGTGCTTCGGCGGGTATTTCTCGCCGCGGGCGCACAACTCGAGTTGCGTGAGATATTGGGTCTGGAGGGCGGCACGCTGGATGGCCTTTCCGATGCTCCGCCTGAAGTGTTTCGGGAGGAAATCCAATGGCCGGATGGACTGGCGCTTCGAGTGCAACTGACAGGGGCAATCGGTTTCTTCATTACCGAAGCGCTACGCAATGCTTTGCGGCACGGCGAGCCCAGGAGTATTCCTTTGTTACAGGTGCGGCAGGAAGGCCTGCATATGACTTTTACGGTAAGAAACGCCATACGAAACAACGCCATCACCGAAGTACGTAAGAAACAAGGCGGCCTTCAGCTGATGAAGATGGCGGCGAAGGCGCTCGGCTGGGAGTTCGATGCTGGGCCTGATAGAGCAGACGAAACCCAGTTTGTCTGCTGCTGGGTGGTCAAGATGATTGAAGCGAAACCAGCCTGACTGGAGCGAAGCATGCATTGGATCTCAGACCCTACGGCGGGTCAACGCCCTGTGGTGATTGTCGAGGACAAGCCGCGGCACGTTTCCACTCTGGTGACGGCGCTTGGGAATTACCGGGAAGAACTGAAGGGCTTGATTACCCTTGTATGTCTGGCAGAAGGCCATGGTGACACGGCAAGCGCCGTGGGTAAATGGCTGGCGCATGACCTTGATCTTCACGTGCGAACACTGCCGGGCCCGGCCACAGCGGACCTGCAGAAGCGTTTCGGCGAGCGCTGCGGAGTGCTGAACCCACAGATCACGCAGGACATGGAGAGCTATGCACGGGAGTTCCGGACCCTGCTGCGCCCTGGCGGACTTCTCCTTCAGGATGTCGTCCTCAATCCCTTGCGATTCACGGAGCAGGATAGATGGAAGTCAGTGTATGCCGCAGGACAGGTGCGCAGCCTGCTGATGCCGCGCGGACCGCAGCTGTGGTTCATGACGAACAAGTCGCTCCGTGTGCCGCATGTTCTCCGGGCGAAGGAAGACGTGAAAGCGGAAGAATTCTTCGACAAGGAAGACCATTTGGCGGGAATTGTGTCGAGTCTCAGGCGGTTCCTGAAGGAGCATTTTCCGTGGCGGCTCCATCTCAGCAATGGCCGGGTGCTGGCGATCGGCATTGAAGATGATGATGACGTCTCGCACAATGTAGACATTGTTGTCTGGGCCACCACAAAGATGAAGCGGACCGTAGGAGGCCGTCTTATCCAGTGGCAAATCCACAGCAAGAGCGGCAAGCCTGGGCTGCGGTGGCGTCCGCCGCTGTCCAATGTTGACGCCGAAGCGGTCGTGCCGGCGCTGGTGAGACTGGTACGAGACCGCGTGAATCGCGGTCCAGGACTGCCGACGACGGTATTTGGTCGAATCCCCAATCTTGCCGAGGGAACTGATCTGCAAAAATTGGCAAGAAGCCAACGCGCCGAAGCCAAGCGCGGCGAAATGCAAAATTATCACGACGAAGCGGCCAAACTAGCAGAACGTGTTCGGGCACAGCTTACCGGCGACGTATTGGACAAGACCGTCTCTCCTAAGGCTGCGGACGGAGCAGATTCCGATGAGCCAACAGACGGAACCACGGTTCGAACACAGCATGTGTATTACCTGGCAGATTACATCGAGGATCCGGAAACTAAGGCAAAACGGCCCGCTCTCTATGGGGAAGTGCGGGCGGTCTGACCATCGTTCGCAACGCTTTTGCAACCACCGGAAATTGAGGCGCACATGCCGGGCACACAACCCAGCACGTTCTATAAACCTGTGTCTAAGCTCTTGCAAGCGCTTGGCTAGGACCGACGTGAAATCGGCGCAATTCCAGGCGATGAACCTTTCAATGGCGTATTTATAGCTCCGACGTGAATGTGCAGAAGCCAGCGTGTTGAGCGCTCCGCCCGTTCCAGCGCGTGGAGCACCTGACAGGCAGCGCTTCCTGGTGCTCTCCTAGAAAGATCAATCGTTGTAAAGCTATTCAGAGCGGCACACTACCATATCTTGCAGAGTTTAGTTTTTGTTCAAGAATTCGATCAACATCGGATTTACGATCTCGGGATGTTCGTAAAAAGGAACGTGCGCGGCATCGTCAATAATGTGAAATTGTGCCTGTGGTATCGCGGTGCGTAGATCATCGCTTACTTTTAGTGCAACGCTTCGGTCTTCCTTTCCCCAAATCGCAAGCACTGGCTTGTGGCTCTGGCCAACATTCTTGTAATCGTTTCTAAGATCCTGATGGAAGTAGTACCGTCGAGTGGAAAGCAACGCGCGGCGAAATCCTTTGTAGCGCATTTGTGCTTGAAATTTCGGGAAGTAGTCGGGATAGCGTTCCGGATGGATAAAATCGCCACGTTGAGCATCGCCGAGACTTGGCACATAGAGCGCCATAACATACTCTCCAACCAGCGGAGTATCAATCCTCCAGTTCGATGGATAACCGTCAAAATAAGCAGCGTCAAATAAAGACAGGGTTCGTGTCTGTTCCGGATGGCGGGAAGTAAATACGACTGCAACCGGTCCGCCCATGGAGCCACCTATCAGATCCACCGGCTCCTGAATCTTCAATGCATGTAGCAGATCCGAGAGCTGGCGGTCATATAAATCAGCATCGTATTTCGTGTCTGGTCGGTCAGAATATCCCCGTCCGTAAAAATCATAACGCAGCGTGCGAATACCGGCTTTTACAAGCGCGTCAAAAGTCGGGTCCCAAATGTAATACGGAACAGAATAGCCGCAAATCAAAACGACCGTGCGGCCCTTCTCCGGGCCGGCCAGTTCGTAATGCGTTACGCCATCAGAGAGGCGAACATAGCTTCCACTTGTACCCTGCCGTGCTTTGTCGTCCAACTCGCTTGTTTCCTGGTCGTGCCGAACATAGTTCACAACGCAAAAAACGGCTACACCCAGTACGAGCACGGCGATCAATAAGCCAGCTGCTTTAACCAGTTTCTTTACCATCGTTCTTGATCCTAACAAAACAATTGCAAGACCGTGTTATGCGGGCATTAGTACAGGAATGATTGCCAACGGAAACGTTGCCTCTATTTCCTGTCTGTTCCGATGTCAGGAGCGACAGTAATCCATTCCGAATCCAGTTGATTGCGTCGCACGTGGTCCTCACGATAAAAAAAGGTGCCGCCGAGAGAGGGCGTATCCGGCCTTAGCAGCATTATGGGATCCAAACTTCTCGGCGCCAACTCTCCTGGCAGCATCATGGAATATGAGATTGTGGGCGTCTCTTCTGCTGCTGGCTGAGACGGGTACTTAACTGCGCTGAGTGGAACGTCCTTGCCGGAAATTCCACCGTGATCTGGTAGTTGTCCGTCGGTTCAGACGACCATTTAACGTTCCGCAGACGGCCATGAATGTGGGCGCCAACGGGGGCGATCACAGTCTTGTCTTTGCCCCGAATCGGGGAGCGGAGAACGGCCTCGATCGAATCCCCGGCGGCCGAGGTATCCGAATCAATCGGCGTTATGATGCGAGCGGCAAAGCGCAGCCCTGCAGGAAGTGCGCTAGCCTGCTCTGCCGAAGACTGCGCTTTCGTTGCAACACCTGAATTGGCGCTGTCGGGTGAATCTTTATTGCTATTGCTAGATGCGGATTTTGGGGCTGTATCAGTTGCGCCGTCGAAGATCAGCCGGACCTTGCTCGCATACTCTCGGCAATTGGAGTAGCTGGTCGTGCTCAGGGATTCCTGACCCGAGACCTGGATTGTGCTCAGGCGAGTTTCGCGCGGAACCAGAGCCATACGCTCGTGGATGGGTGTACGTCCATACGTGATTTCACTGATTCCCTGGCAGGCAGTGCTTTCTGGAGGCAATTCAGCCGTGCGCACGGTCAACCGCACAATGTCCCCCGCCTCGGGATCCAGCACCACCGTGCCACTATAAGCAGTCAGAACCCATCCCTTGGAAGTTTTTACCTTGAAGGTGGTGATGTTGATAGGCATGTCATAGGAATATTCCAATAGGCGGCGGCCATCCAGAACTTGCTCTCGTTCGAAAACCAATGTCGTTCGGCGAAGGGCTTCGCTAAGAAAACCCCAAAAGTCGCCACTGCTCGTAGGTCCTTGGCCCGCAAGCTGGTCCAGGCGCTCGTCCGTAAACTTGGGCGAACCTACCCAGGAGTACATGCTGCCGCCTTCGGTAAAAGCAACATTCAACCGCAAGCGGTCCCAAGCCTGGATCGAAAGTTTGTGTTTTCGCACATCGTGGGCTGCAATGAGCGCGGAACAGGCAGGGTGATGTGAAGGCCGTTCGAAATAGGTACGGGTAATGGTTTATGTGCAAGTATAGCGCGGCATCCGGGACAAATCCATGAGTAAGCGTTGCCTGATATTCTGCAACACGGATGCAGGATCAGCCGATTGCTGAGCTGGACTGACCAGCTTCAAAGCGACAAACGTGAGAATGGCTATCTTGAAGTATTTCCCGGGCACTTTCCTACTCCTTACCGCGAGCCCATCGATGATAGCGCGGAATGCGATGGCGAACTACGAGAATCCGCAGATCCCGGGGTTACAGGCACCTGTTAATCGTCGATTCATCGTCGATCAAGGCGGCTGCATCGACTATATGACCACAGCACTCACCAAACGTGACAATTAAAATTTGATAGTTCTATCTGTCGAATTGTTTAAGAATCCGGTGAAGTGGTTGAACTGCACTCCGGGCCTCCTAAAAAGGCGCCAATGCAAAGGGAGGATAGACGAGAAAGAGTTCTTTGTTTGGCCCGATCAGCAGCTCTTTTAGAGGAGATGCGGAAAGCTCTCAAAGTCTACTGTTTTTGAGCGGCTTTGCCTCATGAAAGAAAAACCCAGGATGTTCAGCGCTCGTTATGGTCGTCGCTTCCATGCTCGCTTTTCTCGTCGCTGATCTTTGTCAGGAAATTCGAGGTCCCCGCAGGACCGGGAGGCGTAGGCTCGAAAGCTCGTGGAGTGGTGACAAAGTCCGAGGAGAAAGTAGATCCAAAGACGTAAGCACTGCCGCGGCGGTCTACTGCAACGCTTCCAGGAAAGTCGCGACTGCTGCCGCCGAGGAAGGTAGAGTAAACAAGTGTGGTCCCTTCCCGGTCGATTTTTGTAACGAAAACATCTTCGCATGGTCCGGAAATCTGGGGTGAGCCACAGGCATTTGGATTATGCCCCAGGTTGAATGCCTGCAGAGGCTGTCGTACCGGGAAGTCAGCCGACTGCGTTCCACCTGTTACATAAGCGTTGCCTGATTCATCCACGGCAATAGCGGAACCGCTGTCAGTGTCGGTTCCTCCCAGAAACGTCGAATAATCGAGGCGGTCGCCCGCCGGGCCTATTTTAAAGACGAACCCATCAACGCACGCAAAGTGACGCAGCGGTTGAGGCGGCGCGCACGGCTGACCCAGATTGAAACTCTGGATCGGTTGACTGGTTGGGAAATCTGCTGAAGTGGTACTTCCGGTTACATAGGCAGCCCCACGCTCGTCAACGGCAATTGCATTGCCGGTTTCATTTTTAGCTCCGCCCATGTAAGTGGAATAAATCAGGCCGTCTCCGCGCGCGTTGAGTTTGGTCACAAAGACGTCGCTGTTGCCCCCGGCATTCTGTGGCTGGATTGCGTTCTGAACGGGAAAGTCCGTGGAAGAGGTGCTTCCTGTAACGTAAGCTTCGCCGAGTTCGTCAACGGCGATTGCGCTGGCCGAGTCGCCTCGAGTGCCGCCCAGGTAGGTAGAGTAAATGATTTTTCTGCCCGACGGGTTGAGCTTGGTTACAAAGGCATCCACATCGAACTGGCCGCCCCGGAGAGAGTTTTGGAATGCATTCACGACTGGGAAATCGGTGGAAGAGGCAGAGCCCGTGATGTATGCATTTCCTTCGCGATCAACGGCGATTCCTTCGGCGTCATCGCTGCCGCTGCCTCCGAGATACGTTGAATAAACAAGCTCGTTGCCGGATGCATTCAATTTAGTTACGAAAGCAGAAAAAGCGAATGGGTCCGTTGAGTTCTTGACCGGCTGGACTGCGTTTTTAGTTGGAAAATCCGGGGAGAGAGTGAGCCCTGTAATATAAGCCTCAGCCTGGGAATTTACTGCGATGCCACGGCCGCTATCCAATTGCGAGCCACTCAGATATGTGGAATAAACCAGGGCCGTACCTTCGGGATTCAGCTTTGCAATGAAAATAGCAAAAAAGTTGCCAGGGGTGGGTTGGGCCTGAATTGGGTTCTTTGTTGGGAAAGTATCGTTGTTGGTGTCCCCGGTTACGTAAGCGTTGCCAAAGCGATCGACAGCGATGGACCTGGCGCTTCCGCTTCCGACCTGCCCGAGAAATGTCGAATAATCCAGTACCGGGTCGATTACAAGATCGCGGGTGGGATCATAAGCACCCAGACGAAAGCCAAGGCGGCCCGAGCGCATCACATAGCGGCCGGCAATCAATTTTTTCTGGCCGGCAATAGTCTGGTAGATGGTTGGTTTTTTCCAGCGAACTCCGTGATCGCCCGCAGCCAGGAGCAGATCGCCGTTTGAATCGATTTGGACTCGTCCCGAATCTTCAGTCCGCAAGGCGATTTTTTTCGGATCAGCGCCAGGGTGGACCACGAAGTCATATTCGAGCCTCCCCTGGTTTCCGTAATAAACCAGATCGATGCCAGGATAAACATCGTGATAACGAACGCGCGAGTATTGGGGAATGTCTTTACGCCACCTTGCAGGATCATTGCCGATAAAGTAGTTGCTCCTGCCCGGCAGAGCATCTTCTGCAGTCAATTGCGGCTCTGGTCTTGCACCAGCTAAACACAGCCTAACGCTGCTCGCCTTCCGGTATGTGCCACTCCCAGATGAGATGAAGGAAAGCACGGCTTCCTCAGTGGTGAGAAACAGAGTGTATCCACTGCCGTGCGAAAGAAATCGGACGCGAGAGCTGGATTGTCCCAGATTGGGCTCAAAACTCAGAGGAAGTTTGGCGTAACCGTTAGCCATTTGGTGTTGCGCCGTCCCGCTGTATGCCGCTGCAGACACACCATTGACAAAGGTTAGTAGAAAGAGCAATGTCCCGAATGAACAATAGTTTGAGAGAAAGAGAACTTTCCTGCATAAGACCGGCATGGCTGAGCTCCTGGATTGCCATTAACAGATGCAAGTTGGTCGCCACCGGTTTTCCACTAGCGCAAACCCTGCAAGCCATGAAATGAGTGCAGAAACATGGAACGAAAGAACAAACGGACCTTGGGAAAAGGAGTGTGTGGCCAAACGAGTGGCTAGGCCAACTATCTTTGGAATTTGTTAATGTTGTTCCTGGCTGCCCAATTTCTGGATTGCGATCTCTCGAGAGACAGATGCCTTACGTTCGGCGGTCTTTCTCTTGCTCATCGACATGGCTGGTTATCCGCTTTCGATTGGATCTGCCAAGAGGGCTTCAAGAATGCTAGCATTTGCATGCCGCTTGCGACAATTAATTTTTCTCGACTAGGGAGCTCTTCATCTCAATCGCCCTTTGCTGGATTACATTTCCTCAGAATCCTTCCGCCCATTGGGATCAAAAACAAATTTCCCTTGGGCCTAGAAATTGCGAGTGCATTCCAGGTGAAGCGCTTGCCCAAAGAATAGTGAACGATAAGGGACGCTCTCGCCAAGCATGGCCCCTATCCGATTCTCCCAACGATTTCTCAGGTTGCCTCGCTCACGAGTGAGACATGAAATCGATCATTGACCGTTTCCGTGAGCCTCTGCTTGCATCCGATGTACCGTTCCGTTGTTTGCACTGACG
This sequence comes from Candidatus Angelobacter sp., assembly GCA_035939495.1. Taxonomy (GTDB): domain Bacteria; phylum Acidobacteriota; class Terriglobia; order Terriglobales; family Acidobacteriaceae; genus Angelobacter. Next base: position 13,760 of record DASZFU010000018.1, on the reverse strand, counting down.
CGTGACCCAACAAGAATTGTCTAAAAACCTCACCCTATTTGCCGATAAAAGTAACCATGAACCGCGCTTTGCAGGTTGCAACCGAATCCTTGAATGACTAACTGTGCGGAAAACCCGACTCTCTATCGAACCAAACGACATCATGTGACTATGGTGAGGCAGGGATGGTGCGCCAGGGATGTTTTTCGATGCCTGAGCAGAAAGGTGATCGCCTCCGCCGTTGTTTGTTTTCTACTGGCATCCCTGAGCATTCGCGCTGTCTCTCTGGATCCAAAAAAGGCCATCACCCAGTACATTCATAACGTGTGGGGCGCTGAACAGGGATTGACCCAGAAAGATATTTGGTCCGTCGTCCAAACTCGTGACGGTTACATATGGATAGGCACGATGGAGGGACTACTGCGATTCGACGGCGTGTCCTTCACTTTGTTCGACCGAAGGAATACGCCTGAACTCAAGCAAAGCTATGTCCAGATTCTCTTTGAAGACAGGGAAGGCAATCTGTGGATCGGCACCAAAGGTGGCGGAATAACGCGGTTGTGCGATGGCCAGTTTACTTCCTACACCACGAAGCAGGGGTTGTCGAACAACAATATTCAAGCCATCACCCAAAGCTCCGACGGAAGCCTGTGGATCGGTACCAATAGCGGTTTGAACCGCTTGCATGATGGAAAATTTACAGTTTTTGGCACGGAGCAAGGACTATCGAGCGACTCCGTCAATGCTGTCCGGCAAGACCAAAATGGGAACCTATGGGTGGGAACGGACCGCGGCTTGAACCTTCTACAGGGGACGCGGTTTATTTCATACCCTACGCTTAGCGGAGGTAACGACACTGATCCGGTTACGGCCATCATTGCCGGCAAGAACAGCGGTCTATGGATCGGTTTTCATTCGCACGGTTTACTTCAGATCCGGGCGGGAAAACGCAGGCTCTATACCGCCACCGACGGCTTGTCCAGCAATACGATTGCGTCACTCTATGAAGATAAGGCTGGTGTGCTTTGGGCAGGGACGCTCGGAGGTGGCATCGGACGTCTTGAAAAAGACCGATTCCAGAGCTATGGCCCCAAAGAAGGACTCTCGGGAAACACAGTTCGAACCATCTACGAAGACCGGGAAGGAAGCCTGTGGATCGGCACCATCGGTGTCAGTGGACTCAATCGCCTGCGCGACGGAAAGATTCTTTTTTACACCATGAAAGAAGGCCTCTACCGTGACTTGGTGTACTCGACCTCTCAGGGCCGCGATGGCAGCATCTGGGTTGGCACCGCCGGAGGCACGCTCTCTCGTTTTAAAGATGGAACATTCACCACTTATCCCAAACGCCAAAAATCAGGAAACGATGTGAACAGGGCCGTATTTGAAAGCCGCGATGGAAGCGTCTGGATCGGCACCGAAGAGGGTTTGTACCGCCTCAAAAATGGCGTATTTCGCGAGTATTCGATGAAACAGGGATTGTGCCATAACACGGTGTGGGCTGTCGCTGAAGATGGGAAAGGCGATCTTTGGGTAGGCACAGAAGGAGGGTTGAATCGGTTTTCCGGGAATACCTGGACCTGCTTCTCAACCAAGGATGGCTTATCGAGCCATGCAGTTCGTGCCATCTTGGCTGACCGGGATGGCAGCCTCTGGCTGGGCACCAATGGCGGATTGAATCATTTCAAAGATGGCGCATTTACCATCTACTCGACAAAAAACGGACTGTCAGGTGATCTGGTGAGGTCCATCTACCAGGACAAAGATGGCATTCTCTGGGTAGGCACGCTCGGGAACGGGCTGAATCGTCTTGACCACGGTCGGATCACATCCTTTGGCGCGAATGGACTGTTACCGGACGATGTGGTCTGGTCCATTGTGGAAGACGACCATGAAAACCTATGGATGAGCGGCCTTAAAGGAATTGTCCGCGTCAGCAAACAAGAGCTCAACAATTATGCCGAGGGAAAAACCAACTCAATCAAATGTGTTTCTTATGGCCGAGCCGATGGCGTATTGAACGGGTCGACCGGGGGATCTTATCCTGCCGGGCTAAAGGCCAAAGACGGCAAGCTGTGGTTTCCCACGGTGACCGGCGTCGCCGTGGTTGATCCGGACCACATTGTCCTCAATTCACAGGTACCCGCAGTACGAATCGAGAAAGTGCTCGCTGACCAGGAACTCCTCGATGTCAGGCAAATGCCGCAATTGAAACCGGGAACCACCAGGGTCGAATTTCATTACACCGCATTAAGTTTACTTGCACCTGAAAACGTGCGGTTCAAATACCAACTGGAGGGATTCGACAAAGATTGGGTGGATGCCGGCGACAGACGCACCGCTTACTATACAAATCTTGGGCCGGGAAGTTATCGGTTCCGAGTCATTGCATGTAACAATGACGGATTTTGGAATACGGAAGGAACCTCCTTCTCATTTGAACTTCGGCCACAGTTCTACCAGACCTGGTGGTTTGCCGGTCTGTGCCTGGTCATTATAGGGCTCTCGGTAAGTGCGGGATATAGAATCCGAGTGCGGCAACTCAAGGCACGGGAACACGCTTTATCCCTGCGCGTTGAGGAACGTACCCGGGAACTCGAGCATCTCTTCCGGAATGCGCCTGTCGGAATCGTACGGCTCGATGCTCAGGATCGGTTCGTCGCCGCAAACAACGCTTTTCTGAAAATGTTTCAGTTCGTTCCACAGGAAGCGATTGGACGGAATATTAATGACCTGATCGTGCCAAGCCGTTATGCGGACGAAGCCACAAACATCTCCCGCCAGGCCAGCGTGGGAGAAGCTATTCAGCGCGATACGGTTCGCCAAAGAAAAGACGGAACTCTGATCCCGGTAGATGTCTATGGTGCACCTATCATGAATGGCGAAAATCTGGAGGGAATGTATGGGATGTATGCCGACATCTCTGTGAGCAAGCAGGCTGAAGAAGTTCTCAAGAATGCAAAAGAGGCGGCCGAATCGGCAAACAAGGCAAAAAGCACTTTCCTTGCCACCATGAGCCACGAAATCCGGACGCCCATGAATGGAATCCTGGGCATGACTGAGCTGTTACTCGAAACTCCTCTGACCCCGGAACAACGCGATGACCTGAAGATCGTAAAAGCATCGGGAGACGCTCTTTTATCGGTCATCAATGACATTCTTGATTTTTCCAAGATCGAAGCCGGCAAATTGGAGTTCGAGAGCGTGGCTTTCGATCCGCGCAGGAGCTTTGGTGATGCGCTGCGTCCATTGGCGCTTCGCGCTCAGCAGAAAGGTCTTGAATTCATCTTCGACGTAGATTCCGATGTCCCAGATGCCCTGCTTGGCGACCCAGGACGCTTGCGGCAAGTGTTGCTCAACCTGGCCGGTAATGCGATCAAATTCACCGAGCAGGGCGAGGTTGCCGTAAAAATCGGCCTGGAAGCAACACAACCGGCGACAAGAGCAACATCTGAGGGACAAGAAGTGTGCCTGCACGTGACCGTCACCGATACTGGCGTCGGGATCCCATCGGAAAAACAGAAAGCTATCTTCCAGGCGTTTTCCCAGGCCGACAGTTCAATCACCAGAAAATATGGCGGAACTGGGCTCGGACTGACCATTTGCTCGCGCCTGGTAGCGATGATGGAGGGCAGGATCTGGGTGGAAAGCGGAGCGAATTATGCCGGCAGCGCTTTTCATTTCACCGCCCGTTTGCGCTCAGCTAGTGTGATCCCATCAGAGAAAGCGTTACCTGCGGAATCGCTGGAGAATATTCGCGTTCTGATCGTAGATGACAATTCCACCAATCGCATTGTCCTCACTAAGACGGCGAACCGATGGGGTATGGAAGTGGTTGCAGTTGCAGATGGTACCGCGGCATTGAATGCATTGGATGCGTCATGGGCGGCCGGTAAGCCATTTAAGATCGTTTTAGTGGACGTCTGCATGCCCGGCATGGATGGCTTCAAGTTGGTGCAGTTGCTGAAGCAAAACCCGCAATGCGCAAACATCGAGGTCATCATGCTGACCTCGGCCGGCAGCGCCACAGATGCGACTCGTTGCCGGCAATTGGGTATACGTGCCTACCTGAGTAAGCCGATTCTGCAATTGGAATTACAACAAGCGTTTCACCAGGTGCTGGGTGAAGCGGAACCAACGGAACAGGTTGACGTAACCGCATCGGCTCCGGCAATGGCTGATCGCAAGCCCCGCTGGCGAGTTCTTCTGGTGGAAGATAACAAAGTGAACCAGATATTAGCAGTTCGGTTGCTGGAAAAGCGTGGCTTCAAAGTAACCCTGGCCCACAATGGCGTCCAAGCAGTGAATATTCTCGACAATGAGCGCGTCGATGTGGTTCTTATGGATGTTGAAATGCCCGAGATGGATGGGTTTGCGGCCACTGCCGTCATTCGTGAAAAAGAAAAGATCACCGGACACCACCTGCCTATTATTGCCATGACTGCTCATGCCATGAAAGACGACCGGCAGCGTTGCCAATCTGCAGGAATGGATGATTATATTTCCAAGCCAATTGATTCCGCCAAACTGTTCTCGACGTTAGACTCCGTCCTTTCAGCAGCAGTAATACAGTAGGTCCTCCGGGCATTTCTGCAATGAAATGTGTACAAATCTTCTTGGTTTAATGTTCTTTCCTTGACTCCAGCGTAAGGTCGTTTAATGCACAGTGACTCGCACTTTTCCCAAAGGGCCAGAAAATAGAACTACTACTCTGGTCGATATTTTAACCATTAAACTACTACTATGACCCGGAAAAATAGAACTATTACTGTGGATCACGATGTTTTTCGTAAATAATTGAAAATAAAGCAAATATTTCTCCTTAAACCCATTGACAATCAAACTCATAAAACCTATTTTCAGGAAGGCCATCCTTCAACCAGGGCGTTCTTTGCGAAGGGTGGGCAAAAGCTAGGAGCCAGAAGCCAGAAGCTAAGAGCTAAAAGCTAATGGCTGATAACCAACACCCGGAGTCCCCCATGAAAACCGACAAAACCGCCCAAACCCTCATCAACGAGATTGCCAACTTCTACCGCCAATACCTCCATTGCTCCCCCGAGCAGCTCGACGTCCTTGCCCTCTGGACCCTTCATTCCTACTGCTTCCTCGAAGCCCCCTTCTCTCCTTCCCTCAACATCCACTCCCGTCACCAACAATCCGGCAAATCCGTCTGCCTCCAACTCCTCAGCCTGCTCTGCGAAGACGCCTGGATGCACACCGCCGTCGCTCCTTCCCTGCTCCTCCGCCAACTCACCAACGAGGAACCTAACTCCTTCGTCGGCACTCTTCTGCTCGACGACTGCCACGCCACCTTCGGTTCCTCCCGCATGAACATTAAACTCCAGGGCTTGCTCACCGCACGCTTCCAGCACGACCGCTACACCATTGAATTCAAGGATAAGGACGGGCAGCGCAATTTCAACGAAATTCCGGTCTTCTTCCCCATGGCCTTTGCCGGTCAGGGGCGCATTCACGCCTGCCTCGCCGGGCGCTCCATTCCCATCACCCTCGAACCCAAACCGCCCGGCTCCCCCTGCCAGCCCTTCCGCTTTTTCGAGGCCCAGCGATCCATCCGCAACTTGGCCGAACGCCTGCGCCAATGGGGCGCCACCACCGACAAACTTTTTGCCGATATCGCTCCATATAAAGAAGACCGGTTCCCGCCGGAACTCTCCTGGCGCCAGCGCGACTGCGCCGAACCTCTGCTCCACATCGCCGACCTCATCGGAGGCGAGTGGCCCCAGCGAGCCCGCCAGTCCTTGGTCAACATCTTTGCCCTGGCTGCCTTCGAAGACTTCTACAGCTCCCGGCAAATCCTCTTCGATCTCCGAAACATCTTTGCCGAAAAAGGCAACCCGGACTGGCTCTCCACCGCCGACCTGCTGGAGAGTTTGCATACCTTGGATGACCGCCATTGGGACGAATGGAACAAAGGCAAACCCATGCATCCCAAAAACCTTGCAGGCCTGTTGGAACCCTTCGGAATCCACCCCAAAAACAACCGCACCGGCCTCGACAAAAAGAAAGTCATCAAAGGCTACTATCTGGAGGATTTGCAACCACAAATCGGTGGCACAGCACCTTGCCCTGAGGTGCCAGCCGCTGGGAGCCTTGGCTGTGGTGACGAAATGTTGCTGAAAAGAAACGCTGTAGCGGCAAATTTGCAAAATTTCTCAACAAACTCCTCTGGCCAGAAGCTGGAAGCTCCCAGCAACCCCGGTCAAATCCCTACTCGTGTAGAGCCAGCGGCTAATATCCTTAATTTATAATCGTCGTTACAGCATCCTCAGGAGACTTTCATTTTGCAACAGGCGGAAATCGGAATCATCGGGGGCAGTGGTTTGTATTCCATGCCCGGACTTACTGACATGCATGAGATCAATCTTCAGACCTCCTTTGGCCCCCCTTCAGATGCTTATATTTTAGGTACATTGGAAGGGCGCAAGGTAGCATTTCTGGCACGTCATGGACGAGGCCATCGCATTCTTCCAAGTGAGCTGAACTTTCGCGCGAACATCCTGGGCCTGAAGCAATTGGGAGTGGAGCGGATACTCTCCATCTCCGCCGTGGGCTCCTTAAAAGAAGAGCACAAACCTACCGACTTCGTGATCCCGGATCAATTCATTGACCGCACCTTTCACCGCACCTCTACATTCTTTGGCGACGGGGTGGTGGCGCACGTCGGTTTTGGCGATCCGATATGCCAGGAGGTCGCCTGCGTGATCAGCCAATCCTGTAAAGAAGTAGGCGTAACCGGCAAACTCGGCGGTACCTACGTCTGCATGGAGGGTCCGCAGTTTTCCACCAGGGCCGAATCGAACCTTTATCGGAGTTGGGGCGCGGACCTGATCGGCATGACCAATCTTCAAGAGGCCAAGCTCGCCCGCGAGGCCGAGATCTGCTATGCCACTATGGCTATGGTGACCGACTACGATTGCTGGCATGAAGGCCATGATGAAGTCAGCGTAGAGCAGGTGATCAAGGTGCTGACCACAAATGCCGGCAATGCTGCGCGCGTTGTGAAGAAGGCAGTGGCGCTCATGCCCCAAGAGCGCAAATGCAAATGCGGTTCGGCGTTGCAATATGCCGTTATGACCGATCCTGCAAGAATTCCCGCGGACACGCGCAAGAAACTCAGCTTACTGCTGGATAAATACCTCAATAAAGGACAGGAGGCAAAAGCCTAAGTGTCACTGCTCGTGGTTGGCTCTGTTGCTTTTGATTCAGTCAAGACCTCTTACGGCAGCGTGGACCGCGTGCTTGCCGGAGCCGGAACCTATTTCGCAATTGCTGCGAGCTTCTTTACCGATGTGCGAGTGGTAGCGGTCGTCGGTGAAGACTTCACCGCCAGGGAAGAAAAAGTCTTTCTCAACCGGGGCATCGATATCAGCGGCATTGCCCATGCAAAGGGCAAGAGCTTCTTCTGGGCCGGAGAATACGGCGAAAACGTGAACGAAGCCAAGACCCTCGATACCCAACTGGGCGTTTTCGCGGACTTCAATCCGCAAATCCCCGAGAAATTTCGCAACACTGAGTTCGTATTTCTCGCCAATATCGATCCGGTGCTCCAGGTCAATGTGCGAAAACAGGCGAACGGAGCGAAATTTGTCGGCGGCGACACCATGAACTACTGGATCAACGGCAGCCGCTCGCAACTTGCAGAGATGCTCCGCGTCGTCGATGCCTTGCTCATCAACGACACCGAGGCCAAGATGCTGGCCCAGGATTTCAGCCTGGTGCGGGCAGCGCAAAAGGTGCTCACGATGGGCCCTAAAGCACTGGTGATCAAGCACGGCGAATATGGCGCAACCGTCTTCTTTCAGGATGGAGCTTTCGGCATCGGGCGGCATCCGTTCCGGGCGCCGACTCTCCCGATCGAAAAAGTAATAGACCCAACCGGCGCAGGGGACTGTTTCGCCGGAGGCTTCATGGGCTACATCGCCTCGCAAGGTCAATTGACCCGCGAAGTGTTCAAGCGCGCCATGTTTTACGGCGGCGTGATGGGTTCGTTTGCAGTGGAAGACTTCGGCCCAGCGCGTCTGCTGAAACTCACCCGGCCCGAGATCGAAGAGCGGTATAAGGTTTTCCTGGAATTGACGCATATTGAGTAGTGCCAGCGACAATCTTGCGATGCCCTTATCCCATGTCATCCTGAACGTAGCGCCGCGATAAGGTGAGCCTCAATAATAAAGAATAGGCGCGGAGTGAAGGACCCCGATAACGTCTCAATCTAAATCGCTGATACGGGGTATTTAACCGAAGTTGCTTAAATCCAAAATGACAATGCCTCCGCTAACAGCATCCAAATCGCGTGAACACTAATCCACAAAAAGCTCTCGCGAGCCCAAAACGCGACTCAGGCCCCGGCGCCGATTATCGCCTGCTTGTTCGCATTGCATTTCTCATCTCCATATTCGCCGTAGCCTTCTACTTTCGCCATGGAGCAATTCTTCTCTATGGCGATGCCGTGGCTCACATCAATATCGCCCGGCGGGTCTTTGATTCCAGAACGCCCGGCATATTCCAACTGGGTACGGTATGGCTGGCCTTGCCTCACTTGATTGATGCCCCTTTCATTGCAAATGACTGGATGTGGACCACGGGTCTGGGTGCCTCGATCCCGTCGATGATCGCCTATATCGCTGGGATTTTAGGAATCTTCCGGTTGCTGCGCGGATATGCTTCACGGCTTACCTCATGGATAGGCGCACTCCTTTATGCCTTGAATCCCAACCTCATCTATATGCAGGCAACCGCTATGACCGAGGTGTTGTATCTCGCTTTTTTTATCTGGGCGGTTGTTTACCTTTGTGAATTTGTGAGAGATGTAAAAGTCGATGCGGAACGCGGACGCAAATCACTGGAACGATGTGCCATGATGGTCTCCGCGGCGATGCTGGTTCGTTACGACGGCTGGTTTCTCGCAGCGGCAATTGCATTGGCGGCTGTGTTCATTGCATGGCGATGGGGTTGGTCCGCTCCCCCGGTTCGAAAGGCGATCGTCCGTTTTGTCTTGTTGACGGGTCTTACTGCCGGATTGTGGTTGGCCTATAACTATGCAAATTTCTACAACCCTCTGGAATTTGCTACCGGACCTTATTCGACCCGGGCCATCGTGAGCGCCAGTTCTATGCCGGTCTATCCTGGGAAGGACCATCCACGAACAGCAGCCATCTACTTTCTGAAGGCCGCGCGGCTGAATCTCAGCGAGGGTGGCCTCGAATATGCATTGTTGAACATCGCGTTTGTGACTGCGCTGGCGGCCTTATGTTTTTCGCGCCGTCATTGGCCTGCATTGTTGCTTTGGGTTCCGGTTCTCTTCTATACGTTGAGCATTGCCTGGGCCAGTGTTCCTATTTATATTCCGCAATGGTGGCCACATAGTTACTACAACGTGCGCTATGGTTTGCAGATGCTGCCGGCAGTTGCTGTCTTTGGCGCATTGGCCTTCGAGTTTCTCGCTAAGATCATGCCCATGCGAATCCCAGGAGTCATGATCCTGCTTATGGCGGTAGCCAGCTACTATATGGTTTGGCAGAAGGGACCGATTTGTTTAAGGGAAGCTCAGGCCAACGGCAGCGGTCGCATGATGTTCGAGCAACATCTTGCTTTGGAATTGCAGAAGTTGCCGCCCGGAGCGACCTTGATGATGAACTGTGGGGCGCATGGTGGCGCTCTCCAAAACGCCGGAATTCATTTGCGCAGAGTGCTGCAGGAAGGAAACCATCCTGAATGGACGACTGGTCTCAGCGCTCCCGCGCGGGCGGCGGATTATCTGGTCGTATTCCAGGGAGACGAGCTTAGCTATGCGGTTCGAGCCGTGCCCCAAGGACTTCAAACTGTTGCCATAGTAGAGACTCCGGGCTACTCTCAAGCAACGATCTATCGCTCCATGCACTAAGATTGCTCTGAAACCGGCGGTTTTGACTATGACACCACCATCCAATTTGTCTCATGTGTTGCTCGCGAACTTGCTCTCCAAGACGGTTCTGCGCTTAATGCTCTCTGCCTTTCTGGGCGGGATCATCGGTCTGGAGCGTGAACTCAAGCACCGTCCGGCGGGTCTGCGCACCAATATGTTTATCTGCTTTGGCGCAGCGATGTTCACTATCCTGTCGGCTGAGTTGGCAGGCGAGTTCACCGGCGACCATACGCGCATTGCTGCACAGATTATTCCGGGAATCGGGTTTATCGGCGCCGGATCGATTCTCCACTCCAAAGGCGGCATAAGCGGCCTGACAACCGCAGCCACCTTGTTTGTGGTCGCCTCGATCGGCATGGCTGCCGGCGGAGGTCTTTATCTCCCCGCGGTCTTTGCCACCATATTGATTTTGCTGGCGCTGCAAGTCCTGGGTTGGATAGAAACATGGTTGAATCTTAAACCGGCGCTCATGTATTACAGCATTGTGACCGATAAGCCGGTCGATGAGATTACAGCCAAAATCAAAGATGTTTTGGAATCTGCCCAAGTGGCAACCGAGGGGATGCGAATAACAAAGTTCAACGGCAAAGAACGAATCACTTTCCCTGTGGATGGCACGCGCAGCCTGCACACACTATTGATGGGACGCTTCCGGCAATCCGGCGACCTGCGGGACTGTGAATGTGTTCGCGGTTTCGAGCACGAGTGAAACATGGAAATCTCTTTTACCAAAGCATCGGCTTGCGGCAACGATTTTCTTATTGTTGACGGCTCTTGCGCGCCTGCCGATCTATCTGAATTCACGCGGCGCATCTGCGACCGCCATAACGGAGTCGGGGCTGATGGGGTGGAGTTTCTCTTCCCGGCGCAGGATGCCGATGTTCACGCCCGCCTGATCAACGCCGATGGAACCGAGGCTGAAATCTCCGGCAACGGCACGCGGTGTGTGGCAGCTTATGTAGTTGAGCGGGGCGGCCACGGAAGGCTTACCGTCCGCACCGGCGCTGGCATCAAGCAGTGCGATCTCCTGGCCCGTAATCAGAATTGCTTCGAGTTTGAAATGAATATGGGAAGACCGCAGGTTGGAGATGATTTTTCCATCAAAGTCGCTTCCGGCGAATTTCGTGGAACACCGGTCTCCATGGGTAATCCTCATTACGTGATCTTCGTGAAGGAATTTCCCTCCCACTGGCAACAACACGGGATGGATATCGGCCGCCATCCGCATTTCAGCCAGGGCGTCAACGTGGAGTTTGTGCGCGTGCGCGGCGGCAACGAAATCGAAGTGCGGTTCTATGAGCGGGGCGTGGGCGAGACCCAATCTTCCGGCACTGGCTCCTGCGCTTCTGCGGTTGCCTCGATTGCGCGCGGCCATGCCCATTCTCCGCTCCAGGTTCGTGCTCCGGGTGGAACCCAGGCCGTGCGCTGGACTGAAGGCAATGTCTTTCTGCGCGGCCCGGCCCAACTCATCTGTCGAGGCGAGTTTCTGGCGTGAGCATCATTCGGCCTCCGGCGCTTCGTCCCGGCGACAAAGTCGGCATCATCGCTCCCGCCAGCAATTTGAAACGAGACCTGTTGGAAGCGGGAGTTGCTTGCCTGCGGCAACTGGGATACGAGCCCATATATTCACCTGATATTTTGGACCGCGACCTTTACTTCGCCGGTAGCGTGGAACGTCGCCTGCGCGAGATCGAAGAGATGTTGGCCCGGAAGGATATCCGGGCGATGATGTGTGCTCGCGGCGGCTATGGAAGTAATTACCTGCTGGAACGGATTCTCTTCGAGAAGTTCGCGCACCATCCTAAGATCCTCATTGGGTACAGCGACAATACGTCGTTGCTGACCGCCGTTCACGATCGCACAGGTCTCGTGACTTTTCACGGCCCGATGGTCACCAAAGATTTCGGATCGCCCAACGGAGTTGAGCTGACAAGCTGGAACAACGCAGTCCAGGGCGCCAGCACATGGAGCGTGCCGACGACCGGGGTTGAGGTATTGCAGCCAGGCAGGGCGCGCGGTCGTCTTTATGGAGGATGTCTCTCCATATTGGTAGCTTCCTTGGGCACGGCTTATGAGATCCAGACGGACGACACTTTGCTTTTTCTCGAAGACATCGCAGCCAAGCCTTACCAGATTGATCGCATGATGACTCAATTGCGGCTGGCAGGGAAGCTGGCCCGCGTGCGAGGCATCATCTTCGGCGAGATGGTGGAGTGCATTCAGCCCGGAGGCCAGGATTACACCTTGCAGCAGGTCATTCTTCGCACATTGCGGGGAATAAATTCTGATGTTCCGATTGTTTTTGGCTTAAAGTCCGGCCATGTTCCCAGCAGCAACATCACGCTTCCGATTGGCATAGAGACTGAGTTAGTAGCAACTGAAGAGGGCGCGGAAATAAATGTGTTAGAAGCGGCGACGGAAACAAGCTTTTAGCTCTAGCTTCTTGCCGAGACCAATGGATTGGTGAATTGGTAATTGAGTAAATGTCGAGACAGTGTAATCGCGGATCACCTTCTTGCCTCATCGCTGGCTTCCAAAGGACGAACATGCTTTAAGGCTTCTATGACTGCAGAGTTACGACGAGCTGATGAAGGGGACATTGAGCTGGAAAAATTATACTTCTGGCCGTCTAGGCGACGGATGTCGACCGTTTCTTCGGTACCTGTGTTTAGGGGCCTTAGTGATCCGGGACCAGGTTCCACTTGGGGGTTGCTGGGGAAACTTAACGACCAACCAAATACTGCAATTCCAATCGTTGCTACAATAACGGCACCCACTGTCAGTTTCCAGTTTGCTCCTAACGAGCCCATGTTTGGAGGAATCGGTTGTCTTTGCTCAGTGAGCCTTTGAGCTTCCTGCTTCGCTGTTTCTGCCCGCCGCTCGTCATCCAATCCTTGCCGCTCTTTTCGTTCTGCTTCAGCCCGTTCCATGATTAGCCGTGTCTCTCTTGCAAATTCAGCTTTCCGGGCTGCATCTTGAGCTTCCTGGGCTGCTGCACGTTCGGCTTTATCCTCTTCAATGATTTGCACAATGCGTTCAATCATGCTGTCAAAATAGGCACGCGAATACTCCACCGCCTGATAACGGGAAAGTTCGCGGACGGATGGATCCAGTTTCCTATTCATCTCCGCCGTGAATTGAAAACCATCTTGCAACGGAATGATGTTGCGCTGGGTGCTGATTGCGTGGACGATTTCTTTGCGCACCCAGTCTTCTTCATCGCTGCAACGGTCCAGGGAGTTGGGGGTCACAATCACGAGAAAAGTCGGTGCTTCGGCGATGCGGTTAAATAAGTTGTCATCAAAGACCCCCCGCGTCAGATCGCGGTCCAAGAAGACATGTAGACCTTTCCTCTGCAATTCGCGTTGCAACAACAGCGCAAGTTCATCAGAAGTATTCCGGCGGTAACTGATAAAAACTTCATAGCGCGGTTCTTGTTTAGTGATGGACATTGGGATTGGAAAGCCTATATATACTATGAAAGCTTCCTTCGGTCTACACACATCTTCCATGATTCCCTTGATGGGAACTCGGCCACGTCTTAATGAAATATACGGGTTAAGCTGTCGCATGGAACAAGCAAGCAAAGACTGGCTTTTGACGGTGAGAAAAGCGTTTAAATTACTCAGCAGCTAGAAGCGATCTTCCCCCTCTGATACTCTGGAATTGTGAGTGATCAGCAACATATTCACCTGATCGGTGTTTGCGGAACTGCGATGGCTTCGCTCGCTGGACTGCTGAAGCAGCGCGGATTTAAGGTCACCGGGTCCGATGCGGCGGCTTATCCACCGATGTCGGATTTCCTGGCTTCCATCAATATTCCTGTGGCTCAGCCCTACTCGGAAACCAACCTTAAGCC
>DASZFU010000017.1:0-14029 GCA_035939495.1 Candidatus Angelobacter sp. | reverse complement strand
CCCAACAGCTTCAACGCAGCAGAGTTATCGGGCGAGCTCGGTGCCTTTAACATGTCAGAAAGCCATTGGTCTTGACGAGCGGTCTTCAGAGCGGCGGCCAGATGCTCCAGTGCTGCGCGGTTCGGGCCGGAGCTAGCAGCCAATGGGAGCCAATTCTCAATTGCCTCGTCAACGACCAACTCCAGAGCGGCGTCTGCTGGGGTGGCATGGGCGAGATACGACTCAGCCGATGCAGTCAGTTCTTGGATATGCCTCTGTCGTACATCCTGCATTTGTTTCAGGATTGAAAGTTGTTTCTGGGCCTCACGCGTCCACCCTTCGGAAGTTTCTAGCGACAACATCTTCTGCCAGCAGTCGATTGCCTTGCCAGGAAGTGGGAACTCAGTGAATAAAAGGGCGATATCGAAAAGAGCTTCCGGCGCTTGGCTTTGCCGTGCTGCTTCGAGCATGGCTTCCATGGAATGTTCGTAGTCAAGCGCGCGGTCGTCCCTTTGTGCCTGTAAGGCAAACCCGATCCCCAGTTCCAGTTGCAGGTTCGAGTCGATTGGAGCCTGCTGGATTGCCTGGAGATAATGCTGTACTGCGTGGTCGTAATCTCCCGACAGCAGCTCGATTCTTCCGCGTAGTTTTATAGATCGAACACTAGGACCTAGAGAGTGTTCAGCGCGGTCAAGATCACCGAGAGTTATTTTTAGTGTTTTCTGGGCTGTATTTTGGTCGTCAGTAGTTAAGGGTCCGCGCATAGGCGCGTAAGGAGCCCCGGACCAGCGATACTGAAAAGCACGATATTTTCGATAATGCTCGTTGATCTGCTTTTCCACGGCTGAAAGCTGTTGCTCGGGTGACTCTTGGAAAATGAAATGTAAATAGCCGAAGCAGGCCGCTAGCACCAGAGCCAGGAAGACCATCCAAATTGAAGCTTTCCCGAACCAGCGCCTCATGAGGAAGGCAGCATCCTTTCGGCTTCTGCAAGCCATCCTGGATCCCGCTCAAAACGCCGAAATTGTTCAAGGGCTTTACGAGCATCTTCGGAACGCTTGAGCCGTTCGAAGATCCGTGCGCGATTGAAGTAGATAGCTGCATCGTCCGGTCGCTGTTTGAGCGCTTCGTCCAACAGCGCCAATGCTTTCTCATAATCGGCCTGGGAGCGGGTCGTGTCCGCTTCCATCGCGGTAGCCACGGCCAAATCATTCAGAGTCATGGCGGATGTATCGCACGACCGGCAAGCCCGCTCCAGGATTTCTTTAGCCGAACGAGGTTCGCCGTTCAAAAATGCTGCCTCCCCTGCTAAAAGGGGCTTCGTTCTTATTACAGATTTGGGTATTTCGATAAAAGGCAATAGATTCGCTGGCCCACGTTCACCTCGATTTCGTTGGTAGGGCATTCCTGCAAGGCGGTAATCGCCTGGTCTGCCTTTACCATATTCGGAATCGACAAAGGCCTGCACTTCCTGCACCTGGCCTTTTACATAGATAGAGTTTGACACCAGCAACCCAACGATTACACAAGCCGTGGCTGGTATGGCATACAAAAGCAACCGGCGCCAAGGGATTCGCAAAGTTTGTTTTACTTCTAGTCCCTTTTTGTCTTCTTGGGCTTTTGAAACTTTTCCCAGCATCTCGGCTAGTTCTCTTTGCCGATCCGGGTTGCTGCTGGGCAGGGAATTGATTGTCGATTCTTCAGCAGCAGAAAGCTCATCTTCAAAAATTCGATTGGCAGTCCGCAGTTTTTGGGCGCAGGATGCACAGGTAGCCGCATGTTGGATGTAGGTTAGACTCTCTGCTGGCGATAGCCTTCCTCCGGCAACATCAAACCAAATATTTTCGTCGGGACAGTTCATAGGTGCCCGTGCTGGCGGTTTGCGTGAAACCAGCTCTGTGAATCTTGCATGAACCAATCGGTATTCTTCAACCAAGCTCCTGCACTCTTCACAGCGCCCAATATGGGACCAGGCTCCTGGTGGCTCTCCAGTAGCCGGTTCGTCGCTCAGGCTCAAATCCTCAATCTGCTCTATGCTAAGGTGTCCGTTCTCCAACGGTCCTCCATCAATCAAACGGTTATGGGGCCGGGAATCCTTTTCCTCGGTTCTCGCCCCGGTCCTCTATGAGAATTCTCTTTATAAGCTTTGTTATCCGATAGATTACACTTTCAACCCCTTTGGGTGTCAGGTCGATACCGGGCAGCGAAGCTATCTCCTTTGCAGTGAACCCCTGCTGGTACCAAAGCCAGAAAATGGCTCTTTCTTTTTGCTCTAGAGAGCCAGAACCACGAGCCAGTAGTATCCCGTCAACTTTTTTAAAAAAAGCCTGATCCTCCATCTTTTCTACTTGTCCAGTCCCGGTTTGCGCCTGGTTATTCGCGTCGTCGAGCGGCACGGTTTGTTCATTTTTCGGGACAAGGGAGCGCAACCGATCACAAGCAAGGTTAGCAGTTACCACTTTGAGATATCCCAAAAATGAGTTTGGGTGTTCCGAGCGGAAATTAGCCAGTATCGAATGATTATTTGCACAAAGTTTTAGATATGTTTCTTGAATCAAATCCTCGACGAGTTCAGGCGATCGCTGTGACCATTCACGGCAGCAACGGATGACGACGCTGGCAATCAGTCTATGGAAGCGACGGATAAATTCGGCCCATGCACCGGACTGCGAGCTTTTGGCGCACTCCTGCAACAGTTCGTCAATTGACATGGACTCATAATTCATAAAGGGAGACTGGCTGGATTTTATACATTATTTGGATTGAGGGGAAGATACTTAGAGATTTTAAACAGTGGAACGCTTTTGGCGAGCAAGCGAGCGTTAGACCAGTTCAAACTGGAAGTGTGGCTCAAGAAAACTATCCTTGAAAATGACCGTCATCCCGAAGCCCTACGTGCGTGGCAGCGAAGGTAGATGGGAGGGCTACTCTGTTTTTAGAGTTGCGAAAAACTTCTTTTTTGTGGAAAAACCGAGAGCGTAAGAGCTGAAAGCCCGATTAATTTTCGAGTGCTTTAAAGCACGAGAAAATTCATACCCTCATAAACCAACTCTTGAAGGCCATTTTTTCGCAAGCTTTTTTAAATCTCCCGCTCTTATCGTTGACGAAGGGCTTTTCCGCGCTCCGCATCTTTTTTCTGCTTCACCACCAAAAACATCTTGAAACAAGTTTCAAAAAGGAATTTTCCCAACTCGCCCGTTTTTAGTCACGAGACAGACATTTGGCGAGGCAATACCGATCGCAGCAGCCTTTCTGTGCATCTGGTAATGCTTTGACCTCATGAAAGGAAACCAGATGATTCAAAATACGCCAACCAGCTACACCGTTGACAACGATGAAGTAGTCACCATCACAGTTGTTGCCACCAAAGTCGGAGAATTCGCGGTTGCTTCGCTGGATGGAGGCACGCTCAATCCGATTGGAACGGCGCCTCTTAAGTACAGATTTACAGCGACCAAATCCACCGGCGCTAACCATTTTGTGGTTATCTTCTTTCACTTTCCCGACTCCGCACCCAATGATGCCAAATACGACGTCTCGGTTACGGGATCAAACGGCGGCGGTGTTTTCGCTGCAGACACAATTCTTAGGTCTGACCCACCTACCACGTGGAATACCACGCTCACATTTGCCGTTGCATAAGGAGATACGGTATGCAAATCAAGAGATTATTAATCCTGGCAGCCTTAACTTTGTTTGTAGGAAGACTGATAGCATCCGCTCAAGATCAAATCAGCCTCCAGCAGGCACTCCGTCTCAGTTCTGATCAGATGGGTAAATTGCGAAATGAGATCAAGTCTCTCGCAGATGATCAAGCCACGGCCATAGTGAACGCGCAAAAAGAAGGCCGTTCTAAAGATCCCAGTTTCGGAAGTCTCCTGGCAGCCTTTCTAACGGCACAAAAAGCCAAGGCGGTCGTCGCTACGGAAGTGGAGACTTCGCGCACCGACAAGCAGGCAGGGGCGCCGTTCAGTAGTAGCGGTTCACTCAATACCGTGGACCGACCTGGAATACCCAATCTTCTTGGCTTTGGATTGCAACATGGAGCGATCACACAGAACATCACTGGAAATACGCTCACCCTATCCAGCTCACCCTACATGTTGATCGCTGCAATTGGACGGTCTGACACTGCTGAAACCTATAGCAATTATGGGGATACCTATGGACGCTTGGCATTATCAGCAAGCTTCAATTTGACCGATCAGGCCAACCCTCTCGCAAATGCCAGTCGCAAGCAATTGACCCAATGGTCGGCGGATTTACGCCTCCTGGGTGACCACTCAGGCAGGTCGAAAAATGCACTGGATAAGTTCCTCAATTCTCCACTAAAGACCACAATGCAGAACTTAGCCAATGACCAGGCCAAGATCCTTGCGGTCGTGAATACGCTCAGCCCTGTGACAACGGTAATGTTAAACAGTGCTCGGACAGCTATTCAAGGCATCAGCCCAAGTGCAACGGACGACGACAGGAAAAAGGCCATTTCGGACATCATCTTGAACACATTTTTCCAGCATGTCGGAGAAATCAATATCCAGGAAAAAGACAAAGACGATCTTGAATCAGCCATAGAAGCTTATGGTCGTGCTGTAGCGGCGCGCTTGCCTGCAAATCAAGACTTTGATCAAATGCTCACCGATCTTCAAAAACAGATGTCCCTTACGCTCGAATACAACCAGCAACAACCCACTACCGGATCGAACTATTCTGTAGTTAAACTCCTGCTTGAAAAGCAACCCTCGAAACTCTTACAGCTCACCGCGAACCTAAGTGGCTCGTTTTATCACCATCCCGATGCCTCAAAAAACCAGGAAACCTTTCGGGGTGCAAGCGCTGCTCTGGAAGTGATGCAGAAGCTCGGTCGAAGTCCTTTTCTTTCGGATATGGCTGATCGCAGCCCGATTACATTTTCCTTCAGTGGCCGCTATGAGCGCCTGCCAGAAAACAGCGGAATGGCGAAGAAAAAGGCGGACATTGCGGTCGTCGGCGGCAAATTGGAGATTCCCATCGCTGCGGGTATGAGTTTTCCGATTTCCGTCACCTACGCAAATTCAACAGAACTTATTAAGGAAGCTCACGTCCAGGGCAACTTCGGATTCACATTTGACTTGGATAAGTTAAACGCCCTAATCCACAAGTAATTCAGAATCGACCAGTGACGCAAGTCACACAAAGGAGTGCATTAGATGACAAACCAAGAACTCAATACCACCCAATCCGGCGATGCGAAATCGTCAACATCGTCAACATCTACGAATGTAGCAACTCCTGATATTTCTGGAACCTCCTCTGGCAAGGTTTCAAGGAATCCAATTGCCGCATATCGATGGGTGATCCCCATCATCTCAGGAATTATCCTGCTCGGATTCTTCACTTTGCTCGGCGTTCTGTTGCTGAGGAGAGATTGGGACAAACTCGGTGAGATAAAAAATGTCTTGTTTACATTGCTTGGAGCCTTAGGTGCGGCATTTACCCAGGTCGTCAACTATTGGCTCGGATCATCGAAGGGTTCTGCCGATAAGACGAACCTGCTTGTGTCCTCGCAGCAATCAGGCTCGTAATTTATGTGAGCGGGCACCGGGTGCTCGGAGAATCACTCCGTGTTCCCTCCTTAAATCCGCTGTAAATGGGTTTGGTTCTCCTTCACGTCCCTAACGCTAAGCGGGATGGTTTTGCAAATGCTGCCGGGCAAACAGCCGCGCCAACAAGATGCAGTTTACAGGCAGCACAAACGCGTACCCAGCGATGGCCGAAAGCTGCAACCACATCTGTCCGGAGAGCGGAGCAACTGTACCGGCGAGACAGAGCACGGCATTGACATACATAACGATGCGTATCGTGCCTCGAAACACCGGCGCGGCAAACAGCAACGAAAGACCGAGAAAGAAATCCCAAGCCAACAAATCCAATGCCAACGCGATCGTAGGCCACGTAACCATCGAAAGCTGCTTGAAGACTTGGGGCACAGTTGCGGGAGCCATCTGGCGCCCAACCGTTAAGCTAGCAAAGTGTGTGCTGCAAGTAAGAACTGCAAATGCGATCATGAAAGCAAGCGCGATCAAACTGCAAGCTTTCGTCTCTGCCGGCGCATACCTATATATGGCCGCCATCATCGCAACCAGCGCCACAGCCGACAAGATGATCAAAAACTCCAGGATCGCAAGATAAGGATCCACTTGGGCTAGTGGTGCAAGTCCCGGCGGTCGCATGAGAACGCCCATACCGCCGACACAGACATAGATACCGCCCAGCACAGCCACGCTAATGGCCGACCACATCCCGATCCTGCGATCTGTCAGTGTGTCCTGGTTCAACTCAATTTCCTATTGCGTCGCCAGTAAAGCACAGTTATAGATAGCCGCTGCTACAAGGGTCGCAGTGCGATTGAGTGCGCTTAAGATTACAATCAAATCATACCTGCATGGAGCTTCCCCAAAATGCAGCAGTCAAGAAATAGCGCCATTGACCAGCCCAGCCCGGCGTCAAAAGACCTTGTCGTCTTTTCCATCGTTCGCGATTCAGAATGCTCGGAATGCCACCGCGAACTATGGAAAGGAAGCTTGCTGAGCATGGAAAAAGGCGCGCCGTTGTGCATGGAATGCGCTGATCTTGACCATCTGGTCTGGCTGCCATCGGGGGATGCCGCGCTCACACGCCGGGCCAAGAAACACAGCAAGTTGTGGGCAGTGATCGTTAAGTTCAGCCGGGCTCGTAGACGTTACGAGCGCCAGGGGTTACTGGTGGAAGAGCAAGCCTTGGAGCAAGCTCAGGAAGAATGCCTCGCCGATGAGGCGTTACGGCAAGCTCGGCGGGAGCGCGATGCCCTGCGCCGGGCCGATCAGGATGTGGAACTAGCCCAGTCCATGCGGGCCAAGTTGATGGAGATGTTCCCGGGCTGTCCCGGGAAAGAAGCTGAATCCATCGCGCGTCACACCAGTGTCCGTGGCAGCGGCCGCGTGGGGCGTAGCGAGGCGGGACGAAACTTGTCGGAAGAAGCGCTGTGCGCTGCCGCCGTAGCCCACATCCGGCACCGGCATACCAAATACGATGAATTGCTCATGCGCGGCTGGGACCGGGCTTCGGCAAGACGTGAGGTCCGCGACCCGATTGACAAAGTCCTCGAGCGCTGGAGGAATGTGCATTAGCTGCATTAAAAAGAATTAGAAAAAAGTGCTTGACGCCAAACAAATGTTCGTATATTATTCGCTTAGTTACCACTGCGGGATTTGTACCGGCATCCGCGAGTGCGTAAACTTGAGCCGTCTTGCTCATATGGGCGAAATCCTGAATGTGAGCGAAGGGATCCGGCTCTGGATCGAACCTGAGGCTTCTGCGTCATTCGCGAGGACGTTAACTTGAGGCGTTTGGAGGCGTGAGCGGAGCGGGAGCCTCCTGCCGAAATCCTGAGCGAAGCGAAGGATCCTAAAAAGAAACCGGCGTCATTCGCGAGGACGTTAACTTTCGTGGCTATTATTCGAGGGGCGTAGCTCTAACCAAAGGTGCGATCTCATAGGGTGAGATACCCCCCCCCGGCTATTGTTAACTTTAAACCAACAAAAAACCAACATTTGTCTAAATTCTGGACTGAAATTGGCTTGGCGCTTGTAGCGGCATTTTCGCCAAAGAGCAGAATCGTAGCCGACCAAAGCCCGATCCAGCCATGCCAATCTGAGGCAGTAAAATCACCCCTTGTCTCAATTCGTCGAGGTGCTCAGGAGGCCGTAGCGGGAGTCTGATCAGTGGCGATGGGAATGCCGCTCAGGATCAAGAAAAATCACCAAATCAAACCGGGCCGAGCCGACTGGAAGCCCAATAAAATCGCGGCTTGTCTCAATGTCTCAATTCCTGAGGAGGGATTACTGAGACCACAGTTTGACTCAGCCCGTAGCAAAGTGTAGTGGCAGTTTGACCAAAAACACGGGAAGTCAAGCCGCCCGGAGTCGTTGGACCGAATATAAGTCTGCGTATCTTAGAAAGTACAAATTTTGGCAATTCTGAGCAGTTATGGCACTTTTGGCAATTCCTCAATCTCCACTTCGGTGTTTTCAAGAAACCGGCTTACCAGCATGTAGAAGCCGATAGTGAGCAGCAGTTCGGCCATCTGGCGTTCGCTTAACTGGCGGGTAACGTCAGCATAAAGCGGTTCGGGGGCCTTCACTTCCCAGACTACGGAATCGGTGAATTTCAATACCAGTTGGCTGAATTCCGGCAGGCAATCATCGGAGCGTTCCCGGAGCGCCGCGGCGATCTCATCGTCTGAGAGGCCCACGGACGTTGCGAGCCTCTTGTGCTGATGGATCTCATAAGTTGCCCGGCTGATTGCGCCGACGCGCAAGATGACCAGCTCTCGCAATTTGGGGTCAAGTTCCGATTCGGTGAGTAGTGCGCGTCCTAATGCCAGGAATCCGGGCGCGGCAGTTCGAGCGTGGGCGATGATTCGATACAAGTTGAGCGGACGACGGTCCCACAAAGCGGCGACCTCGGGGGGAAGCGATGCTCGATCCAAATAAGGCAGACGGGCCACAAGAAGCTCCTTTTTTAAAGTGCTCCATAATAGAACGGAACTCAGGATTGCCAAAATTGCCACTTCGGCGCAACCTCAGTGCAGGCAATAAATGCCATAATTGCCATAATTGAACTTGCCCCACCGTTCATGCAAACGAATATTGCCAATCCAATTTTGGCAATTATTGCCTGCACTGAGGTTGCGCCGAAGTGGCAATCATGGCAGTTCTGGCAATGGAATTGGGGCATGAACCGGGGTGACCTGTTGAATCGTGCTCAGACAGGTTAAAAAAGTGGAACGAAAAAGGCGCCACGTTTAGGCCGTTATGCCCGTCGAAACGTGAATTTTGTTCTCGTTAGCGACGGCCCTTACGTCTCCTGACTTCTGTCTCCTGACTCCCTTGGGGGTATCAGGGGCGAAGCCCCTGGCTAGTTAGCGCCACGCGAAGCAAAGATGAATTCAAAAAGCCTGAAGCTTGTCTACTCATTTATGATGCCCGGCGGATTGTTGCTGGCCTCTGCCGTGGCACTGACGCGCTTTCCTGTGTTGCCGCCTTCGGCATCCCAGGTATTTCTGTGGCTGCCCTATGCGGTGTTTGCCATTGGCGCGTTGTTGAGCTGGCGCTTTAATCGGAGCCGTGTGCTTCTGGCCATGGTGGCTCTGGCTATCGTCTACGCTGCAATTCTTTTTTATGTGTTCCAGCAATCCGAAAATCCTGGCGCAGCATCCACGATTCTTGCCGCCATTGCCTTGTTGCTGCCCATGAACCTGGCGCTTTTTTCGGCCATGCAGGAAAAAGGTATTGCGAGCCTTACGGGTGGTTTATGCATGGCATTGATCGGCATGCAACTGGTCGTGGTTGCATTGCTGTGCCGTCCTGAACTGTCGGATATTGCTGCCCTATTGCAGCGGCCATTCTTTCAATGGAAGCTTTTGAACCGTCTTCATATTTCCCAGCCAGCGCTGATTGTTTTCATCCTCTCTATGGCGGTGCTGGTGGTGCGATTCATCTGGCGGCCCAAGCCTTTGGAAGGCGGCTTCTTCTGGGCGCTGGTTACGGCATTCCTGGCGTTGAATGCCGCCTCTCAAGGACGCGCTCCTGGCCTCTACTTCACTACCGCGGGCTTGATCCTCGTGGCTTCCCTGATTGAAATGTCGTACCACCTGGCGTTTCTGGATGAGTTGACCGGTCTCCCTGGCCGGCGTGCATTCAACGAAGCTGCCTTAAAACTTAGCGATAACTACTCGGTGGCTGTAGTGGATGTGGACCATTTCAAAAAGTTCAACGACACGCATGGGCATGAATGCGGCGATCAGGTGTTGCGCATGGTGGCCAACTGTCTGGGCGAAGTTTCGGGTGGCGGACAGGTGTTCCGTTACGGCGGTGAAGAATTTGCTGTTATCTTTGTTTCCAAGTCGGCGAAGCAGTGCTTAACCCATCTGGATGATCTGCGGCAGCGAATTGCCGACACTGATTTCACCGTCCGTGGCAATGACCGACGCAAGAACAACTTAACGAAGAGAAGCAAGGCCAAGCATGGAAACAAGAAAAAGCTCCAGGTAACCGTAAGTATCGGCGTGGCTTGCCACAATACGCGCAATTTTTCTTTTGACCAGGTTGTGCGGGCTGCAGATAAAGCTCTGTATCGCGCCAAAGATGCTGGGCGGAATTGCGTACAAAGCTAGTTTAAACCCACCCTTCACAAGGAACGTGAAGGGTGGGTTTTCTGTCTCCCGAACAACATGGTCTGCTGCCTCTTGAATTTTGGCAATTACGAAGATTTTGGCAATCCCCGCCGAGTCACAGTTTATCAATCCCGCGAAGCAGGTCGCGGGGCTGACTCCTGGCTTCTTGGCTAGTTAGTGTCCGCGATGGTTTCCTGTTCTATGGCCGCGAGCGCGGATTCGTCCGCAGTGGACGTGAGCGAATCCAGAGGTATCGCCTTCAACCAATGACGTGTCGTCGCATTGCAGCGAGAAGCTGCCGTTGCCTGTGGCTGTGTCTTTGCCGAAGAAGTGGGCAATGGCGAGGTCTTCAATCAGGAATCCGTCGCCACCATTGTTGTTGACGGTGTTGCCGCCCAGGCTGGAGAGGACCGAGCTTTCATCGGCGAAGATGCCGTTGCTGCTGTTGCCGGAAACGTCCATGGCGCCGTCGATGAAGAGATCGGAATTCTCGACGACCTCCATGCCACCGGCTTCGCCCGAACCCAATTCCAGGTTGCTGGAATTGATTCCAGATCCGTTGCCGTTGATTTTTACGGTGTCGAACTCACCGTGGCTGGTTTCTCCGACGTGCACGCCAACGCCGACATTATTGAGAATCTCGCCGCCCGACATAAAGAGCGAGCTGGTATGGAGGGCCTGCACGCCAGTGAGCTTGTTGTTGTCGATGCGGTTGTCGCCGCTGATATCGGCCTCTGCCGTGCTGCTCAGAACCAAGCCTACAGCCGCGTTGTTGCTGATGACGTTCTCCGTGCCGGGAGTGCCATCGCCGCCAATCAGGGTAAGATGACCGGTGAGCATGACGATACCGCTGGCTGCGCCGCCGGTGACAGTAACTCCGCCATCCACGCTCATGCTGCCTCCGGTGGAAGCGATTCCCGAGCGTGTGCTGTTGCTGATCGTGCTGTTGGAGATGTCAACGATGGAGTCGATCGACCGTAATCCCTGAAGCGTGCTGTTCTGGATGGTGATGCTGTCGAACTGCGCGGTGGAGTTCCGGTTCGCCACAATGCCCAAACCGCCGTTGAAGACAAATGGACCTTCGACAACCACGTTCCGAGACTCAAAAATATTCAGAAGCCTGCGGTTGGGATCAGCAGGATTAATCGTCACCGAGGGGCCGGACGATGTGATGAAGAGGTCGCTGAACCCGCGAACCACAACGTTGTCTGTGCAGGGACCGCCCGAGACCGAGATAAAGTTCGGGCCGGTCTTGGGCAGCGTGGCCAAGGCTGCGGTGATGGTGGTAAATGCGCCAGGAGTGGCGCCAGAGCAATCCACGACTGCATTGTTGGCATGGGCAGCGATTGGGAGCAAGAGCGAGCAGAGTGCTCCGATAAGACATTTGAGTCCACAACGATACATTTTCATTTTTGTTGTCCTTCTCCGTAGAGTTAAAGTAAGTGTTAATTGAGGAACAGCCGCAGGTTTACCGACGGGGCAATGTGCACCCAGCGCAGTTAAGTTGACGCGGTACGGGGTGCCCGGCTGGCGGTGGTCCTTCAATTGGAGTAGTGCAAACCGACTTTCAAACGTTTCATTCCGGTTGAACAAAATAGTCGAAACTTGAAGCCAATGCCACGCCGGAAATAAAGTATTCGATCCATTGTTTTTGAAATTGAGCGGCTTGGCGGGCAAGGAAGATTTACAAATGACAAAAATCGTTGCATGGATAATTTTTTTACTGTGCCTTGCTGCGCAGGCTGCCTCCGCGCAGACTTCGGGGCCTGAGGAGCAATATCGCCGGGCCATGGGATTCTTGCTGACAGTGAGCCCTTCGCTGCAAGACCGAGATGACGCGATCAGCTTGTTCCGCTCTGCAGCCGGACAAAAATATGTGCCGGCGCAAACCGCCCTGGGCACTCTTTATGAGAGAGGCAATCTGACAGCCCAGGACATCCGTGAAGCAATTTCATGGTATGAGAAAGCGGCCAACCAGGGAGATTGGATTGCCCAACTGGCTTTAGGCCGCATCTATTTTGTGGGAATCGGAGTTTCACGAGATGTATCCGCCGCTAAAAAGTGGCTGCGCATGGGCGCCGACTCCGGAGATCCCGGTTCGGCCTTCTATCTCGGCTTGCTCAACGATGAAGGCCAGGGAACGGCCATTGATTTGGGAGAGGCGGCCAAATGGTATCGAATTGCTGCCGAGGCCGGTAATCCTTTTGCTCAGCAGAAACTAGCCACGTTATTGCTAAAAGGCATGGGCGTGAAACGTGATCCGGCTGAAGCCTATACTTGGCTGCTGGTCGCTTCAAGCTTCGGTAATCACGGCGTTGATGGCCAGCTTCAATCCATCCAGAGCGATCTCGGCTCGACTGGTACGAACGCTGCGCGAACCCAGGCAGCCGGCTTGCGTGAACAGGTCTTGAAAAAATTAGGCAGTAGCGAATGCCACGGATGGAAGGGACAGTTCAACGAGTTCCCCGAAGCGCCGCCGCTATCGTTTCAGATGGCCTGCGAGAAGCTTAAGCAGAATGAGCAGAGCTAGCTTGAGGATTTTGCCAGCGTTCTCCGCGATGGATTCGCCGCGAATTTCCGTGGTCTTCTTACGACGGTATAAATCAATAAATCCGGGCCGGCGGTGCCGGCCCGGAAAGCCTCCATTCTCTACAGAGAGCGAAGGAAATTAATCAGGTCTTGCTTTTGTGAAATCGTGAGCGTCCTGAACTTCTCAATCACGGCGTTCGCTTCCGAACCGCAAGTCTGTGTGTGCTTGGAAGGGATGTTCTTGGTTTGGCCATTGATAGTGACCGTTTCCGAAACGCTGTTGACCGTGGTGCATACGTTGCCGATCGACTCATGGTCCAGGACGGCCTGGATAATGTTGTTGTCGTGCCCGTCGTGCGTGAAGAAGAGTCTCTGGCCAACGCCCCAGAGCGGCGCAGTACGGAACTCGTCCGGACCTGCCAGACCCTGGTTTACGCCATCGGCAAGGTTAGAGCCCATGTGGTGTATGGCATAGTCGGAAAATGGAGCAAAGGGCGAATTGCTCAATGGCCCAATGTTGGAGGTATTGGTGGTGAAAGTATCCGCGTGGCAGAGAACGCAGCCAATGCCGATCTTGGGTTTCTGCGGCACGCCGTTGATGACCGTCGGGATCAAGGTGCCGAAGATCGCTTTGCCGTTTGCTGCAGACGGACCCAGGGGATTGCACTTAGCGTTGCCCTGGGCATCCAGGCCGCTCCGGAAATCGCACTGATCGGGGACGGCGTTGAGGCGCATGAAGATGGCAAAGTTCTCGATGTTCGAGGAAATCTGGCTGGCATCATCTCCAGCCCCAGGACCAGTGGGTATGATCACATGAGTGTTGTCTTCCGGAGTAAAGTTCGGGGGGCAGCCGGTTGCAACCGTCTTCTCATTGTTGAAGATCTCATTGGTCATGCCAAGTTCAACGTTGGCCGCCTCGCCGGCAAACAAAAGCATTGACTTGTTCTGTGCTTTCCAGCCGAATCTGGTGATGGTGCCATCGTTTCCGTTGGTATTGAAACGCCCCCGGATTCCGCGACCGACCTTCGCTCCTCCCAGACTTAAAAGATTGGAAACGAATGAAGCGTCCGTGGTGTTTTCCACGAACCCTTCTCCAAAGGTAGCGATGGGAATGCGGAAGATTATGTTGTTGTTGTTGATTTGGGGTGTGAAATCAGTCTGCGGAATGTTGCAACCTACGGCGTCGTCCCTGCCTTGAACGGTGAACAGTTCGTGCACGCCGCCATCCAATGAGCCGTCGGAATTCTGGATGAAACGGGCTTCACGGATCGGGCCATTGGTGCTCAGAAATATGGGAATTTGATTGGTGGCGTGATGATCCGAGGC
>DASZFU010000016.1:0-9867 GCA_035939495.1 Candidatus Angelobacter sp. | reverse complement strand
CACCATCTCGGGACTGGCTTGGCCTTTCGAGGCCTTCATGACCTGTCCGACAAAGAAGCCCAACAGCGTAGCCTTGCCACCCCGGTACTGTTCGAGCTGCTTGGGATTTGCGGCAATCACTTCATCGACAATCTTTTCGATTGCGGCAGAGTCGGTCACTTGCTGAGGCTTCTCACGTTCGTATACCGCTGGAAAATCTTCGCCATTTTCAAAAGCTTTGTTGTAGAGGTCTTTAAGGATCTTGCTCGAAATCGTCTTGGTTTCCAGCAGATCGGCGGACGAGGCCACGCCTCGCATAGAGATGGGAGACTGTTCAATTTCCAACCCTTTCGCTTTAAGCCGTCCCAGAAGTTCGCCCTGGACCAGGTTGGCGACCCGCTTGGGGTTTTTGGCAGCTTTGGCGGCCTCTTCAAATTGATCCGCCAGCTTTCTGGTCACCGTGAGTACCTGCGCGTCTTGGGGGGTGATTCCATACTCGGCCACCATCCGCGCCCGCCGTGCTTCAGGCAGTTCCGGCAGGTTCTGCCGAATCTCCGCCTGCCATCGGTCATCGACCACTAAAGGAAGCAAATCAGGCTCAGGAAAGTAGCGATAGTCATGGGCCTGTTCCTTTGACCTCATGCTGTAAGTCTTGCCTTCCGCCGAATTGTAGAGCCGGGTCTCTTGCTGAATTCGTTCCCCACCCTCGATGACTTCGATCTGGCGCTCGATCTCGTATTCCAAAGCATCGCGAATGAAGCGAAAAGAATTCACATTCTTGATTTCAATCTTGGCGCCGAACTTTTCCTGGCCGCGAGGGCGAACGCTCACATTGGCATCGCAACGCAGCGAGCCTTCTTCCATGTTGCAATCGCTTACCCCGGTGTACAGGATGATCTCTTTCAAACGAGTCAGGTACTCGTAGCTTTCCTGGGGCGAACGCATCTCGGGCTCACTTACGATCTCGGCCAGGGGCGTGCCGCTGCGGTTCAAGTCGATCAGGGTGTTTCGGGCGGAATCCGGGAAGCCATCGTGAATGCTCTTGCCGGCGTCCTCTTCCAGATGTAATCGAGTGATTCCAATGCGTTTGGTGGCGCCATTGGCGCCGGGTATCTCGATCCAGCCATGCTCCGCCAGCGGACGGTCGAATTGTGAAATCTGGTATCCCTTGGGCAGATCAGGATAGAAGTAATTCTTACGGGCGAAGATGGAGGTCGTACGGATTTCGCAATTCAACGCCAGCGAGGCCAGAACTGCAAATTCCACCGCCTTGCAGTTCAGTACCGGCAGAGCACCCGGCAGGCCAAGACACACCGGACAAACATTGGTATTCGGCTCTGCCCCAAACTGTGTGGAACAGCCGCAGAAAATCTTGGTCGCCGTTCGTAGCTGGACATGGACCTCCAGCCCGATCACCGGCTCATATTTCTCCCTGATCCCGGGAGCAAGCTGGCTGACTGTAGCCATAAAGCAGATTATATCTATTTGTGTTTGTCGAGCGTCTGCTCCACCACCCTGCCTTTGGCAGGTTGGATGTTTCGGGCGTTCGGAAACGGGTAATGCCGTTCAAATTGCCGAATCTGCTCCGGGGCAAAGATGACCGGCGTCTTCAGCACGTAGAATGTCACTGGCCCGTCGCATCCCGGAGTCGTAAGCGAGCCCGTGTAACGGTAATAGCTGTGGTTGACTGGGAAACTGCCAGCAGGCAGAAGGTCAGCCGCATTGATGTCCACGCCGGCTTCACCCCCTTGGGGTCCATCGGGTGGAGGAAAATGCTCAATCAGCTTATTCACCAGCATTGCCGTCTTTGAATCCGGTTTGCCTTCCTCTACCATGATGGCGATGGCGACTGGACCTCCTGGGATTGACTCTTTCTCGTTATGCACCAGATGGATGACCATGGCCGGCCGGTGGTTATCAATCGCCTCTTCGCCGGGATGATGGAAGTGAAATTGTTCCAGCGTGTACATTTTTCCACCCACGCTTAAAAGGCTTTTCTCCTTCGCATTCTCATAGGTGACTTTCAACGTATGCTTGTCGTTGGTGGTCACCAGCTTCGTGGTTCGATAGCTTGAGAAATTAAGGGTTGGCAGTAAATCATCTGGCTTGGCATCGCTTCTGATGATATTGATAGGGGCCTGAGGTACTTTGGTTTCGGCATCGTTGCATTCTCCACACCAATGCTTTTGGCCGAGTGGACCATCGTCATAAGTAAATGGCTGCTTCTTGCATTCGGGACCTGACGCCGGTGCAGGAGCAGCATTCGATTCCGTCTGAGGTTTGGATTGGCAGGCAATCAGTGAAAACAAAACGATAGAAACTAACAGCTGTGACAAGCACAAAAAACGTTTCCGGCTCATGTTCGCATTCCCCCCACTAGTAGATAAAGATAGAAACAGACCGTTCCCTTTTTGGGGTGCCGTAGAAGGAAATAAGATGTTTAGTACCGATCGTTCGATGCCTCTTGGGGTTATCCAGCCTCTGCCAGGCCAACACCGGCCTCCGTCTCCACTTGTTGCTTGGCAGGCAGCGGCATCGCACGCACAACGAGAACCAAGACTCCAGCGATCAGGGCGAGGGCAGCGCTGCCGTAGAAAACAGCATTCCAATTCCCAAATCGGGTAAAGAAGAAGCCTGCTACCCCTCCGGCCAGAATGGAAGCGACTCCTTTAGCGGTATAGAGAAAACCATAATTGGATGTGGCGTTATCGGCGCCAAAATAGTCGCCGATAATCGCCGGGAACAGCGAGAACATGCTTCCCCAGATGAAGTAGAGGGCGAACAACGTAATGGTAAACCACGTCCCGGAGATGCGGCCCAGCGTGAGCACGGCGATCAGGCTGAAGGCTTGAAGTATATAAGGTATGAACATGGCCATCTCACGTCCAATAGAATCAGAGAGCCAGCCCCAGAATATGCGCCCCGCGCCGTTTGCGAGGCGGCTGGTGGCCAACGCAGCGGTGAGCGCGGCCGTACTGATGTTGAACGTGGATGCAACCGGACCGCTCTGAGCTGTCAACATAAGTCCGCCCACAGAGATCAGGACAAAAGTGATGTAAAGCAAATAGAACTGAGGCGCCTGCAGCATCTCCAGGCTCGTGAATTGTTTTGTGCTACGACGCAAACGAGGCGAAGGGGGGTTTTTCGCTGCAGATGAAACCTTGAATTCCGGCCCAGGATTGTGCAATACCTGGGCGGCCACGATGATCAAGATGCCTTGCACAATGCCGGTATAGATGAATGCCGTGCGATAGCTGGAGGTTGCTATCAAATGAGAAATATAGGGGATGAAAAGGGCCGAGCCCGCTCCGAAACCTGCGGTGATCAACCCCGAGACCAAGCCGCGTTTGTCTGGAAACCATTTAAGGGCAGTAGAGATTGATCCGCTATAGATAAAAGCTGCACCGACGCCGGCCATGCCATAGAGGACATAGAGTTGATGCAGGGTGTTCGCGTATCCCATTCCGGTCCAACCGAATCCCACGAGAATTCCGCCCAGGGTAAGGAAGATGCGGGGGCCAAGCCGGTCGATGATCCATCCCTCCACCGGAGTGATCCAGGTTTCCAGGAAGATAAACAAGGTGAAGGCCCACCCAATGTCTGCAACGCTCCAGTCTCTGTGATCATGCTGCATCGGTCTTACGAAGAGCGTCCAGGCATATTGCAGGTTGGCAATCATGATCATTGCCACCACTGCGCTTCCAAATTGAGTCCATCTGTTTCTCATGGTTCTCTCCACCGGCGTTAAATCGCTTGTTTCATCTCCGTCTCTATGGTTGGGCTAAAACTTTTCACCGACGGCTGGGCTTGGCTTTGAGCCAGCAGCTTGGTGCAGGCATAAACTGAACGAGTATGAGGCATGGCCACCCCGATGCGCTCTCCCAACTCCACTACCGATCCCACGATGGCCTCTAATTCCATAGGCCGGCCAGCCTCCAGATCTTGCAACATGGAGGTCTTATGCTCTCCCACTTTTTCCGCGCCGGCAATGCGTTGTTCGATGGAAACCGGCAGTTCCATACCAAGCTTGAAGGCCAGTGCTTCCGTCTCGCGCATGATATTGCGCACCAGTTCCACGACCTCCGGATGGCGGACGATCTGTACCAGTGTTGCCCGCGTGAGGGCGCTGATCGGGTTGAAAGCAACATTGCCCAGGATTTTCACCCATATTTCGTTGCGCAAATGGGTTGTTACGGGCGCACGCAAACCGGAAGCCACCAGCGCGGCAGCTATCTGGCGGCAACGCTCAGAGCGCATCCCATCCGGCTCTCCCAGGCTGATGCGATTTCCTTCGTTGTGCCTGATCACACCTGGCTCGACGATCTCCGTCGAAAAATAGATGAGCGAACCAATCACTCGACGGGCCTCAATCGCGGCAGAAACCACTCCTCCGGGATCAATGCGTTCCAGGCGCAAGTCCGAGTATTCGCCGCCTTGCGCCTGAAAGTACCACCAGGGAATGCCGTTTTGCGTGCTGACCACGGATGTTTCAGGCCCCAGGATTGGCGCCAATAACGGCGCTAGCTGTGGCAGCCCATGCGCCTTTACACACAAGAAAACGACATCCACCGGGCCTGCTTCGCTGAGATCGCCCACGATCGCCGGCTGCGCTTGGAAATCATCATCGGTACCGATGACGCGCACGCCATTCTGCTGCATCGCCCGAAGATGCGGCCCGCGGGCATGCAGGGTAATGTCATATCCGGCCCGCGCCATCTTGGCCCCGATGTAGGCCCCCACCGCGCCCGCGCCAACGATCAGGTACCTCATTGCTTGACTTCCGCAAACGCCGCAGCTACGGCGCGTCGTTGGATTTTCCCGGTAGCCGTGCGTGGAATGGTCTCTACGATATGGACCTTCTTGGGGCATTTGAAATCCGCCAACCGCTCACGGCAATAACTTAGAAGCACAGATTCCGTCTGCGGTTCGCGCAGCACTACGGCTACCTCTACTTCCTCCCCCCAGGTCGGATGTGTCCTGCCAAAAGCCACGGCCTCGGCCACACACGGATGCGCCAGCAAAACCTCGTCGATTTCTCGCGGGGCGATCTTCTCTCCACCGCGATTGATCAGCTCTTTGATCCGCCCGGTTAGAGTCAGATAACCGTTTTCGTCGAGAATGCCTTGATCGCCGGTGCGGAACCATCCATTGGCAAACGACGTAGCGTTGGCTTCCGGATTGTTCTCGTAGCCCGTAATAACGTTCGGTCCCTGTATGACCACCTCGCCCGCCTGCCCCGGCTTAAGATGGTTGCCGTGATCGTCCATGATGCTGACTTTCACGCCGGTTCCAGGCCCTACGGAGCCGGCCTGCCGCGCCTGCGGTGGCAAGGGATTCGAGCACATCTGATGTGAAGCCTCGGTCATGCCGTAAGCTTCGAGCACTGGAACCTCGAACAGGCTCTCCATCTTTTCCATCACCTGGGGTGCAAGGGCCGCACTACAGGAGCGCACAAACCGCAAATGCTCGGTCCCGGCAGGCTTCTTGGAATCACCCATTCTGGCCAGCACAAGCTGGTGAATGGTAGGGACTGCTGAATACCACGAAACTCGATGTTCACGCACCGTCCGCCAGAAGCCCAATGGGTTGAACTTGGCCGGTACAACCACCGTTCCTCCAGAGAGGAAGGTTGCCAGCGTGGAAGCGACCAAGCCATGGACGTGGAAAAGCGGCATCAGACACAAAGAAACATCCTCGGGCGAAAGAGCATACGTTCTGGCAACGTTGGCGCAAGAGACAGCCAGATTCTTGTGCTTTAACGGCACTCGTTTAGGACGTCCGGTGCTTCCGCTGGTATGCAGCACCAAGGCAACATCATCCGGCGAAGGACCGGAAACCGGCGCCGCTTTAGGAGCATCCACGATGGAAACGATTCCCTGCGCGCTGGTAGTCACAGAGAACACCGGGACACCAAGTTGCTGGGCGGCACGACGGGCCTCATCGGCGCCTTCCACCGGACACAACAGCAGTTTGGCCGCCGTGTCTTCTAAATAAAAGCAAAATTCGTCATACCGGTACGCCGGATTCAGCGGGGCCGCAGTTCCCGCAGCCGATGCCGACAGAAACCCAACAATCGTCGCCAGGCTATTCGGCAAGACGCTGGCCACCCGGTCGCCAGCCCGAATCCCGGCTCCCCTTAAGGTCGCGGCCATATTCATGACTTGGTCACGCAACGACCCGTAGGTTGTAGATGTCTCCATTTCAGGAACGACGACCGCTACAGCATTAGCAGGAGCGGTTTGCAACAACGTGAGAAGGGTATCGCAAGAATCCATGGCCCATGAATGATACTTGAAATAGAGTCCTTAGAACCGATCCAAAATACAGGAACTTGGGGAAATGTCAATTGGGATTGCAATTGAGCAATTAAGATCGACGAGCAGTCAAAACACCTTTTTCCTACCCCTAACTTAAGTCAGCGTTTATCAGTTTCATCAGCGTCATCAGTGTTTAAGATTTGATTTGTGCTGCAATGAGCGGGGGTGAGTGTGTGGTTAAGTTGCCTCAAAATTTCCTTTGCGTCCTTAGCGCCTTTTGCGGTTGCGCCTTAGGTCTTGACAATCCAAGAGACTTTCATATAATGCAATACTGTGTCACAAGATAAGACAAAATCATCGAACCGCTCTCCCTATCAAGTCCAAGTCTTAGATCGGGCCCTGGCGATCTTGCAGATGCTTTCCGCTGACGGCCCTGACCTCTCGCTGGGCGAGCTTTCTTCGAAACTGGAACTTCATAAGAGTACGGTCCATCGCCTGATCATGGTGCTGGAGCGGCACAAATTGGTGGAACGCAATTCAGCCAACGGCCGGTACCGGCTAGGCCTGAAGCTGTTCGAATTCGGCACCAAAGCGGTTGCGAAACTCGATCTTCGCGGACGTGCGCGGCCTGTCCTGGAGCGGCTAGTGTTGGAAACAAGCGAGACAGTCCATCTTTGCATTCTTGACGACACCGAAGTTGTCTACCTCGACAAAGTCGAGCCGGCGCGCTCGGTTCGCATGGCGTCTAGTGTAGGGCGTCGCAATCCTGCCTATTGCACCGCTGTAGGTAAGGCCATTCTGGCGTGGCTGCCCGAAGAGCAGGTCGAGTCGATCGTCCGCAAGCACGGATTGAAGGCCGTAACCTCCAACACGATTACGAGCTTTTTGGAACTCAAGACCGAACTGGCCGCCATCCGCGATCGTGGTTATGCCATCGACGATGAAGAGATTGAAGAAGGAGTGCGGTGCGTGGGGTGCGTGGTGCGGGACTTCTCCGGCGGACCGGTAGCGGCCATCAGCGTGTCCGGACCCGCATTTCGGCTCACACGAGAGAAGTTGAAAAGCGTTGCGCGCCCAGTAGTCGCTGCCGCCCACGCTCTCTCTGCAGAGTTGGGATTCAAGCACTCGAAAACCACTGCGGCAAGCAACAATCTCGCCCCGGCAACCATTGGGGCCTAAGTAAAAATACCCGGGATGAATAACCCCGGGTTTTTAATGTCTATGTGCAAATGTGAGATTGCATCTCGCATTACGGTATATCGACCAAGGAGGCTATCCTATGAAGGCAAAATGCTACACCGTGCTTGTTTGCCTGCTGGCCATGATGCCGGTAGGTCTAATCGCACAAAGCGTCACTGGCACCATCGTAGGCTCCGTCACAGATTCCAGCGGCGCCGCCATCACCAATGCGCAGGTGGTTGCCACCAATATGGCAACGTCGCTGTCGCGCGCCGTCCAAACCAGCGCCGAGGGAGAGTATCGGATCGAGTTCTTGCCGGTCGGCGGATACTCAGTGGAGGTCACCGCCCCGGGGTTCAGAAAAACCTTGCGCAAAAATATCGCCCTGCAGGTGAGCCAGGTTTCCCGCGTCGACGTTTCTCTGGAAGTGGGCCAAACCTCGGAAAGTGTCGAGGTAACGGGTGCCCCTCCATTGGTCAATACCAGCAACGTCGAACTGGGTCGCACGGTTGAGAATAAGGAAATTAATGACCTGCCAATTGTGAACCGCAACGTGTACACATTGTTGGATCTCACGCCCGGTGTTCAAAGGAATGACAATAGCATCGTCCTCGGCTATCCCGAACAGCGGACCCTGATCAATGGTGGAGTCGATGGCGGCGCCGGTTCCGTCAACTATTACCTCGATGGCGGGACCAACATGACCAGCCTGCGCAATACCGGCAACATCCTTCCTAACCCTGATGCCATTCAGGAATTCCGGGTACAAACCAACAACTACAATGCCGAGTACGGCCGCTTTGCCAACGGCGTGGTCAACGTCCTGACCAAATCAGGAACCAATCAGTTCCACGGATCGGCATTCGAGTTCGTGCAGAACACGATTCTCAATGCCAATGATTGGGGCAACCCGTTCGACACGCCGCCACTGCACCGCAACCGCTTCGGCGGAGCCATCGGCGGCCCTATCATCAAAAACAAGACCTTCTTTTTCGGCTCTTACGCCGGCCTGCGGCAGGTCACCAGCACATTCCTTAGCAGCGCGATCGTGCCCACGGCCTTGGAGCGCACTGGAGATTTTTCGCAATCGGTCACTGCCAATGGCGCAAAGGTCTTTATCAAGGATCCGACGAAGACTGGGAAGTGCGATCAGACGAGCCAGGTTGCATGTTTTACTAGCGGTGGCAAGGTCAATGTCATTCCCATCAACCGTCTTGATGGCGTTGCCATGGCCATCATGAATAAATTCATTCCCAACGCCAATATCGGCACAAACCAGTGGAAAGGATTTATTCCCAGCCCTTACAACACCGATGAGTTCCTGGCTAAGGTGGACCATAATTTCAACGACAACAACCGCCTGACCGCAAGCTATTTCGAGAGCAGTGGAGACAATCTGGTGCGCGCCGGCACCGGCAATCTGCCCTGGTCGCAACAGCAATTTCAGTGGCGTCAGCACGGCGTCAACCTGAGCGATACCTGGGTGATCAGCCCGTCACAGGTCAACCAGGCTTGGGTCACATTTACACGCAACTATGGCGGAAGGCTCAATCTGCCGCAAACCTCTCTCTCTGACCTCGGCTCACTCTTCACCGGGCAAGGCACGCCCTCTTTGCCGCAGCTTAGTGTCAATGGATTTTTCAATTTGACCCAGGCCATTTCCGGTCCAGTGGCAGGCACCAATTTCTACGAAATCCGCGATACCTTCAGCTACACCCGCGGCAAGCATTCATTCAAGTTCGGCGGCGAGGTCTCGCTTGACAAAGACATTCAGCAGGCGCTACTCAACAACTACGGCGTCTTTACCTTTAATGGCGTTGTGACCAACAACGCCTTGGCTGACTTCGAAACCGGACTTCCAAGCTCGCTCTCGCAGGATGCACCCAGCTTCGGATTCACCAACACCTGGTACACAGCCCTCTTCGTGCAGGATGATTACCGGGTTCATCCTCGCCTTACGTTAAATCTGGGCGTGCGCTGGGATGTACAAACGCCTCCCACTGATCCGCAAAACAAAGAGTCAACCTATGTGCCCGGACGCCAGTCCACGGTAAATCCGACTGCGCCGCCGGGAATTCTTTTCCCAGGCGATCCGGGTATCGCGCGGAGTATTATTCCCGTCCGCTGGACCCATGTTTCTCCAAGAGTCGGTTTTGCCTGGGACCCGTTTGGCGACGGCAAGACCGCCATCCGTGGCGGGGCAGGAGTGTTCTATGGCAGCCTTTCCGGAAACCAGTGGAACACCACTTCTAACTTCGAGCCGTTCGCGATTCGTTTGACGTTTACCAATAACAACACCGCCACCAATAAAGGCGCAGGAGCAACTCTAAGCAACCCATATCGCGGCCTCCCAGGCGGTGACCCATTTCCCTATCACGGACAATTTGTGAATGGCGGCTCCATCTTTGGCGCATCACCAAACTTTGCCTGGCCCTATACCTATCAGCTCAAT
>DASZFU010000015.1:0-2171 GCA_035939495.1 Candidatus Angelobacter sp. | reverse complement strand
CCGCGTGTCACGCGATTTCGGTAGAACTTCCCGGATTTTGTGGAACGTTAGAGGGCTGTCCCACACCTTTGTTCACCTCCAAGGCTACGATCACCCCGGGACCCTGGAGCGGCTCTATGGCAGGCAAAAATCCGCGCCTCTGTTGTTTAAAAGCGCTTCAACGTTGGGAGACCGGTCGGGAATTCGCTGATGAGGTTCTCCACCAGGCGCTCCAGCGCTCAGGGTTGAACAATGTCAATCGGTCGTTCGTTACTGAAACCTTCTACGGCGTGATCCGAAATCGGTCCTACCTGGATTTTATTATCCAACGGTTCCGACCCACAGGTCTTGATTTGCCGACGCGCCAGGTTTTGCGTCTCGGTGTTTATCAGCTCTACAAGATGCGTATCCCGAATCACGCGGCGGTGTACGAAACCGTGAATATCTCGGGCCCCGCCCGAACATTGGTAAATGCGGTCCTCCGCAAAACAATCGCTGAAAAAGACCTTATCCTTCAGCAACTACAGAATGCCCCGGCTCACATCCGGTACTCGCACCCGGAATTTCTCTGGCAAAAATGGGAATCTCGACATGGAGATAAGGTCGCGGAGCAACTCTGCGCCTGGAACAATGAGCCCGCAAAAATATACGTTCGAGCCAACCGGCTTAGAGTCACTCCGGGAGAACTGATGGAAAGTTTCCCTGGCGCCAAAGCTGTGGAGATTCACCCCGATTGTCTTGAGGTTGAACGTCTGCCATTATCCTGGATTTCCACAGGAGTGGGCTACGTCCAGGATCCCAGTACGCTTCTAGCCTGCGATCTGCTGGACCCGAAACCCGGGGAAGTCGTTCTCGATGCTTGTGCAGCGCCCGGCGGCAAGGCGGGATATATGGCACAAAGCATGGAAAATCAGGGAAGCCTCGTCGCCTGCGATTACGACAAACTGCGACTTGCGCGGCTCGAGCAGAACCTGGTCCGGCTTGGGGTCAGCAATTCTACAATTGTCCTGCTTGATTGGCTGCAACACTCATCTCCGTTTAAGCCCGAAACCTTCGATGCGATCCTGGTGGACGTCCCATGCACGAACACCGGCGTCATCCGGCGACGCACCGATGTTCGATGGCGCCTTACTCCGCAAGACTTCCCTCGGATGCAGCATCTTCAAGGCCGGATCGTCAAGGCGACGATTCAATTCTTGAAATCCGGCGGTCGCCTTGTCTACAGTACCTGCAGCATTGAGCCGGAAGAAAACGAAAGTGTCGTCGCATACATCGACCGTGAGGTTCCTGAGCTCAGCTTTGTAGAAGCCAAGACCTCGATGCCAATCCATGACCATCTGGATGGCGCTTTTGCAGCGCTGTTTGTAAAAGCGTAACCGTTCTGAAATAGAGGATGCATGCGTGTAGATGATAGCTGGAGAAGGCTCACATCCAATGACCTTGCCGTCTTGGTTCTATGGGCCATAGCCGGAGTTCTTCTGCATACCGTCACCAATGGCCAATATGGTTTCCATCGCGACGAACTTGGCCACGGTCGATGACGCGCGCTCACTAGAGTGGGGCTATGTTGCGTATCCGCCGGTCACGCCCTACCTTGCACGAGTCGCATTCATTCTGTTTGGACCGTCGCTGATTGGGCTGCGTTTCTTTGCCGCCGTGGCGCTGGGCCTTGTTCTGGTGCTGACCGGCCTGATGGCTCGCCATTTGGGAGGGGGAAGGCAGGCACAAATCGTGGCAGCGTTGGCCGCGGCGATCGGCGGTGTTGCGTTTAGCGGTGGCGCACTCTTTATGTACGTCAGCTTCGACTATCTGTGGTGGGTGGCGGCTGCGTACTTCATGGTTCGCCTGCTTGCCTCAGACGATCCTCGCTGGTGTCTCGCTGTTGGGGCTGCGATTGGTCTGGGCATGCTGACGAAGTATACCATGATGTTTCTGGCTGTGGGGATTGTCGCCGGCTTTCTTTTCACGCCGGCGAGACGCTATCTCCGGAGCCCGTGGCTCTGGTGCGGCGTCGCTATAGCATTCGTGATCTTCCTGCCCAACTGCATTTGGCAGATCCAGCATCATTTCGTTTCGCTGGACTTCTTGAGGAGCATTCACGCTCGCGACATCCGCATCGGACGAACCGATAGATTCGTGCTCAACCAGTTCTGGAG
The DNA here is from genome assembly GCA_035939495.1 of Candidatus Angelobacter sp. Taxonomy (GTDB): domain Bacteria; phylum Acidobacteriota; class Terriglobia; order Terriglobales; family Acidobacteriaceae; genus Angelobacter. The sequence continues at coordinate 36 of DASZFU010000015.1, read as the reverse complement.
CGCAACAAACCCTGCCACTGTCCCATTGTGGCTGGC
>DASZFU010000014.1:0-58643 GCA_035939495.1 Candidatus Angelobacter sp. | reverse complement strand
TCGCCACCACCACCGGCAGCGTATAAATCTGGGGCCGATTTCTCCCGCCCACCAATTCCTGCCACTGCCCTTCCGGCACCAACTCAGCAAACAACTGCAACAAGTCCTGCTCCTCAGGTGTCACCATAGGCTAAATTGCGTTGAAGCTTCCAGAGCTTCTTAGCATGAACCAAATTGTCCAATTTGCACCCTCTTTATTATGATGGCCTGTTGAAAAGTAAGTGACATTGGGCTAAAGCCAGCGTAGCCTACCCCACTCACGGCTGTAGCGCGCTATGCTCTTCCCCCAATGGTGCGGAGCAGGGCGGCAGATGTTCCGGAAAATAGAGATGCGATTTCTTAAAAATACTGGAAGCGGTGCCCTTGAATTGGAGGTTCCACTTGGCCAATTTGGACTTGCGCTGGCCATCCGGCACCTTGATTCCCAGCATATAGCCTCGCCATCCCCATCCAAAGAAATGGGCGTCGAAACTGGTATGGGCGCCGCCCGTTTCCAGAGGTAACTGGTCAAACATTCTCTTCTCTGCGGTATGCGAGTTGAATTGGAAGTCGCGGCTCACCCGACTCATCGGTTCGCGAAGCATGGCCATGAACCGGGTACCGGTTTTTAGAAACTCTTTTTCTATGTCACCTTCGGAGTGATGGCTCTTGTCATCGTAGGGAAACCCGACCAGCAACAGGGCATCTCCAGGTTGGTGCGGACCGAAGAGTTGCAGGGCCTGGTGCAGGGCATCGAACATGGCAACTCGTTTCCCCAACGAACCTGCTTCTTCCCGGACGGCGCTGATGGCGGTCGCACGCTCCTCTGGGTTGGTAAGAAAGCCCTTGGTGAAGACCGCCCGGTCGGCAAAGACACCATAGGCAACCGGTTGCCCTTCGGGGGCTTGCTTCGACATTCGGGTCACCGTGTCCACCGCCTCGGCAACATCGGCGTTATTCGAGATTCCGTCGGCTTCTACCAGTACGAGAAGCCGGCTGGTGTACTTTTGCTCCGAACTGACAATATCAAGAGGAGTCTTGTCCATTCGGGCCTCTAAATCCTCAGCCGTCAGCGTAAGAATATCGATGCTTAGTTTTGGATTGAAGGCGTTTACGACCACGTAGGTCATGCAGTCCTGTCCGGCTGCCAGCGAAGAAAGAAAAGCAAAGCAAAACCATAGAGCCTGGCGCATGTTCCAACCTTATAAGACCATCACCGATCAGCCCTGATTAACAATCGGCGAAAAGTAAAGATGCTGGTGTAGAGTTCAAGGATGGCCGAGCCCCCAGCTACAACGCGAATTATACGCGCCTCCAGGGTGGGGTCTTCCATCAATGGATGCTTTAAATCTGCTGCAATTTCCCGTTCCTTGAGCGTTCTCAGAATGCACGGACGGCGCCGTAACCTTTTTGTCCTCCCGCCGGTTTAGTTAAGTAGACAAAGAGAACATGTTCCCTAGGGAGAACGCCCTTGAACGCTGTTGCTAATGCAGCCGATGAACGGCTCTTGATTGAGGCGGCTCAGCATGATCCTAGCCGCTTTGCCGAGCTGTATGAGAACAACTTTGCCCGGGTTTACGCGTTTGTTGCGCGCCGGGTACAGAACCGTGAGGAAGCCGAAGATGTGACTGCCGAGGTTTTTCACCAGGCTCTTTCAAAGCTGGGACACTTCCAATGGCGCGGCATTCCTTTTGTGGCGTGGCTCTTGCGGATCGCGGCCAACACACTGGCAGACCGATGGCAGCGCGAGTCGCGAAACCACGAGGTCCCGGCAGATGGTTTGGAAGAAGCTGGTACCGACCATGCAATTGAGCGAAGCGCCATGTTGTTTCAGCTAGTGGAGCGTCTTCCGGTTGACCAGCGGATGGTGGTTGTGAGGCGGTTTGTAGACCAGAAGAGCGTGCGGGAAATTGCGCAGGAGTTAGGACGCACGGAAGGGGCAATCAAGCAGCTTCAGTTTCGCGCGTTGCAGGCCTTGCGCAGCAAAGTGAGGAGCAATCATGAATAGCCATACGGTTTTCGATGAACTTGACCAGGCAATCGACCAGATGATGACCGAGGGCGAGAAGCCTGTTGTGCAGGATGAGATTGGGGAATTGCTCAAAATCGCCTCCGATTTGCGGCATCTTCCCCGTCCGGATTTCAAAATGCAACTCAAGGCAGAGTTGGAGTGGCAAAGCTGGGCGCCAATAGCAAGCCCGGCATCGATATCCTCCAAAGACCGGGCGCCAATTGCCGATGCCGATATGTTGCCGACGTTGTCAGGAAATGGTTATGGGCTCTATCCGATCCGGCGGGCAAATTTTGCGGTATCGGTCCTGCTTCACGCTGCTGCCATGGTGGCTTTCCTTGTTTTGGGTGTGGTCATCGTACAGAACCGCGCGAAAACTAACCAAGAAGGGCCGCTGGTCACTCTGCTCACTCCCACTACTTATTCCGTTCCAGCCGCACAAAAAAAGCCTGGCGGTGGTGGTGGAGGCGGAGAACGCAACAAGTTGCAAACCTCTGCTGGAGGGCCTCCTAAAACATCGATGCGTCAGCAGTTGGCTCCTCCCACAGCGGTTCTTCCAAAAGATGAATCGAAGATCATGGTTGAACCTACCGTGGTCGCAGACCTGAAGTTGCCGGATAGTGAAAAAGTTGGCGATCAGATTTCCAAGTTGATGCAGCCATCCAGCGGGACGGGCTCCGGCAGCGGGGTTGGCTCAGGGCAGGGAGGCGGCGTTGGTCCCGGAAGAGGCCTCGGCTACGGGCCTGGGAACGGCTATGGGCACGGCGGCGGCCCAGGCGGCAATGCTCTAATCAAACCAAAGCTCATCTATTCACCAGACCCGGAGTTTTCAGAGGAGGCCCGCAAAGCCAAATTCCAGGGTATTGTCCAAATGACCGTGCTCGTGGGCGTTGATGGCCATGTACACGATCCCCACATTACGCGCTCACTGGGCATGGGTCTGGATGAAAAGGCCCTGGAAACGGTCAAGCAATGGAAATTCGAACCGGCCAAAGCCAGCGACGGAACCCCGGTTGCTGTATATGCAAGCATTGAGGTCAACTTCCGGCTGTATTAACCCTTGCTCCGCTTTTCCACCTTTGCCCAGGTGTCACGTAGAGGCACTGTCCGGTTGATTACCAACGACCCGGAAGCCGAATCGGGATCAACGCAGAAATAGCCCAGGCGCTCGAACTGATAGCGGCTGCCAATCGCTGCGCCAGCCATGGAGGGCTCAAGCTTGCAACTTGTCAGAATCTCCAGGGAATTGGGATTGAGGTTGGCGGTGAAGTCCTCGCCTTCTTCGGTGTCGCTGGGGTTTTCCTTGGTGAAAAGGTTTTCGTACAGCCGCACTTCGGCATTCACCGCATGGTCAGCCGAGACCCAATGGATGGTGGATTTTACTTTTCGTCCATCGGGAGTGTTGCCGCCTCGTGTGGCCGGATCGTAAGTGCAATGGACTTCGAGGATTTCTCCGGTTTTCTGATCTTTCACCACACTGGTGCAGGTAACCAGGTAGCCATAGCGCAGGCGGACTTCGCGTCCCGGTGACAGCCGGAAATATCCTTTTGGCGGATCTTCTCGAAAATCATCCTGCTCGATATAGAGCGCGCGTGAAAATGGGACTTTTCGCGTGCCGGCGGTCTCATCCTCGGGATTGTTGATGGCATCCATCTCTTCGGCTTGGCCTTCCGGATAGTTGTCGATCACCAGCTTCAGGGGATGCAAAACCGCCATCACGCGCAACGCTCGCTTGTTCAGGTCCTCGCGCAGGTGATGCTCCAGCATGGCGAGTTCGATAACGCCATTTGTTTTGGAAACGCCGATGGCGGCGCAGAAGTTGCGCAGCGCCTCAGGCGTGTAGCCGCGCCGCCGTATTCCCGAGAGCGTAGGCATACGGGGATCGTCCCATCCGCGAACGTGTTTGTTCTCCACCAGTTGCAGAAGCTTGCGTTTGCTCAACAGAGTGTAGGTAATGTTGAGCCGGTCAAATTCGATCTGCTGCGAGTGGAAGATGCCCAACTGCTCGATATACCAGTTGTAAAGCGGCCGATGATCTTCAAACTCCAGAGTGCAGATGGAGTGAGTAATATGCTCGATGGAGTCAGACTGGCCGTGGGCAAAATCGTACATCGGATAGATGCACCATTTGTTGCCGGTGCGATGGTGGTCGGCGTGAACAATGCGGTACATGACCGGGTCGCGCATGTTCAGGTTGCCGGAAGCCATGTCGATCTTGGCTCGCAACGTGCGCGAGCCATCCGGAAACTCTCCGGCGCGCATTCTTTTAAAGAGGTCAAGGTTCTCTTCGATAGAGCGGTTGCGATAGGGGCTCTCTTGGCCCGGCTCAGTCAACGTGCCACGGTATTTTCTTATCTCTTCCGCGCTCAGGTCGCAGATAAAAACCTTGCCGGCGCGAATGAGTTGAACCGCCCACTCGTAGAGTTGATCGAAGTAGTCGGAAGCATAGAAGAGCCGCCCCCCCCAGTCGAAACCCAGCCAGCGAACGTCTTCAATGATGGAATCAACGTACTCGGTTTCTTCTTTGGAGGGATTTGTGTCGTCAAAACGCAGGTTCGTCTTACCGCCAAACTCCGCGGCCAACCCAAAGTTCAGGCAGATGGATTTGGCATGTCCAATATGAAGATAGCCGTTTGGTTCAGGTGGGAAGCGTGTATGGACCCGCCCTCCGAACTTGTTGGTTTTGAGATCTTCGCGGATGATCTCGCTAATAAAGTTCGATGCCGCGACCGGCGGTGCGGCCATTGTGTCTGGTTTGGATGCATTCATAAATGTGGCAAGCAACAGCGTTAATCATTATCATAAGGTGCTTTCTCGATTGAAGGCAAAGAGAGGACATACTGGCCTGCGAAGTTTGCAGGTGGGCGATTCGTCCCCGAACTTTGCTAGAATCTATTTGAAAACATAGAAAAATAGAAAATGGAAAACACAAATCAGCGCAGTCGAAACGGAGCGTTGTGGGCAGGATTTCTTTTGATGCTGCTCGCTGTACTCAGCAATGGTCTGTTCTTTTTGGGAATCCCTGGCCAACAAGTCTTGCCGTGGCTAAGCCTGCTGTTGTCCATCATCGCCTTGGTTTTTGTGATTGCTGGCTTGAGATGGGTATTTGGTCAGCCGGCCAGGCGCGGAAGGATTTTGGCCGTTGTTCTCAGTGCGCTTTCACTGCTGTTATTCGGCTTCGGCTTGCTTGCTTTTGTCTCTGGAAGGCATATTCCTCCAGTTGTGGGCGCGCCGCGTGTGGGAGAGAAAGTTCCTGACTTCAACCTCTCCGATAGCGATGGCAAGCCCGTTTCTTTTTCGCAGTTGCTTTCCGAACCAGGGAACGGCGGAGTGCGTCCCAAGGGCGTGCTCCTGGTTTTCTATCGTGGTTATTGGTGACCATTTTGCAACCTCGAGTTACGAGGCATAGAAAAGCAACTGGGTGAGTTTGAAGCTGCCGGTGTTCGCCCGGTAGCCATCAGCGTTGATAACTCCGAAGAATCTCGCGATTTGCGCAAGAAAGCCGGTTACACGTTTACATTTCTTTCCGATCCAGGCGCACAGGTAACGCGTCAATACCACCTTTTGCATGTGGCTGGCGGGCCTGAAAAACAGGACATATCACGTCCTGCTGAGTTTCTGGTCGACTCCTCGGGAACCGTACGATGGGAGAACTTCACTGAGGACGTTCGCGTGCGTGCTCGTGCACAAGAGATGCTGGCCGCAGCCAAAACTCTGCCATAAATGACAACCATGTACACCGTTATGCTCGTTGAAACGTGAATTTTGTTCTCGTTAGCGAGGGATTTTGCGACTTCTGACTTCTGACTCCTTGGGATCAAGGGCGAAGCCCCTGGCTCAGTCAGAGGTAGCTCAGCCACCAATCCTTGCGGCGGCGTTTCAAGCCGGCAAACCATCGACAGGGCAGATATAGGAGCAATACCACGGCCAGCCAGAAACAATAGACCATCGGCAGGCCGAAGCTGTTTTCAGGCCGATGGAACAGCCATGCAATCGTGACGGCCAGCAGATGAATCAGGAAAAGGTGCACGATGTAATAAAACATCGGCACCTGGCCATAGATGGCTATGCTTTTCCAAACCTTTCCAATTGAAGACTGGAAGTTGAGCTTGTCGAACCAGGCAAGCAGCATCAGGGCCGGGCCCAGAGTCATGAGCAGAAAATCCAGAGATGGAGGGTATTTTTCGACGTTCAGAAACGCGATCACCGAGAGCATGGTTGTTGCTTGAGGTTTAAATGGCCCGCTCCCTTCAAACCCGGTCCCGGCAGGAGGATCACCATAAAGATTGGTCGCCCTGAGCACCAGAAAGAGCGTGACCATCACTGTGCCAGTCACGAGCAGAAATCGGCGCCGCTGCCGCTCTGGCTTCTTTAAAATTGATCCCAGCGCATAGCCTGCAGCCATCACACCAATCCAGGGAATCAACGGGTAAATTACCAGAAAATACTTTGGCAAGTAACTGGAATGAAGGTGATAAACACCCACCCTATGCAAGATCATCCAGAGCCAATCGAATTTGCCGAATGCAGCAGGTTTCACGCCATCGAAAAGATTGTGCAAAAGAATCAGGCCAATTCCACAGATGGCCGAATACCGGAGTGGCGCTCGCACCAGGACCGACATCGCAACCATCGCCCAGCCAAGTGCCCAAATCACAATGAATCGAGGGGTTGGGGTCAGAGTGAAGCTCCAAAGAGAAGCGACCAGCGTCAACTCCAAAAACACCAGCCACAAACCGCGCTTCCAAAGAAAACTTGAGAGTTCTGGCCCTTTCTTCGCCGACAAAAAAATGCTGACTCCGGCCAGAAAAAAGAAAGCAGGAGCACAGAAATGGCTAATCCAGCGAGTGAAGAACAATGCTCCATAGGTGTGCGCCAGATCTCCGGGAGCGAATTCGATGTTGGAGAAATACTCCCGCGTATGGTCGAGAGCCATGATGATCATGACCATGCCACGCAACAGGTCAACGGAATACACGCGCCCGGGATTGAAGCTTGCAGCCGGTCCAACGGACGAGTCGGCTTTCGTTACCGCAGTCAGAGACACAAAAGTGAATCTCCTCTCAGATCAGACGGGGAATAACTTTGAATGTTATCCATCATGATTACCTTCTTATGACTCCAAATGACGAATATTCGTGACGAAAAAAATGAGCGGCAGCAGGTAGGCATTTGCGGCGCGGTTCCTAAAATGGAGAGGTGATTTACCCGCTTGTTTTTCAACAACATGGGATGTGCTCCGGTGAAAGAGCAGTTTTCACGCTCTTGCCTATCGCATCTAATTTGCGTGATATACTTTCGCCCGCATTTTTGCGTTGTTTTGAAAGGAGACCAATGAAGAACGACAATAGAGTCCTGAGCCGCCTGGGTGCTCGAGAACTGACTGAACTGGAAACTGCCGAGGTGTCGGGAGCTATTATTCGCCCCCGCTGCACATTCGATCCCAGAACCTGCGTAATGGATGGAATCTGCTCTCCGCCACCCGCCTGCTAAGCGGAAAGGCTGGAGAAGGTTCAATGCTGTCAACCTCTTACGGGCCGTCTGTGATCTTTGTGCGGCCCTGTCGTCGAGATCAAAGGGCTTGCTGGCACTGCGGCATCGGCAGGCCCCTAATTTTTTCAAGCCGGTGTGAGGCCTAAGGCATCCAATAATTAATTGAGGTTTAACCTGAGAATTGTTGACTTCGGCCTGTCTGGCGGGTACTCTCTCCAATAATGGTACTGCTTCCACGCTCTTGTGGGCGAGCAACTCCGTTTCACAATTCCCAAACAATTTTTCTGCGTTCACTGATGAGCACAGGATTGTGCGCCACCGGCCTCAGGAGGAAACGGCCTAAATAGATATGAAGAAGCACATAGAATTGGTTCCGAACATCGAGAAGCTTTTTGGAACCCGCGATGAAAACCTTCAAATCATGGAGGACGGATTCAACGTCAACATCGAGCTCAAATCGAATGCCGTACAGATCGAGGGTTCACCCCGCGACGTTGCGCGGGCGGAGCAGATTTTTACGGACTTCGACCACTTGAACCGTTCCGGTCATGATTTCAAGAACGGGGATTTGGGATCGATGTTGAAGGTAGTCACGAAAGATTCCTCGGCTACGTTGCGCGGCTTGGTGGAGGCCAGCAAGCAGAGATCTTTTGGCAAGCGCCAGGTTCAGCCCAAGAGCATCAATCAGCGTTGCTATTTGGATGCCATCGAGAGATACGACATGGTTTTCGGCATTGGTCCTGCCGGTACCGGCAAGACCTATCTTGCCGTAGCTATGGCGGTTTCCGCGCTGAACAACAAGTCCATTGAAAGAATTGTTTTGGCGCGCCCGGCGGTGGAAGCGGGTGAACGGCTGGGTTTTTTACCGGGCACTTTGCAGGAAAAAGTTGATCCTTACTTGCGTCCACTCTACGACGCGCTCTACGACCTCATGGACCCTGAACGCGTGGACCGCTGCCTGGAAAAAAACATCATCGAGATTGCTCCCATCGCATTTATGCGCGGGCGAACGTTGAACGACGCGTTCATCATTCTGGACGAAGCCCAGAACACAACTCCCGAGCAGATGAAGATGTTTGTCACCAGAATGGGCTTCAATTCCAAGGCTGTTATTACAGGCGACATCACGCAGATTGATTTGCCCAATGCCAGCCGGAGCGGCCTGCTGGAGGCCATGGATGTGCTGAAGCATGTCGATGGTGTGGCCTTCAGTTTCTTTGGCGAGGAAGACGTCGTGCGCCATCACCTGGTGCAGCGCATCGTGCGTGCCTATGATGAGCGTTCCAGGAGCCAGCAGTTGTCACTGGAGTTGCCCAAGCACTCCCAGCAACCCGAAGACGAACAGGAAATGCCGGGACCGCTGCAACAATAAAATTTAGTAGAATGATGCGGGAGGGCAAACGGAACGCCCTCCCGATTTCTTTTGCAAAACACCGTGATTGTCGTTGAAAGCACGATAAAGAACATTAAGAAGGCCGAGCTTGCCCACTTTGCCAGGCGCGCGCAAAAGCTGGCGGGCGTTTCTGGAGAAATAGCCGTTCTGATTGCTGACAATCAGCGCATCCAGGAGTTAAATCGCCGTTTTCGCAAGAAGAACCGACCGACCGATGTACTTTCCTTTCCCCGCGAAGACGGAGGAGATATTGCCATTTCCGCCGAGATCGCCCGGGAAAATGCTGGCCTCTATGGTCATGCTCCCTTGGAAGAACTCAAGATTCTGGTCTTACATGGCATTTTGCATCTTGCCGGCCACGATCATGAAGACGATCAGGGAGAAATGGCGGCCAAGGAACTCTTGCTGCGAAAGAAACTGAGATTGCCGGATTCACTCATCGATCGCACGCACTCGCGCCGACATTCCACGGAGGGCAACCGTCATCCGGCCAGGAAAAAGCGATGAATCTTGTGATCTATCCGATTCTCCTGCTTCTTGCCGCGCTGTTGACGTTGGTTTCTTATGTGGAGCGCCTGTATACCGAAAGCGGCAAATTTCTGTCCCGCGAATTTCAGGAAAACATTGAAGCCTTTGAAAGCCGGGTTGAACCACGGCTCAATGCGGTCAGTGGAAGAGCGGCGCTTGCCATTGGAGTGCTCGTACAGCTCATCACAGCGGCCATCGCAATGATCTTGAGCTGGCTGGTCTTTGCCGATCCCAACTGGAACTGGAAAGAAGTTATGCAGGTGGTGGTGGCCCTGATCGTCGTGGTCATCACATGCAACCGGCTGCTGCCTTATGTGATGTTTACGCGAACGCAAGGTATCTGGCTTGTCAGGTTCATCCCTGTCCTTCAAATTCTGATTTATCTTATGCTTCCTATCACCCTGGTCCTGGGGTTTGGGCTCTCAGTAGCCGCACTGGCGGAACCCCACGAACCGGAAGAACCCGAGCACCCCTCGGAAGCTGTGGACGCCCTTATCGAGGCTGGGCGCGAAGAGGGTATTCTGCAGGAGAGTGACCGCGAGCTGATCCAATCGGTTGTGGAGTTCGGAGACAAGACGGTGCGTGAGGTCATGACGGCGCGTCCTGAGATCGCAGCGGTCCCTGCGGATATGACCGTAGAACAATTCAGGGCTATGCTGCGAGAACGGCCGCACACGCGCGTACCTGTTTACGTGTCCAACATCGACGAAATTCAGGGCATGGTGCTTGCCCATGATGTAATCGCAATCCCTGATGACGAAGCTAAGGTCTCGATGGTCCGCAAGCTCATGCGTCCTGTGCTCTTTGTGCCCGAGACCAAAATGACCTCTGAGCTGTTGCGGGAGATGCAGCGCGAAAACATACATCTGGCTGTGGTGATCGATGAATATGGATCGGTGGCCGGGATCGTCACCATGGAAGATTTGGTTGAAGAAATTGTTGGCGAAATCCGCGACGAGCATGAGGATGAAAACGACGTAATTCGCGAAGGTGATGACGCCTACATCGTTCGCGGCAATGTTGATATCGATCGCCTGAATGATCTTTTTGATCTGCGGGTCGAGCCACACGAAGCCACTACCATTGGCGGACTCGTGAGTGCGTTGGCGGGGCGGATTCTCCAGCCGGGCGAGGTGGTTGAAGAAGATGGCTTGCGTTTCGACGTCCTGCAATCGACCACGCGCCGGATCGAAAAAATAAGGGTGAGCCGCTCCACGCCCAAAGTTCCCGCAAAAGAAAAGCTGGCATAAACATGGCCTTCCGCTCCGGTTTCGTCTCCATCATCGGCCGCCCCAACGCGGGGAAGAGCACCCTTATGAATAGCCTGACGGGAGAAAAGATCGCCATTGTTACCCCGAAACCTCAAACCACGCGCAATCGTATCCAGGGAATATTGAATGTAAAACCGCAGAAGGGGCGACCCGCCGGCCAGATCGTCTTTATTGATACGCCCGGCGTACACAAAGCCGAGAGCAGGCTCAATCGCAAGATGATGCGAGAAATTCACGAAGCTCTGGAAAGCCGGGACCTGATCCTGGTGGTGGTGGATGCCAGTGAAAAGTTCGGGGTTGAAGACCAGCAGGTGCTCGACATGGTCAAGAAATCGACTGATCGATCTGTCGCTGGGGTACCCCATCCCTCGGGTTCTTTGCGAAGGGCGGGCGCTGCTGACTCTACAAGCAGTCCGGTGTTCCTCCTGCTGAACAAAGTTGACAAAATAAAAAAAGAAAAGCTGCTTCCACTGATCGAGCAGTTCAATAAGCTGCACTCGTTCCAGGAAGTGATTCCCATTTCCGCCATCAAGCAAGACGGGCTGGATGTACTGATCGACAAGATCATCCGCACTTTGCCGGACGGCCCTCACTATTTCCCTGACGACCAACTCACCGACCAGCCAGAACGCTTCCTGGCTTCTGAGATCATCCGTGAAAAAGTTCTGCTGCAAACGGGCGAAGAGGTTCCCTATGCGACCGCTGTGATCATCGATCGCTTTGAAGAATTGCCGAAGCTCAATCGCATTTCCGCAACCATTTACTGCGAGCGGGATGGCCAAAAAGGAATTCTCATCGGCAAAGGCGGCGACAAGCTCAAAAGAATTGGCACAGCGGCGCGTCACGAACTCGAGCACCTGCTGAATAAGAAGATATTTCTGGAACTGTTTGTGAAGGTAAAACCCGGTTGGCGGCAGTCGGCAGCTTTTGTCGAAAACCTGGATTGGAGGAGACAGTTAGAGAATCTGGGAACGAAGAGCGAATGAGGACATTTGGTAATTTGGTAAATGGGTAATTTGGTAATTGATGAATGGGTATTAAGATTTAAGCGACCTCGTTGGAGTATTATGAAATTACCCAATTACCAAATTACCCACTTACCCAATTAAATTAGCCTTACCAAAGTCGCTGCCCTGAATCGCCTGCCGATTCTTATTGATCGTAAAAACGCTCTGGAGTAGATTTCCTTATACATCCCCCAGTAAATGCGTTGATTTGCGAGGTAACTCTATGGCTTCTCCTGGTACGGGGGCTGCAACTCGGCAGGCGCCACCGGTCGTTGCGGCGGTGTTCCAACTCGATCAGTTCATTGCGCGCCAGAAAATCTGGACCTTTACTCCTAAATTCTATTTCCATGATTTGAACGGCAACACACTGGCCTTTCTTCGTAAGAAGGTCTTCACACTCAAGGATGAGATACGCGTCTTTACCGACGAAAACCAGTCCATGGAACTCCTGCACATCAAAGCCCGCAAGATCATCGATTGGGGCACGGCTTTCGACGTGACCGATTCCATTAATCGTCAAAAAGTTGGAGTCATCAAGCGCCAGGGTTGGAAGTCCATTGTTCGCAAAGAGTGGACGATCATGGATGCCAACGAACAGGAGATTTGCACAGTAAAAGAAGATTCGCTGTTGCTAGCCACCTTGCGCCGCTATCTGATCAATATTATTCCCCAAAGCTACATCTTCGAAGCCGGTGGACGCCAACTCGGAACCGCCAAGCAGAACTGGAACTTATTTGTCCTGAAAATGATGGTGGATTTCTCAGGCGATCCCGCGAAACAACTAGACCGCCGGCTGGTGGCGGCTGCGGTTGTGTTGCTCATGGCAGTGGAAGGCCGGCAAAGAAGCTACGATTAACGAGAATCACACCACCTCAATCAACGGCTTCCCCTTCTCCAACACTTCGCCGATTTGTACAGCGGGTACACCTTCCGCCTGGAGCGACTCCAACAGCGTACCAGCATCTTCGCGTGCTACTGAGAGCAACAGCCCGCCGGCCGTCTGCGGATCGTACATGATCGTCTTCAGTTCTTCCGGAATACCCTCGGCATAGCCAACGGTGCATTCTGCGAATTCGCGATTGGCCTTCAGTCCGCCAGGGATGAATCCGGCCCGAACGCAATCGAGTGCGCCCTCGATCAAGGGCAACGATCTCGCATTCAGCCGGATGCCTACTCCGCTGCCCAGGGCCATTTCTCGCGCATGGCCGATCAGTCCAAAGCCGGTAATGTCGGTGGCGGAATGGATATGAAATCTCTCGCTGCTAGCGATTCTGGCAGCCTGGGCATTGAGTGTAGTCATCGACTTGGTCGCAGCATCGATCCAGGATGGATTAGCTTCTCCGTGCTTGATGGCCGTGGAGATCACGCCGGTGCCGAGTGGCTTTGTCAGGAGGAGCGCATCGAGCACTACTGCCGAGGAGTTGGTCCAGATGCGATCCGGGTGGATGATACCGGTGACTGCATACCCGAACTTGATCTCCGGGTCGCGGACGCTATGTCCGCCGATTATGGTGCATTGGGCTTCCATCATTTTGGAAAGCCCTCCCGCGAGAATCTGTTCGAGAATGGCGGTGTCGCCCTTTTCCGGAAAACAGACCATAGCCAGCGCGCTTAGAGGCTTGCCGCCCATGGCATAGACGTCACTGAGTGAGTTGGTGGCCGCGATCTGGCCGAAGGTAAACGGATCGTCCACGACCGGAGTAAAGAAATCAACAGTCTGCACCAACGCCTGCTCGGCGGAGATCTTGTACACTCCTGCGTCGTCAGCCTTGTCAAAGCCGACCAGCACGTTCTCATCCTGTTGCCGGGCTAATTTCCCAAGCACCGAGTCCAGCACCGCCGGACTGAGCTTGCTCGCTCAACCTGCGGCCTTTACGTGCTCGGTAAGGCGAATAGTATTTGCTGTGGCCATAAGCCGATTCTAAATGCTATACAATCGTTTGGCTCAAAAATGCCGTCGCACTTCAATGCGGTTTTGTCTCCCTGGCAACCCCTCTTGCGCAACCATGAAGCGCAAGGCGTGTTGCAATCGCTGCGCGAAATTGCAGAGCTTTTGCAGAACCCCGGTCCGGCGGAGCATGGCGCTACCGACATTGACTTTCAGAGGCAGTCCTTCTCTTTGGGTAGCGGCTCCGCAGGCATTGCCGTGTTTTTAGCCTATCTGGAAAAAAGCGGCCTTGGGTCTGGGGCGCGCCCGGCTGCGTTTGAACAGATGAATCGTGCCATCGAGGTCGTGGCGAGCCAGTTCACTTTTCCCGGACTCTATGGTGGTTTTACCGGCGTCGGATGGGCCGCAGAGCATGTCACCAGGTTGTTGGCTGAATCGCAGGAAGATTTGAACAGCGATCTCGACAGCGCGGTAGAACAATATGTGCAGGTTTCGCCTTGGAAAGAAGACTATGACCTGATCAGCGGGCTGGTGGGCCTTGGCATCTATTGCCTGGAGCGGAGTGCTTCTTCGGGAGCCGGCCGCGCATTGGAGTTGATCGTCGAGCGGCTCTATGAAACCGCCGAACATTCCAAAGGCGAAGACATAGTTACCTGGTTTACTCCGCCGTCTTTGCTGATACCGACGCAGCTCGAAAAATATCCTCAGGGATTTCACAATTTGGGCGTGGCGCACGGCGTTCCCGGTGTGATTGCTCTGCTGGGAAGAACTTGTTCTGCAGGAATTGCAAAAGACAAGGCAAGTTGGCTGCTCGATCGGGCAGTGGCATGGTTGCTGAGGCAGCGCTTGCCTGCCGGGTCCAATTCAATGTTTGCCAGCGTGATTGCGCCAGGCCCGCCAATGAATGATTGCCGGCTGGCCTGGTGCTATGGAGATGCCGGTATTGCCGCCGCTCTGTTGCTGGCTGCCCGGTGTACCGGCAACAGCTCATGGGAAGCAGAAGCCCTGGCGATTGCCCAGCATTCCGCGCGCCGCGCCCCGGATCAGTGCGGAGTGACTGACGCCTGTGTTTGCCACGGATCCGCGGGGCTGGCTCATATCTTCAATCGCATCTATCAGGCTACCAACGATGAACTCTGTGCCAATGCTGCCCGTCTCTGGCTGGAACGGACGCTCGCATATCGCGAGCCGGGCAAGGGCGCGGCAGGATACCTGATCTGGGGCACGGACGAGCAGGAGAAGCTTGAACTTCAGTCCAAATTGGGATTAATTCAGGGAATCGCGGGAATTGGCCTCGTCCTGCTGGCCGCGGTCTCAGACGTGGAGCCGAACTGGGACCGGGTCTTCCAGACGGATATACCCCGCGCCGAACTTCCACCTCATGATTGACTACACCGCCGGGTTCTTCGTCCTTCGCACGCCTCTATTGCCTTTTGAAGAATTCCTGGGCCTATCGCAAGCCTTATTGATGGCCGAAGCGCTGCGCAATGGCGGCGGCTTAGCCGAAGCTGCTGCTTCTGATCGCAAGTTGGTCCGCTCCCGGCTTCAGGAGTTTGTCCGGCGTCCGGAAATACAGGAAGCTTTGTGGATCGCCTCGCCGGAGTTCTTTGAATCACTTTCAACCTGGTGGAACAAACCCGAGAGCGAGAAGGGACAAAAGATCGAGCAATCCCTGTACCGCTACGTTGCGCGGATGATCAGCCGCTCCACTCCGTTTGGCCTGTTTGCATCCTGCGCAACCGGCGAGATCGGCAACCAGACACGATTGGAACTCGGGGCCCGGGAGACCTACTGGCGCCGGAGCCGGCTCGATATGGAGTACCTCTGCAACCTCGCGGACAAGATCAGCTCCGATCCGGCCTTGCGAAGTCAGCTCCGCTTTCGTCCTAACACCAGCCTCTATCTGGCTGCCGGCCGGTATCACCACGCCCAAAGCTATTACCAGGACAAGATGCGTCTCTACCGCCTGGTGGCCACCGAGCCGACTCACTATCTCAATGCTACGCTGGAGCGCGCCTCGGGCGGCGCAACTCCACAAGCACTGGCCCAGGCGCTGATACAAGACGAACCGGACATTCCCCTCGAAGAAGCAGAACAATATGTAGGCCAGTTGATCGAGTCGCAGGTACTGGTGGCAGAGTTGGCGCCGCCCATTACCGGCCCTGAGCCTATCGACGACATGATCGAGCAGCTCAAGCAGGCCGAGATCACATCGGTGGCCGAGCCGCTGACCTCGATCTCATCATGCCTGCGCGAGATCGACAAGCAGAGTGCCGGAGTCGATCTGGCCTGCTATAAGAGGATCGTCGAGATCGTCTCCCAGCTTCCGGCGACCTTCAAGGCAGAGCACCTTATCCAGGTGGACGCCATGAAGCCTGCGCCCCACGCCTGCCTCGACCAGCGTCTGATCTCCGACATTCTTCGCGGCGTGGAGACGCTGCATACTATCATCCCTGGTTTTCAGCCCGAATCTCTCAAGGAGTTCAAAGACCAGTTCCAGGAGCGCTACGAAGGCCGTGAGATGCCTCTGTTTCAGGTGCTGGATGAAGAGGTCGGCATTGGCTTCGAGCGCAAGGACACTGCTGGGTCCCTGGCCGAGCCTCTGCTCGAAGGCATCGATATTGTCGCCGGCCGTGAAGAGCAGCAAGTCAAATCCGGGAAGTCGGAATTCATCCTGCTGCGCAAGCTGGAAGAGCTGCTGCGTGAAGGGAGCACTGTGCTCTCCGTGGACAAGAAGCTGATCGACGACCTTCGCGTTGAGAATCCGCTCCCCTTGCCGGACGCATTTGCCGTGATGGGCGCGGTCTTAGCGCAGCGGGATTCCAGCCCGGCGAAAAAGAATGGCTTCTATTTGCAGGGTATCTCCGGGCCTTCCGGCGCAAATCTGCTGGGCAGGTTCTGTCATGCGCATGACCGGCTCAAGAGCTGCGTCGAAGAGTATCTGCACGCCGAAGAAAAGCTGAAGGGAGATGCAGTTTTTGCCGAGATCGTCCATCTGCCTGAGGGCCGCGTTGGCAATGTGCTGTTCCGGCCCATCCTGCGCGGCTACGAGATTCCCTTTCTTGCCACTTCACGCATGACTTCGGAAAAGCAGATCCCGGTTTCAGACCTGATGGTTTCTCTTCAGGAAGGCCGCATCGTCCTGCGCTCCAGGCGACTGGGCCGCGAAGTGCTTCCCCGGATGACCACCGCTCACGGTTACTCTCATCCGAGAAACCTCAAGCTGTATAAGTTCCTTTGCCTGTTGCAGCTTCAAGGGGTGTCCCACGCGCTGGGATGGAACTGGGGTGTTCTTGACCAGGCTACATTTCTTCCCAGGGTGGTCTTCGGCCACATCATTTTTTCTATGGCGCGCTGGAAGCTGACCAAGGAGGTCATCGAGCAGCTAAGCAAACCGCAAGGCGCAGACCGGCTGCGGGCCGTGGAGCAGTGGCGGGAAAAGAATAAGGTCCCGCGCTTCGTCTACGTGACCGAGGCCGACAACCAGCTTCTCATCGACTTCGAAAACGCCCTGAGCGTGGAAGTCATGGTGGACTACATCAAAAAACGCCCTGAGGCCAAGCTGGTCGAGATGCTGCATGACCCCGCTAACCTTCCCGTACGCGGACCGGAAGGAAGCTTCGTGAACGAGGTGGTAATTCCGTTTGTCCGTAATGCTTCGAACGGGAAACCGCGCGTTACGGAGCACGGTACTGAATCAAAGGATCAGCAGGCAGTATCGGCGGAATCGGCTTTTCCCCTGGACAAACCGCTACCACGAAGCCCGGCGCCAACGCGATACAGGAGCTTTTTGCCGGGCTCGGAATGGCTCTATGCCAAGATCTACTTGAGCCCATCGCATATGGACCGCCTGCTCCTCCAGACGATCCTGCCCCTGGTCCAAAAAATCCTTGCTGCCGGGCACGCAGACCGCTGGTTCTTCATCCGCTACAACGACCCTCATCTGCACCTGCGGCTGCGCTTCCACGGCGATCCCAAACGACTGAGCAGCGAGGTTCTGCCAAAGCTCTGGGAGTATGCCAACCCTGAGATTCAGCGTGGCACGCTATGGCGGGTCCAATTGGATACTTACGAGCGCGAAATCGAACGCTACGGCGGCCTGGAGGGAATCGAGATAGCAGAACGTTTCTTCCATCTCGATAGCGAGTTGGTGCTCGAGTTGTTAAGCACTCTTCGCCTCTCCGCCAACCCGGCGGCCCGTTGGCAGTCAGCCTGCTATAGCGTGGACCGCCTGCTCTCCGGCCTGGGCTTCAATACAAATGAGAAGCGGCAGATCGTCAACAAGTCTGGCAAATACTACGAAAAGAACTTCTCGGTAGACCAGCGCTACAAAAAACAAATCTCCGATAAGTTCCGGAACGAACGCTCAACGCTCGAAAAAATCGTTGCCGGTTCCGAAGAGTTGGATACATTTCCGCCAGGGATTCACTACGCCATCGCGGCCTATGCGGAGCGGATCAAGACCATCCGTGCCGATCTTGAAGCCAAAAGTGCAACAGGCGAACTAACCCAACCCATATCGGAGATGGCTTCCAGCTACGTCCACATGCATCTGAACCGCCTGTTCCGTTCCGCCCAAAACGCGCAGGAGATGGTGATCTATGACTTTCTGGCCAGGACGTATGATTCGAAGATGGCTAAGGAGAAGCGGGAGCGGTAGACAGCTTCAGAGCTTTAGCCAAATGTCCTTACTTTAGAAAATGTCTCCGTTTTACTAAACTTTATGCTCCTGTCATCCTGAACGGAGCGCAGCAAGGAACCTCACAACAACAACTATGATCGGCGCGGAGTGAAGGACCCCGAGAATGTTTCACTCTAAATTGCTGATCCGAGGTATTTAACCGAAGTCGTTGAAGTATTATGGTTTTAGGTCTTGCATAGATAGTGTGGTAGCCCATCGGAACCCTCTTGGTATAAACGCGGGTAGAATACCTCGTATCTGTAATTAAGCCCTAAACATTCTCGGGGTCCTTCACTCCGCGCCAATCTTCATTCGCGAGACTCAGCTTTTTTGACGCGCTCCGTTCAGGATGACAGGGAAATAATGGCATCGCAAAACGCACCATTTTCTAAAAGTAAGTAACATTTCGGCTTTTTAGCCCGGCTAACTAAGCCCTGCGTTTAGACGAAAAGTGCATGCACGCCCGCTACGGCCGTCGAATCACCTTCCCATCCTTCATCACAAAATTCACCTTTCGTAGTGACTCGATATCGTCCAGCGGATTGGCGGGCATGGCGATGATGTCGGCGGCTTGGCCGGGGGCTAGTGATCCGCGTTGTTGGTTGATTCTTAGGAGTTCGGCTGGGTTGGTGGTCATGCATTTCAGGATGTCCTGATTGGAAACGCCTGCGGTTTTCCAGACGGAGAGGTAGTCGAGCATCAGGTCGGCGCGGGTTTTGTTGGGGACTTCGATCACAGTATCGGTTCCGAAGGCCATTTTTACGCCGATGCGATAGGCGCGGCGCAGGCGGTCGATGATTTTTGGGGCTAGCTCTTCAGGAGGGGGGAAGATGCCGCCCGAGGTGCCTTCGATATCCAGTTGAGAGCGGGGGGTGTCCGTGCCTACCAGGAAGATGCCTTTCTGCTTCATCTGCTGGAGTTGCTGGTCGGTGAGAAAAAAGCCGTGCTCCACGGAATCGACGCCGCCATCGATTACGTTTTGCGCCGCTTCTCCTCCGTAAACATGCACGGCTACGGCACGGCCGGCGTGGTGGGCTTCGTCTACCGCGGCCTTGATCTCGTCGAGTGAGTAATGAAACGGGCTGTTGTCGGCAACCAGCTTGATAACGTCAACGCCGTAATAGATGTTCTGGCGCACGGCCTTGCGGATTTCTTCGGGGGTATCGGCATCGATGTACTCGTAGCGCCAGAAGGGGCCTTGCTCGGCGGGGATGGACGTCGATTGGCCTCCAAACGGAGCGATGATCTTGCCTGCCGAAAGAATCGTTGGCCCGTCGAACATTCCCGCCTGGATCGCCCGCTTGACATCTTCCGTTGCGTAGTTGGCGTCGTTGCCAACCTCGCGGACCGTGGTGAAGCCGGCGCGCAACAGGTCCTGGGCATTCCTCAGGCCGCGCAGGCCGCGGAAGGCCGAACTCTCTTTGAGGTAAAAAGATTCGAATGGGGCGTTTCCCCCCGTGACCTCCGTCAACGTCAAGTGGACGTGCGCATCCATGAGTCCGGGAGTGACCCATTCATTGGAAAGATCGATGGTCTGCGCTCCGGCTGGGACGGCAACATCCGCTCCGATGGCTTTGATCTTGCCGTTTTCCACCAGGATGACCTGGTTCTTTGCCACCGTTCCCTTGGTGGGATCAACAACTCCCCCGGCGCGGATGGCAATGATGTTTTGGCCAAAAACAGGGGTGGCGATCAGAAGCAACAGAAGCAGGAATTTCCTCATGCGTCCTCCAAGCGGCACATTCTAAATTAAGGAATTGCCAAAATTGCCATAATTTTGAAAAGCGGCCCACCGGGACGAAAACGACGAGAGGTATGCTTGGGACTTAAGCGTTTATGTCGCCCGCTGCACGGGCCTTGGCGCTTGCTTGGAACGGAAAAACGCAACAGGCTTGCGCTATGGCTACAAGTATCAGCGCCGCTTTGCTGGCTTAATGTTTTGCAACCGACTTACTCGCCGCCCGTTGCGTGGCGCTTTAGGACTGGATGATCGTCGTCGGATTGCGGTTTATCGTTACCGGGCAAGTTGCTGGCACGGCGGAGGTTGGGATGATCGTCTTTTTCGTCCTTAAGATTGCGGTGATTGAGGATTGCTGCCAGCCTGGCTTTGGTTTCCTGGAACTCTGAGGTGTCTACAATATACTGCTCTCGCGCCGGTAAAATTGCTTCGATTTCCTTCTGCGATTTTTCTACGCGATCGGGCGTCTGTGGATGGCTGTCGTAGGCTTTGGTGATGAAGCCCTTCTTCTTTTTCTCCAGGGCCTCCAGCCTTTCAAAGAAGTTGATCATGCCTACCGGATCGTAGCCGGCTTTGTAAGCATACTGGATGCCTAGATAGTCGGCCTGCGCTTCGAAGCCGCGGCTGAATTTCATGAATGCCGCCGGCACCGCCAGGTTCATTACTTCACCGACGCCCATACCTATAAGGGGTCCACCGACAAATATGAGCGGTATGGTGGCCAGGCTGGCAAGCGTTCCACGAGTCTGTTGGCGGGCCACATGGCAGGCGGCCACGTGGCCGATCTCGTGCGCCATCACGCCGGCCAGTTCTGCCTCATCTTCAGCAGCCAGGATTGCTCCTGAGTTCACGTACATGTATCCGCCGGGAAGCGTGAAGGCATTAGGAGTTTCGTCGTCGAGCACTTTAATGATGAAGGGCAATTTGGAGTCGGAGTTACGCGCGAGGTTCTGGCCTATCCGATTGACGTACTCGTTGACCTTCTCATCTTTGATGAGGTGTGACGACTGGTCCACCTGCCGCGCAAATTCTCTGCCCATCGCTACTTGCTTGTCGAGGCTGTACCAGTTGGCAAAGCCGCGATCGCAGCCTACGTTGCGATGGCCGATGGCATTGACGTCGTTGATCGCGGGTCCCTTGAAAACAGGATCATCATCTTTCGAATCGGTCGATTTATCGGGCGATTGCGTGAAAGCCAGACAACTGGCCAGCAGAATCCCTGCTAGAAGTGAGAATTTACGGAGCACGATTCCACCTCCTAAATTGCGGCCGAACCAGCGACAGTCAAGCGCAACTTTGTAGTGTGCCTACCTCAGATGAATTCTAGCTGAACGCGCGTTGCCGAATCTAGAATACATGTGAGCATTAAAGACGCGAATTCAGTAATGAATTGTTAAGGGAAGCGCCAAAAGTGGTGGATTTCAACCAGGGCAGTTATTGAATTAGCTCTTAGCCGTTAGCTGCTAGCCAAAACCGTTTAGCCACGAATTTACGCGAATGAACATGAACTTAATCAGTTGGCCATATCACCTTCATTTAGCCGCCATTTAACCGCAGAGGACGCAGAGAACGCAGAGGAGACCTAAGGCAAAAACTTCTAGCAACTCAGGTTGAAAAATGATCATAAATGCCATCGCCATAACTTGAGGGTTTCGAGCACCGTTTTGATTCACTCTGCAAATCAATTCTCTCTGCGGCATTCTGCGCTTCTCTGCGGTCTCTGCGTTGAAGTCCTGATTTCTAGTTTCTCTACGTCTCCGCGGTTCAATCATTTTTACCGGTGAGATGTCTTAGCGCTGGCGTACCTCCAACTCTACTGGCCGAGCTACTGAGTTCACTGCCGGGTCATAGTATTCGTAAACGCGCGACTTGAATGTGTGGGCGCGGATTGGGTATTTGGCTCGCAGGCGGTAGCGCAGTGTTACTGTGTCTCTTGCCGCGAACGAGTCGAAATAGAGGATGGCTTGGGTGGCTGTGAGGCTGAATTTTTCCAGGCGCCCGCTTTTTTGGCTTGCGCTTTTTTCCTGGTAAGCCTGGAGGTCTTCACTCAGCAGGTCGAACCCTGGAGGAATGCCGAGATCGACCATGACCATGTTGGCGGATTTTGTCAGGTTGTTTTTGATCGTTGCAGTGACATGGGCGATGTCGTCTTGCGCCAGGTGGGTACGATCGTAGGCCACGTCGATGGAAAGAGGCTCGTCTGCTACTTTCTTGTCCCAAGGAACGAAGAATTGCCCCACGACCTGATAGGCGAGGCCGCCCTTGCCGTCAAACTTGATTTCCACTGTGGCAGGTTCTTTGGTGTCACCAGCTTTGTAGACGAATTGATGGAGCAGATCGTTGTTGTCCGGAGTAAGAGTAAGTTTCTCCGTGGACTTGCCGTTGAGCAGGACTTCAACGGTGCCGCGAACGTCCCCGGAGCCTTTCTCCGTTGCCAGCAGCAGAGCCCTCAAAGCCATGATGGTTGCCTGCGTGGTGCCCCAGGTTCCTGAAGCATCCTTCTTCGAAGCAAGATAGGTCATGACTTTGCGTGCGGTTCCCGACGCCTGTCCCCACTTGAGCAAGGCCTGCACCGCCAGTCCCGTAGTTTCCACGCTGGCGCTGGTCCCGGTGGCGTAGACGCTGGTTTCGTCGGCGCTCCACCATGCCTGTTCATCTTTCTCAATGCGCGCGTCGAGCAGAAGTTGTATCGCCTGACGGGTGAAGTCGCGGTCTTTGCCGTAGTCAGTAGCGAAGTTGGCCAGCACGGCCAGCGTGTAGGAGTCGAGCTTCGCGCCCGATCCCATGTTTTTTTCGATGAACTGCTTCGCCTTCTCAACTGCCGGCCCATGATAGCCGGTGTTTTCAAGCGACCAGGCCAGATACGCGGTAATGCGCACGACATCTTTGTTGTAGCGGTTGGTTGCGCCTTCGTTGATGAAATATGTGTCAGGCTTCCAACTGCCATCGGATTGTTGCTGCATGGCAAGCCATTGCTGGGTTCTCTGGATGAGGTTCGGGTCGACCTGGTAAACCTGCGACATGTCATAGAACTCCATCAGGCCATACCCAGTCAGGATCTTGTTGGCAGGCGCCTGGCCAAACCAGGAGAAGCCGCCGCCGGGAACTTCAAAGGTCAGCAGGCGCTGATAACCATTGGCGATGTATCCCTCGGCCTTGGCATGAACTTCGGGAGTCAGCTTCTTGGTGCGCTTCATGTAGTCAAGGGCCAGTACATTGGGATAGGTGCTGGATGAGGTCTGCTCGAAGCAACCACCAGGCATGCGTAGGATGCTATCCATTCCTTCGATCACCTGGCTGAGCGGCCCGGGATAGAGCCTCACGAAAATCTTGCTGGCATCGGGAATGCTGCTTTCCGGAAAATTCAGTTCGTGGCGAATGGAGGTTTCCAGGCGTCCGTTGAAGACCAGATTCTGCTCGCGGCCATTGGGGATGACCTCGATTTCCCGGACCACGATATCCTGGCGGCTAGCCCCGCCTTTCATGCTGGCTGAGAGGGTCAGCTTGAATTTTCCAATGCGACGGGCCTCGATGGTGTATTGCGATCCGCCGACTTGGGAGGCATCTACGGTGACGGACTTCCCGGGAACATCATCGACCATTGCGAACCAGTTGGCGGGCTGCAGTTGCAGATTCACCTCTCCGCGTTCGCCCGCGTAGTTGTAAACGGCCACTGGGATAGAAACACGATCGCCCTGGGTAAGCGTGACCGGCAGGTCCAGATCAACAAAGAAATCCTGAAATACTTTAATGCTGGAGGTGGCGCTGCCCAGTGCGCCATGTGTGGTAGAGGCCATCATCGCCATTCGCCACGTGGTAATCGAGTCGGCCATGGGTATCACGATGCTGGCCCGCCCCTGCTGGTCGGTGATGATCTCAGGGTTGATGTAAAGCGCTTCCGGGAAATAGGAGCGCACGTGAGCGCCCGAGCTTCCTTCGTCCTTGGCCACGGTTGCTGTACTGGGAACTTGAATAGGGTGTTCTACATCAACGGTGCTGGCTTGAGCTTTGAGGGCCATGACCGGAACCGGCACGGCCATGCGGTCTTCCATCATCGGTGGTTGTTCCATCCTCATCGCCTTGTTGCGCCCGAATTCGGGACCGAAACCGGCTCCGTGGCCGGCGCCAATACCCCCGCCGACGCCCCAACCTATGCCAAAGCTCTCATTGAGGGCCACAATCCTGGCTGGTTCCTTGCGAAGAAAAACCGAGAGCGCCGCGCGATCTCGAGCCGTAAGCGTGAGTTTTTGCGAAAGGGTTTCAGTACTGGTAGAGACTTCAACGAGATAGTCGCCCGCAGGCAGGGCTGCCAGGTGAAAGTGTCCGCTGGCATCGGTGCGGACGACTCGTCCATTTCGCCCGGATATGTCACGAACCTTGATGGTTGCTCCCACCAGAGCGCCGCCGTCCTGATCCACAGCCGTTCCGGAGATTTCAGCCCGGCCGTTGAATGGGCCACGATCATGCTCGATGTTCACATCTATCGTGCTGGGGCCAGTGCTCGGATGACCAACAATTTTTTTACGACGCACCTCCAGATAAACGGCCAAGTCATCGCTATCGTTGAATTGCTTGTCGGGGCCTGCGCTGTGGACCAGGTAATAGTGCTTCTGACCATCGTCCCAGCCTTGCTCGATGCGAAGATTGTTCGACCACGAGTCGCGCAGGGGCGGCATGGCGGCGGTGATTTTGATCAAGTCGGCCTCGCCGGGCTTTTGCAAGGCCGTAGTGTTTAGCTTTTCTGCGAGCCGCCGGACCTGCGCCAGGAATTGCTTGTTATAACGTTGGGCGTAGTCGGCATACTTTGCTGTTGGCACAGATCGCCCGAATTCTGTCTCAAATTTATTGGCGCTGACCATCTCCGTGGCCGAGAATAACGCCCGCGCGGCGCGGTCCCGCTGATCGGCCTGCGATTTCTCCACTGGCTCAACGACCTCCGGCATTCCGATGGAATGAATCTCGTAGCGTGGCTTGAGCACTTCCTGCTCCAGGTAGAAGAAGACCTTGGCGAAGCCCGGCTGCTTTTCGGCCAGCGCGAAGACTGCCTCATCGACGACCTGCAGGCCAAGCGCTGCCTGTACTCCCTCGCCGCGTGAGTTGGTTACGCGGAAGCTAATGCGCGCCTCGCCGCCCGGTTTGTAAACGGCGGAATCTGCAACAGTCTCGATCTTGAGTTCGTCGGCGGGCTGAACGAAGATCAACCGGTGGTCGCCCACTGGACGCGCATCGCGGCTGAAAAGGTAGGCGCTAAAGTCTACGGTACCGGCCAGGTCCGGCGTGGCCGTGAGCGAGAGTTCCGCCTGTCCGTTTTCGATGTCTAGGTCCCGGGTCAATATTGTTTGCCCTTCCTTGACGATGTCCAGATACGCAGTGCCTCGCTTTTGTGTGGAAAAAATATGCAGTTGAATGCGCTCTCCTGCGCGGTAAACGGCCCGCTCCGTCCGCAAAAGAATCTGGTCAAGGCCATCGCGGGATTGCAGGTCGATCTTGCTGGAAGCCTGGTTTCCCTGTTTGTCGGCAGCCTCGACCTCGAGGGTTTGCGTTCCACTCCCGGCGTTGATGCGGACAATCGCAACTCCGCCTTCGTCGGAAGCGGCATCCTGGCTGGGGTTGCCGCCGGCGCGAACCTTCAAGTGGGTGCTGGCAGGAGTACCGTCAGGATATGAGGTCAGGACAAAAATCTGGTTTTCCAAATTGGGAACCAGCGTGCCTCCTTCGGGAACGGCAGTGATCACCAGCGGCGACTCGCTCACTGTAATCGGCTCGCTGCGGGTTTCGGAATGGCTGGCCAAATCTTTCACCGTGGCCTCAACCAGCACGCGCGCTGCTCCCTGGTTCAAGGGACGTCCAGCAAAGTAATTGGGCAATTGCAGGTCAAAGTGATATGTGCCTTCGTGGTCGGTCGTACCGTGGACCGAAGCCGCTTCGAACAACGCAACATCCATAGCGGAAGCTTTGACCGTGATCTCGCCTCCCTCGACAGGTTTACCGA
This sequence comes from Candidatus Angelobacter sp., assembly GCA_035939495.1. Taxonomy (GTDB): domain Bacteria; phylum Acidobacteriota; class Terriglobia; order Terriglobales; family Acidobacteriaceae; genus Angelobacter. The sequence continues at coordinate 32,662 of DASZFU010000014.1, read as the reverse complement.
AAAAGTAGTTGGCGTGAACAGTTCCGGTTACGTGATCGCCGGGCCGGTAGCCGCGCTTGGCCTTATCGTTTTTGCCGGAGAAATCAATGGCGACCTTGAACTTTGGCAGAACGTACTTTTCGACGTTGAGGGCGATCTCGGCGGTGTTGGTGGGCGCGCTATCGGCCTGGCCCATAAGGGCGCGAAGGTGATATGTGCCGAGGTTAACCTCGTCGGCAAGCCCAAATTCAGCGGAGGCGATTCCAAACTTGTCTGTTTCGGTGAGCTTCTTGAAGACCTTGTTGCCACGGGAATCCTCGACTTCAAAAGTGAGCTTATGGTTTGCAGCCGCTTCATGGTTCGAGCGGTCGAACGCCAGCGCCCGCGCGTGAATGGTCTGGCCAGGCTGGTAGATTGGCTTTTCCGTAGTGAGTAGAATCGATACTTTGTCTTCCAGGCGCACCTGCTGCGTGAATTCGGTCGATCCGATCGGTGTATCCACGAAGTAGCGCAGTTGATAATTACCGATCACGCCTGCAGGAAGACGGAATTGAGCTTCCGTGGTCCCCCGGCGGTTCAGCCTTCCCGTGAAGAGGGTGCGGGGTTTTTCGGCAGATTTCTGGTCGGAGGATGAAAGCTCGATCCGCACCGAGCCGGAGCCGGGAATAAGTTCGTTCTTTGAGTCGGTAACAATGACCCGCACGGCGGCGAGTCCGCCCGTCAAATAAGCTTGCTGGCCGAGAATGTGGACGACAGGCGTCCTTAGAATCTGCGAGATGGATTCGGTGCTTTCGAGCGCTGTATCTTTTCCATTGCTGTATTCAAAACGGTAATGCACGCGGTCCCAAACCACGTCTTCGAGAGGAAGGGGCTTGTCGAGTTTGATCTCCTCTTGCCATCGTCCTTTACCCTCGGCAACTTCCAGGTCACGTTGCGCGCGACCTAAAACCTGGTCTTCAGGATTGAGGACCTCTATCGTCAATTGTCCGGCGCCGGCTTGAGTCGCCGTGTAAGGAATGGCGACATGCAGAACGCCGTGCGAGTAAGTCGCTCCGGTAGTTTCACTGTTCGCCGGATAAAAGGCTTGCAATACTACGGCTGCGACGATCACAAGCAAGGCCACAGGCAAGAAGAACCATGATCTGGATGGATTGAATTTCATTGATGCGTCTCCATAGAGCAGAACGCATCGGCCACATGTTTTTGCGGTTACCGAAGGCAGGGATGAGAAAAATAAATATTTGGAACTTCGCGTAACTAAATGGTGTCGAAAAGCGTTACAGCCTACTTAGTTGAAGCCTTTCAGCTTGTCATATCGAGCCCGTCGGCCCTCGTCGGTGACTGTGGACATTTCGGCGTAGCAGCTGCGCGAATGCGCTCTAGGAGGATAGCACGGGCCTTGTCCATGGCATTTTTTTTACGTGGACGAAGTACTTGGTTGCAAATCATCCCCGTCCCGATGTCACGGTCTCCAGTGCTTTACGCAGATCCGCCCTCCAGTCCCTATCTTGGTATTCGCCCTCGTCGAGCACCTGGACACGGAAAGTCTGATCGGCAAAGTCCTTTGAAAGTTTCTGCCACGGAACTTTGCGACCGACCTTACCAAAATACTCCGCCACGCTGTGCTTGTATTTAGTATCCTCATTCCCTTTGAGCTGCTTACCTTTGCTTTCAACCACGAGCACTGAAGCCAGAGGCTTCCTATTGTTGCCCTGCTGAACCACAAAGTCGGGATAGATTTTGTTGCGGCGATATCCCTGGATCGAGAAGTGCTCAGGCCCAATGAGATTGCGATACCACCACAGTACTTGGGGATGCTCGTCGAGAAACAGGGCCACCGATTTCTCGTATTGGTTGAGATCATTGGGCACACGATCAAAGAGAGATCGCTGAATAGGTTCATTATTCTCGCGCGCCAGCCATCGCGTCTCACGAATATTTACTTTGGGAGGAATCTCGAAACGCGCCTCGCGGCATTCCAAAAAAAAGCACAGCTGCTTTCTTTTGTAGAGAGTTTCAAACGCCGCCTGGGTCTGCTGGTCTGTCTGGCGTTGAATCAATCCTGCAATTTTTTCGCGGAGCGGGAATTTGACCAGGCCTAGTTGTCCGGTGAGATTGGGGAATTGTTGTACAGCGTGTTGTGTTGCTTCCTCGACGACGTGGCGCAATTGTTTGTAACTGTAATAAGTGAATAACAAGCTGGCTACCAGCCAGCTCTTAACCTGATCGTCCGTTTCCAGGACGGCCGCCGCTCGTTGCTCCACCGGTTCGACTATGTCCTGTCCGAGTTCAATGCGGTAGAAAGAGTCTTTGGCAGCGGCAAGCTCCTGGTCGAGATTCCAGTCCGCCTCAGAGTAAGTAAATTTCGTGACGTCGACTTGGCTGATCAGGTGCCGAAAATAATCCAGACCTTCATAGGCGCCGTTCCGCTTCACGCAGAATCTGGGGAGATAGACTTTGCCGTCGAATTCCTTATAGTATCTTCGGAATTCAGGCCGCATCTGAGATTCGCGAAAGCCTTTGGTTGAGCTCGCGCCGTCGCTGCGGTCAACAACGCTCATCAGATCGCCTTCGTAGCCTTCCTGTTCGAGAGCTTTTTTGACTTCGCTCACTATGTCGGCTGCCCGACGCTGAAGGCAAAAGACGTAACTCTCATTTAGCTCGCTCAGATCTGTAGGCGCTTTTTCCGCGTAGGGCTGCCGCAAAACGCGGCCTACAAGTTGGGTCATGGTTTGCTGGCGCGCAGTGTTGTTAAGCGATACCAGAATATAGGCGAAAGGACAATCCCATCCCTCTTGCAGGGCGGCTTTGGTGATGATCCATTGAATTGGACAGTCCTCCGCCAGCAGGTCAATGCCCTCGATATCATCCCGGTCAGAGGTCTTTACCGCAATTGCAGACTCGGGAATATCGAGACGCTCAATCAGATGAGACTTTACGTGCTCGCTGTGCACAAGCCCAACATCCTGCTGCTTCTTCCCTGTTCTTTCTACCTGAACCAGCACGATTGGGCGGACCAGCCGTCCCTTGAGCCGATAGTATTTTTCCGCCAAGGCTGCAAGTTCGGATTGGCGGTCGCGAGCCTGCGTTAGACAATCCTTCCATGACTTCTGGTTTGAATTGGCTACGTTGATGGGCAGTTTGATCATATCCTCATCAAGCAGCTCCCGCCCGGAAACTCTAACCAGGATGTTGGCCTCCTTTTGAGGAGTCGCAGAAAGCTCAATTACTATGGAGGCATTGAAACCCTCAATCGTCTTTCGGGCCAACGTGCTGGCGGCCTTATGGCCCTCATCAAGAATTACCGCCGGCTGGCACAATCGAACCAGGTTGGCCAACGAAGTTTTGACCAGGAATTCGCCCCGGCGGCTGTCTTCCGCCAACATCTCAAGGTTGGGAAAGCCAGCCTTTAGGTCTTTGTGCCGCTCCGGCGCATCTTCCGGCGGAAAATGCTGCACGATGTTTCCGCCACTATCGCGGAAGAACTTAAGTTGTTCTCGATCAACCCGGTTTGTGCCCGCCAGCTTGAGCATCAGGATGTTGAAATTGTTTTGCAACTGGCCTGGGGTAAGGCGCGCAATCTCATGTTTTTCCCAAACCTCAACCCGTCGCGAGACCGCAAACTCCAGGGACTCACGGAAAAAATGTTGGCGATTGCGCAGAGCTTTGAGAGTGTCCTTGTAAATTTGGTCGCTTGGAACCACCCAGAGCACCAGCCCTGCCCCATTGCGATGCTTAAGAATAGTCTGGTGGACCAAACCGAGAAACTGTGTGGCTAACAAGGTTTTGCCACCGCCAGTGGGGACTTTTACACAAAACGTTGGCACGTCCAAACCAAGGCCGTTTTTGTGTTCGTGATAAACGCCCTGAAGCGAAAGAAGGTCCCTCGCATCCTCCCACGCATCCAGCGATGCATGCTTATTGCCCTTGGCTTGTTGCGCGGCCACCAGTTCCAGAAATTGGCTGGTTTCAGCGATAGCGCGCTTCTGGTATCTCTTCAGTTCCATAGGCACTGCGTCATTTGAGATTAAAAGGAATGATCATGGACCTGACTTTTCGGCCTGTTTCGGCCTCATACTTGGTCAAATCTTCACGATGCACCCACAGTTTTTCGCAATAAACTACGAGCTGGCGATTTTTCTCAGTTTTCTCAATAGATTTCAGCCACTCCAAATCGAGGGGCCGCCCGCCATTTTCTCCGCGTTTGTATAACAGGTAATAGCTGGTTCCTTTCTGCTCGCCGATTTTGCCGGTCTTCTCATTAATTACATGTGCATCAAACTCCTTGCTTGTTTCGGTGTAAAAGATGTATTTCGCAAGTTCAGCAAAGACTGGCGGCTTAGGTCCCATGTCGCGATATTCGCCGAATAGAGAAGCGCCCAGGCGAGAGTAGCTAAAGGCCCCTTTCAGCCCCACGACATTTTTTTGCTCACCTTTTGGTGTCACGCGGGAGTAGCCTTGAATAACACGCTTGACCCGTTCAGCCGTAATCCGTTGACAAATGTTGAGCTTGTTCTTCTCATTTTCCTTGGTGTCATAAGGGATCTGGACAAGGACGAACCTGCGATCTCCACCGTCTTGCTCATTCATTTGAAGCACTGCGTGACCTGTAGTGCCGCTCCCTGCAAAAGAGTCCAGTACCAGATCATCGGATTCTGTGGACAGTTGCACAATCCGCTTAATTAGGCCAACCGGCTTGGGAGTTGTGAATACTTCCTCAGCGTTGAGAATCTCGACATACTCCTTCTTGGCATCTTGAGTATGTCCGACCTCCTCGTATCGCCAAATTGTCTGAGGAACTATGCCCTGTTTAACCTCTGACAGAAAACGTTTAATCGCAGGGACATTGTTACCATCGGCTCCCCACCAAATACGGTGGTCCTGATCCAACTCTTTAAGCTTTTGCTGAGAATAGCGCCAGTATGCTCCAGCCGGGGGCCCGGGAATCACGCGTCCGCTCGGGCAGGTGATCGGATATCGTCCCTTGCTATATGGGTTTCGCGCGTCTAACCCACTGGGTTTCCAAGGCCCTCGAGGATCGTTGTCCGGGTTACTGTAGCGTTCGTCTTGCTCTTTAGTCCGCGGCAATAATTTGCGACGCCACTCGTCACGTTGCTTCGCGTAAAGAACGATATAGTCGTGGTTTTCTGAAAAAAATTCTGCTGAACTCTTGGGTGAGTAAATCTTCTGCCAAATTATTGTAGCGACGAAGTTGCTCTCTCCAAAGACCTCATCCATCATCATTCGCAGATGAGAGATTTCGTTGTCATCTAAGGAAATGAAGACGGCTCCATCATCGCGAAGCAGCTCCTTTAAAAGCTGAAGCCGTGGATACATCATGCAGCACCACTTGTCGTGGCGGGTTGCGTCTTCGCCCTCTTTTCCGACAGTTTGGCCTATCCACTCTTTGAATTGCGGCTGGGTAAGATTGTCGTTGTACACCCAGCCCTCATTTCCCGTGTTATATGGAGGGTCTATATAGATGCACTTGATCCGGCCAGCGTGGGTTGGCAGGAGCGCCTTAAGCGCCAAAAGATTGTCACCTTCAATGATCAGATTGCCATCGAGACTTGGTTTTGCGCCTTTGTCCAAGCAGGACAGCCCCTGGTCAAACTCCAGGATGTGGTGAGGGACGGTATGGTGGTAGTTTTCGACCACACTCTTGCCCTTGAATTGCAGTACTGGCATTAGCTTGGCTCCGCAGGCTGGACAGTGTGATTCAGTTTACACCAGACTTTGCTTGAGGCAAGAGCAGATCCTAACAACACATGTTCGGAGAGACCTGACGCTGTTAGCAGCAAACCTCGCGTGCCGAGAGACACCCTAACAAAGCCGCCTGCCCTTGCGCATCGCCCGCCGGAGATACGCCTTGAAGTGTAGAACCCGGTAAAACATCCAACTCTGGACACTTGGAATATATGGCGAACATAAAGCAAAGTCAAGGAATTAATTTTACACGTATTGTTCCTCTAAAAAGATTACGTCTTCACACACAACGATTCTCGAGGTGGAGTTCGTGTGATTTTGCCAAATGCTGACCGTCTGTTATATTCATTCACGAAATGCAAAATCAGTTCCAGAAGACTTGTTGTTCTCGGCCATGTACTGGTCTGTACAACATGGTGTCTTCCGGCTGAAGCTGCAATTGATTTCTGAGCGCTAACGCGCAGTCAACTTGTGAACCCGCTGGAAGTCCGGCGGGTTTTTCTTTTGCGCCGGGGTTTCCATCGCATCCCCAAAAAGAAAGGTAGAAGTGGAATGTCTGACTTTTTTCACCGCACTATTTTTTTATCGACTATATTTTTCTTGATTCTGGTGGCAGTGGCTGCAGCGCCTGTCGCCGTGTTTGGACAATCTGAAGACCTTCGCGCCGAGGTTGAACAACTCAAAAAAATAGTCATGCAGCAGCAGGAAAGGATCAATGCACTCGAAGCGGAGCGGAAGCACAGCGTTGATCCGCCATCTTCGTCGCCAGCTCCGCAACCAGCAGCAGCCCCGGAGCAAAAAAACAGTGTTCAGGCCACGAACCAGGCCGATCAACATTCCGGCAGCTCCGATGAGCGCATCCGAAACCTCGAACGGCAGATCAAGGGGATCGGACCAATCAGCTTCAGCGGCGATATACGGTTGCGCGAGGAGCCTATCTTCGGCGGGCCTGCCGATGAAAGCCTGCAACGAGCGCGGACGCGCCTCCGGGTACGGTTCAATGCTGTAGCTGATTTAGGTGAGCAGTTTCGCGCGGGGTTCTCGCTGGCCGGCGGCGACAGCAACGATCCGATTTCGACCAACCAGACTCTAACCGGGTTTTATACGCGCAAGCCGGTGGGCATTGATCTGGCTTTTGTCGAATACAAGCCGAAGTGGCTCAGGCCCTTCAGCTTTACCGGCGGTAAGTTCCGCTATCCCTGGTACAACACCGAACTCACATGGGACAAAGACCTGAATCCCGAAGGCGCGGCCCAGAGCTTTGTCTTTGATCTGCAAACCCCGGTTCTGAAACGGATCGCGTTGATTGGTTTCGAGCTACCTCTGGCTGAAGTTGCCGGAACGCTGGCAGCGGACAAACGGATTGTCCAGGACATCACCTACGGCGGCCAGCTTCAGACCACGTGGCAGGTTGCTCCCCGTATGCAATTGAGCGCCTATTCCAGCTTCTACGATTTTCGCGGAGCCGATTCCATCGCGCTGGCCAGCGCCAGGGCCGGCAGCAGAAATCCGCAAACGCCCCTTGTGGGCCTGCTGCCTCTGGGCGGCAACACTCCGCAGAATTCCATGATCATCACGACCGCCAATAATGCCGTTATCGTTGGCGCAAACAGGATTCCCACCGGAACCAGCACTGTGACCAATGCACAATTTGCGTCGCGTTTTGGCCTGTTCGACAACATTGCGCGCCTCGACATCAATACAGGACAACCAACGCTGCCGCTGACTTTCATTGGCGACTACGTGCAGAATACGGAAGCTTGCGCGAATGCCGCAAAGCTTTTTCCCACGCCGGCAAATACAGCGACCTTAACTTTCACTACGACCAGCAACGCACCTTGCAACCCGCACGCCCGCCGCGCTTATTGGCTTGAAGCGCGACTCGGACGCTTGCAAGAACGCGGGGACTGGCAGGCCGGCTACGCCCGCATTTTCATCGAGCGCGAGGCTGTCCTAGGCAACTTCAACTACAGTGAGCTGCGCCAGGGCAGCAATGTGACCCAGCATCGGCTTGATTTGTTTTACCAGTTGCGCAAGAGCGTGCAGTTGGGCACTACGGTACTTGTTGGGCGTCCGCTGGCCAGCACGGAGCATTATTTGACACGGATACAGTTTGATACGGTTTACATTTTTTAGTTGCGGGCTAAGAGCTAAAGGCTAAGAGCTGAACACTAAGCTTTGAACTGCTCATCGACCTCAATCTGGTATCCAGCAGCCAGGCGGTTGGTTTCATTGGCCATGCCGACTACGGACATCAGCTCTTTGAACATTGCGTCGGTCATTCCCTTTTTGCGGGCAGCGGCGGTGTGGGAGGCGATGCAGTAGCCGCATTGGTTGCTCACGCTGATGGCTACGTAGACCATTTCTTTCGTCAAGGCATCGATCGCGCCTGGGGCCATGATTTGCTTGACATCTTCCCAGGTGCGCTTCAAGGTTGCAGGATCGTGCGCCAGGGCTTTCCAGAAATTATTGATCCAATCGGTTTTGCGGGTGGTCATGATGTCGTCATAGACCGCTCGCACTTCGGCGCTGGCGTCGTCGTATTCAATGAGTCCAAAGGTTGACATCCCAAACCCCATTTGTAATTGATTCGTAAATTGTAATTTGCTCGAGCCTGATCGGGTTTTCGGATTTTATAAAGATTCCTCCATCGCTCTCATCTTGAGCATAATTGTTCCACATTGGGTCATTTGCCTTCCTCCAGGTGCAGCAGCTCTCTCGTGAAATCCTTGGCCACAGAATTGCTGATCTGAATACATCGCAATCCCAAATTCAAAGGATTTCCGTGTATGAAGATGAAAGCTTTAAAGCTAGCCACTCTCGTGTTTTGCGCCACTTTGTTTTCCTTGCAAGTTTGGGCCGACTCGGTGTTGACCACCATCGTCGTAGGCAACGAGCCGGCAGGCATTGTTGCTAATCCCAGACTCAACAAAATCTATGTTGCTCTCGATGCTGATCTGAAAGTAGCGGTCATCAATGGAGAAACCAATCAGGTATCGTCCACAATTCCTCTGGCTGGCCACCCGCTCGCTGTGGCAGTGAACATTCTCACCGACCGCATCTATTCCACAAGCTGTGATTTCGGCACCGGCCAATGCAGTGTTTATGTGATCGATAGCCGCACCGATACGATCATCGCCAACATCCCTTTGCCTACGATTCAAGGGATTGGGCTGCAAGGGATAGGAGTCAACCCGGTAACGAACCGCATCTACGTGTCGGATGGCGACAATAGCCGTGTCTACGTGATTGATGGTGCGTCGAATCAGCAGATCAATCAATTTCCCGTTCCTTCACCAGCGGGAGTAGCAGTGAATCCCAAAACCAACCGAATCTATGTGGCCAGCGTTGGTGCAGCCCTGTTTGTTTTCGACGGCTCCAACAATAGTCAGATCGCGCGCGTGCCGATGGATTCCAGCACGGAACAGGTTGCAACCAACTTCCGTCTCAATCGCGCCTATACGACGGTAGACTCAAATGAACTTGGTATCGTGAATGGCGCCAACCAGGTCGTGGAGAAAGTCCCTACCGAAGCCTTTGCTCATGGCGTGGATGTAAATCTATTCAACAACAAAATCTACGTCGCTAATGCCAACAGCGCGAGTGTAACCATTGTCGACGGCAAAACGAACCGAGTGGTCCAGACGTTGCCTATCCCGGCTAATTTTCCTGACGGTGTTACAGTAAACCTCGTAACCGGCCGCACCTACATAACTGATTTCTTCTCCAACATCGTAATTGTCTTGCAAGATTGATCGAAGGAAGAGGAAAGGGGCAAAGCGTAACTGCTTCGCCCTTTTGATTTCTCGCCTGATGCGAAGCAAGTCGAATATTACGACTGTTACGGTTAAGAAAGCTCGCAGTTAATGGAACGAGGCACATTCCTCAAGTGTGGCTCACTCGACCTTGACTACAAAATACAAGAACGTTCCTTGCACGTCTTTGAACCAGTGCGGCACTCCGGCTGGGATAATGATCACGTCATCTTTGGAAAGGGTGCGAACTTCTCCTCCGTCGATACCGGAGCCGCGCACTTCGCCTGGAGCTGTGGTTTTCGGTTCCAGCATCTTGCCTCCGGTCACAAACGTGGCTGAACCCTGGAGGATGTAGAAGACATCTGTATCCTTTTCGTGCAGTTCGGATTGACCCGGCTTGTCGCGTTTGCCCGTGATTACCCAGTACCTCTGCCCGTCCTTGTTGATGAGCGGAGAGCCTTTGTCGAAGGAGGCATGGACTTCTGAGCTGGGAAAATATTTGACGGCGGCAGGCGCTGGAGAGTCGGCCACTGCGCCAGAAATGCCAGGTGCTCCGCGAAAAGCAATGGCTTTCAGCCCATTCGAGTTGTTCGAATCTTTAGCCGCCAGTTTGACTGTCGATCTTCTTGGATCGGTAAGCTGCATGGCCGAATCGCCGGTCAGGAAGGCTTCATTCATGATCAGAAAAGCGCCCAATCCGTGGAAGTCGTTCACATTACGCTTACGCGCGAAATAAAAAGCCACGTCCCCGACATTGGTGCCTTCACAGATATCGGCCAGATTCGTGAGCCCATCGGTGTCAAGCGAGATCTTTGTAAGAACTCCGCTGTAGCCTTTTTTGGCAGCCGACTCATAACTCGTGCTGACATAGCCTCGCTTGACCGCCATCGCAATTACATAGCTGTACATGCTGGAGCTGGAGGTTTCGAGCCAGTTCGCGGGGTCAGAACCTTTGTCCACCACTTGGTACCAAAGGCCCGTCTTGTTGTCCTGATACTTGGCCAGACCGCGAACCAGGTCTTTCACGATGGCAATCAATTGCGGCCGCTTGGGATGATTGGCGGGCAGCACATCCAGCACATCAATCAAGGTCATGCCAAACCATCCCATGGCACGGCACCAGAATTCAGGTGAATGACGGCTATCAGGATTAGCCCACGTGGATGCGCCGCTTTCATCGTAGGCGTGATAGAGCAGACCCTCCGGAGAATGAAGATGGCTGGCATAAACGATCAATTGCTTTGCCGCTTCGTCATTGGCATAAGCGCTCTCGCCAAAAAGCCTTCCATAGCGGACAAGAAACGGCATGGACATGAACACGCCATCTCCCCAAAGCTGGTGCTGGCGGCTCACGCCGGTTGCGTGCCAAAAGCCTCCATCGGCGGTTCGCGGATAAGTGTCGAATCGCTGCCTTATCTTGCTGGCCGCGAGCTTGTATTTCTCTTCCTTGGTCTCCTGATACAAGAGCAAAAGAAGATTGCCGGGAAGCATGGCATCGAGCGATTCCAGGTTGTGATCGAGGTTGCCCTGAGCGTCGACATGCGAATCCACCCAACCTTTCACATATTGAAGGTAACGGTCGTCGCCCGTGCGCTTCCACACCATATATTCGCCAATCAGGAAGAGTGCCTTCGCATACGCCCAGGAACCAAGAGCGGTGGGGTTTTGATAACGCTTCATGGTGGATTCAACGACCGCTCGTGACCAATCCGGCGAAGCAGTCTTGGTGTTGGCCTGGGCAATCGGTGCAGGTTGTGAAGCATGAGCAAAGCAGCAAACTACGACTGTTGCGATCAGCAGATTGCCGGTTTTCTTCATGACGGCCTCCGATTTCACTGAATAAAACTGTGATTCATCGTAATGAACCACATTTTTATATACCTTTTGCCTGGTTTGTGAAAGTTGAGAGTTACGAGCGTCGTTCGGCGGAGCAGCTATTTCCGTATCTGGCGCAGATCGATCCCGAGTTGCTGGCATTTCTTATATAAGTGGCTGCGCTCGAGTCCAAGGGCTTTGGCGGTGTTGGTGATGTGGCCGTTCTGCCGCTTGACCTCATCGAGGATTACCTGGCGCTCAAACTGCTCCACCCGGTCAGAAAGAGCTCCGGTGACCGGCGTCGGCACGTTCGCTGGTGCCGCTGTATGGGAAGGCAGCGAGGGCAGGGCAGCTTGCACAGTCACGGCGGTCATCATGTTGTCTTCGCTGAAGAGCAGCAGGCGTTCCACCACGTTTCGAAGTTCACGGATGTTTCCCGGCCATGAGTAGGCTTGCATTGCCAACATGGCTTCGGGAGCAAAGCCTGTCTCTTTCCAGCCGTTTTGCTTGGTGATCTGAGCAGCAAAATGAGTGGCCAGCGCCGGAACATCTTCGGGGCGCTCTCGCAACGGAGGAAGAGTGACCGGGAAGACGAAGATGCGATGAAACAGGTCCTGGCGAAAGTTTCCCTGGCTGACCAGCGCTTCCAGATTTCGATGCGTGGCGACGATGACGCGCGCATTGACTTTGACAGGTTTGTCGCCGCCAATGCGCTCCACCTCATTCTGTTCCAGAACGCGCAACAGTTTGGCTTGCATGTGAAGGGGCATGTCTCCGATTTCATCGAGAAACAGCGTACCCTCATGGGCCTGCTCGAACTTGCCTACATGCCGGCTGGCTGCGCCGGTGAATGATCCCTTTTCATGTCCGAACAACTCGGATTCAATCAGCTCCGCGGGCACGGCAGCACAATTCAACGTGACCATTGGCCCAGCTTTTCGGGCGCTCTTATTGTGAATGGCGCGAGCAATCAACTCCTTGCCTGTGCCGGTCTCTCCGAGGATGCAGACGCGCGATTCGCTCGAGGCCACACGCTCCACCTGCGCCATCAGCCTGCGCATCTTCTCGCCGGTAAAGACGATGTCTGCGCCGCCGAGTTTTTGCCGTAGCTGCTGGTTCTCCTGCTCGAGCCGCTCCAGGCGCACAGCATTTTGGACGGTCAGCAGCAATTTGTCGGTCGAGATTGGCTTCTCCAGGAAATCGAGGGCGCCCAGGCGGGTGGCGCGCACGGCCATCTCGATATGCGCTTGCCCGGACATCATCACCACAGGTGTTGTCACTCCAGCGGTCTTGATCTGCTCCAGCAGTGCAAGCCCGTCGATACCTGGCATGACAACATCGGAAAAAATCAGGTCGAATTTTTCCGTCTTGACCAGTTCCAAGGCCCGCAAAGGATTGTCACACACCGTGGCTTCATGCCCCGCGAGCCGAAAGGCGCGAGCCAGCGACGCCAGGGTATTGGCATCATCGTCGACGATCAGCAACTGAGCCTTCATTGTTTTGGAAAAACCCTGATTAGCCACGAATTAACGCGATTCGGCAAAAATATCATAAGTTACTGAGTACCCGCTCCTCGCGACGCAACTCGAACGCCCTTACGGCTGTTATCGAATACGAACCGCTTGAAAATTGGCTTGGGGCCAAAGTTCAACAGCAGAGCAACTTCAATATCGGTTGCTCTGAGATAATTCAAAGTCTGCGCCTCAAAACCCGGTTCAATTACCCGAACAGTTTTCAATTCGACCAATACCGAGTTGTTCACAAGCAAGTCAGCCTTGAAGTCCGCAATCTTATGACCGCGAAACCAAATAGGTGTTGGAACCTGTCGGGAAACCGAGAAGCCGGCCTGTGTCAATGCCAGCACCATCGCCTCTTCGTAAACCGACTCCAGGAACCCATATCCAAGCTCGTTATACACAGCATAGAACACTTCAACGATACCGTGACACAAATCCCAGTGTTTTCTATCGCTCGGTGGATCCTCTTGAGGTTGTTCTCTATGCAAGTTCTCTTTTCCTCGTTATCGTTTCATTATGGTCCAAATCTTCGCTTGAATTCGTGTTAATTCGCGTTAATTCGTGGCTAAACTAAATATTTTTCACTCCTCCCAGCTTGATGCGATTTCTATCTCTGTTTCCGTCTCCCATGCGGGTAGTTCAATGTGGAATGTTGTTCCTTCATCTTTTTTGCTGCTTACGCTGATACGGCCTTGGTGGTCGCTGATCACTGACTGGACAATGGCCAGGCCCAGGCCTGTGCCGTGCTGCTTGGTGGTGTAGTAAGGGGTGAAGAGCCGTTCGCACTCTTCGGGGGTGAGTCCTTGGCCGGTATCGGAAAGCTCGAAGAAAACGTGTCTGTCGGCGGAGTGGGTACGGAAGGTGAGTTTACCGCCTTTGGGCATTGCATCCACGGCATTCAACACAAGGTTTTCGATTACCCGGCGCAACAGTACGGGATCAGCTTTCACAGGCAGGATCTTTTCCAGTTGCAGATCGGTGTGAATCGGCGAAGGCTCGCGCATGAGCTGTCCTTGAAAAAGTTTGACTACACCGAGCACCATGTCATCCAGATCAACGGCCTGGAATTGCGGCGCCGGCATCTTTGAAAAATCACTGAAACGGCCGATAATGGTTTTCAAATTGGCGATTTCGGCCAAAAGGGTCGCTGTGCTTTCGCGAAATACTTCTTCGAATTGTTCAGGGCCGGCTTCACGCGCGCGCAGCAGGTTCTCTACGGTAATCTGGAGAGGGAAGAGCGGGTTCTTCAGCTCGTGAGCAAGGCGGCGGGCCAGTTCGCGCCAGGCCGCAACGCGTTCGCTCTGCACGAGGCGCTCCTGTTGGGCGCCCAGTTCCTCAGTCATTTGATTGAACGCCTGAGCCAGCCTTCCTATTTCGTCGCTGGTAGTGCTTTCCACGCGGACGTTCCAGTTACCGCTGCCGATCTCCGCGGCCGCTGTAGCCAGTTCTTTGACCGGTTGGATGATGCGCGTGGCCACTACTCCGCTCAGGATTATTCCGATGAGCACACCACCAATGGCAATCATCAAGCCGATGTTGCGAATGTGTTCTTCGAGAGCCAACTGCTGCTGCAGAGAATTGCCAACCAGAAGCACTGGCGGAGGACGATCTGCCCAACCCGGTAGCGGGATCACATCAAAAGTTTCTTGCCGGCCCGCGCCCCAATCGATGGTGGACGAACTTTCCTGCCGGTTCTCCTGAGCTTTTTGTGCAAGTGGGAGCAGCCTGGCCGTATCCGATCCTTCAGTGGTGGCGCTGAGAAATCCCCCAGCTCCCTGCTCTGGAGCGCTGTAAATCAGCACCCTCATGCCGGAAGGAACCGAGAGTCCCTGAAGAAAGGGAGCGTCGAGGCGGCGTCCGCCCAGCACGTAGTAATTTGCGTCGCGGATCTTTACTGCACGCAAGCTAAGGATGCCCAACACATTGCCATCGGGAGTCTCCACCTGTTTGAGAAATGCAGTTTGCGGAACCGCCGCGTTTTGGTCGAGAAACCAATGTTGCTTGTAGCCGAATCGCGCCTGCCAGTGGGCGGACGAGATGATCGTTCCGTCCGGCGTAAAGAGGTCAACGAAATCCAAGTTCTGCACCGATGCATGAGACTTTGCGGCGTTGAGGTAACCTCCCGGATCAATCCCGCTGGAAAGCTCCAGCCCCATTTGCAGCATGGATTCAGAACCGGCGATGGCCTCGACACCACGCGTGATGTCCGCGCCTTGACGATCAAATTCGTGACGAAACTGCGCAACCAGTGTATTCGTACGCTCCTGCTCCACCTGTCGAAACTGTTCTCCGGCGCGGGCTTCGAGAAGCCAGGCTACGGTTCCAACACTGATGGCGATGCTCAGCGAAACCAGCAGCAACAGTTTTTTTCTAAGAGACATTCGAGATCATTTTGTCCCTTCCACCCAAAGCTGGTCCAACTTCCACATGCCGTTGGGCAGGAGTTGCCAGTTATGGACATTGTTGTTGAGCCATAGTGCCTGGGAAACATGGACTACGGGGACAATGCGATGATCCTCCAGAGCTTTTCGTTCTGCTTCAAGGAGATCCTCAGGGCGACTGGCGCTCAGAATTGCCGCATGGATGTCGCCGGACAGCTCCAACCCTGACTCCAGGCCGGCAAGGGCTGCGGCCGGATCGAGAGACTGAAGAGGCAGGCGCAGCAGGACCGCATCAGCATTTACAGTTTTTCTTTCCAAAGCCGTATTGGTGTGAAGGTCCGGTAGAGTTTGAATGAAGATGCCGGCTTCACGCGCGTCTACGGCAATTCGCTCTGCGACCAACTTAGCTACAGGGTCAGAGAAATCGTAGGCCAGGGTTAACGGAGCAGTCGAGTTAACCTCCGCGCGCAGCTTGCGGGCGTTCTCGATGCTGTTCTCAGCCGGTAAGAGAAATTCGTATCCCGTGAGCCATTGGGGAAGCAGACCTCTCGCGGGAGCGCTTCTTCTTTGAAGAAGCACGTTGCTGATGGCAGCGCGGCTCATCGCCATCGAGATAGCTTCGCGAATACGCGGATCAACCGTCTTTCTTCCTGCCGCCGCAGCTTGCGGGCTTCGCTGAAGGAAGACCAGGGCCATCAGGTCTGCCGGACGCGACGTCAGCAAGTTCTGGTTGCTTTGTTCTAATGCGCGTACCTGATCAACGCTAAGCTCGGCGGCATGGTCCGGACCGAGCCGATGCTCCAGCAAATGCTCGCGCAGAGAAACTCCCATACGGATATCAACGGCGTCTGGATAGGCTCTTCCATCCCAATAGTCCTCGTTTGCGGTGAGCAATGCGCGTTCGCCAGGCTGCCATTCGCTCAATTTGAAAGGGCCAGTTCCTTCCAGCGTGCCATCGGGCATCTTCTTAGCGATCGCAAAGCGCGGCAGGGCCAGCATTTCCGGCAGATGTGGCGCAGGCACAGGAGTTTCGATCGTTAAGGACTGCCTGCCGCTGACGCTTATCTTCCAATCCGGACCTGCCACCCTCAAACTTGCTGCCACGGCAGCAGAGTTCAATTGGGTGCCGCTATGAAAGACCGCGGAGCGCAATTGAAATTGCCAGACACGCCCTCCGGCTTCTGCCTGCCACGAGTTCGCCAAGCATGGACGCACATGGCCCTGAGGGTCGATCTGGGTAAGCGTCTCGAAAACGAGTGAATTGATCCGGGCTTGTTCGGATGGATACCCGCTCTCATCGGTAGGAATCAGCGAGGTGATTCGGTGCTGAAGGACCATGCGCACGGTGCCGCCATAGCGCGGCCGCGCGCCAGCCGACATGACAGAAACCAGCAGGACCAGGCAAAGCAACCTTGTGCAGAGCAGATTCATAGCAGCACGGCCGAGATCTGCCTTGGCCTTTAACGTTTGAGGTTTCATATCTGTTCTAAACTGTAAGGGCAGAATAGAGTGTAGAGAAAATCCATGTCAAAACAAAGACGAAAACTACCGTTCGCGCAGCTCGATGTGTTCACCTCGACGCCGCTGGAAGGCAACCAGCTTGCCGTATTTCCAGATGGCCGCGGGCTCACCGATGCTGACATGCAGGCATTGGCCCGGGAGATGAACCTTTCGGAAACCACCTTCGTCATCCCACGCGATCCTGCGACAGAGCGCGAGAAGGGTGTTCGGGTACGCATCTTCACCGTGACGGAGGAACTTCCGTTCGCTGGTCATCCAACCCTCGGAACGGCGATGGTTTTGCGGGGCGATAGCGGGGCCGACAAAATTAATCTTGACCTCAACGTCGGCCGGATTCCTGTGCAATTCACGACCAGGGACGGATTGCCTTTTGGCCAGATGACCCAGCGCGACCCTGAATTCGGCCAGGTACATTCGCGTGAAGAAGTGGCGCGCGCAGCAGAGATTTCCATCAACGATATTGCGGATGATGTTCCCATTCAGACGGTAAGCACCGGCAACGCGTTTGCCATGGTGCCGGTCAGGTCACTCAGCGTGTTGCAGAAGCTTTCTCCTTCGTGGTCTTCCATGAATTCTCATCTCAGCAAGAGCGACGCAAAATTCTTCTACTTTGTCTCGCGTGAAACTCTGAATCGTGAAGCCAAATTGCAAGCTCGCATGATTTTTTACGGTGGAGAAGATCCGGCAACCGGCTCCGCCGCAGGTCCCTGTATTGCGTGGGCGGTGCAGCACGGCATCGTTGCTCCTGACGAACCCGCGTTGATCGAGCAAGGCGTGGAGATGAACCGCAAGAGCAGAATTTATGTCGCGGCAGGAAAAATAGATTGTAAGATAGTAAACATTCGAGTCGGAGGCCATGCCGTAGAAGTGGTGAGAGGCGAGATAACTTTTTGATCGAAGCGTCTATGAAAAATGCGTTTTTACTGGCATTTGTTGGAGCCAGCCTTCAAGACCGGATTCTTCGACTAGGTGATTCTCCTATTGGCTTCCACGGTACTTTACACGCACATGGTTGCGAGCCTAAGATGCCATCACGTTTTTTCGCATCAGAAGTGACAACCCAGCCTTACAAAAAATACGAACACATCGGGCGAGCCCTTCGGGCACGTCAAGAGATGTGCATTGAATTCGGGGAGAATATGCGACCGAAAAGAACGATCCTCTGCGTTGACGATAATGAACAATCTCTTTCCATCCGCAAAGTCATGCTGGAAACGCGTGGCTATCGCGTCATTGCCCGCAACACTGCTAAAGAAGCCTTGGAAATCTTTAAACAGGGCGGCGTCGACCTGCTGTTGAGCGACCTGCTCATGCCCGACATGGATGGGGCAGAACTGGTAGGCAAGATCAAAGACATTTCTCCGGAGACGCCTGCCATCCTATTCTCAGGAAAAGTCAAAATTTATGACAAGGACATGCGCGCCGATATCTTTATTCCCAAAGGGATGTATGCTCCGGTGGAATTGTTGGAACGCATTCGCATACTCCTGATCAAGAAACGGGGGCCCAAGAAGGCAGTGGTTTCAACGCCGCCAAATCTTCGGGCAGCCTCATAGGGTCGTGACGATCACTGCTATGGGTATTTTTGACGAATCTTTACCGTTCGTTCGAGTTCGTCGGAGATTTCAAGGATTTTTAGCCGCAGGTCGTTATCGAGAGGAGCGGTGCGCAGAAACTCCTGCACTTGCAGCAGGGCAGGCGGGGACTGTTGGCCACCGATAAAAGCGTTTAACCAGGCCAGACCAAAGAAGATCTTGCGCTGTCGCTTAACTTGGGGGAGCGCGTCCAAGGCGGGCTTCAGATAAGGCAGGGTCAAGTCTGGCTGATTCCAATAATTGAACGCGCCTAAGCTCTGCTCCACCCAATCCTCCGGACGGCCTGCATTAGCCATGTAATCATCGAAATATTGCTTCTTGGAGGCAGCCGCTGGACGGGCCGCAGCGGCCACATAGGCATACTTTTGACCGTCGCCGGTGTTGTCTCGCTTTTGTTCTGCGGCGTAGACGGCATCTGCGTCGGGATCATTGAGCGCTATGAGGGCCGTAACCATGGTCCAGCGGTCGAGCGGGCGAAGCTCAACCCCTGGCACTGTATTCTTTCCACTGAGCAGTTCTTTCAAGTGAGTGCGGGCTGCATCCGTCTCTGCCACTCCGCGCAAAGCCCGAAACCAGATGATGCGAAGGTCCTTGTCGGGAGATTGCATCATCCGCTCAGCAGCCAGCGCCTCCGCTCTGGGAACAATCCCGGCCCTTATGCCAGGGTTGACGTAGCGATGCAGCGCGGTCGTCGCATGGCCGATCAGGTTTTGGGCCAAGGCTTCGTCTTTTTCTAAAGGCAGTAAACGCAAGGCCAAATCCAGGTATTCCAGGGGCGCGAGTTCCGCCTCCCGTACTGCGTCCCATAGCGCGCCCCACAACAGGGTGCGCTCAAAAATATCCGTCACACCCTCAAGCTGCTTCATTACGGCGGCGCGGCTGCGGGAATCGAGAAGAAAACGTCCATAGGCGTAATCTTCGTGGTTGGCAAAGACATATTGCGGACAAGGCTTGCCCGCAACCTCCTTCACCTCAGTCTTTTCGGCGTCGAGTTGCGCCCGCAAGGTTGCAGGAGACCGGCCGGAATAACTCAACAAAATTTCAGTCGCAATCGGCCAAATCCCGCCTTCGCCGAGAACGTCGCGTTGGCTCAGGACAAACTTTTGAATGTGGCCTGCTCCATCACAAGACCACTCCACCTGGACCTGGGGCATACCTCGATGGCGGATCCATGCGCTTGCCCACGACTGGAGCGATTTGCCGGAAACACGTTCAAAGGCTCCCACCAGATCGCTCCACTCGGCGTTGGCATATGAATGGTCTTTTAAATAAACGCGCAGCCCATCGCGAAAACTGTTGGGGCCCAGCACAAACGCCAGTTGCTTCAAGACTCCGGGAGCTTTGGAGTAAACAATGGCTCCATAAGCCGACTTGGCGTCTTTGAGGTTGGCGATGTCCTGGTAGATGGGCGTTGTGCCCTTGGTAGAGTCGATGCCATAGGCGGCGGGTTTGATCGCCTGGTAGAAGCGCTTCCAGATGTTTTCGCTGGGTTTGAGCGTGGCCAGAGCCTGGTACGCCATGTATTGAGCAAAGCCCTCTTTGAGCCACAGATCGTCAAACCAGCGCATGGTCGTAAAGTCGCCAAACCACTGGTGGGTCAACTCGTGGAGCAACAGGATGTCGCGATTCAGAAGATCGCTATGCGTGGGAGCGGTGCGGAAGAGAATGGATTCTTCGCGCAGGAAGGTAGCGCCGGCGTGTTCCATGCCTCCGTAGGCAAATCCCGGCAGCATGACCATGTCGTATTTGGGAAAAGGAAATGGCTGGGCAAAGAATTCCGAAAGATAGCTGATGCCTTGAGCTGTAATCTGCTGGACTTCGGGAGCTTCAGCTTCCGCTCGCTGGAATTTCGACTGGCGCACAAATAGCCCGGGCAGGCCCGGAGTGTCATGCACCTTGCGAAATGGTCCGGCAGCGAAAGCAAAGAGATAGGTACTGATCGGTGGAGTTTCGCCGAAAAATGTCTGTCCCTGGCCCGGCCCGATCCGCAAATCGCTCTCCGCAGCGGTATTAGAAATAACAGTCCAATTCGTGGGCGCAGTCACCTCCAGTCGAAATCGCCCTTTGAGGTCAGGTTGATCGAAGCATGGAAAGGCCATATCGGCATCCATGGGAACAAATAAGGTGTAGAGGTATTCAGTGCCGTCATCCTTATCTTCAAACCGTGTAATGGCCTTGCCCGCTGGAGCTACCGGTGCACTAAATTCAAGGCTTACGATGTTTTCAGCTTCGCCGGTTCGAAGCGCGCTGGCAGGCAGCGTGATATGTCCATTCTCAATCTGTGCCGAGGCAACGATGCCATTCACCACCAGCCTGGCAGCAGTTCCTTCTCGAAAATCCAGCAGCACGGCGCCGGGAGAATTCAGACGAAATCGCAACTCTTCACGTCCGCCGGCGGAGGACGCATGGGGAACCAACGTAAACTGAAGCTGGTAGCGGACATCAGAGATCCGGCTAGCCCGTTCCCGGGCAAGCTCGCGAGGAATTCCCTCCGGGGGAGCTGCCGCAAAGCCACACGTAACAGCCAACAAGATGAAAATGAGCCAAGAGCGCATGGCTGCGAATTTACACGAAGGCGGGCTGGGAGGGAAATGGACGCGGACAGATAGAAATAAACTTCCGCCTGTATTGAAATCCATCTTACTCAGCCGTTGGCACGTGGATATACGTCGATTGAATGCCGGCGCGTCGGAGCCGGTGAAGCGATACCAGACGATCTGGAACTACTCTTCTATGCGCGGAATATTTCCGGGACCATTTCCAGGAGTAGCATTGGGATTCTTGGAGTGAGCAATCTGACCTGCTGGTGACTTGGGATCTTCTTTCTCGATCTGCTGATAAATGGTAGCCGCAAGCTTAGGATCGGTGGGCTCGTACATCTCGGCAAGAAATAATTGTGCTTGCGACTTAGAAACCGTGTTGCTGGGATGGTCCGCCAGGTCTTTGTATACGCTGGCCGCGTCTTGTGTCCGGTTTGACCAAATATAGAGGGAGGCCAGCGCGAGTTTGGCGAGCGGAGATACATCCTTGTCTCTCGAATCAGCGGCTGATTTTAGCAATTTTTCAGCGTTGGCAGTTTCGCCTGCCTGCATTGCAGCGGAGCCTTCCATGTAACGAGCGAACTTGCCTGGTTTGGTATGAGGGAATTCATCCGCAATTGCCTTGAATTCTTTTTCCGCCTGTTTCGCGCGCTCGGCGATCGTGGAGAAGCTTGGCTCGTTAGGAATAGCGGGAGTGCCGGCCGGACGAATCTGGGAATTAAAAGTCTTTTCTGCCTTTCCTAAAAGAATACTGGCTTGCTCCGTCTGCCGGCTGTTCCAGAAGAGGTATCCGGCTACCACCAGGGCAATGACAACGACTGCGCTCACCGCGAAGATGACGTTTCTGCGATGGTCCGATGCCCAATGCACCGCTTCCTTGGCGGTGGAGGCGAATTTGTCTTCTTTCAATTGACGGCGGGTGTAGCTTTGCACGGTGAAAACCTTCTTCTAGGGTGAGATAAGTGATTGTGAAACATAAGTTTAGCAGGGGGGGAGGGAAAGGGCAATGAGTTGGTGAGATCGTGTTAAATGCCGGGAAGGTAAGCACAGAATTAGCCTTGCTTTAGCCCAAAATGTTTGGGCTGAACGCTCCCACCCCATACATTCTTCTTACAAACTTCGCAGAAGCATCTGACAATCGCGGCAACGGAACGCGGCACTATGCCTGTATGAAAACGATTTCCTTGATCGCGTTCGGTGTCGTGGTTGCTGTTTTCAGCAACATTGTTTCGCTTCCTGCCCAAGACCAGCCATCCGGCTTGGAGGAGCAAGCGATATCATCCAACCAAAGTGACGCCCAGAAAGCTCAGGACCAACTCCGTGAAACTGGACCCAAGGGACTGGAAATGCTAGAGTCGCACTTTGCCAACGAAATTCTAGAGCATCGCAGCGGTGGCGCCTCGAATGAGCGCTGGGCGAGAATTAGCCGGGCCCTCGACCGCGTGGGCGGTCAATATGACAACTATGCCAGCGGCCTGTATTGGTATACGGACCTGGAAAAAGCAAAAGCTGCGGCGAAGGCTTCCGGCAAGCCGATTTTGTCGTTGCGCCTGCTCGGGCGCCTGGACGAAGACTTGAGTTGCGCCAACAGCCGCTTCTTCCGCACTACCTTGTATCCCAGCGTCGAAATCAATCAACTGTTCAAACAGCGATTCATCTTGCACTGGGAATCCGTGCGTCCAGCGCCCAGGGTAACGATCTCATTTGGCGACGGCCGCAAGCTTGAACGCACGATCACGGGCAATAGCATCCACTATGTTCTGGATCCCGACGGTAAAGTTGCAGACGCGCTTCCCGGACTCTACAGCGCGCGCATCTTTGCCGCAGAGCTGAGCCGGGCCGCCGATATGCTGAATGAAGCCCAGGCACATGGGGTCACAAGCTATGCGAGTTACATGAAATCCACACAGGACCGGCTCTTGAAATCATGGTCCGCTGATCTCTCGGCGATCCGGCCTGCGCTGCCCGCAAATCAACCAATCACCGAATCCAACCTTGAGCAACTCATGGACGACACGAAGTGGGAGAAAGTAGCGCAGCTTCATCTCAATGACGTCTACTTCGATGGCCGTGCCCGAGAGTTGATGGCAAGAAAACTTCCTGCTTCCCCGACTGACGGCATGATGGTCTATTTGCCTCCGGATCCCACAGCGATTGCTCCCGCTACACCTGGCAAGACTGCGCCCCGGCCGAAGAAAATCGATGCCAGGGTGGCTGCCAAGATGGCTGTTTCGAAGTCGGCGGTTGAAATCCCCATGTTGCAATCCTTTGGGAAACTCACTAACACCGTCATACTGGACACGGTCCGCAACAACTATATGCTGCGCACAAAAATCCTGGGGTTTCTGTCGGACCAGAATACTCAGGCGATGTCTCTGGCCGACATCAATAACTGGGTCTATGCCAGCGTTTTTCTGACGCCCCGGGAGGATCCATGGCTGGGCTTGAATCCACCAGATGTATTTAGCGCGATCGACAAGAATGGAGAGACTGCATCCTTGAAACAGAGATAACGCCTCGATTTGGATTCATCGCTTCGCGATGAACGTCTGCCTAAAGGACCGCGATTCACAAGTAAATCGCTAGACGCTGATACTCGATAGTGGGTCACTTTCACTGAAAGTGACCCACTACGTGGCCGGAGCAATACACAGGGCATAGTAGGATTAACAAAGTGATTGAGATCACCCCTAAGGTTCGTATCTGATGCGCCGCTCCGCCTGGATTTTTCTTGCCGGCATTTTGCTGCCCAGCCTGGCGCTGGCCTGGCTCGCCTTGCGTTCGGCCCGCGATCAACAAGTCGTGCTGGAGCACCAACAGGCGGTGATCAGCCAGGGTGTCACCGACATACTGGCCAAAAAGACCCAGGATCAACTTGATGATGCCCGCTCCAGCTTCGTCCAGGTAACCCAGCAGCTTCTGAAAAAGGATTCTTCCCAAACAGGGTTGACTCGTGGCTTTAATCGTCAATTGAAAGAGAACTGGAAACTCGCTGAGCTTGGCTTTGTGGTTGACCTGCGGGGAATGATCTATTCCCCAACTTTGAACGAAGGCGCGATCGCAAAAACTTTCAGAAACGAAAATGACCGATTCCTTACCAACCGCGAAAACGTGGAGGTCTTTGCTCAAGCTGCTGTTAATCAACAATCACTTCCAAAACTGAACCCGCCCAATCAGTCTCAGGCTGTTCAAACGTCCAATAACAATGCGCTGCCGGCGCACCAGCTTTCCCATAATGAATCCCAGAGTGCTGCTAACTCTGTTCCAAACGTCAATAGAAACGCACAGCTTCCTGCACAGACTACTCAAAACGTCGCGCCATCCGCCCAGTCCGATGTGGGGCAGAGTGCAAACCAGGCGGTGAAGTCCTCGTTCCCACAGTCGCAGCAGGCGATCCAGAATATTGGGCAAGCCGGGCAAGCCACGCAAATGGCCCAGGCCGAGCGGCAGGTCGTGCCGCAGCAGAATTTTGGTTCGAAAATGGCGAAGATTTCCAACACCGTGCCCGAGGAATCGGACTTTCGCAAGGTCATCGGCGACCAGACCAGCGGAGCCCTTGCCCGCTTTCTTCAGGACAAGCTGCGATTGATGGTCTGGTACCGTCCACCCAACTCCCGGTCGCTGGTTTTCGGCGCGCAAGTAACGCAACCGGAGTTCATTCAGAGCCTCCAGCCTTTGCTGCAGTCGCCCGAACTCTATCGCAATACTGCTTCTGGAGTGACCGATGATTCGTCTTGCCTCGCTATCCTCGATGATCGTGGGAAGCCGGTTGCTCTTTCACGCTCAAGCTGCAAGGCAGACTGGAAACATCCGTTTGTCGCCACCGAGATCGGCGAAGCTCTCCCTCATTGGGAAGCAGCTCTCTACCTGAAAGACCCGGAACAGATCGGGCGCTCAGCCTCCACATTGCGTCTCACCCTAGGATTGATTGTGGCCGTGCTCATTGCAGCCATCCTGCTGGGCGGTTGGATGATGGCGGAGACAGCCCGCCGGCAGATGCGCATGGCCCAACAGAAGACTGATTTTGTCAGCAACGTTTCGCACGAACTGAAAACGCCGCTGACTTCGATCCGCATGTTTGCCGACATGCTGGCCGAACAACGGGTGACCGATCCCAACCGCCAGGCCAACTATCTGCGCATCATTTCGGCTGAGTCGGCCCGCTTGACGCGGCTCATCAACAATGTGCTGGACTTCGCCCGGATGGAGCGTGGCGCGCCCTCCGGTGAGCGCCGTGCCTGCGATTTGGTTGAAATAACGCGCGAAGTTGTAGACACCTGCCGCCCGCACTTGAATAGTTTGAACATTGCGCTGGCGCTCGAGGTTGAAGCAGAAGCATTACCAGTAACCGGAGACCGAGATGCTTTAGGGCAGATCGTGCTCAATCTGCTTTCCAATGCGGAAAAATATGGAGGGCGAGAAATTCTTGTCCGGGTGCGCCACTGTGACGGAGCGGTATGTGTGGACGTGCTGGATCGCGGACCTGGAATTCCGCCGAAGAAGCTTGAAGAAATCTTCGAACCGTTTCGCCGTCTGGACGACTCGCTTACCAGCGGCGTTTCAGGCTCAGGACTGGGACTGACCCTGGCGCGTCGCATGGCGAAGGACCACGGCGGCAACGTCATCTATTCACCTCGTGACGGTGGCGGCAGTTGTTTCACGCTGAGCATGCCGGTGGGTTGAGCAGGTCAGCACTCAGCACTCAGCACTCAGCATTCAGCCCGCTCGGCTTTTTGGGCTAAAGGGAAGCAGCATGGTGGGCATGGTTGGTGTTAGAACCGATTTAGCCATGATTTAGCCACGAATACACGCGAATGAACACGAATCGGAAAGCGGTCACCAAAATACTTGTTGTTGAAGACGATACGAATATCCGCTTTGGCCTGGTCGAGCTTCTGACCAGCGAAGGTTTCCTGGTAGAAGCTTGCACGCGGGGCGACCAAGCCCTGGCTGCCGTGGAGAAACACCGCCCGAGCCTGATCGTGCTCGATGTCATGCTTCCCGGCGTAAGCGGTTACGATGTATGCAAGCAACTCCGCGCCCAGGCATACCAAGGGTTAATTCTGATGCTGACTGCCAAAGGGCAGGAGATGGATAAAGTCATCGGTCTGGACTCCGGCGCAGACGACTACGTGACCAAGCCCTTTGGCTTGCGTGAACTGACGGCGCGCGTTCATGCGCTACTGCGCCGCAATCGATCATCGCCAGTTTCAGAGGTGGGTAGCCTGGAGTTCGGCGATTGCACGCTTGATTCCCGGACTTTTGAACTGAAGCGCGGCAAAAAATCGATCTCGCTTTCCGCACGCGAGGTGAAATTGTTTCAGCTCTTCATTGGCCATCCCGACGAGGTGCTCTCACGCGACCGCATTCTCAACGAGGTGTGGGGTTACGAATATTACGGAACAACCCGGGCCCTCGACCAATTCATTGTCCAATTGCGAAAAAAGTTATCGGATATTGGAGCAGACCCAAAACAGATTGCCACAGTCCACGCGGTAGGATACAGGTGGACCAAGACGAGCTGATATTTTGTGGATCGCCCAACCGATAAACTTTCTCAAGACTCACATGTTACTTCTGTTCAGTGAGCGGGTACCTCATGCGATATCTTGCCCCGGCTCGCTACACATGCAGCCGGGTCCCTGGCTCGGCCGAGTGTATACTGAACGCTTTACGAACGACGGAAAACTCAACTTCTCCAAGTTCACTGAGAGACGAGCAATCCAATGAAGCTTTTTACCGTAGGTTTTACCAAGAAATCTGCCGAGAAATTCTTTGATGGTCTACAAAGCGCAGGCGTGAAAAGAGTTGTCGATATCCGCCTGAACAACGTTTCGCAATTAGCGGGGTTCACCAAAAAAGATGATCTTCGTTATTTTTGCAAGGCTATCTGCAACATCGAATATATTCACGTTGCTGAACTGGCTCCGACGCCGGAGCTTTTGGAAGAAGTCAGGAAAGGGAAGAGCGATTGGACGGCCTACGAGCACAAGTTCATCGATCTCTTAAAAGCCCGCCGCATCGAGAAGACGATTGCTCCCAAGATCTTCGACGGAGACTGCCTGCTCTGCAGTGAAGAAAAACCGATTCATTGCCATCGCCGCCTGGTTGCCGAATATCTGAAGAAGAAACGTGGGGGCATCGACATTCATCATCTCGCCTGATCGTTTGCCATGCATTGGTTTCAATTCTGGTGAGGGTGATTTTGGACTCTTTGCAACTCGCGGTACAGTTCACTTTTCGAGATTCCCTGTTCTTTGGCCAGTATTTTCAAAGCGGCTTTTTCATCGAGTTGCCGGGCTTGCATAATTTCTCTTAATCGCGCCGGGAGATATTTTCCCTCAGCAGGGGGTGCGGCTTCCGCTTTGCCGATCAGCAGCGTGGCCTCTCCACGAAATTCGCGGGTGTGAAACGTTTTCAAAATCTCCCCTGCTGTTCCCCGGATGAACTCTTCGTGGAGCTTGGTTAGCTCACGAGCGATCACCACATGGCGTTGCGGTCCCAGGATTTCAACGATCTCCTGGAGCGTTTCCAAAATCCTGTGCGGAGCCTCATAAAAGATTACTGTCTGCTGAATATCGCGCAGAGATTCCAACGCAGTGCGTCTCTGGCCGGATTTGGCGGGCAAAAACCCTCGAAACTCAAAGGCATCGATCGGCAGGCCACTACCGACCAGAGCAGCGACCAGGGCTGAAGCTCCGGGTATGGGTACCACAGTGATGCCCTGCTCGATGGCCAGCTTAATTACCCGGTATCCAGGGTCAGAGATGCCGGGCATGCCTGCATCGGAGACTTGGGCAATCGACAGTCCTTCCTGGAGCTTGCTTACCAGTTCTTGCGAACGCTCCTGCTCGTTGTGTTCATGGTAGCTGATGGCCGGTTTTTCGATCTGATAATGATCGAGGAGCTTGCGAGTCTGGCGCGTGTCCTCACAGGCTATCAGGTCGACTTCGCGCAAGATGCGAACAGCGCGATAGGTAATGTCCTCGAGATTGCCAATGGGAGTAGCCACCACGTAGAGCTTGCCTTTTTCTTTTTGAGCAGCAGCCATTTACACGCTCGCCTTAACCCCATCCCAGCATAGCATCACGGCGCGTGATGGAACGCATCTCAAGGGCCAAGGAGGAAACATGAAACTGGAGTCATTGCAGGAATTGTTCATCGAGGAGTTGCAGGACCTTTATTCAGCGGAGAACATGATTATAAAAGCCTTGCCAAAAATGATTGACGAAGCTTCTTCTCCCGAATTGAAAAGCGCATTTACGCAGCATCTGGAGCAAACCCGTACTCAGGTGCAGCGGCTCGACCGGATATTCGACCAACTCGAGGGAGTTGATCGCAAAGACAAGAAATGCAAAGGAATGAAAGGCATTATCGACGATGCCGAAGACCTTCTCGATGAAGATGCTGAACCCGAGGTGTTGGATGCGGGCATGATCGCCGGCGCCCAGAGAGTGGAGCATTATGAAATCGCAGGCTATGGCACGGTTCGTACCTATGCCAACCTGCTGGGACGCAGGGATTGGGCGCAGCTTCTGCAGCAGACGCTCGATGAAGAGAAACAGACTGACGTCAAATTGAGCCAGCTCGCGGAGCACCTCAATCTGGAAGCCAGAGCAGCCTGATCTTCGAACCGGGGCCGGCGTAATCACGCTGGCCCCTTTTACGGTCGGTTTCGGAAGATTGACGCATTTTCGGAGATGCTCATACAATCGGAAGCGACAACTCCCGATTCCAAGGTGTTCTAAGTGCCGATCTACGAATATCAGTGCAAGAAATGCAAGCACAAGTTTGAAAAAATCCAAAAATACTCCGATCGTGTGATCAAGAAGTGCCCAGAGTGTGGCGGTCCGGTGGAGCAACTTCCCTCCGCGCCAGCCGTGCAGTTTAAAGGAAGCGGCTTTTATGTGACCGATTATGCCCGCAAAGGGGCGTCGGGCGATTCCGACAGTTCCGAAGGCGCAAGCTCCAAATCCACCGAGAGTTCTGATTCCACGAAGACCGATTCAAAGTCTGAAGCTAAGACTGAGGCAAAGTCCGAAGCAAAGTCCGAAGCGAAAGCGGAAACGAAAACAAAGAAGAGCAAGTAATCAAGCATCGCGCGGACGAATGCTTATTGCTGTGATCCAGCCGTCCCTTCGGGACTGGTTTCCCCCCGTGCCTCTACGTGTTTCTCCTGGGTTACTTTTCTTATGGATTTGTGCGTTCAACACAGCCGAGGGCGGCTGTGCCACATTTTTATGAGGCAAAATTTGGTTGAATAAAACGCAAGGTCCCTCCGTTTACCCCCGCTGGCGCGTGGGCAAACCTCGGGATGACGATTTGGTTCTTGGGAACTGCTTTAATAAGGTTTGGGAACTCTCTTATAAGGAATGATGTGGATCAAGCGGCCTTTTTCCTTGGCACCTTCGCGCCTTTTTGACGGGCCTTGGAAAGCCCAATCGCAATGGCCTGCTTGCTGTTCTTCACCTTGTGCTTGCCGGAACGCATGTGATGCATTTCTGTCCGCACTTCCTCTCCAGCTTTCTTGCTGTATTTACGCCCGCTGGATTTCTTTCTCGAACTGCTGGAACTTGACCTTCGATTCGATCTCGATTTGGTTGCCATTCAAATTCTCCCTTTTCCCTAAGTGAGACGTTGGGCCCTAGAAAGGGTTGCAGCCACATCTCTGCAAGCATCACGCAAAGGAAGCCAGCACTATTACCAAGTTACCCAATTAACTCAATGTTATCGGGTTCGCGCCGGCTCTGTTGTTTGCCGGCCGGCGACCAGGAAGTTCATCTGGCGCTTGGGCACATCGGCATCGATGATGACATGATCGCCGTGCAACACTTCGCCTTCCAGAATCTTCAATGCCAGCGGATCCTGAATGAGCCTCTGGATGGCCCGCTTGAGTGGGCGAGCGCCGTAGGCACGGTCATAGCCTTCCAAGAACAGTAATTCTTTGGCAGGCGGCGTCAACTCAATCGTGATCCGGCGATCAGCCAGGAGCTTCCGTAGATCGTCGAGCCGCAACTCGATGATGCGCGTGAGCTGCTCTTCGCCCAACGGGCTGAAGACAATGATGTCATCCACGCGGTTCAAGAATTCCGGACGGAAGTGTTGCCGCAAAGCCTCCATTACATGCTTCTTGGCTTCGGCAAAGGCTTCCGGTGAACTCACGCCTTCGGCTTGCAGATAGCTCGCGCCGATGTTGGAGGTCATGATGATCACCGTATTCTTGAAATGCACGGTGCGGCCTTTGGAATCGGTCAAGCGGCCATCGTCGAGAATTTGCAGCAGGATATTGAATACATCGGAATGCGCCTTCTCGATCTCGTCAAACAAGATCACGGAATAGGGCCGCCGCCGGATGGCTTCTGTAAGCTGCCCGCCTTCGTCGTAACCTACATATCCGGGAGGCGCGCCGATCAGCCGGGCCACGGCGTGCTTCTCCATGTATTCCGACATATCGATGCGGACCATTGCATGCTCGTCATCAAACAGGAATTCGGCCAGGGCGCGCGCCAATTCGGTTTTGCCCACGCCGGTTGGGCCCAAGAAGATGAAGGAGCCAATCGGTTTGTTCGGATCGCTCAATCCGGCGCGCGAACGCCGGATGGCATTGGCTACGCGATTGAGAGGCACGTCCTGGCCTACAACACGCTGCCGTAGCCGCTCCTCCATGTGGACCAGCTTCTTGATTTCGCCTTCAAGCATCCTGGCAACCGGAATTCCGGTCCACTTGGAGACGATCTTGGCGATATCTTCTTCGTCGACTTCTTCCTTCAACATGCGAGGCTGGTCGCGATTGGCATCCATTTCAGCATTCAGGCGCGCCAGTTCGGTTTCCACCTGGCGCAATTCACCATAACGAATCGCGGCAACCCGCTCGAGGTTTCCCTGGCGTTCGGCCTGCTGCTCTTCGATCTTCAACTGCTCGAGGCGCTCTTTGAACTCGCGCACGCGGGTAATCGCTTCTTTCTCCTGTTTCCAGCGGGCTTTGAGCGCACTGATTTGCTCGCGCAAGTCGGCGAGTTCGCGTTCGACTGTGGCGAGGCGCTCGCGTGAATTCCGGTCATCTTCCTTCTTCAGCGCCTGCTTCTCGATCTCCAGTTGCGTGGCTTTGCGTTGGAGCTGGTCAATCTCGGTCGGCAGAGAATCAATCTGGATGCGCAGAGATGCGGCCGCTTCATCCACCAGATCAATAGCTTTATCGGGAAGGAAGCGATCCGAGATATAACGATGCGAGAGCGTGGCTGCGGCCACAATCGCAGAATCCTTGATCCGGACGCCGTGATGCACTTCATAACGTTCTTTCAGGCCGCGCAGGATCGAAATCGTATCTTCGACATTGGGCTCGCCCACAAAGACAATCTGGAAGCGGCGCTCCAAGGCCGCATCCTTTTCAATGTATTTGCGGTATTCGTTTAACGTAGTTGCGCCGATCGCGCGCAGCTCACCCCGGGCCAGCGCCGGTTTCAACATATTGCTGGCATCGATTGCGCCTTCGGCAGCGCCGGCCCCAACGAGGGTGTGAAGTTCGTCGATGAACAAAACGACCTGTCCGTTGGAGTCTGTGATTTCCTTGAGAACGGCCTTCAACCGGTCTTCAAACTCTCCCCGATATTTGGCTCCGGCGAGCATGGAGCCCAGGTCGAGCGACACGACCCGCTTGTTCTTGAGAATCTCAGGAACATCGCCGGAGATAATGCGCTGGGCCAGCCCTTCGACAATGGCGGTCTTGCCCACTCCAGGCTCGCCAATTAATACAGGATTGTTTTTGGTGCGCCGCGAAAGTACCTGGACCACGCGCCGAATCTCTTCATCACGTCCAATCACGGGATCAAGTTTGCCGCGACGGGCTAATTCCGTCAGATCTTTGGCATAGCGCTCCAATGCCTGGTACTTGCCTTCGGGATTCTGGTCGGTGACACGTTGTGAGCCTCGAATCGAGGTGAGGGCTTTCAGAATCGCGTCGTAGCTGGCTCCGGCTGAAGCTAAGAGCTGATGGGCTTCATTGCTTTTGTCCTTTTCCCGGGCCATGGCGAGCAGGATATGTTCAGTGGAGACATATTCATCTTTGAAGCGGTCGGCCTCTTTGGTGGCTTGATCCAGGATTCGTTGGCCGGCAGCGGAAAGTTGGGCCTGCATTGCGCCCCCGCCGGAAACTTTGGGCAGGCGGCCTATCATGTCCATAGCCTGGGCCTCGAGAGCTCCGGTATTGACACCCAGCTTGGTAAGCACCGGGACAACAATGCCCTCGCGGTCGTGCAAAAACGCCGCCAGGATATGAACGGGAAGCATCTCAGGGTTGCCGTTCTGAGAAGCAATCTCACTTGCCTGCTGAATTGCTTCCTGTGATTTGACTGTGAATTTGTCCCAACGAATCGCCATCTTTCATTCTCCCGAAAAGCCTAACTTAAAGATACTCTTTCATAACTCGCAGCATGAAAAGAAAAACGGGAGATTGACATCATCCCCCGTTTTTCCACCTTGCGAAAATTCAAAAGCGGAAGGTTTGTCTGGCCTTATCCCTGAAGGGTCTTGCTGCCATTGCTGGCGCCAACCTTGATCTGCTTCGGCTTGGCTTCAGCGCGCCTGGCCAAGGAAACCTTAAGAACGCCTTTGTCATAGTGCGCTTCGACTTTCTCGGTATCAATGGTATTGGGGAGACGGAAGGTGCGCAGGAAAGAACCATAGCGCCGCTCGATGCGATGGAAGTTCTCTTCCTTCTCTTCTTTTTCAAACTTCCGCTCGCCTTTCACGGTCAGCGTGTTGTTTTCCAGTTGGACGTCCAGGTCCTCTTCGTTGACGCCTGGGATTTCGAGTTTCAGCACCAGGTTATGCTCATCCTCGTAAACGTCCACCGGC
>DASZFU010000013.1:0-100022 GCA_035939495.1 Candidatus Angelobacter sp. | reverse complement strand
CGCATACTGAACTATGTAGGTAAGGCCAAATTACCCAAGCGGTCGAAGCGTCGTTCCTATCCGCGTGCGGTGTGGGGTAGAGGAAAGACCTATCCGAAAAGAGGTACTTTAAATCGTGATGGGAAAAGTAAGTGACATTGGGCTTTAGCCTTTGAATTTCCGCAAGCTCTTTAAAGCTCAATCAATAGTTATGCTTCACCATCGACACCTTCTGTTCAGAGAGGGCGTTGTCTCAGAACGACCAAAAATCCTGATCCCGATGTTACGACTGCATCACGGGATCCTGCCATGTCCTTGAAAACACCGCTGCCAGCAGATAAGCCAAACCTGCGCATGACAGGGTGATCGTAAGCCCGAAATGGATGGCGATGACCATCGCCGAAGCCGATCCCAGAACGCTGGCAGCAGCGTTCATGGCCCAGGCCCATTCCACTGTAGATTTGCCGCTTTCTGCTACCAGTTTCAGGCCTGTGGGAAAAGGCATTCCCATTAGAAATCCCAAGGGGACGAGTAGCGTGGCACTCATCAATAATTTAATGAGAAACGACTGACCCACCGCTGCCTCCAGGATCAAAGGGAGCACAACTACATAGAGCAAGATCAGACCGACGATAAACCCAATCAGGAAACGCGCTTTTCCGCTGCGCATGAGCCAGCGACGCGCGGCCACACTTCCTGCTCCACTCGAAAGCAAAAGCAAAAATACGACAACGGTGAGCGCATACGTAGGATGTCCCAGAAACAGCACAAACCTCTGAATCAACGATATCTCCACCAGAATGTAACCCAAGCCTATGGCAACAAAATAGAGCAATGCTGCAAGGTTCGCTTGTTGACGTCCGCGGCGATCACTCAGCACGAGCGGCAGGATTAGAAACAACATAATCGCAACCAGAGAGATGACCACTAACATTCCCAGAACGACGATGCCCAGGTTGATGCGCCAATCCATGCCATGGCCGGTTCCTGACAGGATGTTTCTGACGACATAGCCGGTCTTCAGCGTAAAGAAGAAAAATGGAGCGCTATCTGTGACCGGCGCAACGTTGTAATCATAGCTTCGCGCAAACTGCTGCGGATCATTGGAACGTATCAATTCCTGAAAAGCGGCTGCGGCTGCCGGCAGTGCCTGCAGTCCGGCATATTGAGCAGGCGGATTGAGCCAAACCAGGTTGGGGTTTTCCTGTACGTGACGGGCAACAGCGGCATATTCTTCCCCCTTAAACGCTGTTTTCTTGGCCAATACCAGCACCGGACGCCCATCTTCGCTCAAGCCGCCATCCGCTACCACGACGAAGTTGAGCCGCGGATCGGCAACGCCGCTCTGGTGCAGAGCCTCAATCGCCTGGGAGACCACGCGCAAAGCTTCCCTGGGCTTCTTGAATTCCCAACGGGTGATGGCAATCAATCCATCGGGCATCAGGTGGTCCAGATATTCGCGAAAAGCCTGCACGGTGTAGAGATTGTTTTCGCTCAGGGCAAACGCGCCGGCGGC
Source organism: Candidatus Angelobacter sp. (assembly GCA_035939495.1). Taxonomy (GTDB): domain Bacteria; phylum Acidobacteriota; class Terriglobia; order Terriglobales; family Acidobacteriaceae; genus Angelobacter. The sequence goes on along the minus strand of DASZFU010000013.1, from coordinate 98,527 downwards.
CGTCGAGGCCCAGGTATCCACGAGGGTCATCTGCAGTACGTCATAGCGATCCCGGCTGTTGCGGACATAGGACCGGCCATCCTGAATGTGAATATGCACTTGCGGCAAGTCGTAAAGGTGGTAGGAGTAATCTGCATATCGTCCGCGCATTACGTCGTTGATAATGGTGGGATTGATTTCGATCCCGGTAACGCTCGGACTGCCGTTGGCCACTGCTCTCAGGATGTCCACGCCTCCCCCGGGCCCGATAATGGCAAAGGTCCCTTTGGGTCGCAACACGTTGGCCACCGAAGGCGCGGCGGACATGAGGCTCTTTTTCCAGTTGAAGCTTGTGTGTTCGGGTAAGCCGGTGTTGGTGGGCGTTGGATTAGGGTTGTGCTCCTGGTCCCATCGGGCCGGGTCGGTGTTCATGACGGCGCTGGTGGCGTCCGCGTCAATTACGATGTAACGTGCGCCGCTCTGGTTGTTGACCTCGATCCTCGATATGGCATTCCATTTGGCAAACTCCGCCCACCGAGGATCGCGGAAGACACCTTTGGCGTAGATGATGTCAATCCACTTGCCATTGTGATTGGCCACCACCAGCAGGGCAAAAGCCGCGGCAATTCCCAAAGCCAAGATGCGCGTCCTGGCAGCGGCCGTCCACAAAGCCCCTGCGATTGCCAGAGCCAGCGATGAAAACAATAAGGCATTGGGAGCGCCGATGAGGTTTAACAGTGGGACCACAGCCAGACAGGCACAGGCTCCTCCGGCCAGGTCAGCGCCATAGAGGACCGAGATATGTCCCGGAGACCGCGCAAACAGCGCAGAAAACAGCAGTCCGGTAAAGAAATAAGGAACCGCGACTGCCAGGTAAATCATCGTCAGTTTGCCGAAGTTTCTGCCGTTGACCTCCAGAGTCACCGGCATGTGCAGCACGACCTCCATCGCTGCCAGCACCGCAACCGCGTTTATCAGGCAGAGCCATGCGCCTAGCCTTTGCATTTCAAACTGTCCGAGCCATTCTCTGCGGAGATGGGCAAATACACCTCCCGAGCCCAGCCCCAGAAGGGCAACCGAAATGGCGAAAAACGCAAAGTGATAGAAGAGCACCACGCTGAATAGCCGGGTCATAGCCAGTTCCAGTAAGAGACTGGCAAAGCTGACCAGAGCCACAGCGATCATTGTTGTCGTAGTTTTAGGTTTGCCGACCTGTTGGACTTCAGGAGCGATCGTTGCGTGGCTCACGGGCTAAAGAGAACTCCTATTGGTTTGTCAGCCTCGCCACCGGTTGGCCGGATTGACTCGGCGGGATTGCCAAAATTGCCATAAATGCCAAAATTGTCAAAATTTGAAAACCAACTGCAATTCTTTGCCGTACAACGGGACTAAGCTGTTATGTTTTCAACTTGTCAAGGTACCACATTGAGGGCTTATAAGGACCCAGCGAGTGGGGTTGTGGTTGAAAGTGCGAAGTCAGGCGCGGCTTTTAACCAGCTATATTTATTGATGGATTTTAATTTATTTCGCCGCTCTCTTGAATTGTGCGGTTTTAAAAAGGTGTTTAGAGGGTGGTTAAAAGGTACCTATGGCCGGGGATCCCCCAAGAATCTGATCGTAATTTTCTAATTTTTCTTTATGCTTCATAGCTCCGCCTCTCTGTAAAAATGAGCCACGGAATTGAACGCTCTGTGCAAGGTCGTGACCGGAAAACAGAGGTCCTCCCGGCGAAGTTGAGCGTGGCGAAACCATAGAATTCTCCGAAAAAGGTGGTTCAAGGGTGGTTAGAAGGTACCTATGGGGGGTGTCTGGATCGGCGATCGGAAATCGCCCATGGGCTATCCTTCTGAGATACCAAAAAGCGTCGTAAAGCAATTATCATGGCCGCAGTTTGTTGCTTGGATTTTGGATAGAGCTACGCCAACCTGAAGAAAAAAGCCACGGAAGTTATAGTCCCCGCGAATGACTCGACGATTGAGACGACCTAAGCGAATGATATACGAACATTGATAGTCTGTCAAATCAAAGTTTCACTCGTTTGATTCGTACTTGGCAAGCCGGTTTTAGTAGAGACAACTCTGGATATCTATGGATATAATGTCGCTGCGTTGCTCCGAAGCGTTGTACAGCAGCACTGCAACACCTGCAACTGCCTGCACTACCTCCGAAGAAAAGCGCTAATTCAGAAACAAGGAATGCGTATTAACACATGGAACAAGGAACAGTTAAATTGTTCAATGACGCGAAAGGCTATGGCTTTATCAGCCGAGACAATGGCGAAGATGTCTTCGTTCACTTCTCAGCAATTCAGGCGAATGGATTCCGCAGCTTGAAGGAAGGCCAACCGGTCACATTCAACGTCGTCAAAGGCCCTAAAGGCTGGCAGGCAGAGAACGTGCAAATGCTGTAAATCCGGAGGAAAGATTTTCCTGATGGGGGCGGCTTTTGGGCCGCCCTTTTCATTTATATATTGATTGCCTTTCCTTCCACTGCGCCGAACCCATCCAATAACCCTTCCGCCACTGTCGGATGAGCGTGAATGGTGAACATCATGTCTTCCACGGTGGCCTCCAGTTCCAAGGCCGTGACTGCTTCAGCGATGATCTCCGTAGCTATCGGACCAATGATGTGAACCCCCAGAATCTCACCGAACCTGGCGTCGGAAACGACCTTGATGAAGCCTTCGTGATGATTCAAGATACTGGCTTTGGAATTCGCAGTAAACGGAAACTTCCCAACCTTCACCTGATAGCCTGCCTCTTTAGCCTTGGCTTCGGTTAGTCCTACGCTGCCGATCTGAGGTTCACAGTAAGTGCAGCCAGGAATGCGGTTCTTGTTGACCGGCTTGGCTGGCTTCCCTGCGATGCGCGTAACCGCCACAATACCGCTCATGCCGGCCACATGAGCAAGCTGCGGCAATCCGGCAACGATGTCGCCGATGGCATAGATGCCCTTCTCTCCGGTCTCCATCCACTCGTTCACTTGGACGAATCCGCGCTCGGTCTTGATCCCAGGAGTCTTTTCGAGTCCGATCTTTTCAGTATTCGGTCCCCGGCCTACAGCCACCAGCACCTTTTCCGCTTCCAGGCGTTGCTGCTGTTCGCCTTGCGGCGTAAACATCACAGCAACTCCGTCTTTGGTCTTCTCTACCTTGTCAACTTTGGTGTTGACGAAGCAGTTGATGCCCTTCTTCTTGAAGGAGCGCATCAGCTCTTTGGAAACTTCTTCGTCTTCAACCGGCACAAGGCGGGGAAGCACCTCGATCACAGTAACTTCCACACCGAATGAGCGATAAATCGAGGCGAATTCCACTCCTACGGCTCCTGAGCCGATTACTACTAAGGATTTTGGAATGGAGGAGAGGCTTAGAACTTCTATGTTGGTTAAGATCCGGGAATCAGCTTCCAGTCCGGGAAGCATCCGGGCAAACGACCCCGTAGCCAAGATGATGTTTTTGGTCTTGATCTGCTTCGATTCGCCGCCAGACTTTGCAGAGACATCAATCGTGTGAACACCACTCTTAGCGGGTCCAGTGAGGCGGCCAAAACCAAGCACCCGGTCAACTTTGTTTTTGCGCACCAGGAAATCCAATCCCTTGGTGTGCTTGGCCACAATCTTGTTCTTCCGGTCCTGAACAACTTTCCAGTTCACTTGGGGCTTGCCCAGCCCCTCAATGCCAAATTCCTGGGCAGCCTTGAGTTGATCGTAAACTTCAGCGTTAAACAGGAGGGCCTTGGTAGGAATGCAGCCAACATGCAGGCAGGTTCCGCCCAGCAGGTCGTCTTTTTCGATCAGGCAGGTCTTCAGCCCAAGCTGGCCCGCGCGAAAAGCTGCAGTATATCCCCCCGGTCCGGAGCCGATGATTGCGACGTCATAAACGGTTTCTGGCAATGAATTGCTCTCCTAAAGAAGTCACATCTATTCATATCACAGCTTGAGCGAACGTATTGGCCATTGACTGGTCTGGTTATTGCTTTTCAAGACGAGCTCCCTGTTTGCTAAATGCTGTTGAAGCGTTGTTCCAGGGGGCTGAGTGAGAGCCGGTTAAAACGGTGCAGACCATCGGAGGCCAGGAAATCTGGCGTAGTCCCGGTCGGTGGTCACCCATTCGCATCCGGACTCGATAGCGAGAGCAGCAAACCAGGCATCCTGCACAAGGTTTCCCATGGCCAGCGATTTGCTGCACAAGTTCGCAAAGATTTCCCAATGTCGGTCCCCCGGATGCACTACCGTGCAGGTATCCGGACCCATCAAGGTGCGGCAGAACTCCAGTGCCTCCTCTAGCTTGCTCGGCTGCAGATAAATGCGGGCATGGGTGCTGAGACGCACCACGGATGCAAGCACCTGTGGCGCCATGCCGTATGCTTCATCCCCATTGACTACTTCCTCAAGCCAGCGGCGATATTCCGCATGTCGAAGCGAGTCTCGCCGGAAGGCATACAACAAAACGTTAACGTCAGGAAGAATCATCCCGCTCCTCCAACACGTCAAGCAAGGCAGCCGAGTTATCCAGATTGACTCCCAGGCGAGTTCCGCCGCGGGCGGTGGATACAGGAATGCGCACCATCACTTTACGTTGCCTCCGGGCAGGCCCCGCGAGTACGAGTCGGAGCCCGCGTTCAATCAGAGCAGTCAGAGTTTCGCCTCTTCGGGCGGCCTCCTCCTTCGCTTTGGCCATCAGCGCCGGATCCAATCGTACTGTGGTTCGCATATGTCTAAGCATATCGCTATAGACATATATATGTCAAACTCTCATTTGCGGCTTAGACGGATTGCCCAATGAAAAACGAGCATTGGAGTCTCCTCGTTTAGTTACACACCCATTCGCCATTGATTCTTTTCGCAAATGCTCCCGTTCCTCCGCTGGTGCAATGTTTGGCGATTTTGCAATCGGAGCAATAGAGCTGGCGGCCATTGACGGCGGCGCCCAGGTTCGCAAATTCCGTGGAGGCATTGTCCAGAGGCTGAGTGAGAGCCAGTGATCCGGGATTCACGGTTGCGACTGTGGAGCTGGAGACTTTCAGGGTCCATCCGGGAGCGCCATTGATGGAATTGCTGACGGCATTGCCATTGAGTCCCAGGCCGTCAATGTTCATGCCGCCTTGGGGACTCACCGACCACTGCTGTACAACGCCCCCAACATTGGTGTTGAGAAAGCTGGTGAAGGCCGGCTGTGAATCAATGACGTCGGTGGTGTTTGCCGACAGATTGCCGGCGACGAAAATCGCTGTGTTTCCGTTGGCTTTAGAAAACCCGGTGGTGCTGCCCTCGATATTGCATTCGACACAGGTGACGCCGCGAGTGGCCATCTCCGTCAGCAGGAACGCGGTTCCACCAAAGGCTGTGATCTCCCCACTGAAAAAGACATTTTCGTTGATAATCTGATTTTTGGCAGTGTTGGTCAGCTTGATCCCCACGCCATTGGCTCCGCCAGTGCAGTTCACGTTGTAGAAGTAATTGTTATTTATGACTTTACTGGTGGCATCGGTCGAGTCGAGCAGACAGCCGATCCCGCCGGATGCCAACCCGCTGATGTGGATATCGCGAAAATCGTTCCAAATGGTGCTCGCTCCTGATGTTGACGAGGTATTTAACTGAATGCCGGCAGCGAATGGTCCGTAGATGTATAGGCGCTCGGCTACTACGCGCTGGCCGTAGTTCAGCCGGATGGCCGCGTTCGCTCCAGCCGCGGCCGTATTCTTGATACAAAAATCAGAAAAGTGGATATCGGCCATGTTGGTGACCGGGAACAGGTCGCCTGAAGTCATGTTGGTTGTAATGGTTGTGGGGCAATTGGCAACATCCGGCTGTCCCCAACCGGCTCCGACGAGATTGAGATTGGAGCACAACTTAAACGGCGTATTGTTGGGCCAGGAACCCGAAGGCATGAAGACTGTGCCTCCGCCCGCCATACATGCTGCATCAATGGCTGCCTGGACTGTCGAATAACAAGGTGGCCCAACAACATAGACTCCATTCGCCGGGCAAGAAGTGATTAATGTTGCCGGTGCAATAGCCAGCGAAAAAGGATAACAGGTGTTGGAACTTGTATTGATCATGCCCAAACCGGTCACGGTATAGCAATAATTGCCGGGAGCAAGGTAGAACTGGAAATTGCCCAGACGATTGGTGTGCGCGGTTGTATGTCCTCCGGCAGGAACAGTCAGCGCGGAATCGGTAAAGGTATTCACAACCGGCGTACACGACCCTGCCGGTCCGACCGTTGCCGGAACGGAGCACACAGTGACAGTTCGGCCAGACACGGGCCGTCCGTGTGAATTGAGGACCTTATCGTGATACCCAGCGCCTTGGCCGTGCACGATCGAAGAAAAAACGAGAATCGCATTCAAAGCCGTTGAGAGCTTAAGAAGTATGTTCATTCATCCCTGCCAATTTTTGCCTACGAAGCTAAACCTCTTTCTGGATCTGCGCAAGTCCGTGGAGGGATTTGGGGATTGAGTAAATTGGTAATTGGGTAATTGGGTAATTTCATGCCCAGTGTCTTAGCATTAGTAAAAATGGTTTAGATATCGGATGGTTTGACTGTATCGATGCGAAGGCATTTACAATCCAACTTGCGTCATCAACCTGCACAGAGAGGACAAGGAGGGGGACATTCATGAAACTGAAATTGATGCTGGCGGCGCTTTTTTGCCTGAGTGTACCCGCGATGATCGCCGAGGTCGTAGACTCATCGGCCAATGGCTTCATCGTGAAAAGCACCCTGACCATCAAGGCGGCCCCGGAAGCGGTTTAATCACGATGCACTGTATCCGGGGAAAATGCCGGCAGGCAGATAGCGATGTATTCGGTGGGCTCATCGGGAGTGGAGTACTGAATCCATTCGCCCGGATGGGTGATCACGGCCTGGCCAGCCCGCACATCGAACTCGCCTCCATGATGGCGCACTCGCAGGCATCCGCGCAGAACGAGCGTGTACTCCTCAAATTCCGGCGTCTGCCCCGGTTCGACCCATCCGGCGGGACTACGCATGTGCGCCACGCTAAGACGCGACTCGTGGGTGTTTACACGGCCGACATACTCGTCAATGATCTTGGGCATGTTGCCCGCGGACTGAATGCGCATCGGGTTTTCAATGAGCTTGGGCAAAGGCTGGCTCCCCTCGTCCGAGTTTGAGATAAGCTACCGCAAACAAGATCCCGAACAACAAATCGATCGCGCCAAAGATCGCCATTGGTGCGGCAATGCGGCCGGACAAAAAGAGAGCGGCAATAGCAATCGCGTAAGCCAGTTTCTCCACAACGGCCGCCGGAATCAAAGCACGCATCCGCAGGGGATCTTTACTTACGATGAAAAATGCAATCTGCCAGGCGAAGGCCGTGCCAAAAAAACCATAGTAAAACTCCGGATGGCTGATCGCGGGCGGGAATTGCTTATTGACCATATTCTCTGCAAAAAATCCGGGAACGATGATGATCAGTCCCCAGAAGCCGGCGATCAGAAACGTCAGGCGCGCAAATCGAATATTTTGTTTCATGTGCTTCTCAATGGCAGATTTTACTGCATTCTCCTCGTCAAGCGAGTAGGATTGAACGTTTTGTACTGAGTCACTTTCGGAGAAAGTGGTCCAGCAGGTATCAGACGCCATCGGGTTAGCGATGAATTAGTTGAAACTGAAACCAGCTACCAAAAGTTTTTTCAGGTATATCGATCAATCAGGAGAGACCATGAGGAACCGCTGTTTGAAGGCTGTTCTGTTGTTGCTTACCTCTTTCGCCGCCGCTCAGAGCAGAATTACGGAACGGCTACAGGTGGATGCTACGGATGCTCCACGCAACATATTGCACTCCACGCTCACCATCCCACTGACACCGGCCATCCAGGTATCTTCGGGCTCGATAACCTTGACGTATCCGAAGTGGATACCAGGGAACCATCGCCCCACCGGCCCCATCCAGAATCTGCTGGGGCTGCACATCAAGGCCAACGGGCAGGAATTGGAGTGGCATCGCGATTTGAGAGATATGTATGCGTTCCATATCCAGGTTCCCGCGGGAACCAAAGAGATCGAGGCCACGTATGACACCGTTACCTACAACGGCAAAAGCTCGGCGGCCTCGTCCAAGGTGCTTGATCTGCTTTGGAACCAGGTGGTCCTGTATCCGCAAGACGCGGCGACCGACGACGTGCAGATGACCGCCACAATTCGTTTGCCCGAGGGCTGGAAGTTTGGCACAGCACTCACGCCCATCCGGCAATCGGCTAGCTCGGCGGACTTTCAGCCGGTTTCGCTGACCCGGCTGGTGGACTCCCCGCTGATTGCGGGTGCGAATTACCGCCAGGTACAGCTCACCAAGCCAGGAGAAAGCCCGGCAACAGTCATTGACATGGTGGGCGAGAGCGAAGCTTCCATCCAGATCACCGACAAAGACCTGGCCAGCTATAAACAACTCGTAGCTGAAACTGGAAAGCTTTTTGGATCCCGCCATTACGAGAAATATCATTTCCTGCTGACCCTCAGCAATCAAACGGCGCACCATGGGCTGGAGCACCACGAATCCAGCGACAATGGGACATCGGAAGAAAATTTCAGCGATCCCGACTGGCATAACCTCGAAGCCGATCTGCTTCCTCACGAATTTGTGCACTCGTGGAACGGCAAATACCGGCGTCCTGCAGGGCTCGCCACTCCCAATTATCAAATCCCGATGGAAGGCGATCTTTTATGGGTCTACGAAGGGCTTACGGATTATCTAGGCGACATTTTGTCAGCGCGTACTGGATTGCGCTCGCCGCAGGAATGGCGGGAGAACGCTGCCTATACCGGGGCCATGCTGGATCATCGGGCCGGGCGCACATGGCGTCCTCTGCAGGATGCGGCTACCTCCGTGCAGATTCTCTTCACCGCCCCGCCGGAATGGGTCAACTGGCGGCGTTCTGCCGACTACTATCCCGAAGGGTTCTTGATATGGCTGGAAGTCGATACGCTGATTCGCCAACAGACCCACGGCCAGAAGTCGCTCAACGATTTTTGCCGCCTGTTTTTCGGCGGCCAGAGCGGGCCACCAGCGGTTGTACCCTACAAGTTTGAAGATGTAGCCGCAGCACTCAACCAGGTGGCTCCCTATAACTGGGCAGAACATCTGCGCCAGAGGCTTGACTCCAAACCTCCTCACGCACCCCTGGGAGGATTCGAACATGGCGGCTGGAAGCTGGTCTATACGGAAGAGAAGAACACCACCATGGACGCCCGCGAAAAAACCAGCGAAGCACTCGACCTGAGCTTCTCACTCGGCATCATCGTTTCCAACGATGGCGCGCTGGTTGATGTAATTCCGGGCTCACCGGCCTATCTTGCCGGGGCAGGCCCGGGAATGAAGCTGATCGGTGTGAACGGCCGCAAATACTCCAAGGACGTGATGCGCACCGTGATTCATGCCTCACTCACCAACCAGCAGCCGATTGCCCTCCTGGTAGAGAATGGCGAATACTACAGCACGCTGCAGGTGAACTATCACGGCGGCAATCGCTATCCGCATCTGGTGCGTAATGAGGGCCAGCCCGATCTGTTGGGCGAGATCATTAAGCCGCTGGCACAGTAGCATTCAGCAGTGAGCGGGCAGCACCGAGCATTAATGGGGCTGATATGCCGATTTAGGATCGCACTTTTGAGGCGGCGGCGTTACGCCAATTTTAGGCAGAGCAGCTCGGATTTGTGAGCGCCGAACTTATTGTTCGCGGCAGACAATCTACCTCTTCCAATATTTTGAGGAGCTTGGGGACCGCAACTTTGGCACGCGGTCCAAGATTTCCCAAAGCTGCGGCGACTTCAAACCGGATTGCATCTTCAGAAATATCCAGAAGAGACACGATATCAGCCAGAACCTTATCATCCACATCATTGGGATCTATGCTACGTATTAAAACAACAAGATGATTGGCCGTATCTGCCCGAATCATTCCAGTCGTACCTGTTCGTACCTTCGCGATCGTTGCTATGAATTCCGAGCGAACGGCATTTTTGCCACGAGCTCCAAGGTTTCTCAAAGCCGTAGCCACCTCACGCCACACTGAGTCTTCAGGACGATCCAGCAGAGAAACGATATCAGCCAGGACCTTATCCTCGACCCCATTGGGATTTGCCCCACGTGTGAGATCAACAAGAAGCTTGGCGGCATCTACCCGGATCATTTCAGTCTCACCTGTTCGCACCTTCGCGATGGTTTCAGTGAGTTGCTGGTTAAGCGCAGCGTCGTCTCTCGCCCATGCTGCCATAGATAGCGAACCAAGCAATATCGCGCTAGCGATCGCCAAGTAAAAAGTTCTGAACTGTTGCTTATGCATATTATTTCCCCTCAATATTTGTATTAATGAGGAAGTGTCCATTCTCTGATAACCGGGGCTGTTGCATTGTTCGTCGGTAAATGCGAATCCTCAGTTGTTGCGGGCAGACGACCTGCAAAGTTCTCATTGCCAACTTTGAAGGAAGTGGGCAATTGCAGACCTTCATAACCTCACTTCCGCATGAACTGTGCCGCTATAGCCGGTCGGGAAAAAGTAATCGTCATTTATTTCGACTCGGCCCAGCCCAGAACCCGCAGTTTATTCTTGAACATTGCCTTCAGTTTAAGCGTTTTGAGATTGAGCAGGTGAATATCCACAGTCCCAGTGTTCACATCCACTAACTCGTTGAGCAAGACGGTACTCGAATCCGGCGACCAGACAGGAGATTCGACCAGGAAACGCCTGTGGGACAATTCAAAGACTCATATTTGACCAACTTCCTTTCTATCAACAAGTAGTAACTATGCTACGAAAAAAGCCCGCCAGCAGTAGCTGGCGGGCTTTTAAAGCCAGGTTAAAGCTCCTGGGGTTAGAAGGTGAATTTGCCTCCGATGATCAGGCGGCGTCCACCGGCTCCGGTCAGGCTGGGATCGCCGAAACCGTTTCCGCTGGAGCTGTTGCCTGCATCCAGCAGGACTGGATCAACACTGCCAAAGTTGAAGTGATTGAAGGCGTTAATGGCCGTCGCGTGAATCTCAAACGCTGTACGTTCGGTCATCCTGAAGCGCTTGTAGACGGACACGTTGGCAAAGTTGGTGATCGCATCACGCACGGTGTTGCGGGCAACGTTGCCAAAGGGCGTGCCAAACATCTTCTGTGCGATTCCGGAATTGATAATGAACCGAACATCGTTGTTGGTAACGGCAACCGGAGGTCCGGGAATGCCGTTGTTCGCGTTGGCGGAGATGTTGATCTGGTTCATGCTGATCAACTGATTCGGCCCCAAGGCGCCGCAGGTAACTCCGAACAGAGCTGCTGCATCGCCGCAGAAGATGCCCACGCTGGTAACCGGAGCATTCGCGTTACCGGCAAACGGACGGGCAGGTTCCTGACCGAAGAACGCATTGGTGAAGGCTGAATCGTAGAAGTTTCCACCAGTCAATGTAGCCTCAACGATCTGGGCCGGAGTGTAAGGCTGGCCGGAGCCGAGTTGATAGCCGGCGCCGATTGCCCATCCACCTAACAGGTGGCCCACCAAGCCATGCTGTTCCTTGAAGAAGGGAATCTGCTCGGTGAAGGTGATGGTCCAGCGCTTGGGGAAGTCCAGACCTGAGGTTCCATGTTCGGCCTTGGAGAAGTCCAGAGGGTTCTGCGAAATGGCAACCGTGTTGCCCGCAGTACCGGTGCTGAAGATCTCGCTGGCGTTATCAGTGGTCTTGCTCCAGGTAAAGCCCGTTCTCATGGTCAACTGCTTGAACAGGTTAGAAGCGCGGAACTCCAACTGGAGGCCGTTGTAGTCGGAGAAGCCGGTATTGGTGCGGGAACGAACTGCGCCCAAGCCGCAATTTACGCGTCCCACGTCAGTGCCTGCGCCCGGCCCGATCTGCTGGGTCGTGGGGCAAGGAGTAAGGCCGGTGGTGAACTGCGGAAAGCTGGCAGCCAGCGCCCCTATAAACGGATTGGCGTTGATTGATTGGAACAGGTTGTCAGCATGGTTGCCCACGTAACGGGCTTCAAATGCCGAGTTCCTGGTAACCTCACGCTCGAAACCAAAGCTGTAGCTCTGGACCCGGTCCGGCTGGAAGGTTGGCGGTATCGTGGTCTCGGCCTGCGTGCGAGGATCGAATACGCCTCTAGTGATAAACGGTGCGAGCGAGGCGCGCACGTTCGGACCGGTCGCAACTGCCGGCAACGGTTTCGTGGCTGCTGCGGCCCCGCTAAAGGTCTGCAGGAACACGAAAGGAGACGAGGTCGAGATGTTCAGGTAGATGTTGTAGAACGCCGGATCGTAGGCGATGCGATAGCCGCCGCGGAATACGGTCTTGCCGTTTCCGGTCAGCCATCCACCCCACTGCGGCGAATAAGCAAAACCGATGCTGGGACCAAAAGCGGTCGTGTAGCTATTGGTCTTCTGGAAGGTGTTGACGCTGGCCGGCAGAGCCGGGTTCCAGAAAGCAGTGGCGGGATTGCTTTCGCGCTTGGTGGTGATGTCGTTGAAGAGGTTCGCAGGCTGGCCGAAGTTCGACCAGGTGAGACCCAGGTTCAGGGTCAATGACTGCGAGATCTTCCAGTCATCGCCGACATAGAGAAAGGTGTCGTACTCACGGAAATCAAGCGACGATGGACCATTGGCGATCGTAACCCGGTTCGGAGTATTGTTCACGAAGCTCAAGAAGTTGGTGAAGCGATATTGGCCGTTGAGGTTGGGCAGGAAGATGTTAGGCGAACGTTGATAGGTCCAGTTGATTCCAGCCTTCAACTGATGCTTGCCCAACACGTAGTTCCAGTTGTCCTGGGCCTGCCAGGTATTCACGATGCGAGCCTGAGGCAGGTTCGTGGCCGGACCCCAGCCGCTGAATGTGTTGTTGAAGGAAATATTGGTAACGGCCTGGTCGATTTGGCCGGCATTGGCAACGGTATTGCCAAAGTTATTGCCGCCAAATTCGGCGTTCAGGCGGCCATAGGAGATGCGCGCCTCGTTGACCATGTGGGCCGTGAAATTGTGTGTCCACGCTATGTAGGTTTGCTGGTTCAGGTCGGGAACGTTTCCGATATAGCCTGTGGAGCCAGTGCCCACGGCGTTAAAGTTGTTGTTGCGATTGAAGACAAAGCGACCGCTGATGCTGTCGCTGCCCAATTGCAGGTCGAGCTTGGTAATGAAGTCAAAAATATGGGTTGGGCCAGGCAAGGTGCGCTGGACGTTACCGAAAGGAACGCCGGTGCAAGCGCCGACGGTCACATTCCTGGTGTTGATGGCCTGCGGATTGCCTGCGGAAATGGCGAAAGGCCCAAAGTTGTTATAGGCTGCCAACGACTGGCTCGCCGGGAAGCAGGCATTCAGTTGCGCCAGACCCGCAGGGGTCGGCACCAATGTTCCGCCCGTAAACACGTTGTTGGCTCCGACAAGCTCATCCTGGAAGCCGCCGAAGAAGAACAACTTGTTCTTGATCCAGGGACCGTTGACCTGGAAACCCGTATCTTCATCGTTAAAGCGGGGCGGGCCAGTGAGTGGCGTGCCATCCGGCTTTTTCCCAAACCGTCTTTGGGTGTTGGACAGTGCGTTCAGGAAATTGCTGTTCTCATTCCCAAAAATACTGCCATGCCAAGCATTGGTTCCGGACTTGGTGATGATGTTGACCACGGAGCCAGCATTGCGGCCATACTCAGGTCCGAACTGGTTGGTGACAACCACATACTGCGAGACGAACTCAGGATTGCTAAGGAACAGGCCAGGGCCGCCGACGCTGTTGTCGTTGTTGTTCTGCCCGTCAATCTGCTGGTCGTTGTTGCGGCCACGCAGACCGTTGACGGTGAAACCGGTGCCGTTAGTGTTCGAAAAGCCGTCACTGCGGGTGTTGCTGACGCCCGGGATAAACAATGCCATCTGGTCGAGACCTTCGTTTTCCTGCGTACCGGAAAAAGTGCCGAGCGCGGTACCTGAGAAGGTGTTTGTGACCTGCGATTGAGTCGCTTCAATCAGTGGAGCTTCAGCATTGACCTCAACGATGGCCGTGGCTTCGCCGACCGTCAGGTGCACCGACCCTAAACCTCTATCGCTGCCGGCGGCTACGACCAAGCCTGCCTGGGAAGCCGTTTTGAAGCCCTGGGCGGTGATTTCTACAGTATAGGTTCCGATTGGCAACAGGTTCAGGCGGAAAAGCCCGGAACCGTCGCTAGTCGTCGTGAAAACGGTGGCCGTTTCCACATTCTTCGCTTTTACCTGGGCACCGGAGACAACCGCGCCCGACGGATCGACCACTGTGCCCGAAATCGAGCCACGAATGACCTGTCCTACAGACGGGATGCACCATACCAATGCCAGAGTAACCGCGGCGAGAGACATTAAAGCGCGCAGTTTTCGATTCATCCTCTTCTTCTCCATGGTTGGTGAAATAAACAACAGCAGCAGGCTTAAACTTTTCTTTGTAAGGCCTTGTGTTGTTGTGTTTCCATATCTGTTAACGCAATCTGAGTTCCATTGCATTATGCCTTTGGAATCATAATGTTACAGGGGAAGAATCGGTCAAAATCTCTGTTTCTGGATTCCCCATAGCGAGGATATTCCAAATTTGGAAGGTACAAAGAGGGAAATCCGTAACACTCCCGGAGGCCAGAGGTTCAAGCCGGATTCGGCTGCAGATTGTTTAGAATCTAAGGAAAATTGGAAAGAGGAGGGTGAGAGACAAAACTCAGGGGAACATCGACTAAGTGAGCTTCCCTCAATGTCTCCAGCACCCAGGGAATGAACCTTCTGCTTTTGACCGTTCTTGCTGTCGGGATAACGCGGTTGTTTCCAATCAATGTTCTCGATGCGCATAAGATAGAGTTCGCGCCCATTTCTCATGACCGTCTCTTGCGTTGAACTCCATAATTTGTCCTTCCAATGTTCGGACGAAAACAGTGTCGCCGCAAATTGCCGGCTCGTCGGAAAAATGTGCTTCGTGTGTTGCCCAATCGGTTTCTCCGGTTGCTAGTTTCCGTGAAACCAATCGGTAACGATGTTCTCCGCCAAGGTCAACTTTGGTTGGCTCGAGGATCAGCGCATTGTTGCCGTCAATTATAAAAGGCGTTCTCGATAGCCAAGTGCCGAATGGGGCTCCCACATGCCACTTGGTCTCGCCCTGCCAGGAAACAAATTTGATTTCGCCAGCGCCATGATCGTCTTGGGACGCAAGCAGTATTCCCTTATCATTCGAACCCAATCCAACGACAGCCGCCTCAGCTAAGTGAAGTCGCTTCAGTTCGAAAAAATTGTGATCATATAACACTACATTCCCGGAAGAATCCCCGACCAATGTTTCACCATCACCCGGAAATGACACGGCCTCGACACTTAGATTCTGAGGCCATTTCTTAAGAACTTTCTTGTCATGTAGACTTATGACATACCTGTCTGTGTAAAGCCGTCCCCCATGTATTTTCAGAAACAGCAGATGAGTTTTTGGCACTGAAGCAGGCACCCTAAGGGTCCATGCCGTTGTACCTGTTCGATTGTCTAGTGCCGAGATTCCGTCAAGGTCATCGCGGGATACATAAAAAAAGCGGTCGTCCCCATCTAAGACGTTCGACGGATGGTCACGCTGCCAGAGAAGCTTACCAGTTTTCCTGGAAAAAGCATAAATCGTATTAAAACTCTCGGTGATGATGGCCACTGTGTCGCCTGATACGGATGGCCCTACATCAGCAATCTTGTTCGGAAGAACACTCCACAAGGTACGACCAGTCTTGAGGTCTACACTAGAAAGACCGGACTCACCGAGCTTGATAAACACCCCATCTTTGCAAAAAGCGCTAAAACCAGAGCTTCGGGACGTGGAATTACCACGCGACACATTTTGGATTGGACGAACACACAAAAAGATTGAAACAATCGGAATACACGCAAACAGTTGGACCCGTAACAATTTGATGCTCATTGCTGTTGTCGCCTCCTTCCCGGATTACGTTGTCGACGACGATGTCGATGACCGCCATTTCTGTTCTGGGCCGGCTGAGGAGGTGGGATAACTTGGTAGAGATAAACTGAGCCCACTCGGCCAACGAATTGGACGTGACCGAGATTTCTGATCTGCCGCCGGGTAGGTCCCCTCCTTCTGTTGGTGGCTATGAAGTGGGTCGCGGTTGTGGTCGGCCCATTTTGGGAAACACCGGCGGCCGCATTGCGAGCATTTTGGGCGCCTTGATTGTTAACACCATTACGGAAATCCCGCGCATTTGGACCGTTCGCTCCCTGGAATTGCCGATTATTCGCGACATTATGAACTGTGACATTTTGACCCCGGCCTACGTATTGAGGATTATCACTGTTAGCTCTATTTACAACAACCGAAACAATCGCTTGGTGTTCTTGAAGGCTACCTCTGGTATTTTCGCTATAGGCGACTGCTCCCACATCTACCTGTTCTTCTGCGCTAAGATGAGGGTGTTGATTGTTCTGCTGCTGGTGACCATCGGGATCATAACGGCTGGTAGGCAGATTCCGCACATAGGAATAAAGGTTTAAGGCCTGCGGATCGCTAAAATCCGCATAGGGTACCGGTTCCGGGGCCGCCGACCAGTCCGCAGTAATGAATCTTGCCAATGCATTCGAGTAATGTCTGGCCCCGAAGTAGTCGAGTCCAGTTTCGCTATCTCGTTCTTTGCCCGTGAATTTGTAGTGATTGGAGTCGTCGTTCACAAATTGCAGCTCGCCACCCCACGGATAATAGTCCGTTTCCGCTTTAATGATACTACCAACTGCATCTGAGATTACCGATGCAGTCTTGAGGTGGTCAGAGAAGTAGTAGGAAACGACATTGTTGGGGAAATCTCGCCGCGCCACTCGCTCGCCATCGAAGAAAACATATTCAGACTGAATGTTGCCCAAGAGATCGGACTCGGCCACGATGCCCGGGGTCATGTACCAATACAGCGTTCCAGTAGCTGGCGTGGTATTTCCATTCGTCTTCTCAACGCGGTTGCCATCCGCGTCATACGTGTAGGTGAACCCAGCAGTACCAATGATCCGGTTTTCCGGGTCGTAAGTGTAATTGAGATTGGCCGTTGCATCATGCATCATGTTTCCGGCTGCATCGTAAGTGTACGCACCCTGCAGCTGGTTGTTTAAGCCCACTGTGACACTCAGGTTCTCACCTGAGCAATGGCCTGTCACCGGAGTCTTCTGCAGCAGGTTACCCCAAGCATCATAGCTGTAATGGTCGCCCCAAAACTTGAGGTGGCTGTCAATCAGTATCTGAGTACAATCGGTTCCAGCGTTCTGAGCCGAAAGCAACCGATTGAGGGAGTCATAGGTGAACATCTGATTTCGGCTGGTGTCACGGTTGTTCGTAATCGCGAAGACATTGCCGTTGTCACCGGTACCTATGTGGAAGTCATAGACCAAGTTCATCAATGTACGTGTCGGCGAGGACGACCATAAATTCAGAGGCTGCAAGCGACCGTTGAAGCTGACGGTGTTGAGGATGCCGATGAAACTCGCGGTTTGGCCATAAGTGGACCCGGTGAGCAAACCAGGAGCATTGTAGGTTGCGGCTGTTACGTAGTTGATCTGATTGCCACTATCCACTGCCGAGAGCACTCTGCCTGCCGAATCCGGGCTATAAGTGATGACAGCTCCACTGGGATAGGTCAAGGTTGCTACCGAGTTATCGAGATTATAGGTGTAGCTCATTGTCTTAGTGATACCGGCAATCGTGCGGCTTTCGCTCCCCAGCCTCCCTACGATGTCGTAACTATAGGTAGCCGAGCCTGGCTGGTCAGTCAGGCCCGTTAGGTGGCTGATGCCGTTGGTTCCTGCATCGTAGTTGTAGCTGATCACGGCTGTACCCTGTGGCAATAGCCCGTTCGGGCAAGTGCTCTGCCAGGAGTATGCCTTTCCTGTAGCGCGGTTGAGCGCATCATAGCAAAAGCTGATAGTATGTGCGGCCGTGCCGGTCTGGTTGGGTGATGGCATTACCTTTTGTGTTAGATTGCCATTGTTATCATAGAAATAAGTAATTAGCCCCGTTTCAGGATTATTGCTCGTCAACAGTCCAGCCAGATGAGCTGATCGTGATCTGATTGCCGTTAGCATCGGTGACGGAACTTGGCTGAAATCCCGCATAAAGATTATTTCCTAGCCCATTTAGGTAACTGTAGCGGATCCCATTGGGCATGACGAGAGTATTGGCATCGAGCATAAAGAGTCCGCTGGCATCCAAGGAATGACTCGGATACAAGGGGTCGGCTTGGGTAGAGCTACCACCCACCTGATGGGCATTGCCGTCTGGTGAGCTGACCGTTTGAAAAAACGAGGGATCAATGGTCGTCGTAGTTTGTTTCCACCAATCCAGACTGCTTAGAACCTGTGCACCACTCATGCCCCTGGCGGGAACCCAACTCGAAGAGCATATTTGATGAGGAGGCCTGCCAGCGCAGGTCGTCTTTACCTGCCATTGCTTACCGCTGTAGCGCACCATGAAACTCAGGTCAAGACCTCCGCGCTGAGGAAAAGTAGCCAAGGGCAAGTCTAGCACTAGTCCCCCGCTTGTAAGGCTGATGGCGTCCAACTCGCCGCCGTGTAGAGAATCGTAGGGCTTTAATCCCTGTTCTTCATTGACATTCGTTTGGGCAAAGATTGAAATCGAAAGTAAAATGACTCCGCAGACAATAAGTCCGACCAGCCGCGTTGCAGCCTTCATTTGGAAATGCTCCTAGTCTGATTGTTTTAAAGCTTTGGAGTGCTTTCAGGCACAATACTTGAACCCGCTTTATCGCACAAGTACCAAGAAGATTACTAGAAGCCCATCTCAAAAATACTTCCTTGTCTTCGCATAAAACAGCGCGCAGAGGCTAAAGCCCTTTATCTATTAAGCTTTTCGGCACGACTAAAGTCGTGCCCCGATACAAAACCCATTCGTGAGATGGATTCTAGTTATAGTTAGGGCGCCAGAGCTGCATATTTTTTCAGTCACCAGGCCGACTCATGGCCGAGAAAGTGCCATACGGCATGATACGGTGTCTCGCAAAGATTACTGATTAGAAATATCGTTTGCTAAAAAAGCCCGCCAGTTTCCTGGCGGGCTTAAGAAGAGCTTCTTTGAAGAGTCTTAGAAGTTGAACTGGCCTCTGAAGATGATTCTCCGCTGAAGGCTACCAGTCAGAGTCGGATCTCCAAAGCCTGTTCCCTGTTGCGACAGACCAGCGTCCTCCATGAACGGATCAACGCTCCCGAAGTTAGGATGGTTGAAGGCGTTGAGCATCGTGGCTCGGAACTCGAACGAGGTTCTTTCGGAGAGCTTGAATTTCTTCAAGACTGCGAAATTCACCACGTTCGTGAGGGCGTCCTGCGCCACGTTGCGTGAGGTGTTGCCAAAAGGCGTGCCAAACAGGGTTTGTGACTGGCCAGAATTCATGATGAAGCGAACATCATTCTTGGTGACCGCCACAAACGGGCAAGGTATTGAGGCCTTGGTTTCACAACCGGAAGCGCCCACCGCAGTCAGGCTGATCAACTGGTTGGGGTTGCCGCTGCACAGAGGATCTGTGCCGGTGAGCGAGAAGATGGCGCAAGCATCTCCGGCAAACGCGCCCACCGCAGTGGCAGGAGCACTGAGGTTGCCGAGGAATGGCCGGGCTGTATCAAAGCCTGCAAAGGCGCCGATAAAGCCTAGATCGTAAAAGTCGCCGGCCGCGGTCGCAAACGCGCTAAACGCCTGGACTGGAGTGTAGCGCTGGCCAGATTGCAGGATGTAATTGGCCGAAAGGGCCCATCCACCCAGAGTATGACCCAAAAATCCTTTCTGGTCTTTGAAGAAAGGCAACTGTTCAGTGAACAGCAGCGTCCAGGTGCCGGGATAATCCAGACCTGAGAAGCCATACTCACCCCTCTTGAGGTTCAGCGGATTCTGGGCAAAAGCATTGCTGTTGCCAGCCGCGCCAGTGCTGAAGATTTCGCTGGAGTTGTCCAGGGTCTTGGCCCAGGTGTAAGAGGTGCGCATGGTCAACTGCTTGAACAGGTTGATGGTGCGGAACTCCAACTGCAAACCGTTGTAATAGGAGTATCCGGTGTTAGTGCGCGAACGCAGTACACCGACACCGCAATTCACGCGACCCACGTCCGTGCCGGCTCCCGGCCCGACTTGTTGCGTCGTTGGGCATGGAGTGAGACCCGGTACCAGGTTGGGGAAGGCAGTCTTGAGATCAGCGATGAACGGGTTGCCGTTGACGCTTTGGAAGAGGTTCTCAGCCTTGTTGCCTACGTAGCGAGCTTCAACGGCTGCACTCTTGGTGATCTCCCGCTGAATGCCCAGGGAGTAGCTTTGCACGCGATCGGGAGTGAAGTTGGTTGGAGAAATGGTTTGATTGAAAGTACGCGGATCCAACGTTCCCTGCGTAAGGAATGGGGCAAGCTGCGACCGGACCGCAGGACCGGTGGGGTTGGCTGGCAGCGGATTGGCAGCCGCATTGGCGCCAGTCAGCGATTGCAGGAAGACCTCGGGAGTCGAGGTAGAGATGTTCAGGTAGATGTTGTAGAACGCCGGATCATAGGCCAAGCGATAACCGCCGCGAAGTACGGTCTTGCCGTTGCCGGTAAGCCATCCACCCCATTGCGGCGAATACGCAAAGCCGATGCTGGGACCAAAAGCGGTGGTGTAGGTGTCCGTCTTCGGATAGGTGCGGACGCCCAACGGCAGAGCCGGGTTCCAGAAGCCGGTGGCCGGATTGCTCTCGCGCTTGGTGGTGATGTCGTTGAACAGGTTAGCGGGCTGGCCGAAATAAGAATAGGTCAGACCGAGATTCAGGGTCAGGCTCTGCGTGATCTTCCAGTCATCGCCAACGTAGAAGAAGCTGTCATATTCGCGGAAATCAAGCGAAGACGGACCTTGAGCCACGCGGACACGATTCGGGACGTCGTTAGCAAAGCTGGTGAAATTCGAGAACCGGAATGCACCGTTGATGTTGGGCAGGAAGACGTTGGGCGACCGCTGATAGGTCCAGTTGACGCCGGCTTTGAACTGGTGTTTGCCTACAACGTAGTTCCAGTTGTCCTGAGCTTGCCAGGTGTTCACAATGCGTCCCTGAGGCAGGTTGGTTGCCGGGCCAAATCCGAGGAATCCGGGCGCCTGGATGGTAACGTTTGCCAGTGCCTGGTCAACCTGGTTGGCCGTGGGCTCAGTATTCCCAATGGTGTTGCCCCCGAACTCCAGGTTCAGCCGGTTGAAGGAGACGCGGGCCTCATTCACCATGTGCGCGGTAAAGTTGTGAGTCCAACTCACTAGCGTAGCTTGGCTCAGCGCGGGCACGTTGAAGACGTAGCCGGCAGCGCCATTGTCGTCGACGTTAAAGAAGTTGGTACGGTTGAAGAGGTAGCGGGCGCTGACGACATCTCCGCCACTCAGGGTCCAATCGGTCTTGGCGATCCAGTTGAAGTCATGAACCGGCGTTGCCAGCGTGCGGGTGACACCTCCAAACTGCACGTTGTTGCAGGCCCCGACATTCAAGGATGTGAACTGATGTGTATTCAGGTCCACCGTTGGAAACGGTGAGCCACCCGAGATGCCGAAGGGTCCAAACTTGGTCAGTGCCTGGATGCTCTTGCTGGCGGGGAAGCAGCCAGCCAACTGCGCCAGTCCGGCCGGCGTCGGAGTGAGAAGGTCGGAATGGAAGGGATTCTGGGTGGAAATGAGCTCGTTATCGAACCCTCCAAAGAAGAAGAGCTTGCTCTTCACAATCGGACCATGAATGGTAAAGCCGGTGAACTCGTCATTGAGGCGTGGAACCTGCGTCAGACCTTCGAACCGCTTTTGAGTGTTGGTGAGACTATTCAACACCGAGTTGTTCTCGGAGCCGTAGATGCTGCCATGCCAGACGTTTCCACCCGTCTTGGTAATGATATTGACGACCGAACCGGCATTACGCCCAAATTCCGGTCCGAACTGGTTGGTAGCTACCACATACTGCTGGACAAATTCGGTGTCGGAAACAAACAAGCTGGGACCTGCCACGCTGTTGTCGTTGTTATTTTGGCCATCAATCTGCTGGTCATTGTTGCGACCACGCAGGCCATTCACGCTAAAGCCGCCGCCGCCGTTGGTATTGGAGAAGTTGTTGTCGCGGCTGGAGGCAACACCAGGAATGAATAGAGCCATACTGTCAAGACCCTGGTTTTCACCCACACCCGCAAAGGTATTGAGTGTGGTTCCCGCAAAAGTACTCGTCACCTGTGACTGGGTAGGCTCAATCAGCGGCGCTTGCTCGGTAACTTCAACTGTCGTGGAAACCTCGCCCACACTCAGTTTGACCGATCCGATGCTGCTTTCGCGCCCAGCGGACACTAACACGTCATTTTCGACGGCTGTCTTGAAACCTTGCCTCGTAATCTCGACTTTGTAAGTCCCGGCAGGAATCAGGCTGAACCGAAACAAACCAGCACTATCGCTGGTCGTGGTAAATACAGATCCTGTACCTGTCTGGGTTGCTTTGACCTGAGCCCCGGCGACGATCGCGGCCTGTGGATCAACAACTGTACCCGAAATCGAACCTTTCAGGACTTGTCCCATGGCCGGGATGCATGCTAACGCCAGACTCACTGCGACCAAAACCACCACGCGCAGTTTACTGTTCATTTCTTTGCTGCCCCCTTAATTGATTTTATTTTTTCCGGATGGAAGATGCCCTACTTTATTAACTTTCTTCATGCCCCTTAGCGGGAATCCATTATAAAGGCACACTTCCATGCAACCATGTTGCACACCGGATACCTTTGATCATTTATTTTATAATCAACAAGATAGAGGAAAATCTCTGAGCTTCCAATCCTGAAATATGGATTTATGTCGCAGCGAGATATTATTTCTTATAGAAAGAACCAGCTCCCACTCGATGGCGGTTTGAAGGGCCGATTACCGCCCCTAAGAAAGTTGTCCAGGCCGGTCCGTCATCCGGAAACGGGTGCGGAAATGTTCGGAAAGCAGCATAACGGCATCGCGGTTTTGCGCCGGATCCTGCTGGGCCAGATATTTCATGGCTTCAACCAGCAAACGTTGCCCTTCGATATAACGAAGATCATAGGTCTTTTGACCTCTATTCTTTCGACGACGGGTTGGATCGGGTAAAACGGGAATGGTAAAAACTTTAGCCATGATGAACGGGTTACCTACTACTCAGACGCGCTCGGTGGGTGATACGTTGTCAATTGTAGTAGAGCAAGGTTTCGAAAGAAAGGAAATTCGGACTAAGGGAAAGACGTTAATCTTTTCCCTCGAACGCCTTGGGCATATTATCGAAAATTAAGTCTGCGTCAGGGCATTGCCTGTCCTGAGGCATGAAGGAGGTTTTGTTCGTGCTGCAAGCCGTTGATACCAGTCGAGCCTAATTGGGCATTTTGAAAATACGCTTTAGGGCTTCATGGTCACGACTTTCGTTTTCGATGTGGTATGGAGATGGAAAAAATCCTGCGACGGCTTGGCATTGAGCTTGATGTCGGAATAGTGGGCCAGGCGATAATCTCCGTTGGGCTGAAATAACTGTTGACGCAGGGAGACATCACGTTCAGGGTCGATCCACCAGACGATCTTGGAGAACATGTTGCGGATGCTGGAGGATGAGTTCCCCACCAATTCCAGCTTGGCCGTCTTGACGCCATCCACGGTTTCCCATCCGTCCAATTTCACTTCGTAGGACTTCAGCAGATCATGGCCGCGCTCTCCAAAACCCAGCCGTAAGAAACTCTCGACGTCGGCTTTGTTAGCGCCAACCTCCCGTTCGGTAATCTGGTCGATCTTAGGTTCATACATCCGGACTTTTCCGTCCTTGAATACGATTTGTTTGCTGGTTGGTGAGGTAATGTTGACCCCAGCCTCGACATTATTCTGGTGACGTTGCAGGTACAGTTGTCCTTTCTGCACATCAGTGTCATTCACAACTTTCGTATATTGGTCCCACTCGAAATCCGCCTGGACCGACTTGAAATTCTGGGCGGCCTTGTCCATCTTCGAGAGCACGGCATCCAAATCTCCTTCGGCGTTAGCAGGCTGTGGCGGATCGTTTTTTTGGGCAAAGCTGCAAAATGAAACCAGCATGATCAGCAATATCGGAACGCGCTGCATGAAACCTGCCTTGACCTTTGTTCTCACTTTTGCCGTCCTGACCTACTTATGAAATTGCACCCGGTAAGCTACGATGTGGCCAACCCGGTCGCGCACTGGCGCTGCATTGACGATGGTTACATCGCCGGCGATAGGCTGTATCAACCGCAACAAATCAGACCGCAACTCATTCGGACTGATAGAGCCGGTGTTTCTGATGCCTAGCGCTGATACATCCACCAGACAGACAAAGCTATTGTTCCCATCGGGAGTAATTTCTACTGCGGTTGGATGCGGGAGGTGCTCTGCTGGTTGGTCTTTGAAGTCGATGAACCGGGGACCCACGAAAACAAACAGCAGTATTACCGTGACCATCACGTCATAGTGAAAGCTGCCACGGTCATGGGTCCATAAAAGATAGCTCTTGATAACTCTGCCGACGCGAGACATGCTCTTATATTATGCAGCAAGGAGCCGATGAAAATTGGGTAAATAGGTAATTTGGGTAATTGATAACCAATCCCAACCAATCTCTCGGCTGCGCGATCCCCGTTGGCTGTGCGACTGCTGTTGAGCAAAATTACCCACTTACCAAATTACTCAATTACCCAATTTTATCGGTTCCCAGATACGGTCGCAGCGCTTCCGGCACGACCACTGTGCCATCCGCCTGCTGATAATTCTCCAGGATTGCGAGCCAGGTGCGGCCGACGGCCAGACCGCTACCATTCAGGGTGTGAAGATATTCGCTCTTCTTGCTGCCTTCCGGGCGCCAGCGGATATTCGCCCGTCGAGCCTGGAAAGATTCGAAGTTCGAGCATGAAGAGATTTCCCGGTAGAGTTGCTGGCCGGGCAGCCAGACTTCCAGATCGTAGGTCTTGGCTGAGGAGGCACTGATGTCCCCGCTGCAGAGCAGCATTACGCGATAATGCAGTCCCAGTTTTTGCAACACCGTTTCAGCGTTCCGGGCGAGCCTCTCGAGCTGTTCATAAGAATCCTCGGGCCGGGAGAACTTCACCAGTTCCACTTTTTGAAACTGGTGCTGGCGAATAATTCCCCGCACATCTTTACCATGGGACCCGGCCTCACTGCGGAAACACGGCGTATAGGCCGTTAACGAGCGCGGCAGCTGCGCTGGATCAAGCACCTCGTCGCGATAGAGATTGGTGAGCGGAACCTCTGCCGTGGGAATCAGCCAGAGGTCATGGTTCTCGCACTTGAACGAATCTTCCGCAAACTTGGGGAGTTGGCCGGTGCCGGTCATCGACTCGGAATTCACCATGTAGGGCGGCAGTACCTCGGTGTAGCCATGCTCGCGCGTATGCAGGTCCAGCATGAAATTCGCTAAAGCGCGCTCCAGGCGAGCGCCAACACCCCAATAGACCGCAAAACGGGCGCCGGAGAGTTTAGCCGCACGCTCGAAATCAAGGATGCCTAGCTGCTCTCCGAGTTCCCAGTGGGGTTTGGGCGCGAAGTTGAATTGGGGCGGAGTCCCCCAGCGGCGCACCTCCACATTGTCCTCTGCTGATTTGCCGGGAGGCACGGAATCATGCGGCATGTTGGGAATCCCGGCCAAGACGCTTCTCAATTCCTGTTCAAGCTCGCTGGCTTGCTTTTCCAAAACCTCGCCCTGTTCACGCAACGCCCGGTTTTGCTCCATCAAGGCGCTGATATCCTGTCCAGCCTTCTTCAGCCGGGGAATCTCCTCGGAGGCGCGATTTCTCTGGGCCTTCAGGGTCTCAGCCTGGGTTATCGCCTGGCGCCGGCGTTCATCGAGAGAGCGAAAATTGCCGAGGACCCTGGTGGGGTCCAAGCCACGGTTTCGCAACATCTCTTCGACTTGAGCCAGGTTTTCACGGACAAAGGCGAGATCAAGCATAGAAACATTTAATCTATCATGGCGCTTCTTTGCCAACCCGTAGCGGACAACTTTCATGTGAGCATTTACACTTGAAGGAGTTTCATGGCGAACCCATCTCCAGGAAAACCTGACCTGAGCGTGCGTTTTTCCGGCATCACCTTCAAGAATCCGGTCATCGCCGCAAGTGGAACTTTCGGCTACGGCATTGAGTATGACGATATCGTCTCGTTGGAGAAATTAGGCGGACTGGTCACCAAAGGTCTCTCGCGCGAGCCTATGGCTGGAAATCCCCCGCCCCGGCTCTTTGAGACAGCGGCCGGCATGTTGAATTCCGTTGGACTGCAGAACATTGGCGCTTGCGCTTTCATTGAAGAAAAGCTGCCGCAATTGCAGCGCAAGAAAAATGTGGTCGTAGTCTGCAACGTGTTTGGTTTTACCCGCGAAGATTACGAAGCCACGATCCGGATGCTGAACCAGGCCGAGGGCATCGCTGCTTATGAACTGAATGCCTCTTGTCCCAACACCAAGCACGGCGGGATCTCATTTGGCAGCGACCGTGTCTTGCTGGAAGAACTGGTGGCAAGCTGCAAGGCTGCGTCCCGGCGCCCGCTGATCGTGAAGCTCTCTCCGAACGTTACCAGCATTCCGTTGATGGCCAAGTCAGCCGAAAATGCCGGAGCCGATGCTATTTCCCTGGTCAACACGTTTGTCGCCATGGCTGTTGACGCAGAAACTCGCAAGCCCCGTATCTCCAACATCACTGCCGGCCTGAGTGGACCCGCCATTAAGCCGATCGCCCTGCGGATGGTCTACGAGGCCGCCCATTCGGTCGATATTCCGGTCATTGGCTTAGGCGGCATCACCACCGCCGAAGATGTTATTGAATTCATGCTGGCCGGCGCAGCCGCAGTTGAAGTGGGCACAGCCAACATGTGGGACCCATGCGCGAGCGAAAAGATCGTGGACGGCGTCGCCCGCTGGTGCGCTGAACACCGGGTGCAAAAAATTACCGACCTGATTGGCGGCCTCCAAGCCTGATCGGTGCTTTAAATCCTCATGCCCTTCGAAACATGAATTTTGTTCTCGTTAGCGGATATTTTGCGAATTCTGGCTCCTGACTTCCAAGTGGGTCAGGCCGTAATTTGAAAACCGCCCGCAATTGTTTTATTTTTGATCTAGCTTGGAACTCGCACTCAATCTGATTTGGCTGGGCATTTCATGCACCTTGCTGGTACTGGGGATTCCCCTGATTCGACGAAAGGGGATCGTCCACAGCCGCTGGGTCGTGATCATGGCCTTAGTGTGTGTGCTGTGCCTTTTGTTTCCGGTCATCTCCATGACCGATGATCTTCATAACACACCGGCTGTCGTAGAAAACAAAAAATTGAAAAACCTGGTGGCTGCGGCCCACGCGCTGGTGGCCTTGCTGTTCAGATTTTCATTTCAGCTTCCCAATCCTGTTGCCGTTGCAGTTAGAAACTGCGAGACCCTGTGTTTTCCAGTTGAGACCCTGTTCACGTTTGATCTCAACCGGCGGCCTCCTCCTGCCCGCGTTTCTCTGTTTGTTTAGTTCCCGATTCTCAACTCAAGCTTTTTAACTGCATGGCATTCCCAGGGAGTTGCTACTGGGACGGAGTTTCTACCGTGAAGAGAACCAACTCTTTGCTTGTGATAACCGCGTGGTTGTGGCTGGCAGGCTGCAGTAGCAAAAAACCGGAGAGTGCGGCGGCAGCGTCCCCGGTTCTTGCCATCCAGACTGCTCGTGTGGAAAGCAGAACCGTTTCTTCCGAGCTAACCATACCAGGCTCGATTCAACCTGATCCCAGCCGGGTGGTGCATGTGTTCGCCCCGGTTAGCGGGCGGCTTGTTGTACTTCGGGTAAAACCCGGCGACGCAGTCCGGAGTGGACAAGCTTTGGCAACCATCCAGAGCAGCGACGCCGCCACAGCGCTCAGCGACTATCGAAAAGCCAAGGCGGCGGCCGATCATTCCAGCAGCGCTTTGAGCCGTGCGTCATTGCTTTACCAGCATGACGCCATTTCCCAAAAGGACCTGGAAGACGCCAAAGCACAAGCGGCTTCCGACGAAAGCGAATTAGCGCGGACGAAACAACGTCTGCGCATGTTGGGCCTCAATGAAAACTCCGAGTCCGATCAAGTCACAGTGATCGCAGCGAATTCGGGAGTTGTGACCGAGACCACGTCTGCTCCCGGAGAGATGTCGAAATCGCTGGATGCTGCGAATCCCCTGCTGACCATCGCCGACTTGAGTTCCATATGGGTGGTTGGCAACGTTTATGAGAGGGACTTATCACTGACGCCTTCCGGCCTCACGGTGCGGATTACGCTGGATGCCTACCCAGGAGAGAGTTGGCAAGGCAAGATCTCGCGAATCTCCGATTTGGTGGACCCCAATACCCACACGCTGAAATTGCGAGTCGTACTGAGTAACCCTGGCCGCAAACTGAAGCCGGACATGTTCGCTACGATCCACGTCCTCCACCCGGCCAGAAATGTGGCAGTAATTCCTTCTTCTGCCCTTCTCCACGAAGGCAACCAGGCATTTGTGATGGTGCAAAAGGGGGAAGCCCAGTTTGAGAGGCGCACCATACAGGTTCAGGACAGCAACCCGGAAACCACGATGGTGTTGTCGGGTCTCCAACCTGGCGAGACGGTCGTCACCTCGGGCGCTGACCTCGTGCGCAACCGGGAGGAGACGAAGTGAAAGCCTTCATACTCACGCTCTTGCGATATCGCGTTCTGGTAATCATTGCCCTGATGTCGCTGCTGGCTGCGGGAGGATTTGCCTTTGTCAACCTGGATATCGAAGCCTACCCCGATCCTTCGCCTCCTCTGGTGGAGATCATCACCCAAAATCCCTCCTGGTCGGCGGAAGAGATGGAACAGCAGGTGACAGTTCCACTGGAGACCACGCTCAACGGCACGCCACAACTGGACTATATCCGCTCCATCAGCATCTTCGGTTTGAGCGACGTAAAGCTGTATTTCAACTTCGACAGCGATTATTTCCGTGACCGCCAGGAAGTCCTGAATCGCCTGCAAACCGTTACCTTGCCGCAAAATCTCACACCCCAACTCTCGCCCTGGTCTCCCATCGGAGAGATTTACCGTTACCAGATCGACAGTTCCCGGCACACGCTCAATGAGGTCAAAGCAGCCCAGGACTGGCTGGTGCGCCGGGAGCTGAAGCAGGTTCCAGGAGTGATCGACATCACCACGTTTGGGGGCACCACCCGGCAATACCAGGTAGAACTCGATCAGCGAAAGCTCCTTCAATACAACGTTCAGGTACCGCAAGTACTATCTGCGGTGGCAGCCAGCAACGCCAATGCCGGCGGTAATTACCTCACGGTCGGCAGCCAGAGCGTAAACCTGCGTGGTTTGGGCCTATTGCGGAATATGGAAGACATCGGCAACGTGGTGGTCACCTCCCGTGCTGGAGTTCCTGTCTTGGTGAAAGACGTGGGCATTGTTCACGAGGGCTTTCAGCAGAGGTTAGGAAAGGTAGGTAGGGATCAGCAGAGCGACATAGTTGAGGGTATTGTTCTGCTCAATCGAGGGGCGGAGTCTCTGCCGGCATTGGGGGGACTGCGCAAGAAAATCGGCGTGCTTAACGACTCGCTGCTGCCTCCAGGCATGAAGATCAAGCCCATCTATGACCGGACCGAGTTAATCAACATCACGACTGAAACCGTAAGACATGTGATCATTGCCGGACTGGCCCTGGTGACCCTGCTTCTGCTCCTGATGCTCGGCGACCTGCGACTCACGCTCATTGCCGCGCTAACGATTCCACTCGCAGTGTTATTTGCCTTCGGCCTGATGGTACTCACGGGACGGTCCGCTAATCTGATTTCGATTGGAGCGATCGACTTCGGAATCCTCGTCGATGCGTCAATTGTGGTGCTCGAGGGAATCTATCGCGACATGACCAACCGGATCATGGGCGAGTCGATTCCGGAATTGATCGCCAATGCCACGACCCTTTCGGCTCGCCCTGTTTTGTTTGCTACAGCCATCATTCTGGTTGCGTTCATCCCATTGTTTACCATGCGCGGAGTGCCGGGAAAGATCTTTGCGCCCATGTCGATTACCTATTGCTTCGCTTTAACCGGGGCGTTGATCTTCGCGCTGTGTTTTGCGCCGGTGCTATCTTCTTACGGAGCGCATCGCATCTCCCCTCACGAGACACGCATCAGCCAGATGATGCGCAAAGCTTATGACCGTTGCCTGTCATTCATCCTGCGCCGTCCGAAAGTCATTTGGGGCGGAGCCGCTCTGCTCTTGTTTGCCGCCATCGTCGCTTTCCAGTTCGTCGGAGGGGAATTCATGCCTCCCCTGGAGGAGGGGAACCTTTGGGTGCGGGCCACACTTCCTCAAGACATCGCTTTTGAATCTTCCAGCAGCCTTGCCGATCAATTCCGCAACGAGTTGCGCCAGTTCCCCGAGGTCACCCAGATCGTCTCTCAAAATGGCCGTCCTGATGATGGTACCGACGTTAGCACCTTCAACAACATTGAAATGTTTGTGAAACTCAAACCTCAGGAGGAATGGCCAGGGAAGATCAGCAAAGAGGACCTGATCAGCCAGATGCAGAAGAAGCTGGAGAAATATCCGGGAGTAAGTTTCAACTTCTCGCAAAATATCCAGGACAACGTGGAAGAAGCAATGTCGGGCGTGAAGGGCGAGAACTCGCTGAAGTTGTTTGGCGACGATTTCAATCTGCTGACCAGCAAGGCCGAAGAGATTGCCGGAGTCATGTCCAAGACTCCAGGAGTCGAAGATGTCGGGGTTTTCAAAGTCAACGGCCAACCCAACTTGATTATCTCCATCGATCGCACCAAGGCTGCGCGCTACGGCATAATGCCGGCAGACGTTGATGCCGTAGTGCAAACCGCTATTGGCGGCACCCCGGTGACACAGGTGATTGAAGGCGACCGCCGGTTTGATCTCACCGTCCGTTTCACGCCTGAATTCCGGCAAAGCCCGGAAGCCATTCGTGCTCTGCTGCTGGCAACTCCCGATGGAAACCGCGTGCCCCTGGGCCAGGTAGCGGATGTCTCGTTTCAGGAAGGCGCCTTCATGATCTATCGCGAGAACGACAAGCGCTACATTCCGGTGAAGTTCAGCGTACGGGGACGCGACCTGGCCACCACCATGCAGGATCTTCAGGCCAAAATCAAAGATACCGTGAAACTACCTGCAGGATACACATACGAATGGGCGGGAGAGTTTGACAGCCTGCGAAAAGAGCAGCGCCGGCTCGCTTTGGTCATTCCAGCCAGCCTGATTGTCATTCTTATCCTGCTCTTCGTGCAATTCCACAGTTGGCGAGACGCACTCATCGTGATGGCCCTGCTGCCCTTTGCAGCCACCGGAGGAATCTGGACGCTTCTGATAGCCCGGACTCCCTTCAGCATATCCGCTGCTGTGGGTTTCACTTCTCTGATCGGCGTTGCGACATTGGGAGCGGTGGTCTTTTTAACTGGGGTGCGCCGGGCGCAACGCGAAGCCGGTCCTGTCAAGGGACTCGTCGCCGGAAGCCTGGAGCAAATGCGTCCGGTCGTTATGGCCTGTATGGCCGCGGGTCTGGGATTGATTCCAGCCGCGTTGTCGACCCGGATCGGGGCCCAGGCGCAGCAGCCGCTGGCTCGAGTCGTAGTCGGAGGCATGGTGACCACGCTAGCCGCCATCCTCGTGCTAATGCCCCTGTTGGCCCGCAAGAAAGAGGAAGTTGAGGAAGTAGCACCGGCCTCCGGAATAGAACCGATCGCCGACCTGTAAATACACACCGTCCCTTGTCATTGCTGGTAATGATAACCAGAGGTTCCGATGCGAATATCGCAGGCCGTGCAAAGTGCGATGTACGATGTGCGCCGCAATGTCTGTGTTGCCGGAGGATGCTTACCCCGCAATACCCCATACGCATTTGGCGGGTTCAATGCAGTGAATGCGTATTTGGCCCTGATGCGGTGTTCCCTCGTCACCAACCCAAGCGACGCGAAACCCGGCCCGGCCAAGGCCGCAATCGACACCGACAATCGCACCACGCCGCAGCGGAAAAGGCATTCCTATAATGCGTGCGCCAATCGCTGTGATGTCGGCCGTGCGCGACCATATATCGAAGAACCTTCCATGCAGATCCATACCCCACATCCGCACCGGAAGGTTGATTGAGATTCCTTGCTCGCCTTTAGTCATCTGTCACCTGTTCACGCAAGAGATGGACGATTGGGGGAAACTCGGTGGACTCCAATGAGCCACTACTAAGCTTCTCAGAAATCGATTCTGTTGTCGCCAGATTTTCGTTTCTAAAACGTTACTTCCGATTTATTAGAACGATTTCATGTAGCTGAACGCTACGGATTAAAATTTGCCACGCCCACTCTCACTATGCTGCGCTTGCTTTTACCGCGATCAATCTTAGGATCGCCGGGGACTTGGCGGGCCCAGGCTCCAAAGACCTTGTTTCCATGCGCCGCGATGGCCAGATAATCACCAACAAAATCACCGCTGGTTTCAAAAGCTTGACTATCAAATGTCCAGTTGTTGAATGTCTTGCCATCGTCCGTAGAGCGGCCCAAAGTTACCGTGGTGGCTTTATTGTCTCCGCGGCGGTCGTAAAAGATCACATTCACGGCTCCTGAGATCGGATCGACGGCCATCCATTGAAAGAACTGGTCTGTACCGTTGTGGACAGGGTCGTTGTTGACCCTTATGGGCGCACTCCAGCTTCGTCCATGATCTGTGGAAGAAGAGACAAACACATCCACATCACCGTTGTTGAAATCACTCCAGGCGACATACAGCTTTCCATTGGCCGGATTGACGCCGATCTGCGGAAAGCCATCGGACCGGGAAACTCCCTCCACTGTGAAATAGGCTGGGCCGGTTTTGATGATGCGATGGTCTTTGGTGAATGTAACTCCTCCATCATGCGAGGTAGCCATCATGATGCCCTCGCGATCGGCCCAGACCGTGTACAGTGTTCCATCCGGCCCGACCGCGCCGTGGAAGCCCTCAAGCGCGCCGTTGTCGTCTCGCGGAAGTCCGGGAACGCTGCTAAGCGTAATTGGTTTTGACCATGTCTTGCCCGCATCGGTGGAGCGCGAAAAAAGTAGCTCGCTGGCGCTCAAAGTAAATTGCGTCCAACCGATGTAAAGATTGCCTTTGTGAGGGCTGGTAGTGGTATCGGCAACTATGTAGGGCTTATCTTCGAACGGAATGCCGGGAGTAGTCTCATGAGAGATCACGGCAATGGCGTCAGACTCCCAAGTCTTGCCGCCATCCAAAGAGCGCCGCACGAAGACGCCATTGCGGGTTGCGCCGTGAGCCCAGTACTGGCTGGTCCCAAGCTTGTCAAAGGCGATGTAACACAGAATCGCATGGCCGGAAGCATCGTAGGTAATGGAAACATCCCCGGAAACGCGATAGTCCTTGGGAGCTGTGCCTGCAGCAGTGATCCAGGTTTTTCCTCCGTCGCTGGAATACGCTACGCTCGCGGCGACCTGCCAGGCGACAGCCAACTCCTGCGGATCCTCGGGATTCACCGCAATGGAAGGCTCGTTGAAGTAACCAGGTTTTTCCATCAAATCGGCCAGATGCAATTGGGGCGGCGCTGATAATTGCTGCTGCGCAGACAATCTAGAAATCAACAACAGCATGAGGGCACAGGTTCGAAGGCTCATAGGAGAAAAGACATTTTAGCTTAACCACGGAGTCCACCAAGGAATCGGGCAGCTAGATCTTCAAAAGCGATGACCTCGGTATCGGGCACCCGGAACCGCCAACTTACGCCTGCAGGAGACTCCCATTGTGCGGCGCTGGCAGCCTTGGACCGGCAAGTGCCAGGATAGGCAAGCTCATCAGTATCATCGTCATGCGGCGCCTGCAATGCCCGCTCCAGGTCTTTGCGCGTGCAGGTGCAAGGATAAATTAATCCGCTATCGCGCAGGCGATGCCATGCTTTTAGATAAAAACTTCGGCGCTCGCTTTGTGAGTAGGGAGTAAACGGACCTCCCACGTCCGGGCCTTCATCCCAATCAAGGCCAAGCCAACGAAGATCTTCATACATAGCCTGAACAAATTCAGGCTTGCATCGTTGGTAATCCAAATCTTCATTGCGGAAAATGAGCTGTCCTGAGCCGGACCGCACGCGTTGGTGCGCTACCCAAAACGTACGCGCATGTCCCAAATGCAGGTATCCCGTTGGGGAGGGCGCCAGGCGGCCCCTGATCTTCTTTTGGTCATTCACCGCGCCAACCGGACCATGCTCTCGATATGAAATGTCTGTGGGAACAGGTCAATCATCCGCACTTCTTCTACGCGATAACCGCCATCCAAAAATAGCCGCAAGTCACGGGCCAGCGTAGTTGGATCACAGGAGAGATAAGTAATCCTGGGTACCCGAAGGGAGGCCAGTAGAGTTGCAGCTTTCTCTCCCAATCCGGCTCTCGGCGGGTCCACGACGACCAGATCAGGGCGAAGATTATGACACTTGGGCAGGAACTGTTCGGTTGTGGTACGGACGGCTGTTACATTCCTGGGCATATTCTTCTCAAGGTCGTCGGTGGATGATGGTGATGATTCAACAGCAAAGACCTGTTGGAAGCGCTTCGCCAAATGTGCCGCGAACAGGCCAACACCCGCGTAGAGGTCCAAGGCCATTCCGCCCGATCCATCGCCAACCACAGCCTGAACAAGCTCACGGACCAAATAACGATTGGTCTGGAAAAACGATCCGGCGCTTACGCGGAGAACTTTGTCGCCGGCCTGATAGTTCAATGCAGTCTCTCCAAACACTTGCTTCAATGCGGCAAGGTCAGTACTTGAGCGCCCTGGCGGTTGCGTGAAAAATGAGATTCCCTTGATTCCAGGAACCCGGATTTGCATGTCCCGGACGAATTCGGACAAATCTGCGTCACCCGGAAGCATGTAGACCTCTAGGAGCAACGCGGCATCTGCATGGTCCACAAAGACCTCGATTTCGGTGATGCCCTGCGGCACGCGCCCGGTTTCCCCAAGCTGCCATAGGTGCTGCATCACCCGGTTGATGGCTGGCGAACTAATCGGGCACTGCTTCACCTCCAGCAGATTGTGGGAAGACATACGGTGATATCCCAGTGCAAATTGTTCACCAGTCCGGACCTTCATGCGCGTCCGGTTGCGATAATTCCAAGGCTCGGCCGAGTGAACCAGGATTTGACCTGTCCAGGCAAATTTGCCAATGCGTTGCAGGGTTTCACGCAGGATCGCCGATTTGATTTCGAGTTGGGTGGCATAAGTTGTGTGCTGGTAATGACAGCCGCCGCACTGTCCAAAATAAGGGCAGGCGGCCTCGATTCTGGCTGGCGAAGGTTGTAAGAGTCGATTCAGTGTAGCCCGCGCAAAACCTGTTTTTTCTTCCAGAATCGTGATATCGACTTCTTCGCCGGGCAGAACAAATGGAACGAAGACCGCCTTGCCTTCAGGATTGCGGCCCAGCCCATCTCCACCGTAAATCATTTTTTCAATAGTCAGGTTCACATGTAAAAAAGACTGAGGCGCGGAATCTTGGCTTGTTCGAACAGCCGCTTATGGACAAATTGCTTGATAAGTTGATCAATCTGCACGACCGGCATTTTAGCGCGGTACGGCGCAATTTCCCGATCGGCCTCTCTCCGCACGTTGAGTAGAGTGGCTTCACCCGTCATCATGGTAAGGGCAGCCAGAAGTTTTTCTTCCAGGATCGTGAGGTGTCTTTCCAGGTCTTCCAGGCGAACGGCTGACACACGCTTCAGGCCCTCAGCTATGGTTTCCAGAGACGAGGCGCATTCTTCGGTGATCGCCTGCATTTGACTTGTAATACTTGCCTTTCGCAGTTTGCTTGCGTTTTCCAGAAAGAATTTGGCAAGTTCCTCCGCTTCCAGACCCGGAGACTGTTGCTGGCGGCCGGCGCCAACGGCAGCTTCCTTCATGTCCTCGGCAGCCGTTAGTACTGCCTGGGAGCAGTAGGCCAGGCTGTTGATCTTTTTGCTCTTGGAAGGGCGGCGTTCATGGGAATCAAATGCTGTATCGATGCCGCGCAACACCGCTTCCACTGGAATATCCGCTTGCTTCCAGGTTTCAATCAGCGCCCAATCCAGAGTCGACAGCAGGAGTCCGGTTCCACGACGGCGCTGGTAGTGTTCTTCGATCTCCGTGAAGTAGTTGAAGTAGTTTTCCACTGCCAGAGGTTACGACGAGCTTTTCTGCTTTTGGCTGGTTTGATTGCGCTCCCAAATGATGCGTAAACCATCCAGAGTCAGCAAGTCATCGACAGTTTTGATGTACTTAGAGTGTTCGCCGATCAGTTTGGCTTGTCCGCCGGTTGCCACCACTTTGGTATCTGATCCCATTTGCGCCAGCAGGCGGTTCAGGATTCCATCGACAAGGCCAAGATAACCGAAGAACAATCCCGCCTGAATGCTGCCTACGGTGTTCGTGCCAATGATCTTGGACGGCTGGCGGATATCGACCAGTGGAAGACGGGCTGTATGCTCAAATAAGGCCTGAGCGGAGATACCGATGCCGGGCGCAATCACGCCTCCCAAATATTCACCTTTTTTGGAAACGGCATCGAATGTGGTCGCCGTGCCAAAATCCACAACTACGCAGGGACCGCCATACTTTTCAAAGGCGGCAACTCCGTTGACGATACGGTCGGCTCCTACCTCTGCAGGATTTTCATAATGTACCGGCATGCCGGTCTTGATTCCCGGCTCAACGAACAGCGGCTCAAGGTGAAAATATCGCTCGCAAACCTCGCGTAGGGTGGAATCCATGGGCGGAACCACGGAGGAGATGATGATTCCACGAACGTCTCCGGCATCGATTTTGTCAACCGCAAAAAGGTTACGGAAAAGTACGCCGTACTCGTCGACAGTGTGGGTCTTGATGGTGGCGACACGCCAATGGGCAATCATGCGCGGTTCGGGCCGGGGTTGCTTCACAAAGCCCAATGAAGAAAGGTCATACACGCCCAGGACCGTGTTGGTGTTGCCTACGTCAACAACCAGCAACATCCGATGTCCTCCCTCGCAGCGGACGAACGCTGCCGGAAATCACGATGCGCAATCCCTGATTGGTGCGCACACGGAGAAACCCCCGGGGATCAAGGCCGTCTGTAGTTCCACTATAACCGCCATCTTCATTCACGTGTACGAGCTTGCCATGAGCATACGAGGAGCGGGCTTCGACCTTTTTGAGAATCGGGCCGAACTGGATTGCCGGGATCTTGATGGGATTGTGCACAGCCCTCAACAAACCGCGATACTCGCGGTCGAAAGATTTTAACAGAGCAGCAGTAAGGTCCACCCGCGACCATTCCTTACCGCTCTCCAGACGCAACGATGTAGCAAGATTGCGCAACTCTTCAGGAAATGCGCCATGGTTCACGTTGATGCCAATGCCGATGACGGCGTGATTGACCCGGTTTGCTTCTGTGTTTATCTCAGCCAGGATGCCGCAGAATTTCTTTTCGCTCATCAGCAGGTCATTGGGCCAGCGGATATCGGCAATGAGTCCGCTAACTTCCTTGACCGCGTCCTGGACTGCCACTCCGGCGATGAGGGAAAGCCAAAGGGCGTCAGACGGAGTAATCTGGGGACGTACAACAATGGAGCAATAGATTCCGGCGCCTCGCTCTGAATACCAGGAGTGCAATCCCCGGCCTTTGCCGGCCGTCTGCTCCTCTGCCAGGAAAACCTCGCCCTCGGGATGTTCGTTGGTGTTCTGGTTTGCCGATGCCGCTTGTCCAGCCAGCAGGTTGGTAGATTCAACCTCAAACCAATGATGGACGTGGCCGAAGAAGATCGAATTCCGAAGCAGAGGGTTCAGGTTTTCTGGCAATAACAGGTCCCGTCGTGACACGACATACAGAATACCTTAGGTTGATTCAATTACGTGTATCGCCCAATTCCGCGATCACATCTTTGTTGACCGCCACACCATCTTCGTAGGTTACAAGCATGAGTTTCATTTTGCGGGAGCGGTTACGGGCCACAGCGGAGGCTACATCGAAATCCTGGAAGCAGGCAAGCATCTCCCACTTCGCCCCATTCTGCACCCAGATTTCATATTGCTCCCATCGAGCCATAACCTCCAGTTTCTCACAGCGTAGCGCGCAAAGGTCTGGCAACCGGAGGGACGGCGAAGCAGTTTAGGCAGAACCGGAAGGAATCTGCTTAGGCTGATCCTATGAATCCGGACTTTATCCCTAGTTCCTCGATCAGATCTTGCGAGATCATTCTGCCGTATTCATAGGTTATGCAAATAAGCCGGGTGCGGCTGGGGCGGTTCTTGGCAATGGCAGAAGCCACGCCCAAATCTTTAAACGAGTAGAGCATTTCCCATTTTTTCTCGCTTTTTTGTACCCAGACTTCGTACTGCTCCTGACGAATGGATTGTAGGGGAGTCATCATGGATTTTTCCTCAGGACCGGTATTTTCGCAAATCCTGAGGAAAACAATAAGTTACTGAGGGCCAGATTATCGGGCATGCTAAAGGCGTATCGCGCGATAAAGAGGGTAGTAGCCCTTTAGAGCATTTTTCAGGGTTTGGTGTACATTCATAGCTCGCAGAGTCATGCAGTATTTTTAAACGGCTTCGTTACCGGCTGGTATGCCGTGGAGGGGCCTCCGCCGATCCCGGATCCATGCCCTGCCACCCCAACTTCTCACCCTGGATTTGCTGATCCAGCCATTTCTTTAGCGGGGCAAAGTAGTCGAGAATGGCGGTGGCATCCATCTTCCGTTGGCCACTGATGGCCTCCAGGGCATCCGGCCAAGGATGGCTCTTCCCCATGGTGAGCATCTTGTTGAGCCGTTCTCCAGCAGCCTTGTTCTTATAGATTGAACAACGGTGCAGGGGGCCCTGGACCCCAGCCGCCTGGCACAGCGCACGATGGAACTGAAACTGAAGGATGCGCGCCAGGAAATAACGCGTGTAGGGTGTGTTCGAGGCTACGTGATATTTGGCGCTGGGATCAAAATCAGCCTCGCTACGCTCCGTTGGAGGGGCCACTCCTTGATATTTAGCCTTCAAATCCCACCACGCCTTGTTGTAGTTCTCGGGCGTGATCTCGCCGGAAAAGACTTTCCAGCGCCACTGGTCAATCAGCAATCCAAAGGGTAGAAAGGCGATTTTGTCCAACGCCATTTTCAACAGGTAACCCGTATCGGCGCTCTCGGGCGGAACGGACTGCAAAAGACCAACCTCTTTCAAATACTCCGGCGTCACCGAGAGCGCAATCGTATCGCCGACAGCTTCGTGGAAGCCATCGTTGGCGCTGTCCTGGAACAAATTGGATTGGCCGTTGTAAGCCCGCTGATAGAAGTTATGACCAAGCTCGTGATGGACGGTTACAAAATCTTCGTCTTTGACTTCAATGCACATCTTCAGTCGAACATCGTTTTGGTTGTCAATATCCCAGGCGCTCGCGTGACAGACTACATCACGATCCGCAGGCTTCAAGAACAGAGAGCGCTCCCAGAATGTTTTGGGTAAAGGAGCAAAGCCCAGCGAAGTAAAGAAGCTCTCAGCATAATGGACCATGCCCAGTTCATCGATCTTATGCTCCTTCAATAACTCGGTGAGATCGTAGCCCTGGCCTGAGTTCTCCGGGGCTACCACGGGATAGATGTTTCCCCACTCTTGGGCCCACATGTTGCCCAGCAGATGAGCAGGAATGAGGCCATCCGGACGATCGGCAACCTTGCCATATTTCTTGATCAGCTCTTTGCGGACATAGGCATGCAACGCCAGATACAAAGGCCGTACCTGCTGCCAGAGTCGCTCCAGTTCGGCGCTGAATTCCTCCGGGGACATGTCGTAATTCGAGCGCCACATGGCGCCCGTATCTTTGAATCCCAGTTCACGAGCCCCTTTGTTAGAGAGATCAACAAAACGACTGTAACGCTGACGCATGGGCACTGAGATCTTGTGCCAGCCTGTCCATGCATCGAGCAAATCATTGGGATTGGTGCTGCTGGCAAGGATACGGCTCAAGTCATTGATGGAAAGGCATTTTTCTTTGCCGTCAGCCTGCGGCTTGCAATACTTGCCTTTGCCGTAGTCGGCATCAAGCGAAGCAGCGATGCGGGTCTGCTCTCCGCGCTCCTTGTCATTGTTGGGTGCAGGCGCGACCAGCGACAGTTTCAATAGCTTAAACTTGCGTGCCAGCTCAGGGGGCATCTTCAGGTGGTCGAAACGGCGGGCATCCAGAGCAAGCTGTGTCGTAACCGCAGTCAACTTCTCCTGGGCCTGGGCGGAGATGATCTCGGTGTCGTCGGTAATGAAATTCTCTTGCACCCAGGAGGCGCGCTGCTGCCTCACTCCCAGATCCTCCAACTCCACCTCGGCCTTTTTCATGAAGGCCTCGGCCTCAGCAACCGTGGCGGGCTTAGCTGCATGTTTGGGCTGGGCCTGAACCAAAATCGACGTGACCAATAGCGAGAGAATCGCACTAGCGCTCCGGAGCATCCGAAGACGTAAAAACATTGGGCCTCCAAAAAAAGCTGAACGATGTATACGAGACGGATTAGATTATTTCTTTTCAGGCTGGATGGGCAACTGTCAGGCGATGTGCGAAACAGCTTGCGAAAAACGTAGCGACCGTGCCTTAGAGCGTCTTTAGAGTTGGTGCAGACCTAACTAGCCAGGGGCTCGGCCCCTGATACCCCCAGAAGTCAGAAGAGGTAAAGTGCGTCGCTAACGAGAACAAAATTCACGTTGCAACGCGCATAACCGGCTAACTAGGGTCTTTCGTGGACCAAGTGGACTCGGTGGACGATGTGGACGGTCTACAGTAATCCTGAATTAACGCTTTAAACGCAAGGTCCCTCGCCTCTACCCTCGCTGTCGCGCGGGCAAAGGCTCGGGATGACGATTATTTCCAAAAGACTAGAATACCGGTGGCGAGCACTAACCCGCTGAGGTCTTGGCCTCTGCAACCTCGGTCCAGATTTGCACGTGTTTAGTCTCTTTTAGAAAGATGGAGCCAACCACAAACGTAATTGAAGCTATGATCATGGGATACCACAATCCTGAATATAGACCGTATGCGGCGCCCATATAGCTCCCAATCAGCGGCACCAACCCTCCAAAGACACCATTCCCAATATGGTATGGGAGGGAAAGGGACGTGTACCTGATTTTGGCGGGGAAAGCCTCAACCAGATAAGCAGCGATTGGTCCGTACACCATGGTCACGAAAATCACCTGGACAAATACCAGAAGCACCATCTGCCAAAAATACTTATTGCCAATCTCTGCTTTGACCTGGGTCGCTTCCGCCGCATTTACAGTGTTTCCTGAGGCGTCTTTGGTTTTTGAGGTCAGAGTGATTTGGCCGGTTACCGGATTCTTCTGCGGGCTAAAGCTGGTTACATTGTTACCAGCCACGCGCTGCAAGGCGCCGTAAATCGGGTAATAGCAAATTACCGCGAGCAAGCAACCGGCCATCATGATCTTCTTGCGGCCAATCTTATCGGAGAGAGCGCCGAAAACGGTAAACAGCGGCATCCCCAATAACAGCGCCGTGGACACGATAATGTTCGTCGTTCTGGGGTTGACTCGCAGAAAATCCCTGATGAAGATCTGAGCGTAGAACTGGCCTGTATACCAGACTACGCCCTGACCAGCGGTGGCTCCAAAAAGGGAAATCAAAACTCGTTTTAGGTTGTCCCACTTCGTAAAGGCTTCCTTCAGCGGGGCGGTCGAGGTCATGCCGGCGCTCTTGATCTCCGCATACACCGGAGACTCTTTCATTCTGAGCCGGATATAGAGAGAAATTGCGACCAGCACAATCGAAATCAGGAAAGGAATGCGCCACCCATAGTCCTTAAACTGGTCCGGAGTCATGCTGGATTGCACAATAAGAACTACAATGAGCGAGACGAACAAGCCCAGAGTAGCGGTAATCTGGATGAAGCTGGTGTAGAAGCCACGGCGTCCATCCGGTGCATGTTCGGCCACGTAAACGGCTGCTCCGCCATATTCGCCACCCAAAGCCAGACCTTGCAAAACCCGGATGACAATCAGCACGACAGGAGAGAACCAACCGGCTGTTTTAAACTCAGGCAGCAGACCGATGGCAGCGGTCATGACTCCCATGATGGTAAGTGTCACCAGGAACGCTCGCTTCCGCCCCACTAAATCTCCGATGCGGCCAAAAAAGAGCGCCCCGAATGGCCGCACAAGGAACCCGATGGCAAATGTCGCCCAATAGGCAAGAAAAGCAAATCTCGCGTTGCCCGGGGGGTAGAGCTTGGGACCCAATGTCGACGCCAGAGCGGCAAAGAGATAGAAGTCATACCACTCGATCATCGTGCCTACAGAGGAAGCAAAGATCACCATCCAGATGTTGGAACTTGCTGCTTTCTGAAGTTGCTCAGCGGCGCCGGCTAT
The DNA here is from genome assembly GCA_035939495.1 of Candidatus Angelobacter sp. Classification (GTDB taxonomy): domain Bacteria; phylum Acidobacteriota; class Terriglobia; order Terriglobales; family Acidobacteriaceae; genus Angelobacter. The sequence continues at coordinate 56,210 of DASZFU010000013.1, read as the reverse complement.
ATTTCCAGCCGAGGCACGAAGGGTCGTGTCAGGCATGTTCTCTCCTTAGGAACGGTCGCCATCCTTTTACTGCCTATTCCATATTCCGTCAAGATTTCTTTTCCTGCGTCGAATTTGTAGGTCGAAAACCCGGTTCCCAGGCCCGCAATCTGGGTTATCCTGAGCACTCCTGAATGCGTCTCTGGACATTTAAAAAGCGCGGCACCGGGTCTTTGAAAAGGTTGCAGGTCTTGCGCCGCCGGTTTACAAAGGAAATCGCCGAGAACAACTGCCCTTTGAAGTGCGCATCCCGCGTTGGCGTGGTGCTTTCCGGGGGAGGCGCCCGGGGTGCATACGAAGCCGGGGTGCTCATAGCATTCCAAGACGCCCAGGTACCTACGCACATCATCACCTCAACCTCAGTAGGCAGCATCAATGCGGCTTCCTATGTTTCTCATTCTCAAGGCTTCGTGGGAAATGCCGAAACCTTGGTCAACTCCTGGATGGAGCTGACGCCGGACGTGCTTGGAATCGATTGGTCCCGTTATATCTTCGCGCTAGCGGGACTCATTGCCGCCTCCGCTGGAATCGGGAACGCTCTATGGCAATGGATGCAGGAAAGGGGCTTTTACCTTCATACCTACCACCCTAAGCTGACCTGGCTGGCGCTGGCCGCGGCGGGTACAGCCATCCTGTTCTTTGCGGACCGGCTTTCCTATGCCGGCTATCTGGTGCTCAACCTGATGAGAGGACATCCTTGGGAGCCGGACAAACGCAAAGCCTGGGTTTCGCTGGCCGCAAACCTGCTGGTCTGGGGTTTTATCCTGATATTTTTGGGCTTTACTCACGTCCATTTACCTGGCCCCAAGCATGAATTTGTCGATTTGAGCGCACCGATTCCGGTAATTCTCAGCATTGCCGCCGCTTGGGGAGGCTGGCGGCTTTTACGGGCACCTTTAAGCAGGCTCAGCCACCGCTTTTTACGGATGCCCTTACGCACCGGCCTGTTCGCAAATTTTGAGCGAACCAAGTTCCTGCGTAAGCGCATTTCGGAAGAGACGATTCAACGGTCACAGATCCGCGTGGTGATGACCGCCACAGACCTGCAGCACGGTATCGGACGATTTTTCTGCAACGCCAGAGTCGAGGACTTGCTTCGCGACGCTAACGTAAACAAAGAGTTTGTACACGCGGAAATCGAGCATTGCGATGACATGGTGCAGGCGGCGGTGGCTTCCTCTGCGTATACATTTGCCTATGAGGCTGTGCCGTTCAAAGGGCGGTTGTGGACCGACGGTGGAATCGTGGCCAACGAACCGATTCGTCCCGCTCTTCGACTGGGCGCGGACGTCCTTTTTCTGGTCATGATGACGCCACTTCAAGGGCCGGATCAGGCCGGGCACATCAACACCATGCTGGACGTTGGCATTCACGCCGTGGACATTCTTGTATCGAACAACTTCAAATATGACATTGGCATGCTCGACAACATTAACCGGCTTTGTTGCCGATACGCCCTGGAACTGGGAGTGAAACCCGAACAACTGGAATTGGAAATTGGGGAGCAGCGCTACCGCTATGTGAAGTCGTTCAACATAGCCCCGCAGAAGCCGCTGCCGGCAACTACTCTGGATTTTGATGGAGCGATCGCCGCTCCCCTCATCGTGCAGGGATACAAAGACGCTACCAAGGTATTAAAAGAGTTCTTGGAGTACGAGGCTGTGCGACCAGCGCCTGAGACGTGCCAGGCGGTTCGTCTTATCGCCCAGCGGCCTGAAGGAAACTTCCATGTTGCAATAAGGCGGTAAGAAGTCTACTTTGGCCGTGCCAGATTTTGAACGAAATTCTTCCCCTGGTCGACACCGGCGCCCAGGGCAAACAGCGACACGTAATCCGAAAACGAACCGAAGCCGGAATTCTTCAGATACATCGTAGTAAGCCCAGCCAAGATCGCCGCCGCTGCCGCAGCAAAAAATGAAAGAACTTCGACCATTTCTAAACCCTTGAAGATTCCAAATTCAGGATTTGATGAGATTCGCACCTGGGGAGCGGGCGGTATTGATGCGGGAGCTGATGAAGACGTTGGAGCCAGGGCAGGTGCAACATCGGGATTAGGTATCTCGAAGGATTCATCCCCATACTTGATGTTCACGGATACGGTTACGCTCCCTTTTTCCGGAAAATACTGAATAACCTGCGGCTCTTCCGTAACCGGCTTTAGGCGCATGTTTCGTCTTGTGCGCTTGAACATCCACCTGAACATGCGCCTGAGTGTGTTGCCACGCAAAGCAACTGCGAAGGTCCATTCAAACTTGAGACCACGCTGAAAAAGAAACGTTTTTGCCAAGGACTCGTCCCCTGGGTCGACACTGAATTTAGCGGGAACATAGGCCTGAAGACTGTCTTCATCGTCCACAATTATCTTGATTTTACTTTTGTTAGCTTTGAGTCGCGCCCAGGCCGCCTGATCCGCTATTAGAAAGATTCTGTGGATGTCTTGATTCTGTTTGTGAGCCGCTAGCAGGTCTTTCATTTCAGAAGATTCTTTCCGCTCCCAAAAAATCTTTAGTCTTGCATACCGGGTTTCAATTGCCATCATGTCTGCCGCATCCTGAATATCTGGTCTGCAATCAATGCCGAGAGCGTCGTACAATTCCTGGATGCTGGCCCGTGTCTCTGGCTCCTCCACTATTGTTGGAATCACGCTGCCCAAAAGTTGGCCAATTGCCAGTTTAAGATCACTCCAATAGCATTTAGCCCAGATGGTGGCATCCAGCCACTGGTTGAGGTTATCCAATGCAGCCTCAAGCTGCTTGGTTGCTACAGCATCAAGCAATCCAGTTCCCATGCTGGAAACAATTCCGTTTAGTTTTGCAAGTGCTCGAAGCCTCATAAGATCTGTAAGGAAGGTTGATGCTTTGATCTGGCTGCGAAGAATCCTGATCCTTTCCAGAGTGGCCATGACCGCTGCGAACTGATTGACACGAGCCTCGATTTCATCCTCTCCAGTCAGCCAGTAGGTTTTGCTTAGCTCCTCGCTTTGCTTCAAGATCGCCGATGCCCAGACTACGGGAAGCACTTTGGGTTCCTCAGCGAGCCAAGTCGGCCTTAATTCCGCGATTCGCCGGGCGAAGAGAAATCGCTGGCGCAAGGACGATATGACTTTTGTGGTTACGAAAGAAAAAATTATCGCTGCGAGCAGACACAGAACGGCCCGTCCCCAGTGATCACGCACTCTCAGGTTCAAGACGACTTTGGCATCATCATTGCTGGCATTGGCGGCTTGAAATTGAATTTCAGTGTTATATTCGCCCGCCGCCAAACTTTTCAAGTGGAGCTCCACCCTGGCTAACCCACCATTCGGCGATACATCTCGGGCTGGATCGCCTTGAGACCATTTGGTGAAATTAGGAGCCGGATCGCCGTCAAAACTGAATTCCACATTTTGCTTGAGATCAAACCCGCTTTCTGGAGCCTTCACGACTGGCCCTGGACGCGCGCTTACTCCTTCTAAACCAACCCTGCGGCTTTTTTCATGAATTGTGACAGTTATGAGTTCAGAAGTGGAGCCTTGGAAAAAAGATCTCATGATGTCCCGGCTCACAGACGGCGGTTCATTCGCCAATATTGCGCTGGGAGGTTTTAGATTGACTTTCCAACTCATGGCGTTATTGCTTGCGGAGGTCACGAGTAAGGTGCCAGTAAATTGATCGCTTTGTGGGAAATCTTTCACTGCCAAAGTCACAAAAGCAGCAGTGTTGACAGCTAAGGGTAAGGTTAGCGTGGAACTTCCGGCCCCCTGGTTGCCTGGTTGGTTAAGCGAGACGTCCACCGGAAAATTGATCGCCGTGATTGTGCATTGCAGTGGCGTAGCAAAAGTAGCGCTGGGCACAAAAACCAACGTTGCGGGCCGGTCTTTCCAGACATACACGGTCACCTCCGCATTCGGAGCCTGCCCATTCAACACAAGCGACTGTGCATCGGCCAAAATGCCAGAAAGGCAAATCAACGCCAGTCCCAGCCAGGATCTTTTCGCGAATCCACTGATTGTGGCACACAAGTAATTGTCCATTACGAGTTCCAGATGCGTAACAATTTACGACACGGTACTCAGAATGTGAACAGATTTTCAAGGGGCGCAGAAGAATTCATTCCTGATGTGGCACCTTTATTGGGTACAAGGCACCAGACTCTCGAGTTCTTTAGGCAGTTGAGACCGCAGGGCTTTCGCTGCAATTGCTTTCCAAATCAAGTAGACCCGGCTTGTGTTGCTGGCAGGGATTTCACCGCCAACGACGTTTTTATCGAGATTCTCGGCACGGGAACAAGCCACGGACACCGAAGTGAGAGGGTAGTGTTCCTGTTTGAGCTTTGTCTTGTTGTATTCCCCCAGTTTTAGACGCAGTGCTGCCTCGACATCTCCAGCAGTTGACAATGAAGCCAATGCAGATTCATCGGAGTGGTGCAAGAGCAGCCACAACTCAAAGCAGGGCCTGCTTAGCGCAACATTGACCCTACAGTGTCTGGCTTGAGTGAGGGTCTCAAGAAAGCCTGCTACGTGGCCGCCTTTGATGCAATGGTCTGTGTCCAGGACCAACCAAAGTTCGTCGTCGGGCTCGTGGTCAATGGCTAGAAGCCTGGTTAGAACATGCTGGGCAGCAGAAGTACCGTCGGTTGTGGAAACGACATGTACTTGAATTCGAGCAATTCTGAAGAACTCAAAATACTGTTTGGGAGCGTAAGTATCGTCACATGCAATGATGAAGAGCCGGTCGTCGCGCAAGCTCGCAGCATCCCGGAGCAATGGCCTGGGCTTCCGGTGCGTCAGACTCATTCCGATTTATCCTGCGGCTCCAGCAGACGATCAAGGTTGCCTAAAAACGGCACGGCCCCAAAGCGGCCTTGCAGGTAATGCTTGCGGATTTCGAGGTCTTTGCGAACTTTAAAATCGGCAAGGGAGTAGAGGCGCGTCGCCCCCTCCTGATTTTTCTCCACAAACCATATCTCATCGCGGCGAAGTAGGTCCAAATCGAGCAGATTGGATTCGTGCGTAGTCACAATGATTTGGTGCTGGCTGCCCTCGCGTGATTTTAAAAAGAAGTCAAGAAAATTCCAGACCAATATGGGATGAAGACTGCGATCGATTTCGTCAATGAAATAAACAGCCGTTTGTTTTTCTGGCTGGTGCAATGCTGGTACCAGATGCAGGAGCCGACGGGTTCCATCCGACTCTTCAGAAAGATCCAGTGGAATTATTTTGCCGGACGAGGATTCGTGTGCAGCCCGAATTGTGAGTAGAAAGAAATGTTCTTGATCTCCGTGTTCAACCAGTAATACTTCTCCATCTCCCACGGGAACCAGCGATCCCCCGCCTTTCTGTCTTAACATCTGCGTTACAAGTTCTTCGGGTAATGATCTTCTGAATTCATCTTCCGTAATTTCGTGTTTTTGGACCCGAAGGTGATCGATACCGGTGGAGCAAGATTTTAAGAAACCGCTAGCAAACTGATTGAAATGCGAATCCCCAAGTAGGAAGCGGCTGAGTAAGAACCGATCAGTTGGTGCTATTAAATTTAATTTCGACTTAAACCAACTTAAAACAGTGCTTAGCTCCTCTCCATAATCGAAGGAATCCAATAGAACGAAAATGGTGGCTAGAAATGATTGATTTTGCGGGCCGCCCACAGTGGCCAAGGCTTTCAACTTTTCGTTAGTAGTCTTGCCGTCTTGTAGCTCGACCTTTACCTTTCCGCTTTCATCGGTAACCCGCTCATACACACTCTTTTCGCGACCACCATCGACCCGCACCAGCCATTCCTCGATAATGCGAAGATCATTCGTTTTGAATCCAAATCGATAGAGCTTATCTTCGGCGATAAACTGGAGATCGAAACTTGAAGGCTCATCCATTCTCGCACTGAAGCGAAATGCATCCCTTCCAGTACCACTATTCTTTTCGCGCTGCTCCAGAGCAATTTTTTTCACATACTCAAGTGCTTTGAATATATTGGATTTGCCTGCCCCGTTAGCCCCATAAAGAACCGCCGTTCGCAGAACCTTTTCCTCGGAGCCGGGGATTGGAACAACATGATTCTCGTGACTGCCGGACAATCGGTTACTGGCGACCATGGAAAAGGTCTCTTCCGACGAAAAAGAACGAAAATTCGATACTGAGAACGAAACAATCATAAATGTGACTAAATTGCACGAATTGCGATATTCATAGATTATCTTAATGGATATTTACAGGTTTTCCGTGAAAATTTCTCGTATATGAGAAGCTCTGAGATGAAAGTTCTTCAGATTCGTGCGCTTCGCGTTGATTCGCGGCTAGTTTCTTACTCGTATCTGAGAGCCTCAATAGGGTTGAGCCGCGCAGCCTTGCGTGCAGGGTAGAAGCCAAAGAAAACGCCTACGAGTACGGAGAATACCACCGCACCCACCAGTGCCACCATCGACACTGATACAGCCCAGCCAAAAATCCGTGGGATCAGGAACGCAGATAACAAGCCAAGTAGAATTCCGACTGCACCACCGATAAAGCTTAGGGTGACGGCTTCAATGAGAAACTGGCGATGAACGTCGCTTTCCGTGGCGCCTATGGCCATACGAATGCCGATTTCGCGCGTACGTTCAGTCACTGAGACCAGCATGATGTTCATGATGCCGATCCCACCGACCAGCAGCGAGATGCTAGCCACGATCGCCAACAGCAGGGTCAGGACCGCTCCAGCTTCGTCGGCTGCACCGGCCAGGTCCGCGAGATTGCGAACGCCAAAATCATCGTCCTGGCCCGGACGAATCTTGTGCCGGTCTCGCAGCAGTCCCGTAATCTGCTGCTGTGCGGCATACGACGCCGACTTGGATTTGGCGGATACGCTGATGTAGCGGAGCCAGTTTTGCCCGGTAATCTTCTTCTGCAAGGTAGTGATGGGAATGACGATGGTGTCGTCCTGATCATCTCCCATGGCTGCCGACTGGCCTTTAGGTATAAGCACGCCCACTACTTTGAACGGCAGGTTGTTGATGCGGATCGTCTGCCCCACAGGTTCGACTGCGCCGAAAAGGTTTTTTCTAACCGTCTCCCCGACGACGGCTACATTGGCCGCCTGAGTTACATCATCTTGAGTGAAAGGAGTGCCTTCGCTAAAAGCCCACTCGCGAATCTCGAAATATTGCGGCTCTGTGCCATTGATCCTGGTGCCCCAGTTGTCGTTGCCAAAGACCACTTGAGCGCCTGCGCCTGCGCCTGGAGCGGCCAGTTCTACGGCCGGGCATTCACGCATGATGGCCTGGACATCATCCATGACCAGGGTTTGGGTATTGCCCCAGCCCATGCGCAACCCGCCTTTGTTCATCGATCCAGCGCCCACGAAAAGCATGTTGGAACCCATGGCTGCGATCTGTTGCTGCACCTGTTCCTGCGCGCCCTGTCCTAGTGCGACCATGGCAATCACCGCGCCGACGCCGATGATAATGCCCAACATGGTCAACGTAGAGCGCATCTTGTTGCGGGCCAAGGCCCGCAACGCCAATCGAACTGTGGCGATGATCTCTTCCACGTTCTAATCCTCAAGCGCCGGCATAGTTTTCAAAACCTTCTCGGCGATTGCGCGGCCCGCAATAAGATCGTCCTTTTTGATCTTGCCATCGCGGAAGACAATGGCCCTTTTAGCGAAATTAGCGATGTCAAGCTCGTGGGTGACCAGCACAATCGTCAGGCCGCGTTCGTTGTTGAGTCTTTGGAAAATCTCCATGACTTCGACCGAGGTGCGGCTGTCGAGGTTGCCCGTCGGCTCATCGGCCAGCAGGATCGCTGGCTGATTGACGAGTGCCCGGGCAATGGCGACCCTCTGCTGCTGGCCTCCGGAAAGTTGCGAGGGAAAGTGGTCCATCCGATCCCCAAGTCCGACCATCTCCAGGGCAGCCTTGGCCCGGCGCAGACGCTCCTGCTGAGAGACACGAGCATAGAACGCCGGCAACTCGGTGTTTTCCAGTGCCGTGGTCCGTGCCAATAAATTGAAGCCCTGGAAAACAAACCCGATTTTCTGGTTGCGAATGGCAGCCAGTTGCTTCTTGTTCAGAGTCGAAACATCGGTCCCTTCCAGAAGATACCGTCCACTGGAAGGCTGGTCGAGGCAACCGAGAATGTTCATGAAGGTGGACTTGCCGCTGCCGCTTGCCCCCATCACCGCCACAAATTCGCCGCGCACGACCTCCAGCGTTACTCCCCGTAAGGCATGGACACGGTTCGTGCCAAGCTCGTAGTACTTGTGCACCTCTTCCACGCGGATGACCGCATCGGCGGGCGTGCTCGCGGGAGTAATAGGCTCGACCGCGCTGCTAACTGCGTTTGCCATATTGATTACCTGCCGCGCGGCGGCCCCCCGAACCCCGGAGCGTTCCGGTTGGCCTGGCCTTTCGTGGCGCCTGCAATCAATGGGTCGCCTTCATTGATGTCCCCTTTGAGCACCTGCACCAATGCCGTGGTTGCGTGATCAGTGATACCCGTGCGGATCTGCACAGGCTCCAGCTTTTTGGTAGGAAGCATCTTCCAGATCACCGCGACATCGGTTGGCCGCGCTTCGCGCCGCTGCTGCTGTGCTTGTGCACCGTTTTCGCGGCCTGCACCTCCCGCCTGGCCCGATTGGGGCTGCTGCTCTGCTCCTTGCTGACTTCCTTGCTCCTTCATGCCAGGAGCAGCAATGCCGGCTTGCGCGTAGAGTTGACGGAGTTCTTCTGGCTTCAGGTCCGGCTTATATCTCAGAGCTGCATTGGGTATTTTCAGCACGTCGTGCGCCGAGGCAACAGGAATGGTTACATAGGCGGTCATGCCTGGAAATAGCTTCAGGTCCGGGTTATCAAATTCGATGATCGTGTCGTAGGTCACAACGTTTTGGACGGTGGTCGCATTCATGCGAATCTGTGCGACCTTGCCGCGGAACTCGTCAGATGGAAAAGCGTCCACCTTGAAGGTGACTGGTTGGCCAGTCTTGATGTGGCCAACATCGGATTCGTCGGTCTTGGTATAGACCTGCATTTTGGTCAGGTCTTGGGCAATGGTGAAAAGAGTGGGCGCCTGAAGCGAGGCTGCTACGGTTTGGCCAATGTCGATGTTTCTGCTGACCACGACGCCATCAATCGGCGCCCGAATGATCGTATGGTCCAGATTGGTTTGCGCCACGGTGACCGCAGCCGCTTTCTGGCTGACCTGCGCATCGGCTTGCAATACCCCTGCCTCGGCGGCGGAAATTGCCGACTTAGCCGCGTCCTCATTTGCCTTGGAGACATCAAGCGCCTGCGGACTCATTACGCCCTGGACCGTCAGAGGCTTGGTGCGCTCATAATCTGCGCGGGCCTGGGCTTCAGCAGCTTTAGCTTTTTCCAGGTTGGCTCGGGCCGAGCTCGCATTGGCTCGGGCATTCTCCAAATCGGCCTTGGCTTGCAGTAATGCCCCTTCAAACAGTGAGGGATCGATGCGCGCAATCACCTGGTTTTTCTTTACCTTGGAGTTGAAGTCGGCATAGAGCTTGTCGATCGTGCCCGAGACTTGGGATCCCACCTGCACCGTGATCACGGCATTAATGGTGCCTGTCGCTTCGACCACGTCCCGAATATCGCCACGGCCGACCTTCTCGGTGAAGTATTGCGTCGAGTCGCGACTGGTCAACATGCGCGCCGCAAGCGCCACGACGGCCACGGTTACGATAAGAAGGGCAATCCAGATTTTTTTTGCTTTGTTCACGGTTTATCTTTGATTAACTATCCAGTTAATTCGAGCTATAGATTAGACGAACCTGGGTTGGAAAAGTTTCCCTGCACAGAATCCTGCCTGGTCCAGTTCAGGCCCACACTCACATTGTCCCAGCTAAATTCTATTCGGTTGAGAATTCTAGAGCAATTCTAGCGATACTTAACTGTACTTAACAGACACGGAACGCAAGAAATTGAAGTCCATCCTTGATGCTCTCACCACTGATCCGCACTAATTCCGTACTACCACTGATCTGAGCAAGAAGCAGGGAGTCTCGCGGCTTCTTACGTGAGCAAACAGAGAGCCAAAGGGGGCCAAAGCCGATTGATTCTGTGCGTGATTCTGCTGGACGAAAGTCACGAACTTAGACGATAATCTGCAAAACTTTCTTCACTTTGCTCCTGGGGGGATTGAATCCAACGTGGCACTCATACAATTCACACGCAATCACACTGACCATTCGACCGACAAGGGATTTCAATTCGAGTTTTTCTGTGATCGCTGCGGCAACGGTTTCATGACCGAGTTCAAGGCTTCAGCCACGGGGATGGCGGCCAGCGCGTTGCGGGCTGCCGGAGGCTTTTTCGGCGGCGTCCTGGGCCGGGCCGGGTCGAATGCCTATGAAATAGAACGCGCCATCCAGGGACCTGCCCACGATAAAGCTTTCCGGGAAGCCATCGAGGAAAGCAAGCCGAATTTCCGGCAATGTCCCAAGTGTACGCATTGGGTTTGCCAGACTTCGTGCTGGAATGCCAAGCGTTCTCTTTGTTATGAATGCGCTCCCGACATCGAAACCGAAATGGCTGCCGCCCAGGTGCAATCCACCGTTGAACAGATGAAGCAAAAAATACAGGAACAGGATTTGACCAAAGGGTTGGACCTGACCAAAGAGGCAACCGCGCTCTGCCCCGCTTGCGGCGCACATACGCAAGGAGCAAAGTTCTGTCCGGAATGTGGCAAACCTCTACGCCTCAAGAATGAATGCTCAAAGTGCGGCACTAAGTTCGAAGCGGGAACCAAGTTCTGCCCGGAGTGTGGGAACAAGGTTGGTTAAAGCTTCTCGTAAAACTCACAAGCCGAGCAGGAGATATACACTCCACCTGGGATATTTCGTTCACGATCTTTTACCCGTTTCACGATGCGCGTTGGTTTGCTGCACTTGGGACAATCCGTGCTCTTGGAAGTGTCCATAATTTTTTTACGATCAGCCGTTTTGGCGATCTTAGCCATGATCAATTTTCTCCTGCAAAGATTAATGCGGTTGCGCGCAGTGGGTCAGGGGCAGAAAAAGCGGAAACTTTAGATGCCGAAATGATTGTCGAACCGCTACGCACATTTTACAACAGGCTTTCGTTTACTCGAAGATGAGGCACCTTCTGGCCCCCTGCGTTCATTGACCAGCTTAGCGAGCGACCTTTCGACACCGATAGTTGCAAACACCCAATTGCATAGACGTGAAGAGTAGCGGGCCTTTTGGCCCCGCAACCCGTTTGCTAAAGCATTGAAAAATCTAGAGGAAGGTATTTCAGGCGCCACCACTCCAGGCCCTTTTGTCACGACTCCACCCCCTTTTGTCAGATCATATGGCAACGACTCCAAAGCGTTTTGGCACGACCGCAAATTCTTTCTTTTTGCCGACAATGAAAAAAAGGCCGCTACACCCGCTACGCCGCCACAGATTCTTCGCCCTCTCGTGTCTAAGTCCTTTCTGTACTTCGGTTTAGGTGAAACCCTCGTGCTGAAGCGATGTAGCGGTCTGTAGCGGGTTGGTTGTCCAAAAACTGGACGAAAGTTGGTTTGAAGTTGGTTTAAAGTTAAAAATGGGGCGGGGGGTAGGGCTAGGTTTGTGCTTCAACTTGATGGCTTTCAGTTGTCAAGGAACGCAGATTTCGGTTCTGCCTGGGCAGCCTCTGTGTTGCCAATCTACCGATATTACTAGCCAACCTTAACACGATTTTTTAGTTTCGTCAAGTGTTCGCTGATCAAAACCCCAGGGAAGAAAGCCGCGATTCTATGGGATCTTATCGACACGAATAGAATTCATGTCTTGACAGGAAGCTTACTTTGAAACACGTTCTAGATTTGCCGTAGATTCATAAGGCCGCGCTTTAAGACGCGGCCTTGACATTTATGTATAGCCTTCGTTCAGAAGGTAAAGCGTGTCCCAAACTGAATGATCCTGGGATCAGCCGTACTGGTTATCTGCCCGAAGGTTAGATTGGCGAGATTGGTATCCGGGTTGGAGAATTCCGCATGGTTGAAGATGTTGAAAAACTCTGCCCGCAACTCGATTGCCGTATGTTCCGTAATCTTCGTGGTTTTGGTAAAGGCCATATCGAGATTGACGCGGCCTGGACCACGCAAGATGTTGCGCCCGGAACCGTAGCTGCCGGTAATAACATTTGGATCTGGGGCAGCGAAGTTGGGTTCAAAGAACTGATTTCCTGGCGTCCCCGGAGTTGCGTTGTGGGGATTGAAATAGATGATCGGTCCGGTCAATGTAGCAGTAACCAAGTTGGCATCACCTGCTCCCGACGGGCCGGGATTTGTCCTTCTCGCTAGCAGGCCGGCATTCACATCCAGGGGGAAGCCTGTATGCCAGAAGAGAATGGGAAATATGTTCCAGCCTTTCGTGAGCCGCTTTGGTCCACTTTCCCAGTAATGATCGAAAGGAAGCTCCCATCCGCCGCTAAAGCTCAACTGGTGCCGCACGTCGAAATCCGAAGAGGCGCGGAATATGTTCCTTTCGAAGAAAGGAATCTGGGAGTTGCGGTTGCGGAAGCCGGATGAATTGTCGATGCTGTGCGACCAAGTGTAGGCAAAAGTAAAGAATGTGTTCCCTAAGAACTTGGTGTCGGATGGTTTCTTGGAGAGCTTGGTTTGTAATGCATGGTAGCCCGCATTGACGCCGTTGATGAACTCCGGCGTGAAGCTGAACCGTCCATCATCGACCGTGCCCATTTCGTTCAGGAAGCGGTGCGGAGTTGATGAAAGCGTCGCAGGATCGAAAGCGTTTATGTCGGTCAGGGTAGTCAATTTGCGCGATTGGCTGCCCAGGTATCCGACTTCCAGTGCCAGATTGCGCACCAACTCACGCTCGAGGTCAACGTTATATTGCCAGATATATGGAGTGCGCAGATGCGGATCTACGAAGAAGACCCCGCCGCCACCGAACGGCAAAAACCCAGCGGCAGCGAAATCAATGTTGCGCGTCGGAGGCTTGGAGGGAAACGGATTCACGGTTCCGGTGGTGCCGAATGGATCGGTAGTGAAGCCGGGATTCGAGGTTACGCATCCTGGATTCCCCGAACCAGTTCCGTTGGGGCAATCCGTAAAGAAAGGATTGGTGAAACCGAAAAATGGCGCTTGTCCATTGAATTGCAGGTTGTCTTCGCCTTTCAGCACGTCATAAAAGAGTCCCAATCCTCCACGGAGGCTGGTTTTTCCGGACCCGGTTGGGTCCCAGGCGAAGCCGAAGCGTGGCGCCCAATCGTTCTTGTCAGGAAAATTAGAGCCTTTGGGGGCGCCTGGATCTCCTGGAAAGACCAATGAGGTGGGTGCGTTGATAAAGCGAGTTGAATGGAGGCCGGGAATGATGCTGAAAGAACGTCCTTGGGTATCAAGTTTCGGCTCGCTGTACTCGTAGCGAACTCCCAGCGTCAGTACAAGATTTCTCAATACGTGCCATTCATCCTGTGTAAACAAGTAAGTCGATTTCTGGCGGATGTTGGAAGGAGCACTTCCAAACTGGAAGTAATCTTCAGGCAGTCCCATCAGAAAGTTCGCAAACTGGTTGCCCGAGCCGTTGAAGTTATCGAAATCGAATTGTCCGTTTACGAAGAAGTCAAAAAGCGTGTTGTTCTGATAAGGCGTGAAGCTGCCGCCGAATTTCCACGTGTGATGTCCCTTGACCCACGATACTGTATCGGAATACGAAAACGTATTGTTTGCAAGAGATGTCGGTCCTTGCGAACTGAATCCTGCAAGCAGGGCGTTCGTTGCGCCACCACCGAAGGACATCCGCGTGGGCCCAGTCGCCTGATCGGGTGTGACTCCGACGCCCAAAGCCGCAGGAATGGGCAGGTTGCTCAAAGGTATCGCATTTTGGTTTACATTGCGCTGCAGGGTGAAGTGGAACTCATTAAGCAGGTTGGTCGTAAACGTATGTGTGTAGGTCAAGCTCGAGAAATAGTTATGGGCGATGAATTCAACCGGATATCCTGGGCCAGTTTGGAACGGGTTGGTGTTGTAGCCTCGGATCCCGCCAGCCGTCGCGGAAATGTGATCGTTGGCCGAGAGGTTGTAATCGATCTTGCCTGTGAATTCATTGTTGTTGTTCGTCGCATTGGCCTGGTTGAATGCAATTCCCGAGCAGACCGAAGTAGAGGGACAACTATAGGTATTCGTGGGCGACTTTGTAATCAGACCAGCCGCAATGTATTTTTGGGCCACAGGGTCAATGCGGGTCGGATCAATAACGCCATTTAATGCAAGCGCATTATTGGGTTGGTAGAAAGGATTATTGAGCAGGAAATTGACCACGCCGGGATCGGGCCCGCCGCCGGGCCCAGCGTGCGAGAAATTGCCGGCGAGCATGTCGGGCGTGAAGGTATCAACCTGGTTCGTTGCGCCACGCGTTTGGCGCTGTCCCTGATAGCTGGTGAACCAGAAAAGCTTGTCCTTCACAATCGGGCCGCCGGCGGTAAAGCCAAACTGGTTGCGGCTCAGAAAATCCTTCGGGAGTTGGTTCTTGTTATTGAAATAACTGTTGGCGGAAAAAGCACTGTTGCGATTGAATTCAAAGGCCGAACCATGGATCTGATTGGTTCCCGATTTGGTAACAATGCTGATGATCCCGCCTGCATTGCGTCCGTACTCAGCAGTGTAATTGCTGGTAAGGATTCGAAATTCCTGGACTGCATCCGGATTGGGCGTGAAGACCACGCCGTTGCTTAGCAGGTTGTTGTCTACACCGCCATCCAATAGAAAAGTCACAGAATCGGCGCGTGCCCCGGCAATATTGAAAGTGCCGGCGCCTGTATCATCAGGATTGTCGGGAGTTACACCTGGCTGGAGCGTTGCCAGATCCAGCACATTGCGTCCATTTAAGGGCATGTTGACGATTACGTTCCCGGTAACTGATGCTCCCAAAGTTGGATTCACCACCTCTACTTGTGCAGCTTCGCCGGTGACTTCCACCGTTTCTTGATTTCCACCAACTTTCAGAGTCACATCGATGCGCTGGGCCTGGTTGATCTCAAGCGTGTATGCTTCTGTCCTGGCGATTGCGAAACCATTCTTCTCGACCGTCACGCGATAGGAGCCGATGGGCAGTTCCAATACCTGGTAGGAGCCGTTTTCGTCTGAGGTCGTAGTGTTGGAAACACCGGTGGCGATGTTTTTGACTGTTACCCTTGCCCCCTGAACCACAGCGCCGCCCGGATCTTTTATAGTGCCAATAATCTTTGCACGAGCGCTTTGCGCGCTCACCCACGTTGAAAAGAGAAACAGCATGGCCGAGATAACAGTAATCAGCCGTATGAATTGCGATCGAGTCTGTCCCCTCATATAACCCCTTTCGGTTCACAACATGATTTCGCTTGCGGAACGCGCATTTCTTATAGCAAGAGGAGTGCCTAAAGTCCAATAAGCCCAACCAGGGGCATAACTCATTTGTTTCCTATTTCTTGAGCAGATTAGTTTGTTTCTGTTGGTAAGTTACTCAGCATCTAAAGTTTCCAAAAAACATAGACTGAATACTCTAAACAGGATTGCCCAGTCTAAGGATTTACTCACCATCCATGCTGCTATATTTGTCTGCCATGCCCACCTACGACAAATCTCGACAGCTTCATGCCCGTGCCTCCAAAGTGATTCCGGGAGGCGTGAATTCTCCTGTGCGCGCTTTTAAATCCGTTGCTTGCGATCCGCCTTATATCGTGCGCGGCAAAGGCTCCCGTATCTGCGATGTTGATGGCAATGAATACATCGACTACGTCGGTTCATGGGGGCCATTGATTCTCGGTCATGCTCATTCCGAGGTCGTCGAAGCTGTAGAAAAAGCCAATCGTGACGGAGCCAGCTTCGGCGCATGTACCCCTGCTGAGGCCGAGTTGGCCGAGGCGGTAATCGATGCGTTTCCTTCGGTCGAAAAGGTCCGATTTGTAAGCTCCGGGACCGAAGCCACCATGTCTGCCATCCGGCTGGCGCGCGCCTTTACCAACCGCAAATACATCATCAAGTTTGAAGGCTGTTATCACGGCCACGCCGATTCGCTCCTGGTAAAGGCCGGTTCGGGCATAGCGACGCTCGGTATTCCCGGCTCCGCTGGAGTCCTTGAGGAGCTGGCGCAGTTTACTCTCGCGCTTCCATTCAACAACCAGAAGGCGATCGAAGACGCCTTTCAGAAATTTCCTGGCCAGATTGCCTGCCTGATCGTCGAGCCGGTGGTGGGCAACATGGGATGTGTTCCGCCCAGAGATAATTATTTGGAGTTCCTGCGCAAAATCACCGCCGAGCAGAGAACTGTTTTGATCTTCGACGAAGTCATGACCGGATTCCGCCTGGCCTTTGGCGGCGCACAGCAACTTTATGGAATCAAGTCTGACATGACCACGCTGGGCAAGATCATCGGCGGAGGCCTCCCGGTGGGTGCATATGGAGGCCGTGCCGAGATCATGAATCTGATCGCGCCTCTTGGACCGGTCTATCAGGCAGGTACGCTTTCAGGAAATCCTCTAGCTATGGCTGCCGGTCTGGCCACCTTGCGGCATTTAAAGAAGACTCCGGAACTCTACATACAAGTGGAGAAGCACACGGCTTCGCTGGTTGATCAAGTGATGGAGGGTGCAAGAAAAAAAGGCATTCCGCTCACCGCCAACCGCGTCGGGTCGATGTTTACATGGTTCTTCCAGCCAGGCGAAGTACACGATTGGGACACAGCCGTCAAATCCGATACCGGGAGATTCGGAAAGTTTTATCGCGCCATGCTTGACCGTGGCATCTATCTGCCACCTTCCCAATTCGAGGCAGTTTTCGTGGGAGCAGCCCACTCAGAAGAGGACATAGCGCGCACAGTGGAAGTAGCATTGGCGTCGTTGTGACAATCAAGCCTACCGCAGAGATGGGCAGAGGAATGCAGGGATGCGCAGAGAAGAATTTGATTGGTCTATGCCGATTAAAGAGAATCCGTTTCGGTTACCTAAAAATATCGCTCGCTTTTTGAATTACCCACTTAGCAAATTACCCAATTACCAAATATTCTAGATTCCTACCGCACCATAATCAGTCCCGGTTTCAGTATCTTTCACTTCTTCCTTCTCATAAGCCCGATAGGGATTGCGGCGTGAACCCAAACGGCGCTTGCGCAGTTCAAAGCCTGCATATAGTCCCCCGGCCAGGACCGCAGTGGTCAAGGCGACAATGGCCAGCACGCGGCCCGGATGCCCGAATACTGGTTCAGACACAGGCGACGGGGCGTTTGCAGCTCTGCCGCGCTGGCTGAACGCCGCGCGAAAATCAGCCAAAGACTCCGCGCCACCCCGCTCTAAAGCTCGATAAGAGAGGAGCACACTGTAGGAAAGTGGCACGGAGAGGTCTTGCCCGCCACTGACTACCACATGGCCTTCGCCGCGCTGGTGCTGCCGCTCCAGCAACTCGGTCAAAGCTTTATCCAGCAGGGCCGCATCAGCCCACATGCAGCGGAAGGCGACACGTCCTGACCTGTCAATGAGAAATGCCGGATTGGGCAGATTGGAATATTTCTGATGAATCGATCCGCGCAGATCGTCAATGATCATGGGCAGGAACAACTCTTCTTCGTCGCGAAAAAGAGTGGCCGCTTCAAGTTTGCCGGCCATCGAAGAATGCGCAGGAATCCTTTCGCCGGGATGGGCTTCCCGCACATAGACGAAGAGAAATTCGATCTCGTCGCCTCGGGCGCGCTCATAAAGCCGCTGAATGCCTTGAATAGAGTTCGCGGTCATCGGACATGTAGCGGAGCCAAAAACCAGCAGAACATTCTTTTTTCCCCGGTAGTCGCTCAGTCGAATGGGTTCCCCGGAGAGAGTTCTCGACCGGAAATCCGGGGCTTCTTCGCCTGCTCTTGGACCGGTAAACCCTTCAGCTTCACGAAGCAGGTCACGCGTGAAACGGTGGTAATTGTAGTTGCTGAATCCCAGCATGTTGACTCCTGGTCGCGGCCCTTTTCTGCATTTCGATGCCTCACGACCCTTTTTCGTGGCCTTGAGTCCCTTCCCCTTGGGTTTCCTTCCCGAGGGTTTCCTTCCCGTGATCGCGGGTGGCCCGTCCTTCGCGTTCTCTGGTGAGGGTTAAGTTGACCTCACGTTACAATAGCTTATTTGCATGTTTCAGGAACTTTGTTGGAACTTAAGTAATCATATTTTCATACTCATTGTACGCGGAGGTTTTTGGATGGCAGCTTTGAAAGTAGGGGACCCTGCCCCGGACTTCGAACTTCCAGCAGTCACCGGAAAACAGCGGCACAAGTTCAAGCTTAGCGACTATCGAGGCAAGCAGAATGTAGTGCTGGCTTTTTACCCTCTTGATTGGAGTCCCACATGAACCGATGAGATGTCGGCGTTCAGCAGGGACCTGCCTAAATTCGCCGCACTCAATGCCCAGGTCGTGGGCATCAGCACCGACTCAATCTATAGCCATCTCGCATGGCAGGAGAAATCCATTGGGTGGCAGGAATTTCCCCTGGTCAGCGATTACTGGCCCCACGGCGGCATCGCCCAGAAATATGGCATTTTGCGGGAAGGCGATCCTTTACCCGGAATCAACGAACGGGCCGTCTTGATTGTGGATGAGCAAGGCCAAATCGTATTTTCCAAGTTGTATGAACTCGGCCAGTCGCCCGATAACCAGGAAAGCCTTGATGCCTTGAGCAAGCTAGGTCAGGTTAGCGGGTGATGGGACATTGAGGAAGGGGGAAGCGGGGTTGCAAACCCCAGTCGCTTCTTGGAGTTACGGAAGCAAGGAACTCGGCAGTGAGCGAACGACGATTACCCAATTACTCACTTACCCAATGCCTTAGCTGGGTTTCTTCTTGTGGGGCTTGGTGGCGGCATGCTTCACCGGTGTTGGGCTTGCTGATGGAGCCACGGCCTTTTTCTGCATTCCTTCAATCATCTGCGCGAATGCCTGGGCGAGATTGTTGGGATCAGTCTTGACCTGTTCCACCAGAGGCTCGGATGTGCCGCTATTGCCTACCACGAAGATCGTGGGAGTTTCACGCACGCCGACGAGGTTGCCGAGTGCGTAATCGGCGTCCACTTTTTCTTTGAGTTTCCCCTGCGGATCGATTGAAAAAGGCAGCGCAATTTTGTTGGCATCGGCGTACTTGCGCGCGAATTGATCCAGGTTCCCAGGAACAATTTGAGACTGATTTTTATAAATATATCCACGAAAATCGTCACCTAATTTCTGGGATTGAGTGTCAAAGAACCGCGCATAAAGCGCAGCTCTGAGAGTCCAGGGATGTATGTTGATGAGAGGGTAGTCGTGCAACAGGACAGGAACATTATGGGATTTGGCTATATCCCAGATAATCGGATATGCGTGGGCGCAGCTTGGGCATTCCAGATCTTCAAAGACCACAACAGCCACTTTTACCCCCGGAGGCGGCTTAAGTGCAGAAAAATCGGTCGCAAAACCTACGGTCGAAAGCCCTAAAAACACTGCAAAGCCAAGGATTGAATGCATCAACTTTTTCATAAATACCTGTCCAGAGCACATCATGCAAGCTACAAAATTCTACCTTAAGCTAAACTTTGGTGCTTAATGAAAAACGGATTGGTTCCGAAATGTATCAATCTCTCCCATTTGGGCTTTTTAAAAGGTCTCGACTTTTTGCATAAAGCGACGAGTGAACAAACGTCTGCAATGATAAGTGAAACTGCAAGATTCTTGGCATTGGAACCCAAGATTAAGATTGATTTTTGTGGAGTCCGTACGCTAATTTGAGTGAACCTAGTATGCGCTACTGGATGCTTTTTCTGCTGATATTTTTAAGTTCGGCTCTAGCCAGTTCGTTGCAGATTAAACCGGCGTCCGCGGAAGTAAGTTTTGGTGGCACGTTGGAATCTCAATTGACGCTAGCATCGAAAAAGCTGAGATTTGCAGTCTCGCTTACGAATGGCTCTGATTCGACCGTCAACTCCCTTAAAATTGCAAACGTCTCGGCTGACTACGTGGTTGACGAGATTTGCACCCCACAGTGCCACCCTGTTTCGGAAAACCCCGAATTATTAGCTGAAAAAATTGCACCAGGGTCAAAATTCTCGGCCTGGGGATTACTCAAACCACTGCAAGCCCACCGGAAGCAAAAAGTTACCATCGTCCTGAGTTGGACTCAAAATGGCCAGTTGAATTCTTCAATTTTGTCGCTCGGAGAAAACGAAGTTCAAGGGGCCGCTTATTATTATATGAGCTATCTTTACGGCCCGATTAAGACCTTCGCAATTCCCGCTACTCTGGCTTTACTCGGATACTTGCTAAATCGGAGAGCGAAAAAGCGCGAGGAAGCAAAGGCTGATGCTGACAAAGAGCAGGGCATTAGGGCAGAAATCTGGAAGCAAATGCTTCCGACGAGTCATGAACTCGCCTCCAAATACTATATGCCGATTTCAAGGGAAATTGAGCATACGGCCCGAAATCTGTCCAAATATGCAATTGCAATGTATGGGGATGTGGAGAAAGTTGTACTTGCAAAAGAAGCGGCCGACCGCGCTTTTTTCTACGCGCTATCGCTAGAAAAGCGCATGATTCACACGAGACAGAAGATCGGAGGATTCATATTTAAAGATTTGAGAGGTGAAGAGTTGGCCATTTCAGGTTGGCTCGAATACAAAAGGCTACAGGTCGGAGACCCTGACTCTCCCAATGATATCCTATTTCGCTCGTCCGCTTCGCGTCTCAAATATGACGAAACATTTGAATCTTTCTGCAAGCGATTCTCTGCTCCTATAACATCGCCCAATCCGTTTAAGCCTGAAATTGAAGTGAGCTGGCGTATTTTTCGCAGATGGTTGGAAGAAAAGAGGGCTGTGTTAGCTAGCATTTTTTATCTGAGAGTATTTGGAGCAATTATTGATTACGAGTTGAATAGACCTTATCAGTACTGGTATCAGCCCGGACCGAAACTCCAACTCAGTAATCCAGAACACTCCCAGCTAAAAGCGTTGGCTGAATGGGATAGGATTGAAGTGTCTTCAGTCGAAGGAGCATTGCAAAAACTTGCTCAGTCCAGCAACATGGTTGACATGGACGAATACTTAGCTCAAGCCTTGAACAACAAGAAGAACGATCAGGCGACGCGTGGAATTTTAGTTATCATGAAAAACCTCACAAAACTCTCCTTGTTGAAAAAACTATTATCTCCAAACCCTTTTAGAAAAGCAAGCGTCCACGACAAATGAGCCGGATATTCCGCGCTACGAAGCTTTTAATCGACATCCTGAATTTGATGTATGTGCTCCCCATTGGGATACCTATAAAATCTTGTTTATTTTCAATGGCTTAGAAGGGACAGCAAAGCCCAAAAGAGGCACAAGTGTTCATCTGGGCGAGAGCGTACACATGATGAATGGGACTGGCAAAATAGAATTTTGAAGCTGTTGGTTCGGTTGATGTCTCTGGGAGAAATGCAGTTGGCACGAATAACTTGCATTGAAAGATTAAATAAGAATCTCGATAAGAAAATCATCTGCTGGGATTGCACACAGCCGCCCTCAGAGCCGTCCAAAATCGCTACCGAATGCCGTAGAATACACTCGAAGTTGGTCCCCTTGGCCCAGCAACTTTTGGCCGGTTAAGGGGTTAAAAGGGGTGTGAGCAGCGTAGCCCTTAAATCGGGGTTGTTCATGCCTACAGCTATCCGCGAGGTACAGGATATTCCGGACATGGCGGCAGGCCAGATGCTCTACGATTCGCTCAGCGACGCGGAAGTAATGCTTCGCGCCGGATGCGATGATGATGCTGCGTTTGCTTATTTGGCAAACAAGTATCATCGGCCCATGATCGCCTTCATGTATCGTATGTGCCACAATCAGGCGGTGGCCGAGGAGTTGGCACAAGAGGTGTTTTTGCGCGTTTACAGGTCGCGCAAGAGCTATGCCGCTGAGGCCAAGTTTACGACTTGGCTGTATCGAATTGCCACGAACCTGGCCGTGAACCACGCGCGCGACCACAAGGTTGAGCGTAGCGGCAAGGTGCAGAGCCTGGATGAACCAGATGAAGAGACCGGCACGACTCCCGACGTGGCCGATCAGAGTCTGAACATAGAAGAACAGATTTTGCGGCGGGAGCGGCTGGAGGCCATCAAAAAGCATGTAGTGGCCCTGCCGGAAAAGCAACGCGTGGCCGTCCTGATGCACAAATACGATGGCTTGGACTACCGCGAGATCGCCGCAGTATTGAAATTGAGTGAATCAGCCACTAAGTCTCTGCTGTTCCGGGCGTATGAAACGCTGCGCGAGCGGCTGAAGGGTTTTATATGAACTGCAATAATGTACGGGAAAATCTGATCGAGTTGCTGGCCGAGGGTCCTGCCGATGCGGCAATCGTCGCTCATGTAAAGGAGTGCAGCACTTGCTCCCAGGAGTTGGACGGACTGCGCAAGACCATGGCTTTGTTGGATGAATGGGAGGTGCCGGAGGCTTCTCCCTATTTTCTTACGCGCCTTCAGGCCCATGTAAGAGAAGAGCGAAATAAAGCCCCGCAAGGCTGGTTCGGCTGGCTGCGCCGTCCTATTACGGCTGTTTCCCTGGCAGCAGTTCTTGCGGGAGGCGCGGTGTTCTATCAATTGCGGCCACAGGTCAAAGCAGTCAATCATGATCTGCTGCCTCCAGCGCCCGCGGGCAGTGCAGTGGCCGACCTGGAAGCGTTAGAAAAGAACCATGATCTGTATGTGAACTCTGACCTGATCGATGAAATAACCGGTGGCCCCTCATCGGATATTTCCGAAGATTAAAGATTAAGAGTGATGAAGGGAAACTAAGGTGAGCGGGGCCAAAGTTGTAGGAGTTCTGGTTTTGTCGTGGTTGTTGGTTGTCTCGGCTGCCTCGCAACGTAGAGGCGGCGGGGGTCCTCATCCGCCGATCCACCACCCAAAACCCCAGGCTCATCCTCCCAAGCCTCAGCCCCCCTCGCAGCAAGAAAACAAGCCTCAGCCCGAGAATAAACCGCAGCAAAACAGCGAACAGAAACTAACTCCTGTCCCCCAGACCGGAGGACAGCCTAGCAACAGACCCGGTAATTGGCTTTGGGAGCACAAAGACCTGCCGCCCGATCAGCAGGAAAAGCTGTTGGAAAACGAGCCTTATTTTAAAAAGCTTTCACCGCAACGCCAGGCGGAGTTGAAAGACCGGCTGCACAAATTCAACAGCCTGCCCCCCGAGCAGAGAGAACGTGCTGTGCGCCAAATGATCTGGGCAGCCAGCCTCACGCCCGATCAGCGTAAGCAGCTGCGAGAGACCCAGCAGGAGCTACAGGGTTTGCCCGAGGACCGCAGGCTTATGGTCCACAAAGCGATGCGCAACCTCAGCCAAATGTCTCCTGAAGACCGGCAGCAAGTTATGCAAACCGATCGATTCCGTAGTAAGTTCTCGGACAAAGAACAGGGAATCATCAAGCGACTCGCCGAGATCTCACCGCCTGAACCCGCCGAGAGGCCCGGCCAGGAACCTAAGTAAGTCTGATCACTTCTTCACGACCAAATAAGCCACAGTTAGAACCACGAGAGATGGCCCGGCGCTAACGATGGTTACCCGTGATTGCGGAAGCCACCAGGTAACAATAACAGCCGCAGCGATAGCGGCAAAGCCGAGGATCGATCCGGCTTTGCCGAGCGGAGCACGCAACTTGAGTCCTGCGAGCTGCTCTTTCGAGATCGCAGTCCTGAAGCGCACATGGGCGGCCAGCGAAATCAACCATGCTGCCATGCCTCCGAACAGCGCGGCACCGATGATGTGCAGATAAGCCTGTTCCGGCGCATACTTCTGCACAAAAATGGCGATCACGATTCCCATCATCGAGGTAAGCAGTGCCCGCATCGGTACGCCATGCGTATTCAATACACCCAGTCCCTGCGGGGCGTGGCCGGAGCGGGCGAGGGAGAAGAGCATCCTCGAAGTCACATAGAGAAGCGCATTCGCCGCGGACAACGCAGCCGAAAGCACCACGATGTTCATGATCGTGCGCGCGCTCGAAATTCCAACGACATTGAAAACTGTAACAAAAGGACTCTGGGCCACGCCGGCGTCGCGCCATGACATCACTCCTACAAGGACGGACATTGCGCCCACATACAAGAACACCAACAGGGCAAAAGAAATACGCGTTGCCTTGGAGATTTCGGTCCCGGAACGCGCTTCGCCTGAGGAGATGGCAACCATTTCAATGCCGAGGAAGCTGTATAGCGCGAGAGGCGCAGCGATGAATGCGGCTTTCCATCCGTTGGGAGCAAACCCGCCATTCACAAGATATTGAGGATGCACCTTGGTCCCCAGCAAGAGTGCAGCGCCCACCAGGATGAAGAGAAAGATTGTTACTACCTTGATGAAGGCAAACCAGTATTCAAATGTGCCGTAGTTGCCCACTGAAAACAAATTGACTGACAGCAAAAGAAGTCCGAAGACGATCATCCATGTAATAACGGGTACTTTGGGGAACCAGAACTGCATGTAAGTACCGGCAGCTACTACCTCGGAGCCTATTGCCATAATGGCCGAAAGCCAATATCCATAGCGAGCTACAAATCCGGCCCAGTCATTCAAATAAAGCTCGGCATAAACACCAAATGATCCGGCTGCGGGGTGTACGCTGGACATCTCTCCCAGGGCCAGCGCGACCGTCCAACAGATGACGGCAGCAACAATGTAGGAGATGATTGCGGCGGGGCCTGCGACCTGGATGGCAGCTCCTGATCCCAAGAGGAGGCCCGTGCCGATCGAACCACCAACTGCCACCATGGCCATCTGTCCAGCAGTGAGCTGGCGCTTTAGGCCATGTTCACGTTCTGTGACCTTTTTAATTTGAGGTTCAGCCATTGGCAAAGTTATAGCAGCTTAGTCGAAATCAAGTTAGTTTTGTCTCGAAATGAATAGTCTTTCACCTAAATCTGCATTCTCTGGCATTGAGCCTGACCGCAATCCCGCTTAGAATAGGCATTACCTCAGTCTCAACCGCTCCTGGCCAGCCCCTCCCAAGAGCACCGAGGAATGTGAAAACTCAATGCCGGACATTTCCAAAAGATTGGAGAAGGCGGAAAGATATCTCCAAAGAGGCAAGCCTGACGCTGCCTTGGAAGAGTATCTGAATATTCTGGATGAGGACCCAAAGAACGATCAGGTTCGCCAGAGCGCCGCCGATCTTTGCCTGGCAGCCGGACGCAACTCCGAGGCAGCCACCCTTCTAAGTGCGCTTTTGGATCAACAGATTGCTGCCAGCGACCATGCCAGCGTGGTTACCTATAAGAAGCTGGCCAAAGTAGGCACGCCAACGCCGGTGCAAATCTTTCACTTTGCCCAGGCAATTGAAAAACGCGACAGGAGAGAAGCCCTGGATGCCTACGCTACTGCCCTTAAGGGGTTTGAGCTTCAAGGCCGCGAAAAGCAGGCGCTCGCCGCCGCCAGGCACATGGTTGAACTGGCGCCCAATGCCAAGAACCTGCAGCGCTTGGCCGAGAAGGCCGCTTTTCTGGGAGAGGGCGAAACTGCATCGCTGAACTTCGTCTTGCTTGGAAAAGCCAAGGATCAGGAGTCACCCGGCTCGGGATTTGAATGGTTCGAGAAAGCTTATACCTATAACCCGGCAAACTTGGAAGCGATCTTGTTGTATGCGCGCGCCCTCTTTTCGCGTAACGCCATTCCTGACTGCATTACCGTGCTCGATCGGGCGGTGAGCAACCTGGAAAGCACCAAGGAGATTCGCGAGTTGTATGCGCGCAGCTTGATGGCAGCCAGGCGTCCAAAAGAGGCTGAACCTTTTGCCTGGGAGCTCTTTCAGGATGATCCGCAGCAGGTGGATGAGATTGCGTCTCTAGCAGGGGCGTACCTCGATGTTGGAGACACGCAAAACGCGCTCGCCCTTGCACAGAAACTGGAGCAGCATGAGAGTAAGGCGGGCAGACGCAAGGAATTCATCACACTGATCAACGAGATTGCGGACCGGCGATTGCCCTCGATCGAGTTCCTGGAATATCTGGTGGAACTCTTCAACTCCGCCAACCGTGAACACGAATATTGCCGCACCCTGGTCAAGCTTTTTCAGCTCTATTACGCGGCCGGGAAATTCGGCAGGGCGGGCGAATCGCTGGATCGCGCCGCCGAAGTTGATCCTTACGAACCGGGACACGGCAAGCGCCTGGAGATGCTGCGCGGCAAGATCGATCCCAATCAATACAACACAATTGCCAATCGCTTTCAAACCGTGGCCAGTTCGGTCGATCCCGTGGCGGTAAGCGACGGGGGTATCCACGAGTCTGAGCCGACTGTGCTGGAGGACTTCATTCTTCAGGCCGAGATTTACCTTCAGTACGGCATGAGGTCCAAGGCGATGGAGCGGCTGGAGCGCATCAGCAAATTATTTCCGCGCGAAGAAGAAAAAAACGATAAACTGCGGCATATTTATTCGGTCTCCGGGTTTTCGCCAAAATATGAAGCTTCCGCCAAAGCAGCAACCAACAGCCAGCCAGGCGCTCCTCTTCCAGGAAAAGTACAGACCAATACGCCCACAGTGACGCCCACCGCTCTCAACGACGAGAATGCAGTGGATAACTTTGCCCGTGTTACGGAAATTACCCGCAACATTTATCGCCAGGCCAACGTAAAGAGCGTGCTGTTTACCGCCGTAAACGAAATTGGCCGCCATTTCAACGCCAGCCGCTGCGTCGCGGGATTGTGCACGGTAGGCAAACCGCCTTCGGCGGCGCTCGAATACTGCGCTCCGGGCGTGAAGCAATCGGATGTAATGTCGATTGTAAAGCTCATCGGCATTACTCAGCATCTGGCGGTCAATGGGGTTGTCAACATTCCCAACGCCAGAAGCGCAACTGAGTTGGAATCAGTCCACGAGCATGTGCAAAACCTTTCCATTGAATCGCTGCTGGCTGTCCCTCTGATGGATGCAGGGGAGCAGGCAGGCATTCTGATTCTGGAGCAGTGCGCTCCACGACAGTGGCGGCCGACCGACGTGGTTGTATTAAGGACGATTGCCGACCAAATGATCCTGGCAGTCAGCAACGCCCGCCTGCGCACGCTGATGAAGACCCTGGCGGTTACCGACGAAAAATCAGGATTGCTGAAACGTTCTTCATATCTTGATGTCCTGCTCTCGGAAGTAAGGCGCTCGATGCAACAACGGACCCCGTTGACGCTCATGCTGATGCACTTCGGCAAACCCTCTGCTTTGACCAAGGAAATCGGAGAAGCCAATGTGGAAAGCATGATGCAGCAGGTGGCCCAGACCATCTGTTCCCATATCCGGCAAAATGATGTGGCGTTGCGCTACGATTTGACCACCATCGCCCTGGTTCTCTCCGATACCAACGAGAAGAACGCCTTCCTGGTCGTGGACAAAATGCGCAAAGTCCTGGTCTCGACGAAAATTCCTACCACCGACCGGCAGCCTTCCATGAGCGTAGGCATCGCTGAGGCCGTACTCCAGCCGCAGTTCGATGCAGTCGACGTGGTAACCGAGGTGATCAACCGTGTCGAAGCCGCCTTAGACGAAGCGAGAGCAGAAGGCGGCAACAAAGCGCACTCCCTGGCAGCCAATCTGCAACCGACCGCGCTCAGTTCGTAAAGAAATTTGATGATTGCGTAAATGGGTAAGCGAGTAACTGCATAATTTTGTTTTCAGATCACCCGATCACCGGATGCCCCGATCACCCGATTCTGATGCTTCTGTTAGAATCGCTTGACAAGTAGACGTGGGCGCTTAACTCAGCGGTAGAGTGCCATCTTCACACGGTGGACGTCATAGGTTCGAATCCTATAGCGCCCACCATTCCTTCGTTTTTTGAAATGATCAATGAGGGACCTTGTCCGGCGTTCCTTAGGGTAGCAAACCTGCCCATCGCAACGTTTGACAAAGCTATGGCGAAATTACCGATGCCGTTAGTCCATTGTAAGCAAGGGTTCCTCTGTTGCGGTCCGATGCCAACAGCCTATAGCACAGCTCAAAACTTTTTGCTTGCGCCGGGGCTGGTTCGTGGTAACATCAGAAAGTCTTCAAAATCCGCACATTCTGTGCGGGGCTGTTCACGCGCAAACTTGAGGCGCTTAACACCGAAGATTTCACGTGGAAAAAATTTCAGCCGGCTTCATCCAACCAAGGCTGCATTTTAGGGGTTTTCCCAGGTAAGACGGTTTCCATCTTAGGAAACGTTCGCAAGCTACCATCAACCAACAGGTAAACAGATGAACGATACATTCAATCAGCCGCAGAACCCGTCCAATCGGAAATCGCGGCGTCGGCGACGCAATTACAGCAATCAAAACCAGGGCGCTCAGAATCAGGGTGGCCAACAGGGCCAGGGCCGGCAAGGTGGAGGCCACAACCGCAACAACCGCAATCGCAATCGTGGTCAGCGGCGGAACACAGTCTTTGTCGGCCCGATGGATCATAGCTATCGGAATCAAGGCAATGGCGCAGGGCCCGGCCAGATGGGGCGCTTTCGCAATGGACTAAGTTCCAGCCCGTCCGGTGCAGAGCTTGAGCCGCTCCAGAATGCCCAAGAGGGTCCTCCCAGGATATACGCCTTCATCGACGACCTGTTCTTTCTCGCCAAAATCCAGGAAGTTGGCCGCAAGCTGAATGTTAAGGTGGAATTTGTAAAGACCGAGAAGGAGATTACCGCCAAGTTGGCAGAAAATCCTGAAGAAAAACCCTCTCTGGTCATCGTCGATCTGAATAGCAACAGCATCAAGCCCCTCACGGTCATTTCCAAGCTGAAAACCAAGCTCAAGAAGGGCACCTCGATCGTGGGATTTGTCTCGCACGTCCAGGGCGATCTCAAGCTCAAGGCTCAGGAAGCCGGATGCGACGCAGTGATGCCGCGTTCCGCCTTTTCCCAGACGCTTCCCAGCCTGCTTCGCCGGCACGGGGCTCCTGATGAGGTTGACGATAGCCGTTTCAACAGGGCCTGACGAGCGATCGGATCATCACTTCGCCACATCTCGCGCAGCCTAAAATCGCGTGATCAGGAGTGATCTGATAACCAAGAGCTAAAGGTTGAACCCAAGCAACTGACCAGCCCTGCTGTACGTCCAACTGTTCTGGAGAACAGCCATGGCCCTCACCCGCGCATACGAGGAGCATGAGATCACCCCGGAACTTCGCAGGCTCTATTGCAACGTGCGCACCAGTTTCGATCTCCCTTTTGTTCCTACGATCTTCAAGCTGGTAGCCGGTATTCCCGAATATCTGCGTAAGGTGTGGGACGACCTCGGCCCGGTTTGCCGTTCGAAAGAATTTCAGGCCGCCGCCCGTGCCTTTCAGGAGTTCGCCCACTCCACCGCAGTGAGTGGTGGATGGATTTTCTCAGACCAGTCCAAAATCCTGGCGGCCGAAAAATTTTCCAATGCCGACATGCGTGTGATTGGAGGAATGGTCAGCCTGTTCCACCGCGAGATGGCGCAAGTAGCCCTTTTTACGAGGCTCATGCAGCGCGGCTACTCCGGCGGACAGCGCGGCCGGGTCAGCGCTTCCAAGCAGGTTTCTGCGCTCTCGCAGATGGTTCAGGTCTATGTGCCCAATGAGCGCGAAGCAGGCTTGCGGATCTGGCTCATCTATTCGGAATTCAAGAAAACCATTGGAGCACCAGCTGTACCGGGTCTGTACCGGGTGCTTTCGCCGTTCCCTGGATATCTGGCTTCCACCTGGCTTGAGGGCAAAAAGCTGCGCCGGGAGCCTTCCTTCGCTGGCGCTTGGGAAGACTTGAATCGGCGCGCGCGCGCGTTGCTGGCTGGTTTGCCGGTCAAAGACCATCGGGCATTACTGAAGGATCTGGAGCCGGCCAAGTGGCGGGAAATTGAAGAGACAGTGGACTGCTTTGCCCGCCTCCTCCCCCAGTTCGTGTTGCTGACCGCAGCTTGGGAGAGGTCTTTCCCGGGTCTCCCACGGCTGATTGGTGCTGCGTGAGAGATAGCTATTGGCTACTGGCTGCTAGCTTCTAGCCCAAAAGCAAAAACCCAAAAAGAGCCTTGGAGCGCAGAAGCCTGTCATCGAGGCGAGCGCCGAAGGCCCCGGCTGCGCTCCACAGTTGTTTTTGGGGCATCTCATTTGGCTAGAAGCCTAGCAGCTAGAAGCCAGTAGCTCCTTATCCTGGAGGCCAGTGCAAAGCTCTTCCTCCCAGCAAGTGCAGGTGAATGTGAAAGACGGACTGGCCAGCGCCCGGACCCACGTTATAGACCGTTCGATAGCCGTTCTCGATTCCACGTTCGCGCGCAATCTTCGCGGCAACCAACTGACAATAACCGAGCAGCTCGGCGTCTGCGTCTTCCGCCTCCTTGAGTCCCACAATGTGTTTTTTGGGGATGATCAGCGCATGGACAGGCGCTTGCGGATTGAGATCCTCGAACGCGTACGTACGTTCGTCTTCATAGACTTTTTTTGAGGGAATTTTGCCGGCGATGATTTTGCAGAAAAGGCAATCTGTCATAACGGAAAATACTAACAAAACCCGGTCACCAGACTTTTCTTCTTTCAACAAATTCCTCTTCCGGCAATGCATCCTCGCGGAATAAGAGCTTCATGACCGGCATCGATACCAGAGTGGTTGCTCCAGTCATGAAAATGACCAGCGCATAAGCTGAAGGCGAAACCACGTTCATCTGCAACCCTACCAAGGCTACAATCAGCCCAACCTCTCCGCGAGGGACCATGCCGATGCCCACCTTTAGGGCGTTCTTCCACCCGGAGTGCAGCACCGGCAGTCCTCCGCCGACCAGCTTGGAAAAGAACGCGAGGGTGGAAATGATGATGGCTGAGATGATCGTCCGCCGGTCAAATACCGCGAGGTTCAACCGAGCTCCCATGCTGAAAAAGAAAAATGGCGTAAGAAATTCGTTGATCGCAATCGCCTTGGGATGGAGGTTCCATCGTGGAGAATATTCAGCAAATGCCAGTCCGGCAAAGAATGCTCCGATGATGGCCGCCATACCAATTTTGACCGCAGCGTAGGAAAGTCCTAAACAGAGGACAATTGCAATAATCAAGGGCGCATTTTCGGTGGACATTCTCTCCATGCGCGGCTCGATTCTCCGAACCACCCGAGGAGCATAGAACAGCATCAGCAGCGCAAACCCAATGGCCTCGAGCGAGGTGATCACAAGCTGCACCCACTGCGTGTTGCTGTTGGAGATCACGCCGATAATGACCCCCAGCAGGATCATGCCCAGGATGTCGTCAAAGACGGCCGCACCCAGAATTATGCGTGCAGGATTCCTGTGCAGGACTCTCATGTCTTTCAACATGCGTGCTGTAATGCCCACACTGGTGGCCACCATGGCGGCTCCTACGAAAGCCGCTTCATGAATGGGATCGTGCCGCAGCAGCATGTAGCCAAACCCGCAAAGGAAGGGCAGCGCAACGCCCGCCAAGGCCACATAAAGCGATGTTCGTCCCACGCTTAGCAGGGCTTTCGGCTGAGTTTCCAAACCGACGGTAAAAAGAAGGAAGATAGCGCCAATCTGTGCGATGGAATAAATAGCGTCGTCGGGAACAACCAAGCCGGCGCCGTAGGGTCCAATTAATATGCCGGCCAGAATCTCTCCCAAAACTGCCGGCAGGTGAAATCTCTCGAACACTTCTCCAAAGAGTTTCGCCCAAACAAAAATAAAGAAAAGTTGAAAGAGAAATGGATCAGCGGTGTGCATGGCTTGGACGTAAGCGACGCTAAAGGAAAACGTACCGTGGTTAAGATGCAATAAGCCAGCAGAATCCAGAGTAGCTGCTGGATTTTTAAATTAATAGTTTCCAATGAAAATAGACCGACTGAGGGGCGACAAGTTGGTTTAATGCTGGTTTAAAGTTAAGAATGGGGGTGGGGTCACGGAACAATTGTTAAGATTATATAATCTTCAATCTTTGGCAAACGGTCAAGCATGTTTCGGATATAGCTCCGCCGGTCCGAAGTTAGCCACGCCAGTTAAGGTCCGCGCGAATGACCGTGAACTTGCAGGGACTTAAGATCCAGCGATGGATCACACAAGTTCCAAAAACGCATATTACCATTCCTACGCGATTGTGTCAAGGATAATGTAGTAATAGCTTTAAACTGACATTTATTGCCCGAAGATAGCGGTCTTTGGATCTTAACTGTCCCCCCGGGCAGCTCTCGATTTTTCCCACAGCAGTTTTGTCTTTTGGCATCCTATACATAGCCTATGGCAGCCGGCATCAAGCATCGGAGTTTCTTGCCCATGGTGGACTCATTGGTGGGGGCGTTGGTCTGTGGTTTGGTCGCGGTCCTGGCCAGCGTGCTGGCAAGAGGACATAGCTGGCAAATCATGACCCCTCTGCTCTTTACCGGTGTTTTGTTGTTGATTTCCAAGATATTTGGCGTGCGCGCCGGGATTCTGGGAACGATTGTGGCGACATTTATTTTTGCCCTGCTTCTATTCCATATCAGAGGAGACATCAAAGTTGCCGATGAGGCTGCGAAGGGTAATTTGGCTTGGATGTTGCTTCTGGGACTCTGCTTCTCGTTCTTTTTTGCGCCCTCTAACGCTACTTTCCGCCGGCATTGATTCTGGCTGCCTTACACAACAAGGCTTGAATATCCAGCATCCTACAAAGCTTTAGGGAACAATCCATCGGGGAGAAATCTCTTCCCAAAGCACGCTGGAGGAGAATCATGGCCACCGCACCGCATTTACCCTCTACGCAACCGCGCTGGGCGGGTTCACCCTTTTATTTCAACTCGGCCTCGCATTTGTTGCGAATTGGGCGGGAAAAGGCTACCAACCTGCAGGAATTGCTGGAGGCAATTCGTACCTGCCCCGACAACTCGATCTTTCAGCACACCTTCCAGACTTTAGAAGAGCATCACTACATTCGCGAGGGTTTTTCCAACGACTTTGCTCATTGGGCCTTTTCCGCCTGCAATGAAGTTGGGTTGGCGGAAAGGCTCTCTTCCATTGACGTTCGCGAGTTCACCTCCATTGCCGCTTTGCGCGAACGGCTGGTGCACCTGATTGAGACCTATCTGCAGAAGAACCCGCGAGCGGCCACACGCATTGCCATGGAACCTTTCTATCTCATGGCGGCTGACTTGGTGGTAATCCCGACTCCTTATGTTGCCCGCAACCTTGAAGAGTTTGCCGACGGCATGCGCAAAGTCAGTATTCACAGCATCTATTACCACTTTATCGACGCTCGCCTGCGGCTGAAGCTTAATACCAACGATTTTTCGGTGTGGCTCGACCAGGAATTGGAAATGCTGAAAGCAGCCGACCGGTTGAACCAAATCGATATTTATACCTCTACATTGGAAGGCGTACGCCGCAGTATCTTACACGCCATCGAGAGTGAGATTGCCCGCGCCTGATTTCAGGCCAGATGTTTGGAGACATGTCCGATGAACAAGCAAAATCTGGAGCAGACCCCGGCAACCGTTGACGGCCAGATGAAAAACGATCCGCAAACGCAACACGAAAGCATAGCCGAGAAGCAGGACGACTCACGGACGCCTTCCACGAGCACTCCTCCACCGGGCGTGACAGAACGGCGTTTTCGCCAAACTGACCTGCCAGCGCATTTCGTCGAACGGCGCAAACATCCGCGCATCAGCACCGAGCCTCCTCTCCCTGCGGCGCCGCCCCGGTTTGAAGACTATGGAACCATCATTGGCAGGCCGGAGCTGGACGAGATTCGTTTTCTCGCGCGCCATTTGCGCGGAAAGACGGTAAAGATGGTGAATTCAACCGCGGTGGGCGGCGGTGTGGCCGAGATACTGAACCGTCTGATCCCGCTCATGAATGAACTGGAAATCCCCACTCGCTGGGATGTCATTACCGGCGGCAATGACTTCTTTGAAGTCACCAAGGGCTTTCATAACGCTCTGCATGGCGGCGATTTCAACCTCACCAAGCAGCTTCAGGACATCTTTATGTCCTATAACGAGCAAAACCGTCAGCGGATGGAATTTGCCGATGATCTGTTTGTCATTCACGATCCTCAACCCGTGGGACTGATTCGATCCAAGTCGGAAACGCGTGGCCGCTGGATTTGGCGTTGCCACATTGATCTTTCCAATCCCCACCCGGGAGTATGGGATTTCCTGAAGCCGATGGTGGAGCAATACGATGCTGCCATCTTTTCCGCGCCTGCCTTTACGCGCATGCTCTCCATCCCTCAGTATCTCTTTTTTCCCTCGATTGACCCTCTTTCGGAGAAAAACAAGGAGTTGGAAGAGAGCTACATCAATAAGGTTTGCGACGACTTTGGGATCGACCGCTCTCGGCCCATCATCACTCAAATCTCGCGCTTCGATCGTCTTAAAGATCCAGTCGGGGTGATAGAGGCATACAAGCTGGTCAAAAAATACGTGGATTGCCAGCTTGTGCTGGCCGGCGGCGGTGCTACTGATGACCCTGAAGGCGCCGTAGTGTTGCAGGAAGTTATGGACGCTGCGGGCGATGATCCCGATATCATCATCTTGAATCTGCCTCCCTGGTCGGCTTTGGAAGTCAATGCCCTGCAACGGGCTTCCACGGTGATCGTTCAGAAGTCCCTTAAGGAAGGGTTTGGGCTTACCGTAACCGAAGGTCTCTGGAAGCAAAAACCAGTCGTAGCGGGAGCCGTCGGTGGTATTCCGACTCAGATTGTTCATAAGCTCACAGGGGTTCTTGTCCATTCCGTAGAGGGCTGTGCCTATCAAGTCCGTTATCTTCTCACCAACCCCGAGTTTGCCGCCGGTCTGGGAAAGAACGGCCACGAACACGCCAAGGAAAACTTCCTCATCACAGTAAATCTAAAGCGCTGGCTCCTGCTGTTTCAGATCTTGCTGGGCCTGGCCAGGAAGTCGGGAGTTATTGAATGATCGGGTGATCGGTACTTCGGGTGGTCGGGTGATCGGAAAACCGTCCCTGATACCCGAGAAGCCAGAAGTCAGCCCCGCCACCGGCTTTGCCGGATTGAATAGTCTGTGACTCGGCGGGGATTGCCAAAACTGCCAAAATTGAAAACCAACTGCAATTCTTTGCCGTACCGATGGTGTGCTGATTCCAGTGGTGCTAAGCGACTATAAGCACCACCCTGCTTTTCCGATCACTCGATCACCCGATCACCCGATGTACCGATGTACCGATGTCCCGACCCGTTCGGGCGTCCAAACCAGCACTTCCAGAAATCGCGAAAAATGCAACAACGGCTTAGTCCGGGGCAATTCGATTCCGGCGGCCTTTACCATAGTGTTGATCTCGATCTCGGCTTCTGCATCCTGTAAGGGCCACGGAAGATGGTGAATGTGGGCACGCACTAACTTGCCCCGGCGAATGGCATACAGGCAATAGCGTTCCGTCAGGAATCCTTCCAGTGAATCTTTTTCCCTTCGCTTCGGCTCCGTAATCGGCCTGTAGCTGCCACGGAATTCAGCCGGAAGCGAGTTGCGTTTACTGAAACTCGAGCGGCGACGGCTTCGATACTCAACGTCCTCTCCCGTGATTTTGGCTGACATCTCTGCGTAAAAATACGGCAACCCATAGGATACGCGCGCGCTCCACACGGCTGGCAGA
This sequence comes from Candidatus Angelobacter sp., assembly GCA_035939495.1. GTDB lineage: Bacteria > Acidobacteriota > Terriglobia > Terriglobales > Acidobacteriaceae > Angelobacter. Next base: position 20,714 of record DASZFU010000013.1, on the reverse strand, counting down.
TTGGCGGCGTCTAAGCTGAAGAAAAATACGCCGGGCATATGCTGACAACGGACATAGGTCCTTACATTCAACTCCGGGAATCTGCTTAGTCCAGGCAAGGCGGGAAACATGCGTGCGTGTATGCCGGTCATGTGAAATGGAGCCACGGCCACATAAGCCCTGCCCTGGAACAAGTCCAAGTCAAGCTCTACTGGAATCAATGGCTTGAGCTGTTCAACCGGTATCTCCCAATGAGCAAAAAGCAGATCATGCCAGTCTTGCTTCATGATCCACGGTCCGCGTGGCGGCGGGAAAGGGCGATGATCGGTGTGGAGCAGCAGTGGGTGCATCGTGGAGACTCATCGCTTCATCTTGCGACGGTAGGTTGCCTGAATTTCATCCGGGCAGAGAAACCGTACGGTGATGCCGCTATTGGCAAGGCCATCTTTCCAACCCCACCACTTGCTGTCCAAGGCCTGCAAAATCACCGGTTTGGCAGGATGTTTGTTGGCAACTGCAACAAATTTTTGGTCTGATGGGTCGAAATCGGCAAGGTCGGGATGTTCAGGAAACTCTTCATAATCGCGAGGCGGCTCCGTGCGTGGCGTTAGCGCAATCTTCTCCACTAGATCGGTGCGTCCTAAGTTATCGTAAATCCAGCGAACGAAAGCATTGCCGACACCAGGCTGTCCAAAACGAGAGCAATTGGTCCGGTATTCTTCCAGGATTAGGCCGCTCTCGTCGACAACAACAACTCCAAACCTTTTGATATTGAGAAGAGCCTGCACGCAGTTATTCGTACAGCTATAGGACACATCGTTCTTCTTGTTGGCAATCACGATTACATTCGTGTCGACAACGTGTTTTTCACGTCCGTGCCGCTTCACGTTCCATTAGCCTCGCGGTGGGCTGCAGCTTCAATGCGTTTAGCTAGTTCTTCCATTTCATCGCCGAAGAAATCAGTTGGCCAGTTTTCAATCTCGCCAAAACGATTTACTTGAAGCTCATTTAAGACGGCTCCGCTAGTGCGGTTCTCGCAGAAATAAAGCGCGACATCCTCGGGACGTACCGTGCCCTCAGCAATACGTCGCTGAAGCCGTCGGAGAAAATGTTCCGAATGACTTTCGATAATTAGCTGAATCGACCGGTCTTCGCCGTTCTCTCGCGACTGGATCGCTTCGATGAATAGGTCTGCTAACGAAGTTTGCACCCGAGGGTGAAGATGTATTTCTGGCTGCTCTAGGATGATAGTTGTGTGGGGTTTTGCATAAAAGCACTGAACTACGACAGGCAAAACCTGGGAGATTCCAAAACCAACATCCGGGAGGAGCGTGACAGCCTCGCTCGTGCCAGCTCGTACCAGGATCTCGTGCTCTTTGCGGTGAGCTGCTATTGGTCGGACCTCGAAGGATTGCAAGAGTCCCAAATCCTTCAACCATCGCGCAACGACGGACTGGAAGGACTGTGCTTTTCTCTTATAACCGGGACTGATATCTCGGGTTGCTGCAGCAAGCATTGCATCGATCACGCGCTCACCGCGCCAGCCAACATGCTCAGGCACTTCTCCCGACCAGATATAGGAACGCTTGGGATATATCCGGAGAGGCCCAAGATATTGAAGCCTCTTGAGCTGTTTTTCCATCTCGAGCGTGAGATCGCTGGTGAATCCCGCATTCTGATAGTACGCCCCTACCTCGTCCGGGAATGCATAGAAACGAATCGGAGCCGGAAGCGGCCAAGCTCGCCCTGGCTTGCGAACAAGTGCGTATTTGCTTGCACGAAGTTTATATTTTGCTGGCCCTTCAGCATCGTGAGCCTGCATCGATACTTTCAGCGACTCGCCTTCGTCATCCAGCAGGCGATATCGAAACTTTTCAACATTTTGTTGAGCGCCCCTGTTATCTGAGACGATATTCGCTGAGAAACCGATTCGGTGGCCGCTAATGGTTCCACGTGTTAGCGGATCTTCTACGATCATCGGCTCAGGAAGATGCCAGGAAATAGCAAACTCGATCTTATTCGACAAGTCGTGATCAAATACGAAATCTCGAAATGTGCCAAGTTCTACAGGCGTATTCCGGTCTCCTGGGTGTAAGACCCTGTAACGATCTGGCGACTCTGCGGTTTGGCGCAACATTAGAAGAAACTGCAAGAGGCTGGTCTTCCCAGAGCTGTTACTGCCAAAAAAGACCGTAATCGGAGCTAGGCGTATTCTTTTTGAATCACGCCACGCTTTGAAGTTCTTGATTGATAACTTCGTAAACATACGGGTTACCGCCTTCTTCTGAAATACGATACGGGATTGGGCATGACTTTGCCAGTTGATACAAAATACGTTTGTACAGACTGAAGATGAATTAGAATCTGTGCGATGCTAGTTCAAAATTTCCAAAAAGCCTCAACAGCAGGGAATAGTTGGCATGCAAAGGTTTGTTGGGCATTTTGTTTTTGGTGTGGCGCGTTGGGCATCATCGCGGGGCAAACGCCGGATAGCACGAATCTACGCCCCCATTTGAGCAGCCATCAGCGCGCCGTCGTCAATCCCGTAACTCCATCAAACGCCATTGTTTTACCAGCCGCCAGCGCACAATCTGTATCTGCTGGTTCGGTAACAAATAACCTCTCAGAGACACAGGCCCCGCTAAGCTGCACGAAGCTTGTTTATCAGGATCGTCTACTGAGCGTGAATTCCCCCGGCTGCCCGTTGGATGATGTCTTGAATGCCATTCACAATACAACCGGCATTCGCTTCGACGGACTCACGGGCGTGGCTCCACGCATGGTTCTTCAGCTAGGACCGGCTCCGCTCAATGTGGTTGTCCGGCAGTTGCTCAAAGACTCGCCTTTCGACTACTTCATCATGGGTGACAGCGATGCGCCAAAAGTAGTCCGCATCTGGCGAATGCCGCCCAGTGTTGTCTACGAACGTGGCTTGTTGACGGTAAAGGCCCAGGACTCCACCCTGGCTGATGTCTTGCGGACCATCCACGACCGGACTGGCATTCAATTTGAAGGTGCAACCGGCTCCAGCGAAAGGGTTGCAGTAAAGTTGGGTCCGGCGCCTGCAGTAGAGGTGTTGAACGAACTTTTTCGTGGTTCCCGCTTCAATTTTGTCGTGCTGGGAAGCCAAACCGGCAGGCAGCAGGCCAATTTGAGGGTTATTCTGAGCTCGGCGGGCGAGGGCACTTCAAGCGGCGAGTCTTTCGCTTCAGTCGATTCTCCACAGGCCGACCCACCACCGGCCCCCATTCGCAGGCGAGGAATGATCCTTGTTCAACCGCTGCCTCCGGACGATCCTCAACCCGACCCACCCGCTGCACCACCTACTGGCGCGGAGTCTCAGCAAGCACCCACACTGCCTGGCGGCGTGAATTTCATCGTACCTCCTCAAACTGGCGCTCCCCCTCCCCAGCAGCAGACCAACCCCGTCCGTCGAGGCGCCCGTCCCCCTGAGTAGCCAAATGATTTGGTTAGGCGCTCTTTTTCAAATCATGGCAATTCTGGGCAGTTATGGCAATTCACCGGCTTCGTTTCCAGCTCAATAAAACCCTGCCTTGTCTCAAGGCGTCAAGTAGAATGCTTCTAACCTTCATGCCCAATCCAAACACCAAAGAAGCCTTAACTGAAAAGAACGGAGCCGGCCTAGCCCCCCAGATCAATGTCTTTGCCGTCCACGGTGTTGACCCTGAGGTGCAGGCCTATGCCATGGCCAAGTATTCCCGTTCGGCGCTCTCGATGAAAGAGTCGCTGAAGGAGATCAGCGAACAGAAGGCCGAGCAATTCCTGAACACCTTTTATTTTCAATATGGCCATCGGTCCATTGCCGACCTGGCCCACATTGCGCTGGCGATTGAAAAGCTTTCAATCCTGGCGGCCATCGTGCTCGTGGATGAGCAGCGCTGGGACGGCCAGGAACGTTCCACGCGCTACCAGAACTTCAAAAAGAGCGGATATTATGTGCCCGATTTCAATGGCCCTGATTTCAATAGTGACGATTCGCTCCGTTCCGGGTATTGTGCCACCCTTGATTTTCTCTTTTCTGAATATGAAGCCCTTAGCCAGGAGATGCTTCAGTACTACAAAGGCATTGTGCCTCGTCCAGCGGAAATGCCGGAAGAGGCCTATATACGCACGCTTCGGGCACGGGCTTTTGACATTTCGCGTTATTTGTTGCCTCTCGGAACCAATACGTCTCTGGGCGAGATCGTCAACGCGCGCACCTTGGAAACGCAGATTGCGCGTCTGCTCTCCAGTCCTTTTCCCGAAGTAGCGCGCCTGGGAGAGTTGTTGAAACAGGCAGCGCGGCAACCTGCATTCAATGCTCAATCCCAAGCGGTCCAGGAACTGGTGGAAGATATCAAGATGCTCGATCAGCAGTTGGGCAGCAAGGCACATCAGTTACTTCTGCGTCCAGTCAGTGTAGCTCCTACGCTGGTCAAATATGCCGAGGCCAATCCATACGCCATCAAAACCAGAGAAGAATTGGCTCAAGCCGCCAATGAGATCATGGGTGGCGCTCCCATTGAGGCAGCGCCCCTTGTGGATTTGTTGGACGATGAACCCGTTGAAGTTGAAATAGCAGCCACATTGCTTTATTCAGCCTGTCACTATTCCTACCGTCAAGTGAGTCAGCGTGTGCAATCTATGAGTGCCGCTCAGAGGGAGGAGATCATTGATTTAGGATTGCGGCGCCGCGGCCCGCATGATGAGCCATTGCGGAGCTATCACGCGGGTCAGCAGTTTAAATTTGACATTCTCATGGATGTCGGAGGCTTCCGTGACATGCATCGTCATCGCCGGTGCACTCAGATCGAGCAGGGATTTACCAGCCTGCATGGCTATGATACACCCCTGGAAATCACAACTGCAGGCCTGGAATCGCGCTATCAGCAAGCCATGAAACGCGCTGTTACCATGCATGACCAACTTGCTTCGAGTCCAGCTCCGTTGGCTGGTCTGTATGTTCTCCCCCTGGCCTTTCGCAAGCGAACGCTCTTCAAAATGGACTTTGCCGAGGCTCTTTACATTGCGGAGCTGCGCACCGCTCCCGCAGGCCACTTCTCATATCGCAACGTGGCCTATGCCATGTACCAGGCAGTTGCCCAACGGCATCCGTCATTGGCAAAGTATTTCCGTGTTACTGATGTCAGTGAACCCATAGATTTACTCCAGCGTTGATTTTCGATGGTAACCAAATTTAATTCGCTCTGCGGACTCTGCTATCTCTGAAGAATTACCCGGTTACCCAATCTCTGCCATGTGTGAAGCTTGTCCGGTCGGACCAATGCCCCCTGTCCGCATTCAGATAGAACACCTGAACCCAGTCCGCTAACTTGCAATCCTGAAATTTATTCCCTTCAGGGGCAAATAGCTGTAAAATCCGATTCCTATAGGCGTTTTTCAGGCTTGCTGTGCTCTTTCCCCTACGGCAGTTTCCTCCCCGCCGGGAGTCACTCAGTTGATCTGGTATTTGATCCAATGGAGACAGATTCGTGCTCGAATCAATGCAAAAGATCGCCATTTTGTACGATGCCAGCCAGGCGGTCCTCTCCACCTTCGATCTGGATGAGGTTTTAAGCCAGATACTTTCCATCATTCGCGATTATTTTCAATTGCAGAATGGCGCCGTGATGCTGTTGGACAAGAGCAGGCAGGAACTTTATGTTCACAACCATTTTGGCCGGAGCAATGTGGATATCGGCTACCGCGTGCCGGTGGGGAAGGGTTTAACCGGCGCCGCGGCTAAATTAAAACGGCCGATTTATGCCGAAGATGTCAGCAAGGACTCTCGTTATATCGAGCGAGTCGAAGAGACGAAATCTGAAGTTGCAATTCCCCTTATGGTCCGCGACGAAGTCGTAGGCGTGCTCGATTTTCAGAGTGATCAGATCGGGTATTTTGATGCCGGAATGATCGACCTGCTCACCTTATTTTCGACTCAGGCCTCGATCGCGCTGGAGAACGCGAGGCTGTACTCGCTCGAAAGGCGGCGCGCTGAGCAGTTGGAAGCTATTAACGCAGTGGCCCGCCAAACCACGGCGGTCCTCGATTTGGATGCGTTGCTGACCGTGGTTTGCCGGCTCATTCTCGAATGGTTTCGCATCGATCATGTAGCGGTCTTACTGGTAGAGGGCGATGGCCTGCGCGTGCGCGCCTATGAAGGCACTTTGACTCCCAACGTTGATATGGGGACCCATCTTGCCCCCGGTGTCGGGTTGGCCTCGCAGGCGCTCGCCCAAGGCAAAAGCCTGATCGAAAACGACGTGACTGCTGTAGCAAGGTACGTTCCCGGCTTTCTCGAAACCAAGTCGGAAATGTGTGTTCCGTTGATCTTTTTTGGTGAAAAGCTGGGTGTGCTTGCCCTTGATCGGGCCAGTGACAACGCCTTTGACCAGGACGAGATTCAGCCCCTGGAGTCAGTGGCCGATATTTGTGCGGCGGCCATTCAAAACGCCAACAACTTTGAACGCATGAAGCAGTTGGCCTATGTGGACGGCCTTACGGGCATTTTCAACCGCCGCTATTTTGAAATGCGGATCGCCGAAGAGTTGGAGCGGGCCGTGCGCTTTCTGGCACGTATGTCTGTAATCATGGTGGACATTGATCATTTCAAAAGGCTGAACGACGAGTTTGGACACTTGCTGGGAGACGAAGTCTTGCGGGTTGTCTCTAACCTTTTAAAGCAGCAACTCCGCAAGGTAGATATGGTTTGCCGCTACGGAGGAGAGGAATTTGCGATCATCATACCGGAGACTACCGGAGCGAACGCTTTGGTGGTAGCGGAGAAGCTGCGCCGGCACATTGAAAGCTATCCATTTCCGGGGGTGCCTCGTCCCGTAACCATAAGTTGCGGAGTTGCTGATTATCCCAGCCACGGCAGCACCCGGGACGAATTGGTCGCCGCAGCCGACGGCGCGCTTTATCAAGCCAAGCAAGCCGGAAGAAACCGCGTGATGGCCGCTTCTTGTCGAAAAGAAAGCTCTGCATCAAAGTAATTCAGGAAAGTGTTGGTTATGAGTGCATCAGGGACCTCTGTTTCAGAAAAAGTCAGCGCCCGCATTGCCACGCTCCATCTGGATGCAGCAACGAATGTCATGCTGCAAGATTGCTTCAGGCAATTCGATGTCCAGATCGTTCCAATTGCGGGAGACCCCATGCCTCTCTTGAGCAAGCAAAAGTTCGAGGCGTGCATCCTGCGGCTTTATGATCCGGATGCAGAAAAGGTCTTAAGCGTTACCCGGAATTCAAGCTCCAACCGGCGCATCATTCTGTATGGTATTGCCCGCAACTTCAAGGAGGCAATGCGCTTTTCGAGCTATGGCATCAATGCGGTATTCGATGAGCCTCTGGAGAAGCAGAGCGTTCTGAAAATTGCCCGGGCCACTCACTTGCTGGTTCTCCACGAGTTGCGGCGCTATGTAAGGATTCCCGTAGTCGTTGAAGCTTCTATCCAAAGCGGCGCCAAGAACCTGTTCGCCATGACTGTAGAGGTAAGCGCCGGAGGGATGTCGGTTCGCTGCGAATCATCCATTCCCTCCGACGGCCGAGTACGAGTGGAATTTGTGCTGCCCGGCCAGCAGCGGGTCGGCGTTCAGGCTTCGGTTTGCTGGTCGCGTGAATCGGAAAAACTTTACGGAATGCGTTTTGATCCTGCCGACCCGGCTCGGGCCGAGGTGCGGAATTGGATCGACCATTATCTCGAAATCGTGTAACCTAAAAGTCTCCACTCCCGTATATTCTGAGCGCAGGAATCTCTTTACATGCACACCATAGAACTGAACAATGTCCGAAAGACATACGACCAATTTGTGGCAGTCGACAATCTTTCCTTCAACATCGCGCAAGGGACCGTATTTGGCCTGCTCGGTCCCAATGGAGCAGGCAAAACCAGCACCATTCGCATGATGATCGGCATCACGGCTCCTGATTCAGGAGAAATACGAATGTTCGACCAATCGTTCCATCGGCCCCAACTGCAGCGAGTGGGCTACCTGCCTGAAGAACGGGGCCTCTACAAGAAGATGAAAGTCCTCGATCAACTGGTTTTTCTCGGCGAGTTGCATGGCATGAGCGCAGCCAATGCCCGGCAAAAAGCCACGGAGTGGTGCCAGAAGCTGGAGATTGCCGAGAAGCTCCAGAATAAAGTTGAAGAGCTCTCCAAAGGCATGCAACAAAAAATCCAGTTCATCGCTGCCCTGTTGCATGATCCGGATTTTGTCATCATGGATGAGCCATTCTTCGGGCTTGATCCGGTCAACGCTTCACTCTTGAAGGACGTGATGCTGGAGTTGAAGAAACAAGGCAAGACCATCCTATTTTCCACTCACCGCATGGACCAGGTGGAAAAGCTTTGCGACTCGATCTGCCTGATCAATAAAGGAGTGGCCGTCTTGCAAGGAGAGCTGAAGCAGATCAAGGCCCGCTACGGGAAAAACAATATCCAAATTCAATACGACGGCAACGGCGCATTTCTTGAGGGTAATCCTCTGGTGGGATCGTATAACAATTACGGGAACTACGTGGAGGTGCGGTTGGCTCCTGGAGCCGATTCTCAGCAGCTCTTGAAGATGGCTACGGAGCGCTCGCGTATCAACAGGTTTGAATTGATGGAACCTTCGCTGGAAGAAATCTTTATCGAGGTGGTGGGGAAAACCGATGCATAACATATTTTTGATTGCACGCCGCGAATACCTGGAACGGGTTCGGACCAAATCGTTCCTTATCATGACCATTCTCATACCTTTGATGATGGCCGGGTTCCTGCTCGGTCCCGGCATTCTGATGAATCCCATGTCTCGCGGGGCCAAGCATCTGATCGTGGTGGCCTCTCGAACCCAAACCGCAGAGAACATCCGTCATGAATTGACAAAGGCGCAGGAGGAGCAGAACAAACAAATAGCGGACTCCAAGAAGAACAGCCTCAAGCGATCCCCTGAGACGCAATCCGACCTGAGCGTGGATGTAGACACCAACACTTCGACAGAGGAGCGCGCCGCATTGGCAAAGAAGGTGCGCGACAAGCAGCTTGATGGCGTGATATGGGCAACCGACGACGCCCTGGCAGCGGAAAAGATACCCTTCATCACGCGCGACACTTCCAGCTTTATTCAAAACGCATCGATCGGGATCGGTGTGGACCGCGCCCTTCATCGCGAGGCGCTTAAGGCCAAAGGCTTAAGCGATCCAGAAATCGATAAAGTCTTGAAGCGTTTGGACGTCAATCCCGAGAATCCTGCCGGATCTGGGACTGCTGATCCGCAGGTCACATTTATCGTGAGCTTCATTATGGTGATGATTCTTTACATGTCGGTGCTTTTGTATGGGATCAACGTAATGCGGGCCGTTCTTGACGAAAAAACGTCGCGGATTATGGAAGTAATGCTTTCCGTCTCTCGTCCTGGTGAGATGATGGCCGGCAAAATCCTGGGAGTGGGCGCAGTAGGATTGACCCAGATTGTAATTTGGATTACCGCCGCGGTCGCCATGATGGGCGGAAATCTGGTTGCCAATGGGGACCAACTCAAGGGAGTCATAACATGGCAGATGCTGGCAGCATTTGCTGTGTATTACCTGCTGGGATTCGCTTTATATAGCACTCTGTACGCGGCCATCGGCGCTATGGTGAACTCGGAGCAGGAAGCGCAGCAGCTACAATTCCTGGCAGTTCTTCCCTTGGCAGCTTCTTTGGGAATAATGTTCAATGTGATCCAGTTCCCAAATTCCACCATTGCCGTATGGGCATCGATATTCCCGTTTACCTCGCCGCTTATTATGTTTAGCAGGATTGCCGTCCAGACACCCAATCCGTGGCAGATCGCGCTTTCCCTTGCGGTCACGATTGCAACGATTGCCGGCATGGTTTGGCTTTGCGGACGCATCTATCGCGTGGGCATCCTCATGTATGGCAAGAAGCCGACGTTGCCCGAAATCATCAAATGGCTTCGCTATGCATAGATTGCACTCGTGAATGCATCCCAAAAAAATGACGCTGCCCGTTTTTCTTTGCGGCAGCGTCTTCTCTTATGGCTGATAACCTGGGCCGGATATCTCTTCATCCGGCTCATCGGCCCCACTTTGCGTTTCCAGACTGCGGTGGAAGAAGGCTGCCTTAGCGATGGCGCCAGTTCCCCGATTGGCATCTACTGCTTTTGGCACCGTTGCGTAATCCCGGTTGCACACCGGTTTCGAAACAGAAATGTGGCCGTGATGACCAGTCGCAGCTTCGACGGAGAATACATCGCCCGCATTATCAAGAAACTCGGGTTTGGCGCAGTTCGTGGCTCCAGCTCACGAGGTGCTGTGGGGGCGCTCATGGGCATGAAACAAGAGCTGGATAAAGGGCATCCCGTAGCTTTTACTATCGATGGCCCACGCGGTCCCATCTACGTGGCCAAGCCAGGACCTATCCTGCTGGCGAAGAGATCGGGAGAGGGTATCGTGTGCTTTTATATAGCAGTAGAACGTGCGTGGGTTCTCAACTCCTGGGACCGCATGATGATCCCCAAACCATTTTCCCGGGTGGCAGGCTTTGGAAGCACAACCCTGCATGTCCCGGCACAAGCCACCGAGGAGGAAATGATAGCGTTTCACGAGCAGATGCAAGCGATGCTAGACCGCTGCCGGGAGCAGGCGGAAGCGATGTTGGGGAAGAAGCACTCAGCAGTCAGCAATTAGCATTCAGCCACTCGACCACACCTAGACCGTGGTCCAATTGAAAGCTAACTTTCTGGCGAGTTTGCTAAAACGGATATGCAATCGGGTGATCGCACGTGATCGGGAGATCGGGTGATCGGTTTTGGAACAGTCATTGATCTTAGGCAGCCATCGCGCAGTTAGTGGAGAGCCAAATCAAAACCATTTAGCCACGAATCCACACGAATGAACGCGAATTAAAATCAGTAGGCTGCACCAAGTTGTCTAGCCGCAGAGGACGCAAAGAGCGCAGAGGAACCAAGCAAAACCGTTGAATAATCAGTCGGAAGATTGCCATAATCAATGCGGAGCAACTATGACCGACAAAGAGTCTCTATTTTCGTTAGCCCAAAATGCTTGCGGGCTGAATGCCGAGTGCTGACTGCTGACTTCACGGCTCCCGTATAATCGCCAATGTGGAAGTTGCGCGACGCATATTGGCCATCGATTACGGCTCCCGCCGGATGGGGCTGGCAGTTTCCGACCTGCTGGGCATTACCTCCCAGGGAATTGAAACTCTTCAACGCAAGAACAAGCGCAGCGATTTTTCCCGTCTTGGCCAAATCATTCGTGAGTACGATGTGCGCGAGATTGTTCTGGGGAACCCATTGCGGATGAGCGGCGAACAAGGAATCCAATCGGAAAAGGCGGCTCATTTTGCCGAAGAATTGCGGCAGAAATTCAAATTGCCGGTGCATCTCTGGGACGAGAGGCTTACCTCGGCAGAGGCCAATCGCGTACTGCGGGAATTGGAGATAAGCATTCAAAAACGTGCCCAGGCCGTGGATCGCATGGCCGCCGTACTTATTTTGCAATCCTTTCTCCAGGCCAGAAGCATCCATTAGAAGCGCCCTTTCGTGTCCTACAGTTCGCGCCTCGGGATCTTCAAAAGACAATCGAGGCTTTTACAATAAGAATACAAATATGTTTCGTTTCCTCTTTCGGCTTTTCATTATCTCTATTGTTCTCATTGCCGGTTTTCTCGCCTATGGGCTTTTGTTACCGGCTGGTCCGGAGTCTCAAGTGCTCGTGCAACTCAAGACCGGCTCTTCGGCGCGGCGCATCGCCGCGGACCTTAAGAACGCCGGAATCATCCGCAGTGAATCTGCGTTTCTTTTTTGGCGGTATGTGAAGGGGCACAAGTCCCTCAAGGCCGGGGAATATTCCTTTGAACATCCCGCCACTGCGTTGGAGGTTTTTGACCGGATCAGCCGCGGGGACATCTACTTCCACACGGTGGTCATTCCCGAGGGATTCAATATGTTCGACATTGCCACAGCGCTGGAAACTTCGGGCCTGGGAGCTAAAGATCAGTTCCTGCAGGTGGCCCGTAAGGAGTCGGCCATGGTACGCGATCTGGATCCGACGGCGCCGAGTCTCGAAGGCTATCTCTTCCCCGACACCTACCATTTCACACGCACACAATCCCCCCATGACATGGCGGCCGCCATGGTGCGCCGTTTTCGCCAAGCTGCACGGGAGGTGGGCTTGTCTGGCAACTTTCACCAGGCTGTTACCATGGCCAGCATCGTCGAAAAGGAAACAGGAGCTCCGGAGGAGCGGCCCATTGTGGCCAGCGTCTTCAATAACCGGCTCGCCAGGAACATGGTTTTGGCAACTGATCCGGCGGTAATCTATGCCGCGCTGCTCAATAATCGATATCGTGGTACGATCTATCAATCGGACTTGCAGTTTGATTCCCCCTACAATACGTACAAATACTCTGGCCTGCCCCCGGGCCCAATCTGCAATCCTGGAAAGGCATCGCTGGAGGCAGCCATACATCCTGCCAATACCGGCTTTCTTTTTTTTGTCAGCGACAATGAAGGGCATCATCGCTTTGCCCGGACGGAAGCAGAGCACGCCGGAAATGTAGCAGCATACAGGCGAGCTGTGGGACAGGGACGCTGAATGTCGCGCAATGCCGCTTGCGCATCTTAGTTCTATATACTTATATATATAAAGGAATTCTATTTTTTAGATGCTTAAATATCCAGCTTTTCATACGATCATTTTTCGCACCATGAGATGTGGTTTTCTGTTCCTGACGTTGTTGCCACTGACCGGCTGTATTTTTAGAACCCATGATCCCAAAGTGCGAGTCAGCACAGCCGACTTGAAAAAAGCAACTCTGGAACAGTTGGTGGAAACCATCAATAACAGCGCTGCTCATCTGCAGACCCTCAACGCCAATATAGATATTGACACTTCGGTTGGTGGCCCGAGAAAAGGGAAGGTGACCGATTATCAGGAAATCAGCGGCTATCTCCTGATCCGCAAACCGGCGATGCTGCGGATGATCGGATTGGCTCCAGTCGTGCGAAGCACCTTGTTCGACATGGTGAGCAATGGCCAAAGCTTTGAGCTGTCCATTCCCCCTCAAAAAAAGTTCTTTGTCGGCACGAACCAGGTGGGTAAGCCCTCGGACAAACCTTTGGAGAACCTGCGGCCGCAAACGATTCTGGATGCGCTCTTGTTGAAACCCATCGACCAAAACGAGATTGCCGTGCTGGAGCAGAGCACAGAAACCGTGAAAGACCCCAAAATACACAAAGATGTCGAACAGGACGACTACGTCGTGATTGTGCTCCGCAAAGAAAAAGAAGATGACCGCTACATTCTTTCGCGCAGGATTGTCTTCAGCCGCACTGACCTGCTGCCGCACCGCCAGTTCATCTATGGCAAAAACGGCGAATTGCTCACCGACGTTTTCTATGAAACCTTTACCGACTTCGGTGGAGGAACTCTTTTGCCCACCAGCATTACAATTGATCGTCCGAAAGAGGAATACGAAATCGTTCTCAACGTCACGAAGTCCCACTTGAACGAGCCCCTAAAAGATGAGCAGTTCGTCTTAAGCCAACCATCTGGCTCTCAGCTCATTAATCTCGATGACCAGAACCGGACCACCGCGGCCGAAAACCAGGCAGCGAAAGCCAAACCGAAGCAGAATTAGCTATGAACAAAATGATCGTCGCCAACCTGGCCTATCGGCCGGTTCGTTCCATCATCAGCATCATTGCTGTGGCGGTAGAGGTAACGCTGATCCTTTTGATTGTAGGGCTTGCGTTGGGCTTGCTGAACGATTCCAAGCAGCGCACCCAGGGGATTGGCGCTGACGTGATGGTCAGGCCGCCGGGAACCAGCATCCTGACGGCATTCAGTGGCGCTCCCATGCCTATGGCGATTGCCGATCTTCTTCGGAAACAACCGCACGTGGTTGTGGTCTCTCCAGTCGTGGCCTCGATAACTTCGAGCAACACCTTGGAAGCAATCAATGGGATCGATCTGGATTCTTTCGAAAAGCTGGGTGGGCCGCTCCAATACATTCATGGAGGGCCATTCCAGGGTCCTGACAGTGTTATCGTAGACGACTATTATGCCAATTCAAATAAAGTGCGCGTAGGATCGACCGTCGACACTCTCAATCATAAATTCACGGTGACGGGAATTGTTCTTCACGGCCGGGGCGCGCGCCGCTATATTCCGATTACAATCATGCAGGATCTAATTGGGGCGCCGAACAAAGCTTCGATTTTTTATGTCAAAGTGGACGATCCGAAAAATGCAGGCGCAGTTGCAGAACAGCTTAAGACGGTCCTTGAAGGCTATAACATCGTCTCCACTGAAGAGTTTCTTTCGTTGATGTCCGCCGACAGGATTCCGGGGCTTTCCATTTTCATTAACATCGTCATCGGCATCTCTGTGGTCGTTGGGTTCATCGTGATCTTCCAATCGATGTACACGGCGGTGATGGAGCGCACCCGGGAAATTGGCATTCTGAAATCGCTGGGCGCATCGAAGCTTTATGTTATGCGGATCATCCTCCGCGAAACGCTCGTTTTGGCGATTGCCGGCATCATTTTTGGGATTGTAGTCAGTATTGTGGCTAGAGCGGGAATACGAGGCAAGTGGCCTACGCTGCCAGTCCAGATTACCGGGCCGTGGATATTTTATGCAGCCGTGATCGCCGTCGTTGGCGCGCTTTTTGGGGCAATCTATCCAGCTTTCAAGGCTGCCCAAAAAGACCCCATTGATGCGCTGGCGTACGAGTAGCGGCGCGCCAAAGAATAGTCTACTAATCATCAACAAGTAGGGTTAAGTCCGTATTTGCCAGGGTGGCCAACACAAATCATCCATTCCTCCATCTGCTAGACTGTTTATGCTCACCTATGGTTTTTGTCCTCGACAACTACGATTCCTTCACCTACAACCTTGTGCAATACCTGGGTGAACTGGGTCAAAGAGTCGAGGTGCGGCGCAATGACCAGGTGACTCCTGAAGAGATTGAAGAGCAAAAACCCGATCACATTGTGATCTCACCCGGCCCCTGCACTCCGCAGAAAGCCGGAATCAGCATTGATTTGATTAAGCATTTTGCCGGGAAAATCCCGATTCTTGGAGTTTGCCTCGGCCATCAGGCTATCGGCGCCGCCTTTGGCGGGAACGTCATAAGGGCGTCAAAGATCATGCATGGTAAGGTTAGCCAGATCGAACATGATGGCAAAACCATTTTTCGCAATATCCCACATCCCATGCCGGCGACCCGCTACCACTCCCTGATCGTCTCTGAAGAGGGGCTTCCACGGGAGCTGGAGATCAGCGCTGAGACCCGGGAAGTTGATGGAACACGTGTCATTATGGGTCTTCGCCATCGGCGCTTTCCGGTGGAAGGCGTGCAGTTTCATCCGGAGAGCGTTCTGACGGATTCCGGCAGGTTGTTGCTTAAGAATTTTCTTGCTCTCTAAGGTTGCGTTACAATCTCTGCAACAACAATGTCTTCTGGAGGCCGCCATGGCAAAGCCTCAAACGGATCAACGGTCAACCAGGCGTTTTTCTCTCGACCTGCCAATTACGGTGAAATTCCCCAACCACGGCGCCGGCGATGTGGCCGGTCATACGCGTGATGTGAGCTCGCGGGGCGTCTTTTTTTACATGAACTCGAAAGTTGAAGAGGGAATTGCGATCGATTTTGTCATGACTTTGCCGCCGGAGATTACTCTCGCCGACCCCGTTCGCGTTCATTGCACCGGACGGGTCGTGCGGGTGACTCAAGACGGCGCCGAGCAGGGTGTAGCTGTAGCTATTGAAAAGTACGATTTTGTGCATCAGACCTGAAAACTGGAATTCCAAACGTTGTGGCTTTGATCCTAAAAGGAAATTTGAAACTGTTTTTTGCCTGGATAGGGTTCCTTTCTGTCTGTCCATGGTCCTGGGCCCAGTCTCCTTCTGTGATTGGCGAACTTTTCCCAACGGAAGACGGCGCCCACAACGCCGCGTTGCTTGCCGGCAGCGGTATGAGTGTGACCAGCGGCTCCCAACTTTCGGCTGGGCAGTCTGTGGCATCACTGATTCTTTCCCGTGGCGGGCAGGTCCGCATTTGTCCGCAAAGCAGCATGAGCGTAAATGCCATTCCGAATACTGAGGGCTTGTTGCTGGCTTTGGATACTGGCTCATTGGAAATCAACTATCCCATCAATGTTCTGACCGACACGCTCATCACTCCTGATTTCAAATTGCAGCTTGTCGGCCCCGGAACCTTTCATTTCGCTCTGGGGTTCAACAACCGTGGAGACACATGCGTCAGGAGCTTACGAGGCAATACCTCCGGCATTATCGTCTCTGAGTCGATGGGTACCGGCACGTACCAGGTCAAGCCCGACGAGCAAGTGTTGTTTGCCAAAGGAAAGCTCGGCGACCATTTTTCCAGCGGGATCGACTGCGGCTGCCCTGCGCCACAACCTCCGGTGTTGCGTGCCCAGGAAAACCCCGAAGCCAATCCGACCGCGGAATTGCCGCCGCAGAAGGCAGACGATGTGCGCGTCAAAGTAGATGTGCCTCTGGTATTCCGTGGCAATACGGGTAATGCGGCAGGGACGGCTCCTGAGCCCGAACCAGCGTACATGCCGGCAAAGATTCAGTTTTCTACGCTCCCCGATGTCTTTACTTTGCAAGCAACGATGGAACCCTTGGATCCAGTTCCCGCGAAGAAGGCCCCTGTATCCACAGAGAAGAGAGAAAAGAAAGGATTTTTTGCCCGGCTGAAGGGCTTTTTTGCATCTATATTTCACAGGTAAGTTGTTGGTTTGGTGGAAATTAATTAAAATTAACAATCCCTGAACTCAGGTTTAGGAACTTTTTGACCAGAAGACCGTCTATACTGTGGGTACATGTCTGTGCTCGAAAACAAAGATAACAGCGCTAATCAGCCGGGGGCACCTGGAGCCCAGCCAGTCCAGCCAAGAGACGTGCCCATGTTCGGAGCTGGGTATGGTCTTTATCAGACGCGGCCTGAGAATTTCTTCTTATCATTTGTCAGCCATGTGGCAGCGGTGGCGTTGATCATCTGGCTTGGTCGAGTGGCAGTCCAGACTATTAAGCAACCGCCTAAATCCGATACTGTCACGATCATTTCCCCCTACCTGCCTATGACCCCTTCCCGAAAAGCCGGGGGTGGAGGCGGGGGTGGTGAAAACAGCAAGCTTGAGGCTTCCAAAGGTGGCCCTCCAAAAATGTCAAAGGTCCAACTGGCTCCGCCGGTTGTGATTCGTCCTGTAACCGAATCGAAAATCATGGTTGAGCCTACTGTGGTGGCTGATCTCAAGCTGCCCCAACAACCGCAGATCGGCGATCAGCTCTCTAAGTTGATGACTCCCTCGAGCGGCACGGGCGTCGGCAGTGGCGTGGGTAGCGGTTCAGGAGGGGGCTACGGATCAGGACACGGAAGAGGCTACGGACCCGGTAATGGCTACGGTTCCGGTGGTGGAGATGGCGGCTATGGCGGGGCGTCTCAGCCTAAACTAATCTACTCTCCCGATCCGGAATTCTCAGAAGAGGCCCGGAAAGCAAAATACCAGGGCGTGGTTGTCTTGCGAGTGCTGGTCGGAGCAGATGGCCGTGTCCATAATGCCCAGGTAGCACGTTCCTTGGGTATGGGGCTCGACGAGAAAGCCTTGGAAACAGTGAGGCTGTGGAAATTTGAGCCAGCCAGGACCAAAGATGGTCGGCCTGTGGATGTTTATGCCGCCATCGAAGTAAACTTCCGCCTCTATTAATTCTATTATTGGCTGACGGTGGTGATACCCGTCAGCCATTTCTATCTCCGAAGCCCTCAATTTTTAACGATTAGCTGATTTCGGCAATGCGTTAGACTTATTATCATGCTTGCGTCTTACGCGTTGCGTCCGGAACAGAGCTGCGGACGGCGCTATCCCGAGCCGAGCCATCCTTATCGCAACGATTTTCAGCGAGACCGCGACCGCGTGGTCCATTCGCGGGCCTTCCGCCGCCTTGAAAATAAGACACAGGTTTTTACGCACCGCTATTCCGACCATTTCCGCAACCGGCTTACGCACACGATTGAGGTTTCCCAGATTTCACGTACCATTGCGGCGGAGCTGCATCTCAATGAAGACCTGGTCGAGACTCTGGCTCTGGTTCACGATATCGGCCATCCTCCTTTTGGACACGCAGGCGAGCGAACGCTTGACGCTGCCATGCACACCTACGGAGATCCTTTCGACCACAACCTCCATGCGTTGCGTACAGTGGAGCAATTTGAGCACCGCTATGCGGACTTCCCTGGACTGAACCTTACGTTTGAGGTGCGCGAAGGAATCATCAAGCACTCACGAGAATACGACCAAGCGGAATTCCCGCAATTAGGAGAGTACCTGCTCGACCAGCGTCCGCCTCTGGAGGCACAACTCATTGACTTCACTGATGAAATTGCTTACAGCACTGCGGACCTCGATGACGGTCTTGAAGCCCGGATTTTGCCCCTGGAGCAGATTTGCGATGGATTGCCGCCATTTGGACGCCTCTACCATGAAGTCAGCCTCATTTACCCCAGTGCCACTCCAAAATTGAAGTTCAATGAGACTCTGAAACGTTTGCTCGATCGTCTGGTGAGCGATTTAATTGTGAATACCCGGAAGCGAATTACTGACTCCGGCGTGCAGTCAGTGAACGATGTACGAAAATACGCGGAGAGATTATTGGCCTTCAGTCCTGAGGTCGAAGAGGAACGGCAACAGGCTAAAGCATTTCTTTATCAGAATCTTTACTTCAGTCCTGCTCTCGAAGCTGATCATCAGAGGGCAGAGCGGGTGGTCTCAGAGCTCTTTGAGTTTTTCATGAAATCGCCCGGTGAACTGCCGCCCAGCTACCAGGGAAAGATGCAACATGAGCCTTTGCACCGCATCGTTTGCGATTACCTCGCGGGCATGACCGACAATTACATTCAGGAGCAACACCGGCATTTTCTCTGCACTGCAGTGCTCTCTTGAACGATGGCTTCCTGAGGTCCAGGCGCGCCCTGGGATACTAAGGACGCTGATAAGAGAACGACTATTGAAGAAAAAATCATAAGCATCGTCGCTCGAAATCGAGCAAAATTTACCTTGCCCTACTCTGACCTCAAAAGATTCGTTGGTTGCAACTCAATGAAAACAAAGGCGGTAAAATTCTAAGTTCTATTGCCAAGTTTGGCAATAGGAATGTACTACGAGAAAGCCGAAGACGGTCGAGGTTGGGGCTTTCTACCCTGTCTTAAGCTCCCCCGATGGTATGAACGACCCACCTGGTTCGGAGGAATTTGCGCAATGAAGAGATATTATTTACTTTCACTCCCCCTGGCTGCAGCCCTGGTTTTGCCGGCAGCCGCTCAACAGAATTCGAACGCCTCACCGGATCAGCAATCTGCTCCGGCCCAGCAGCAAGCCCAGAGCAGCGATCAGGGCAATTCCGCCCATGAGCCGTTGAAGTATGAGCGGAAAGAGGGCTTCTGGGGAAAAATCAACCCATTTGCCCGTAAAAAATATGTCAATCGGCAGCTTGACCCGATTCGTGGCCGCGTGAACGAACTGGATGAGCTCACCGCGAAGAATGCACGCATGATCGCCGATGTAGACACCCGCGCGACCGAAGGTATCCGCCAAGCTATGGGCAAGGCCAACGACGCCGATGCTCATGCCGTAGACGCCGGCAACCGCGCCAACCAGGCACAGCAATCTGCCCAGCAAGCGACCACGAGGATCGGCACGGTCGAGCAGACTGTTTCCAAGATCGATCAATACCAGCCGGTAACACAGGCTGAAATCCGCTTCCGTCCAGGTCAGGCAGCCCTCAGCAAGAATGCCAAAGAGGCGCTTGATGGAATGGCGACCACTCTGAAAGACCAGAAAGGCTACATCCTTGAAGTTCAGGGCTTCTCGTCCGGACGGGGTGCAACCGCCATTGAGAACTCGCGGCAGATGGCCCAGAGCGTAGTCCGTTATCTGGTGCTGAATCACGAGATTCCTGTATACCGCATCTACACCGTGGGCATGGGAAATGTCCCCATCCAGGCAACCGAAGGTACGAAGCAAACTCGCATTCGCGGCGGACGAGTTGAGATCAGTCTGATGAAGAATGGCCTGGGCGACTTGGCCTCCGCTTCATCGACGAATGCAAGCCCGGCGCAGGAGCCAGCGACGCCGGCTTCCCCCGGTTCCAGCAGCAATCAGCAGCCAAACAGCAACAAACCCCCGCAAGAGTAAGGTAACTAAGCTGTTCCCGATTGGCCCTCCTGACTCCCCCAGGAGGGCTTAATTTTTTAGCCGCATTCTGTTAAACCCCTCCCAGCGGCAACGTGAGTACCCCTGGTCATTCGTCCTGGTCTGTACAATGTTGATTCCTCAAAATGTATGGAGCAACGAATGAAACGTCCAGGAATTCTCTCTAAACTTTTGGCAATCTCGGCGCTTGGCTTCTTGAGTGTGCAATGCTTCGCCCGAGATGAGAATGGCTCACGCTTCGAAGCCAATGGAGTTCCGATTTACTACGAGGTCAGCGGCTCTGGCGGCATTCCGCTGGTGGTCGCCAATGGCGGTCCGGGATTTGATCACACCTATTTGCATCTTTCGAGCGCCTGGGACTCGCTGGCAAAAAACCGCAGGGTGGTCTTCTATGATCAGCGGGGGACTGGGCGCTCAAATCCAGTAGCTGCCGGGAAGACCTTTACCCTCAAAGACCAACTCGATGACCTCGAAGCCCTGCGTATC